>JAXGXQ010000011.1:0-1541 GCA_040772685.1 Clostridia bacterium | reverse complement strand
ACTGCGACCTTAGCGGCAAACAGCAGATTCTGCAATTACTCGCCCGAGAGAGCAGCGACGGTGATCTTGATACCCCTTTATTTCACCTGACTGAGGCTGTTGGCCTGAACCCAACAGACGCTGACGGCCTGATCGCGACATACGCCTTTGTTACCAATAAACCGGGTCAGCCTTTGAAAAATCCCGTTCCTGAGCTATTGCCGGAAACACCGGAATACAGTCTGGATCTGGGCGTATATGGGCAACTCATGGGAGGGTTCGCATGTCAAAAACAATGATTCTTGAGCTCTGCCGCCAGCTGCGTCTGGGTAACCATATCGCCGAGAGCTATGAAGATATTGAAGCAAAGACGAATGAAGAGTTTCTCATAAAGATTCTAACGGAAGCTGTTGCCCGCCGTGATACGGAACGACGCAAACGCTATATTCAGCAAGCCGGCTTTGATCTGATGAAAGGTTACGACAGCTTTGATTTCTCAGATATTGTCCTACCAGAGAGCCTCTCGCCAGCTAGCCTGCGTGCCTGTGAGTTTGTAGCCAACCGGCAGAACCTTATTTTGTACGGACGGCCAGGAACCGGCAAGACTCATCTGGCAATTGCCTTGGGAATTGAAGCCTGCACGCGCGATTTCAAAGTTCTCTACTACAAGACCAGCCGACTGGTGAATCTGCTGTCACAAGCCAAGGAAAAACGAACCGAAAGCAAGTTCTGGCGCAAACTGCAGCAAGCCAACCTGCTGATTTTGGATGAGTGGGGCTACATCCCATTTGAGAGGGTCGGTACACAGTTACTGTTCGAGGCCATATCTGACTGTTATGAGAAACGGAGTGTGATAATTACGACCAACTTACCCTTTGACGAATGGAACACGATCTTCTATGACCAAAAACTGACGGCAGCCATTTTGGATCGTTTGATCCACCATGGTTTGCTCCTGATGCACGATGGCCAGAGCTACCGCCTGCAGAATTCTCAGATGCAATAGCGGAGCACGAATGATTGGAATGAAGCGAGTGGCGGTATTAATTTCCGCAGTGGTTGGTTTTTAGCTTCCATAGTGGTAGGTTTTTAATTTCCACGCTGGTTGGTTTTCTACTTGCCAAACACAGCAATACAGTCAAGTAAAACGCATTCTTGAGCGAAAAGAAGATTTGACGGCAGCAGAGACGGATATTAGCCAGCAGGAAAAACCGAAAGGCTTCCGCCGTGGCGCTGACTACTATGGAAAGAAATTATGAGGATACGGTCATGTTGAGAAATGAGACAGTACAACAACTGAGAGCATTGAGGCTCTCCGGATTTGCAGATGCATTGGAAGAACAATACGCATCCATATCCTTTGAGGAATTAACTTTTGACGAGCGTCTTGGGCTCCTGGTCGATCGGGAAGTCTCAAAACGCAAGAGCAGCAAAATCGAGCGATTCATTCGGCAGGCACGATTTCAGAACTCGGAAGCCTGTGTGGAAAACATCCATTACCATTCAGGACGCAAATTGGATCGAAAACTTATTCTTGAGCTGGCCAGCTGTCAGTATATCCA
>JAXGXQ010000010.1:0-6544 GCA_040772685.1 Clostridia bacterium | reverse complement strand
TCCTGCTTCGGTTATGTATGTTTGTGGTGTGTTGAGCACCTTGTTTTCTTAATCTATATATTGTATGTGATTCTTAATTTAGGTCTATATCTTGCTTACTTCCGTGTCATGATTGGATGGATAGACGTATAATGCTTCTGTAACATTAGTACATTTGATAGTTGTGCTTAAACCCTTGATATCACTGACTTACAGCCCTTTTATTCTTTCACCATACTCACGTCGCAACGTTCATCCAACCCATCTATCAGTCTCATTATCATGATATTGCCATTTTTCAAATACGGTACTTCTTCTACTGTGTCACTTTCATCATCCTCGTTCTCGTCATGATGAAATCAATTCAAAATGCTTACTGTAGCAAATTGCTCCATCCATGAATTGGTATAACCCACCAGATGGACACACAATCACGGATTCAATAATAAACATTTGAGCGAGAGCATCCAGGTCAAATGAATCACTTAAAATCAAATGAGTCCGGTGAATTCTTGAGATTTGTTTGCGATTGACGCGACAGCCGGTCTCTCACATTTTTAAGGATACTTGAGAAAATAACAGTTGAAATCAAGGATACTATCAAGAGATCGCGATTACCAAGATCAGTTCGATCTGAATAAACTGGTCGACTAGTGTCGATCACGTATTTTTGATTTTTTACTCTTCATGATGTCATTCCTTAACAATTTCCACACCCATAGCTTCGCCATAACAAGCCTTCCAGCCTTGCTTTCATTACGTTGCGATGCACCTTTGGTTCAATCATGCGCACTTAGGCGTCATGAGGGGGCTCCATAGGAGTTGGTTCTTTCAGATTAGCAGATCGGTTTCATAACCTCTGGCTGCTATTTCTGGTGAAAATTTTGTCGCTTTTTCCGGCAGATAAAGGATGATGGTCTTGGGATTGTAACGCTTGATCCGATCCAGTTCCTGGCGATTCATCATGATCACGTTCACTTGCGGATTCTCGTGCATATATTCATTGAGAGTCGCCCGTACCAGATCCTTTAGTTCACTTTCCGGCTGGCACACGATGATCTGCTCGAACTTTGATTCATATTGGTTTAGTTTCTTCTTGATCATAGCCTTCGTTTCCTGGATCGCCGTGTAATGTAGTTGAACGTAGCGCACGGTCTTCGCCGTCTTTTCTGCCAGGCCCTTGGGAGTCAACATATAGATGACCCGGTTGGTCGGGATCATCTCCATTTTCAAAAGGCCTTTACGAATCATTTTCTGGATCAACAAGTTGACAGACCCAAGGGAAAGGCCTGTCTTGTGGGAAAGTTCGCGTTGGGACACTTCCCGATTGCTATTAATTTCTGAAAGGATTAAAAAATCCTTGTCATATTCTGGTTTCGAGGTTGGAGTCACTGTTATCTCCTTGTCGTGAGAACGTTCATATTTTGAACAGCCAACTCAAAAAAATATCACTTATTGTCTTTACGATTTTGTTGAGTTCTTGAGGCCCATTTCAAGTGGCTCTTTTATCATCCAATCTGGCCTTTCCACCCACTCTGCATCCCCTGCTTCAATCCACTCCGCCCCCATACTTACCACCCGCTTCTGCCCGTCAAAGTCAAACTCTACCCAGGCTTTGCGCTTGTGACGGTCCAGACGCAGGATACGGCCGTTGCAGTCCTTTAGCGGACCGTCAACTATCTGCACCTTCTCGCCTGTCTTCAGTACGCGTGAGGGCTCAATCCGGCCGCTGTGGCGCAGCACCCAGTCAGCGTATTCGGCGTCGTTGCCGTAGAGCTGGCGCTCGTCGTATTCGTACTCCAGCACCTTGTAGAGGTCGCGTACCTTATGGCGCGCAGGCAGGTCACTTCCGCGTAAACAAAAAATATTGGCAATAGGCACTCGGTTCGTCCAGATTGGCGTTTTTCCGGCAGCAGTTTGACGGGCGCTAGGGCGTTTGCTTCGGGATAAGATGCTGGATGGCTTGGGCGATATTTTTTTCGAGCCGATGCGGCAAAACAGGCAATAGCTATTGATGTCAGTACCTACCTTCAACCGATATTGACGAGCTTTGGTTCGGGCCGTGGTCGGAGCAGTATTTATAGCAAAGCCTGTATTAGAGGCCGAGGGTGATGTGTTGGCAGCCGCGGATGTTGCTGGCGGTCGTTACAATGGTTTCTTTTAGCTTCTGGCTGGAGGCTTTACTGACGCTGACAGCAGCCGTCCTGCCGCCAGCCGGAGCTGCTATTTTGATCACGCCGCTTGTCTTGACGGTCTTGGTTTTAGCGTTTTCGCTAAACTCCTCAGTCACAATATGCTCTTCTATCCAGGCACGTACCCGCTCAAACTCATCGCTGTCCCAGCGGATTACGCGCAGCAGACTGGCGATTTCGCTGTTCAGGCGTCGCAATCGCGGATCGGCTGCTGAAGATCATGCTGTGTGAGCTTTTGGTCATGTTTCCTTATCGTGGAACAGCTCTTCATACATCTTTTTCGCCCGGACGCAAGCCGGTATAGGCTATTTCCACATCAATTCCAGGCTCAAAGCCGCTGAGGCGGATCAGGTCGCGTGCCAGGTCGTCGATGCGCACCGGCTGGCCCATGTCGAGTACGAAGATTCCAGCGTTATTGGCCAGTTAAGCACCGCCTGAATCACCAAACGGGCTGCTTCCGGGATAGTCATAAAGTAGCGAGTTATATCCGGGTGGGTTACAGTCACCGCCGCCCTGGCGATCTGTTGCTTGAACAGCGGAATTACGCTGCCGTCGCCCAGCACGTTGCCGAAGCGCACAGCGGCAAAGCGGGTATTCGGGTAATCAGCAGCGATCGATTGTATTACCAGCTCAGCAAAGCGTTTGGTCGCGCCCATAACATTGGTTGGCCGCACCGCTTTGTCCGTTGATATCAGCACAAAGCGCTTGACACCGGCCCGGGCTGCTGCACGGGCTGTATTGCGGGTGCCGATGATGTTGTTCTTAACTGCTTCACCGGGGCTGTCCTGCATCAGCGGTACATGCTTGTGGGCAGCCGCGTGAAAGACAACGCCCGGTTTATATTCCTGAAATACGCTCAGCAGACGCTTTTCATCGCGCACGGAGCCAATCAGGATCACCAGATCCATCTTGTTGCCATAAGCGGCACTTAGTTCGTACTGTAGCTGATAAGCGTTATTTTCATAAATGTCAAAAACAATTAAACGCCTGGGTTTGAAGCGGGCGATCTGCCGGCAAAGCTCGGAACCTATACTTCCGCCGCCGCCGGTAACCAGTACCGTCTCCCCTTCCAGGTAGCCGCTGATGGCATTGGTATCGAGGACGACTTCGTCGCGCCCCAGCAGGTCGTCAATATCTACATTCTTGATCGCGGAGATGCTGACCTTGCCGTCAAACAGATCCTGTAGCAGCGGCACCATTTTTAGCTCGCAGCCGGTTGTATGGCAGATATCAACAAAAGCACGCACGGTTTGTCGCGGCGCGCTGGGAATCGCCAGAATAATGTCATCCACCCTGTATTGCTTAACAGCCGCGGGGATATCCTCCCTGCCGCCGACAACCGGTACTCCCAGTACTCTATATGTATGGGTAAGGGGATTGTCGTCAATCACTGCCACCGGCTCGTAAAGCTCCGGCCGCTGTAACATTTCGCGAATCAGCTGGTAGCCGGAGACACCGGCGCCGATTATCATTATACGGCGGCGTTTGGGCGCACTGCCCGGCAGGCTGTTATGATTGAACTGCGGCCAGCGCCGGTAAAGCAGGTCGCGCACCATCGAGTTGTTCATACCGGCCCTGTAGGCGATGCGGGTACCGGCAGCGCCAAAGGCGAAGAGCATCATATAGATAATATAGACAGGAAAAGGCAGGGCGGATTGAGCGACCAGCATCAAACCCCAGCAGATGCTGGTCTGAACTACAATACCCAGCAGCAGCTGCATATACTGTGCGATGCTGGCAAAACGCCAGATATGGGCGTAGAAGCCGAAAGTTATGAAAGAAAAGAATCCCACTACCAGAAAAAGTAAAACGGCATTAAGTGCCGCAGTGGGAGTTGGAATGAAATTTCCCGGGTCATTCAGATAAAGCGCGCCTGCTAAAGAGGCCACTACAAGGATTAGGTCAGTTATAATCAGTGCGAACTTGCGCGCACTTAGACGTCGCTTACCAATTCGAACCACTGTGATCTTCTCCTTTTTAGCAATTTTCAATCTCAATTGACTTCCCTGGTTCCGAGATGAAACATTTATTCTCTATTGATTATAGCCTTTCGCTACAGTTTGTCAAAAGAAACGTCATTGACTAATAAAACTTTATTCATATTTATCTTGTAGCACAGCCTTTTCAATTTTTTGACTGTTTATGTTGTTTAATTGTCATTAATTTATCGAAAAGGTTTTAAGTTTGACTGATTTTAGCTTCTATTGGTAATTTTTCTTTGCAAATGTAGCGTTTTTCTCATTATTTTCTTAATCGTTTGCTGACCATCGAGGAGTCAGTATTGTAGAATATAATAATATTAAGATTGTAATCCGGTTATTATTTAAATTTAACATTGAATTGGGTGAAATTGCCGGTATTTGAAAACTAAAGATAAACTTTTCAGCTGTAACCATCTCCCCCTCTGTCACATCAAAAACGCGCAGCAACGCGTTTATTCGCTGAAGCGATAGTTTTTGTATCATACGTTGTCGCAGCTGCTGCAATAGAATTAGTAAGATAAATCTATTACTAATTCAGCCACGCTTAAGCAGCTCGACTGCTAAATGAAAGGCGCTGATTCCACATGAGAAGCAAACGCAGATACTTTGCGTCAACATTACTGGTGCTGACAATAACTGTTATCGCACTGCTGACAGCTGCCTGTGGCGGTGCAAGTGCAACTACAACAACAATGTCAACAACTGCCTCGACAGCCGCAACAACCATGCCGGGGACAACAGCTGCCACAACGCCCGGCCCAACCACAACCACCTCGAGCCAGACCTTTAACGCCGCCCAGCTGGCCGAGTTTAATGGTAAAGAAGGTCGTAAGACTTATGTCGCTGTAGACGGCATCGTTTATGACGTCACCGCTGTTCCCCAGTGGGCAGGCGGCATGCACAACAATAACCGACTCACGGCCGGCAAGGATCTGAGTCAGGATATCCTCAGTTCGCCGCACGGCAAAGAAGTACTTGCTGATTTACCAAAAGTAGGAACCTATATACCTTAAACAATCAGCGGGAAGTATTGGTCCCGAACCAGATTTTGAAGCTGGATTAGCCGGAATAAGAAGACTGGACTAGCTGGAGTAAAGGAATAGATTATGAATTTATATCGTCTGGGTGTTTTACTTGGTTGGCTGATCGTAATCAGCTACGTGTTAACTATTAGTAATTATTGGCTGAAGTTCGCAAACCGCCGCTATTTCTCGAAGCTGGCCAAGGATTCACCCGGGCGATTAGCCTTCCAGAAGGTCAGTCGCTTCTTTTTCAAGTACCACTTTATTTTTGGATTTATTACCGCCGCGGCCATGATCGCTCATTTTATTTTGCAGTTTCTAAACTGGGGGCCGGTTTACACCGGGATCATCACAGCAGCGTTGCTGGTAATTCAGGTTAGCCTCGGCGCTTTCGGTCAGTTTAAACAAAAAAAGAAAGCCGGCGCCTGGCTGTATATCCACCGCGTCAACGCCGTGCTGCTCTTTATTATGGTTGCTGTTCACGTAATAGCTGTTAACTACTTATGATTTTTATCGTCTGTCGAATTATCCCGGCTGCAAAGCAAGACAGCGAGTCTGGCTTTCGTCTGAGCAGCCATTACCCGCTTTTCTCTTTCATTCCGTTGGATAGAAAATCGATCTCTGCAGCCTCAGCAATGGAAGGCCGTCCGGCAGACGGCTGCCCCATTCTGTCGGCACGCGGTCATCGCGGGCAGCGGCGAAACTGAGCGGAATGCCGGCCAGCCTTGAGGCTTCTTTAATCATGGCGTCGGCTTCCAACAGCATGCTGGCGTCGGAAAATTCCAGCAGATTGGTATTGTTAACCAGGCCGCTGATGCTCAGGCCCGAGGCAGCGCTCAGCATGTCGGCAATCTCCCGCACCTGGGCGGCGGTGGCTGTGAACGGGCGGTTAGCGTTGACCACCATATAAACGCTGGCGTGGTCGGGGCTGTCTGCCGCTGGAAAGCGGTTGCGTAATGAACCCAGCACCCGGGCGCCGAGGTCTTCCCCGCCGATATCCATAACCCCGAAACGGTCAGTGCGGTCGAACAGACTGAATACAGCAGCCGGCACCGCTGGCACATCAACGTTGGTATTGGCGTAGATGGTTTTTAGCAGTTCCACATCGTTGTGCTCTAGCAGTTTACGGGCATCGGTGCTGCGAAAGTAGGGGTTGATGATATCGAGGTCAGCAATAATCACCTGCCGGCCTGTTTCCCGCAGGGCCAGGGCATAATTGACGGAAATTTCCGATTTACCGCTGCCGTAGGCGCCGATAAACACTGTCAGCCGGGTTGGCTTGACAGCTGCGAAAAATTCATCTGAAAGTGTGGATTTGTCGGGCATTGATGGGTCCTCCCGTGAAAAAATGGTTATATTTTCCAGCATT
>JAXGXQ010000009.1:0-18145 GCA_040772685.1 Clostridia bacterium | reverse complement strand
AAATGATGCGCTTGATTTTTCCGGCGTACCCGGTTTGACCTGTCGCATAAGCGATTGTTCACTCCTGAACTCACCGGCAACTGAGCCAATCGAGCTGGCTTCGCTGCCTTTTCCCTACGAAACAGATTTATCAGAAATGTCAGAACGGCTGCTTTACTACGAATCAAGCCGCGGCTGCCCTTTCAACTGTACATACTGCCTCTCGGCGATTGATCGCGATCTCCGCTTCCGGCCGCTCGACCAGACCCTGGCCCATCTGGACCGTTTCATCGAGGCTGACGTCAAGCTGGTTAAGTTTGTCGACCGCACCTTTAACTGCAATCCTGCCCGCGCCCGGGCAATTTGGACCCACCTGATCAACCGCCGTTTGAACCAGGGTTTCCGCACTTGTTTTCACTTTGAACTGGCCGGAGATTTATTGGAGCCAGTTGATCTGGAACTGCTGGCAGAGGCGCCTGTAGGGCTTTTTCAGTTCGAGATTGGCGTCCAGTCGGTGAAACCGGCCACGCTGAAACAAATCAAAAGAGCGTGCGATTTGCCGCGCCTTTATGCTAACTTCAAGACTTTACGCGCCAGCCGGCGCCAGCATCTGCATCTCGATCTGATCGCCGGTCTGCCGGGCGAAACTCTTGCAGACGTGATCGATAGTTTCAATGTGCTTTACCAGCTGCAGCCGGATCAGCTGCAGCTTGGTTTTCTCAAATTACTGCCGGGGACACCGATCCTTAAGGAAATCGCAAGCTGCGGCTATCGTTATCAGCCATTCCCGCCTTATGAAGTACTGGCCAGTAACACACTGACGGCAGAATCTTTGAGTCTTTTACATGCAGTGGAGGAAGTCTTGGAAATGTTCGCCAACAGCCAATTTTTCAGCAGAACTCTGAATTGGCTGGTGCCGCAATTCGCTTCACCGTTTGAATTTTTCCGGGCTTTGTCTGCTCAGATTGTCGACTCGGGCAAAAAAATGCAATCCTTCTCAATCGATCAGCGTGCCTCAATGTTGCGCCAGTTAGCGAGTGACAAGCTGGAGCCGGCTGCACGGGAAACTGTTGCCGGACTGCTGCGGGCAGATCATTATGCCAGCGGCCGCAAAGATGCTCCCCGGCATTTGGATGCGTTGGAAGCAACCGCTGATGAGGAGCAGAGAAAAATTATCGCGCTTTTACGTCGCAATCGTTTGCCGGGCTCCAGAATCAGAGTGGAAGCGTACCCGTTTTCGCTCGCAAGCTTATTAAGCACTGGAGAACCGCAGGGTGAACCGGAATGGGCGATTTACGACTTATCGGGAGCGTCACCCGTGCTGGCCGAAACTTTGTCGCCTGATGAACTGTCGTATAGGGGATGAGCGGGAATAACACCGGCAGCGATCAGACCGTGTTTTTTGAAGGCGCTGACCGCGTCAGTGTAGCCCATTTTAATTCGGGCATCACGGGCTGCCTTGTCTAAATTGAAAGGCCCAAACAAATTGTTATCCGCTTCAATGCGAATAATTTCCACGTCTGTTTCCTGTACAGGAACCCTGCGGCCAAGCCCGTGAATTTCAACTTCAATTACTTTTTTCCAGCCGCGTTCAGTGAGCATGCTGGTAGGCAGGTTGTCGCTGAAACCGCCGTCCAGCAGGCGGTTGCCATCTATGCGGGTTGCTTTAAAGAAGGGCAGCGCACAACTGGCGAGTATGTAATCAGTCAACTGGCCTTCGGGTATTTCGTCAATGAACAGCGGCATTGGTTTGCGCTCCGTCAGGGAGAAAATTGAAACCCCGTAAGGGCAGCCGCGTTCTCGCAGCTTGTGCTCATCGATATATTCGTCAAGCAAGTTCCGTAAAGGCTCGGTATCGAGGCCATGGTCTTCCCGGATCATTTTTGTCAATGCCGGAATATTGCGCCAGGAGAGCAGATCTTGCGGCACCGGCAGAGGACGGGTAACTTTGATGATGTCGGTCAGGTTGACTTCCTGCCAGACCCGACGGGCAGTCTCATAATCATCAAGTGCAATGGCTGCGGCATTGATTGAACCGATAGAAGAACCAACTACGCCTGTGATCGGGATGCTGAATTCACGCATTGCTTCCCAGACGCCTATCTGGTAGCCGCCGCGTACCCCGCCGCCTCCCAGCGACAACCCGAAGCCTGGAGCCAGCGGACCAAATAACTGTCCTGTCGTATCCGGTTTTCCTTTGGAACCCTCAGTTGAATCTTGTCTTTGTTTGTCAGCCATATATCTTGCCACCTCGAAGAGATAACCAGCAATGCAAACGTTGCAGCGAACTCATTTTCCAGAATTATACTTACCTAAATACTAACACGAAACGGCTGTTTCCAGTATACCCGCCAAGCTGTAACGGTTATAATCAAGGTATGGTCAGAAAGAAACGCGAGCCGATTCTGGTTGATAAAAAATCTTCTCCCGAAGGAGCAGCAATTCTTAACGCGGCCCCTCCAAACGAGCCATTCAGCTGGCCGTCAGCTGCAAATACGATTGTGATTTTTATCCACGGTTTTCTAGGCAGTCCGGACGTTTTTCGAGAACCCGCCCGGCGTTTGCATGAGCTGGGTTACGCCAGTGCCGCGCTGCTGTTGCCCGGACATGGCGGAGATGCCCAGGCTTTTACCAACACCAGTGAACGTGACTGGATCAGCCACGTGCACGCAGAAATTGATCGTTTGCGCAACGGTTATAGCCGTGTTATCCTGCTTGGCCATTCGCTGGGCGGCCTGTTGGCGCTGGACTACACTGCTGAACACCCGGAAAACCCTGTCAATGGCATTATTCTAATGGGTACACCGCTGCGACTGCGTTTTCATGTAAACATTATCCGTACCTCGCTCAGACTCTACCTCACCCCGCCAAAGGAGGATGACTCGATTACAGCTGCTTACCGGCTCGGTTTTGGGTTGGAAAAACCGCTGCTTAATCCTTTCGCGGTTGTCCGGCCGGGACTGGCGCTCTGGCGGATGATCAGCCAGACCCGCAAAAAGCTGAGCAGAGTAAAAGCTCCGACCTTAATCATTCAGTCCCGCAGCGATGAAACCGCAGCGCCTTCCAGTGCCAGTCTTTTCACGCAGTTATCAGGCGGGAAGTCACGGGTGGTTTGGTTGTACAGTTCACTGCATGCCTGGATCCACCCTGACGAAAGAGCGCAGGTTGAGGCTGAAATCGATGGCTTTATAATTGATCCTGATCAGGCTGTAGCGGACGTCGCTCCACTTGCGCCCTGAATCTGTTTTAAAGTATGATTATGAAGAACAAACCCGCGAAAATTTGTTGATCATTTATTTATTTTTATATCCAAAGGAGGTTTTCCATATGATTACGGTCGACTATGCGAATGCCCTGCCTTTTTTCAACGAAACCGAATTTGCCCAGTTCGAACCACAGCTTAAGCTTGCTCATGACCAGTTGCATAAAAAAACAGGTCCTGGCTCTGAGTATCTCGGCTGGTTGCAGCTGCCTTCCCAGTACGACAAACAGGAGTTCGCACGGATCCGCAAGGCCGCCCAGAAAATTCGCCGCGATACCGATGTTTTGGTGGTAATTGGCATTGGCGGCTCCTACCTGGGGGCTCGCGCTGCCATTGAGCTTCTTAGCGATAATTTTAACAGTGCTCTTACCCGCAAAGCCCGCCGTGCGCCACTGGTAGTTTTCGCCGGTAACAGCCTTTCCGGCACTTATCTTTGCGACCTGTTCGACCTGATCGCTGACCGCAAGGTTTCTGTCAATGTCATCTCAAAATCCGGCACCACAACGGAACCAGCCATAGCTTTCCGGATGTTCAAAAACTACATGGAGGAACGCTACGGCAAGGAAGAAGCACGTGAGCGGATTTATGTAACCACCGACAAAAGTCGGGGCGCGTTAAAAGGCCTGGCAGATGAAGAAGGTTACGAAACCTTTGTAGTTCCGGATGACATTGGCGGGCGTTATTCGGTACTAACGGCTGTAGGCCTGCTGCCGATTGCAGCCGCTGGCATAGATATTCGGGAAATGATGCGCGGAGCCCGCGACGCCATGAACAATTACAAAAACCCGAAACTGGCGGAAAACCCCTGCTACCAGTACGCTGTGCTGCGCAACATCATGCTGCGAAAAGGTTATGCAGTGGAAATCCTGGTCAATTACGAACCGAGCTTCCATTACATGACAGAATGGTGGAAGCAGCTGTTCGGCGAAAGTGAAGGCAAGGACCACCGCGGACTTTTCCCGGCGGGCGTCGACAACTCGGCTGATCTGCATTCGATGGGCCAGTTCATCCAGGACGGCAGCCGCGTCATGTTTGAGACTGTAATCGATGTCGAAAAACCGCGCCGCTCACTGGAAATCCCTGCCGATCCGCGCGACCTGGATGGCTTGAACTTCCTGGCCGGTATGGATATGGCGGAAGTCTGCCGTAAAGCTTTGCAGGGAACTGTTCTGGCGCATGTCGACGGTGGAGTGCCTAACATCGTTATCAAAGTGCCGGAGCTGACTCCATATGGCTTTGGTGAACTGGTCTATTTCTTTGAAAAAGCCTGTGGCATCAGCGGTAACCTGATGGCGGTCAACCCGTTTGACCAGCCCGGCGTTGAAAACTACAAACAAAATATGTTCGCTTTGCTCGGTAAGCCTGGCTTTGAAGCCCGGCGCGCTGAACTGGAGAAGCGTTTACACGACTGAAAGGATAGTTAATGACCAAAGTTGAACTCCCTCGCCGGATTTTGCGGCAGGTGGCCAAACCGGCACGGTATGTCGGCGGTGAATGGAACGCCGTAACCAAGGACATACCGCCGGCCGGCACGGAATTGGCGAGCCGATTCACCCGGTTCGCCTTTTGTTTTCCGGACCTGTACGAAATCGGCATGTCCAATGTTGCTCTGCAAATTATTTATAACTTATTAAACCAGCGGCAGGATGTCTATTGCGAACGCGCTTTCGCGCCGGCCGGAGACATGGAAAAGTTTATGCGGGCTGAGCAGATTCCCTTGCATACGCTTGAAACCAAAACACCGTTGGCTGAGTTCGACATCATAGGTTTCACCTTGCAATATGAGTTAAGCTTCACTAACGTGCTTAACATGCTGGATCTTGGCGGAGTGACGCTGCTGGCCGCTGAACGCGGCGAACAGGATCCGCTCGTGATCGCCGGCGGACCGGCAGCCTACAATGTTGAACCCATGGCGGATTTTTTTGATCTGGTCGTAATTGGAGAAGGCGAAGAGGTTATTCACGAACTGATCGATCTTTTCAATCAGTGTCAGGCGAAAAACACTGACCGAGCCGAATTTTTACGCCAGGCTGCAGGTATTGAAGGTGTTTATGTACCTTCTTTATATGATGTCAGCTACCTTGAGGACGGCAGAGTCGCCGCGATCAAGCCTGTCGCGCCAGGTGTACCTGCTGTTGTGCGCAAAAGGCTGCTTGTTGATGTGGATAAAGCACCATATCCGCTGGAGCCGATTGTTCCCAGTACTGAAATTGTTCACGACCGGATGTTTCTGGAATTATTCCGCGGCTGTACTCGCGGCTGCCGCTTCTGCCAGGCAGGTTTTGTCTATCGCCCGGTACGGGAAAAACGGGCAGAGACGCTGGCTCAACAGGCCGGGCAGCTTAGCTGCGCTACCGGTTACGATGAATTGGGTTTACTTTCGCTTTCAACCAGCGATTATTCTGATCTTGCGGATCTGACGGATGAATTACTGGAAGATTTTGCCGGTTCTAATACCAGTCTTTCATTGCCTTCGCTGCGCATTGATTCTCTTTCGCTCGACTTAATGGAAAAAGCCAGCGGCACACGCAAGAGCGGCTTGACCTTCGCGCCTGAAGCCGGTACTCAGCGGCTACGTGATGTAATCAATAAAAACATCACAGAAGAGCAGATTTTTAATGGTATGCGCCTGGCATTCAAAGGCGGCTGGACCGGCGCCAAACTTTATTTCATGCTGGGTCTGCCCACGGAAACAATGACCGATATCGCAGGCATTGCTGATATTGTGCATGGTATTGAAACTATCTACCGGGAGTTGCCGCGTGCGGAACGCCCGCGAAAACTGGAGATTAATGTCAGTACGTCAATGTTTATCCCCAAGCCGTTCACCCCGTTCCAGTGGGCCGCACAGGCCTCGATCAGTGAGCTGCGGGAACGCCAGCAACTGTTGCGCGATAAACTGCGCAGCCGATCTGTGCGTTATTCCTGGCACGATTTCAAAACCAGCCATATTGAAGCAGTTCTGGCCAGAGGCGACAGAAGGCTGGGAGCGGTAATTCTCAAAGCCTGGCAGGATGGTTGCGTATTTGACGCCTGGGATGAGCACTTTAAATACGATACCTGGTTGGCCGCATTTGCTGCCTGCGGCCTTGATCCCGATTTTTACGCACGGCGCGAACGGGCTGCAGATGAAGTTTTTCCCTGGTCGCATATCGACTGTGGAGTGTCAGCAGAATTCCTGTTAAGTGAGTATCAGAAGGCAATGAACGCTGAAACAACGCCGGAATGCCGCTTGCAGTGCAGTGCCTGCGGAGCACAACAATTCGGAGGAGGTGTGTGCTTTGGTGAATATGCCTGTTGCTGATGATTTAAGCAGCAAAGAAAAAAATGGCAGCGAAGGAGTTCAAAGCGGCGACACCCCTGAGCGCCTGGTTTTGCGGCTCCGTTTCAGTCGGAGCGGGCCTCCTGTCTGGTTAGCGCATCTTGACCTGATGCGAACCTTTGAACGAGCTGTAAAAAGAGCAAAACTACCAGTGCAATGGTCTGCCGGCTTTAATCCACGGCCCGACCTTGTTTTTGCCCTGCCGATTGGGGTGGGCCTAGAAACCTGCGCAGATTACGTCGATATCGGCTTACTGCCCGCTGTAGAAAGAAAAGCAGAAGTAGATGTAGAAGCAGAAGCAGAAGCTGAAGTAAAAGTAGAAGCAAAGATAGAAGCAGAGGAAGATGCAGGTTTAGAAATCGAAGCTTCTGATCTGGCGGAGCGCTTGAATGCAGCGCTGCCGGTCGGAATTCAGATTGTCAGCGCCCAGGTACGCCCGGCTGAACGCGAAAGTATAATGGCGCGGATCGCTTTTGCGGATTATCAGCTGGAAGCATCTGGCCTGGCCGCCGCGACAGAGAAAGCTTTAGCGCAACCGGAGCTTTTTGTTAATAAAGCGTCGAAAGGCAAAACCAGACGTTTGGATATTCTGCCGCTGATCGTGGAAGCTGTGACTGATTCACCTGACTCCTTACGCTTGCGGGTTAAGGCCGGCAGTAGTGAGAATTTGCGGCCGGATTTATTTCTGGCAGCACTCACAGAATACGGCGGACTGGCTGAAACAGCAGCCGCGGATGCGCTTATGGTCCGGACGGGCCTTTATCTCAAACCCGGAACCACCGACAACGCACCCGTTGATCCACTGGGCGCACCAATGCCACCGCAGCCAGCCAGGTGCCAGGCTGAACTGCAAAGGCCGAAAAGCTGCTGCTGATGCGCGGGGTTATTGATTTGCTAGTCATCGCCTCACCGGATAACGAGGAAACGGCGAGGATAATTGTACTCGAAGACGGGCAGGCTGTTGAGTATGTGCCTGAATGGCGAAATGTAGATCTGCACAAACATGATTTGCTGCTTGGTGTGGTCACCCGGCATGTCCCACACTTAGGCGGCGTTTTTGTCGATATCGGGCAGGGACACGACGGTTTGCTGCGTCTCAAAAGCGAGGATCCTCTCCCTTCTATTGGCAGCCGGATAATTATCACAATAAAACGAGAAGCTGAACATTCCGGACTGGCTGACAAGGGGCCGATTTTGTCGAACAAAATCGCGCTTGCCGGGCGTTACGCTGTGTATCGTCCTGACCAAAAACCTTTGCGCCGTTCGCTGTTGGCAGATTTGCCGCCGACAGAAGCAGAAAGCCTGTTTACGCAGGATCTGAAACAGCTGGAAAAGCGTTACGCGCAAATCGTAATCTCTGCTGGTTCCGGACCGGCACCGCGCCGCCTGGCCGCATTTTGCGACCCATTAGTTGTGCGCTTGCAGGCTTTTGCAACGCGGCTTAAAAGCATACAGGTTGAAGGACTCGACAGTTATATTAGTGTTGAACAGCTGCTGCGCGCTGAAATGCCCGACCTGTTGCCGCTGCTAAAGTTGCACCAACAGCATCTGGAACAAGGACTGGCAGAACTTCACGGTCTGCCAGAAATGGCCAGAGCAGTCAGCGAAAGGGTGATTGGCTTGCCCTGCGGTGGCAGCCTGACTTTTGATCGCACTGAGGCGATGCACGTGATTGATGTAAACAGCGGCTCTTGCCGTGAGTCTTCACCAGCCGCACTGGCTGAACGCGTTAACAGCGAAGCAGTAAAGGAAATCGCGCGTCAGCTGCGTTTACGTAATTTGAGCGGTATGATCATCATCGACTTGATCCATCAAAAAAATATTGCAAAACAGGAAATGTTTGCAGAACAGCTGCAGGAAGCAGTTTCTTATGATCGGGGCAGAGTGACGGTGTATGGCTTTACAGCTTTACAACTGCTGGAAGTTATCAGACAAGCACATTAAATATTGTAAAATTTTAAGAAACTGTCATTTTATAGTTGAATTTTCCTGTCTATTATGGCATCGTAAATCCAACATCTTGTGGCTAACTTTATCAGATAGTACAAGATGTAGTGCCTAATTTGTGCATTTCGACCTATTTACCCGTATATACAAGTATGCCCGCTAATGGCCGTTTTTATCGGCCGCATGCTATTGCACAGCTAACCCGAGGAGGATCAAGGTCATGATTACAAAGGTCATAAAGCGCGACGGCCGCCAGGCGGCTTACAATATCGAAAAGATCGCCAATGCGATTTATCGGGCTTTGGAGGCTTCAGGCGAATCGATTGCGCATGACAACGGCCAGTCACGTTCCATGCACGCCATGGATCTGGCCGGCAAGGTGGCTGAGTACCTTGAGCTTACCGCGGAGCGCACCCCCAATATCGAAGAAATCCAGGACATGGTGGAACGTGTCCTGATGGAAAACGACCAGCCGGAAACGGCAAAGCGCTACATTCTCTATCGTGCCGAACGCACCCGTGTGCGGGAAATGAACACCCGTTTGATGCAGACCTACCACGACATCACCAACAGCGATTCCAAACAGAGCGATATTAAGCGTGAAAACGCCAATATCGATGGTGATACAGCAATGGGCACAATGTTGAAGTACGGCTCTGAAGGGGCCAAAATGTACTACCAGATGTTCATGCTCAAGCCGGATCACGCGCTGGCGCATCAACAGGGCGACATTCATATTCACGATCTTGATTTTTATTCATTGACCATGACCTGCTGCCAGATTGATTTGCTCAGTCTGTTCAAAGGCGGCTTTTCCACCGGTCACGGCCATCTGCGTGAACCGCGCGATATCCGCAGCGTTGCCGCACTGGCCTGCATAGCAGTTCAGTCGAATCAGAATGATATGCACGGCGGCCAATCGATCGTCAATTTTGACTACGCTATGGCTAAAGGTGTCGCCCATACCTACTTGAAAAGCTATCGTTCGCGTCTTGCCGGCTTACTGGAAGCACTTGCCGAGCTGCCGGAACCGGTTAAAACTGCGGAATCCCTGCTCAAGAATGTACGCAACGCAACAGGCTTAGGACCGTTGCTTGAGCCGAATCCTGATTTTGTGCCGGCGATGAAAAAAGAGTTGACTTTAGCAGGTGTTGAGCCCAAAACAGCCGACCGGATTTTGGCGATGGCCGCGCGCCTTGCCTGGGAAGAAACCGATAAAGCCACCTACCAGGCCATGGAAGCCCTGATCCACAACCTTAATTCGATGCACAGCCGCGCCGGCGCCCAAACTCCATTCAGCTCCATTAATTACGGCATGGATACCTCCCCTGAAGCCCGCATGGCGATCCGCAACCTGCTACTGACTACTGAAGCCGGCCTGGGCAACGGTGAGACGCCGATTTTCCCCATCCAGATCTTCCGCGTGCGTAAGGGCGTAAATTTCAATCCAGGTGAGCCAAACTACGATCTTTTCCAACTTGCCATCCGCTGCAGCGCTAAGCGTATGTTCCCCAATTTCGCTTTTCAGGACGCACCTTTCAACTTGCGCAGTTATGATCCGGCACGGCCTGAAACTGAAATTGCCTATATGGGTTGCCGGACTCGCGTTGTGGCCAATGTTTATGATCCGGAGAGGGAAATCACCTACCGCCGCGGTAATCTCAGCTTCAGCTCGCTTAACCTGCCGCGCTGTGCGCTGCTCGCCAACGGTGATCTCAACCGCTTTTACCAGGAGCTCGATCAACGGCTTCAGCTGATTTCCGACCAGTTGCTGGAGCGCTTTGAGGTGCAGGCCCGCAAACATGTTTATAACTTTCCATTCCTGATGGGACAGGGCGTCTGGCTTGATGCCGAAAAGCTGGGCTGGAATGACGAGATCCGGGAGGTTATCAAGCACGGTACACTGTCGATCGGTTTTATCGGCCTGGCAGAAACGCTTATTTCGCTGATCGGCAAGCACCACGGCGAAAGCGAGGAAGCTCAGAAACTGGGCCTTGAAATAATCGGCCATATGCGTGCTTTCTGTGATGAGCAGTGTCGCAAAACCGGCCTGAACTTCTCACTACTGGCCACTCCGGCTGAAGGTTTATCCGGCCGTTTCCTGCGGCTTGACCGCAAGGCTTTTGGCCGTAGAGCCGGCATAACTGACAAAGATTACTACACCAATAGTTTCCATGTGCCTGTGGCCTACGAAATCAGTGCTTACGACAAAATCCGTCTGGAAGCACCTTATCATGCGCTGACCAATGCCGGCCATATCACCTATGTTGAGCTCGATGGAGACACTACTCAGAATCTGGAGTCTTTCGAAAAGGTTATCCGCCTGATGGCTGAGCAGGGAATAGGCTATGGAGCAATAAACCATCCGATTGACCGTGATCCGGCCTGTGGCTATAACGGCATCATCGGTGATTCCTGCCCGGCTTGCGGCCGTACTGAGGCAGAAACCGGCCAGCCCTTTGAACGCATACGCCGAATCACCGGCTATCTGGTAGGTACGCTCGACCGCTTTAATAATGCCAAACGCGCGGAAGTTTCAGACCGGGTCAAACATGGCCGGCGGCCCATGCAACAGATGCAAGAACCTGCGTCAACGGCAAAAAATCCCGGAATTGAAGACAGTAAAGAAGCAGGCAACTGAAAATGAATCTGCGCTTGTTCGGAGTATCAAAGGAATCGATTGTTGACGGGCCGGGAATCCGCTATGCGATTTTTACCCAAGGCTGTCCCCACAACTGCCCCGGCTGCCATAACCCGGAAAGCCATTCCTTTACTGACGGCTACCTGGCAGACACTGGAGTTCTTTTGGCTGAAATCAAAGCCAACCCACTGCTGGACGGCGTTACTTTCAGTGGCGGCGAGCCATTCATGCAGGCTGGCGAACTGGCCGAACTCGCTTCGGAAGTAAAAAAGCTGGACCTGAGTGTTCTGGTTTACACGGGCTACACCTTTGAAGAGCTAACCAGCCAACTGCACCGGCCAGGCTGGCTGGAACTGCTTAGTAAAACCGATATCCTGATCGACGGCAGGTTCGAAGCAACTGAACAGTCTTATGACCTGCGCTTCCGTGGCTCGAAAAATCAGCGGGCCCTTAATCTGCCTGATTCACTTGCCTGCGGCAGCGCAGTTGCCTGTAACTTATAGCGCAGTTTTCGGCTTTACCTTATTGCTTCGTGTGTTTATAATGCTTATATCTTCCAATTATTTACGCTAATTTAACGGAACGCAAGTGGAAGGAGCATGTCATGCCCAGAACGCGGCTGATCCTGCCAACTTACATCAGCCAGGGAATGATCATACAACAAAATCGACCATTTACAGTGCGTGGCCAAGCGGATCCGCTCACGTCGGTTGAGGTTGCTTATTCACGCTCTCCCGCCGATAACCGGCCAGTTTCTCCACTCGATCCCGAATATGGTGTAATTTATACAGCAACCTCAGAAACAGATGCTGACGGATTGTTTTCGTTCGAGCTGCCGGCACTTAAAGCTTCTTTCGATCCGTTGACTCTACTACTCAGCTGCGGCAAAAGTAAAATTGAAGTTAGTGATATTCTCGTCGGTGAACTTTGGCTGGCTTTGGGTGCCGATAACATGGCATACCCGGTTCACGCCACAACTGACAAAGACCATTTACTGGAACAAGCCAATACTCCCTATGTTCGATTTCTCTGCCCTCATCCGCTGATTCCTGAAAATCCGCCTCTGGAACCGGCTGCTGATTTTGTCGGCGGCTGCTGGTTATACGGTGATGAGCCGAGCGCCATGGCCGAGCGTTCCGCGACCGCTTTTGCCTTTGCCCGCGAACTTTGTCAGGAACTTCGGCTGCCTGTTGGAGTTATTGATTTAGCCATTTACGGCTTAAAGCTGCAGTCACTGCTGCCGCGCGAAGTTTTTGCCAACAACATTAAACTGCGCGACTGGTCTGCTAAAAGCGGCCAGTATCGTGATGAATCTAATTGGAATCTGCAGGGCGGCTTCAATTTCAATCAGCCTGGTGCTATCTACAACAGTCGTTTGGCGCCTTTGCAGAGAATCGTTTTGCGCGGTATTATCTGGCAACAGGGTGAAAATGATTACCGGCAGCCGGCTGAATGCGCTCTGGCACTTAAGCATTTAGTCGATGTTTTCAACGAACTCTTTGTGCCGGCAGGCAGTCAATTGAACTTGTTAATTGCGCAGCTGCCGCCGTTTTACACTGGCTCTGGTCAGAAAAGACTGCTGGCCCGTTATAACGAAATGCTGGCTCGTGAACGTCAGCATTGGCCCTGTGATTCAGCCTTGTTGGCGCTCTATGACCTGCCGCCCGATTTCCGCGACGCGCCGGAACCATACAACCAGCCGCATACCCCGGCTGCGAAACAACAGGTGGGGCAGCGCCTGAAACTGATCGCTTGTGGTCTGATTTATCAGCGCAAGGCGCCTGCCAGCGCGCCGGAGTGCAGCAATATCGAACTGGTCGGAAACAAACTGATGATCTCCTTCAGCCAGACAGGATCAGGCTTGCGGTTAGCTGGTGAAAACGACCGGTTGCGCGGTTTCACAATCTGCGGACAGGATGGAATTTATCTGGAAGCTTCAGCACGTCTGCTTTATGGCTTGCGGGTGCTGGTCTGGCATGACCAGATCAACCATCCTGTGGCAGTTACATATGCCGACCTTGATTTGAATGTGGAAGCTAACCTGGTCAGCCGTGATGGCTTGGCCGTGATTCCTTTCCGTTCCAGCGATAAGCCTGGCCGTCAGATCGAGCCGATGGAGTGGGCACATTTCGAACAACTGCAAACCTGGGCGGTACCTGCCATTGCTTTACACAAGCCGCTGCCCGACCAACTGCCTGTCTACGAAGTGCTGCGAGGCCTCATAAGCATGCGGATCGAACGCAATAACAAGAGCGAGGGCGAAGGCTCACTGCAAATATTCTACGAGACTGATAACCAGAAACAGGCAATGTTCCGGCCGATTCTGGAATATGCTTCACTCAATCCACCGCTGGATATCTCGCCCTTCAAAACTCTGTTAATGGATGTATTTAATCCGGACCAGCAGTTCAAGGTTTTGGCTATAGAAGTTAAGTTGGCTCGTGAAAAAGTTAATACCGAGGCCGTAGAGGTAAAGCCGGCCGTTGATAAGGTTGATTACGAAGTTGAAGAGGCGAAGCCGGCTGCTGAAGAAGTGCAGGCACCTAATATTGGTGTTTCAACAAATAAAAAAGCGGTTTCTCTGGGGCAGGTCAATATTGAGCCAGCCCTGCGGTGGCAAACTCTGCGATTTAATCTCAGCAATCTGCCGCCCGGACAGCGGCAAATAACTGAATTGGCCTTCCTGCTCACTGACCGCAAAGGTAAGGGCCAGCTTTATTTTGACAACCTCCGGTTTTTGCTCTGAAATTATTGAAGCAGTACACAGCGGCATACTACAAGAATACAGCAGTTTCCTTGCTTTTTTTTAGGGTTAAAGTTATTATGTTGCATATTCCCTGTGATGAGGGAGAAGAGTATGTCACTCGCTGACCGCCAGAGAACGGGATTCATCGGCTGAAAGATCCCCCGGTACAGAATGACAGAAGGTCGCTCCTGAGCAGACGCCCGCGATGGCGTACATCGTTAAGAGAGCCCGGCTGTTAGTCAGGCGGGAAGACTGGTGGTACCACGGAAGTAAGGCGCTTTCGTCCAGTTACTGGACAGGCGCTTTTTTGTTGCTCAATTCCGAAATAGCAGCTGCAGCCGCATAGCGCAGCTATTATGAACCCTCAGGAGGATTCTATGTCACGTATAGATGCCATTAGCAAAACCTTTGAACCAGCGGCCAGTGAGGCTCGTATTTACGCGGACTGGCAGGCTAAGGGCCATTTTACCCCGGCAGTTGACCCGGATAAAACACCTTTCACTATTGTGATCCCACCGCCAAATATTACCGGCCAGTTGCACATGGGGCATGCACTCGACAACACACTGCAGGATATCCTGATTCGTCAGAAGAGAATGCAGGGTTTTGCGGCGCTCTGGGTACCGGGGACTGACCATGCGTCCATCGCGACCGAAGCAAAAATTGTGGAAAAACTGCGCGAAGAGGGAACCGATAAGGATTCTCTGGGCCGCGAAGCCTTTCTGGAGCAGGCCTGGGAATGGAAACGAATCTACGGCGGCCGGATTATCGAACAGCTGAAGCGCCTTGGTTCATCCTGCGACTGGAGTCGGGAACGCTTTACGATGGATGAAGGCCTGTCTGCAGCTGTTACTGAAGTTTTTGTCCGCTTATATGAAAAGGGCCTGATTTACCGCGGCGAACGCATCATTAACTGGTGTCCTGTCTGCCTGACCACAATTTCAGACGCTGAGGTGGAATACGAAGAGACCGACGGCAGCTTCTATCACCTGCGTTATCCTTTGGTTGACGGCAGCGGCGCGCTCGAACTCGCAACCACCCGTCCGGAGACGTTGCTGGGCGACACAGCTGTGGCGGTCCACCCTGACGATGAGCGTTACCAGCACCTGATCGGCAAGAAAGTTATCCTGCCGTTAGTCAACCGTGAAATCCCGATTATTGCCGATACCTATGTTGATATGGAATTCGGCACAGGTGTGGTAAAAATTACGCCGGCGCACGATCCCAATGACTTTGAAGTCGGTTTGCGTCACAACCTGCCGATTATAAATATTTTGACGCCGGACGCAAATATCACGGATGATGTTCCAGTTTATGGCGGCATGGACCGTTACGAGGCACGCAAAAAAATTGTCGCGGATCTCAAAGCCGGTGGCTACCTGATCAAAACCGAACCGCACAAACATAATGTCGGCACCTGTTACCGTTGCAGCACAACCGTGGAACCACGCATTTCGCTGCAATGGTTCGTGAGTATGAAACCACTTGCTGAACCGGCTATTGAAGCTGTCCGCAACGGCGACACCCGCTTTGTTCCGGAAAGGTTCGACAAAATCTACTTTAACTGGATGGAAAATATCCGCGACTGGTGCATTTCCCGTCAGCTCTGGTGGGGGCATCGGATCCCGGCCTGGTACTGCAGCGGCTGCGGCGAAATGATTGTTGCCCGCGAGGAGCCTTCGCGCTGCCCGAAATGCGGCAGTACAAACCTCAAGCAGGATAATGATACCCTCGATACCTGGTTTTCCTCTGCGCTTTGGCCGTTCTCAACTCTCGGCTGGCCGGAGGAAACAGAAGACTACAAGTACTTTTACCCGACAGATGTTCTGGTCACGGGCTACGATATTATTTTCTTCTGGGTTGCCCGCATGATCTTCTCCGGCATAGAGCAGACCGGACAGACGCCTTTCCATACAGTGTTCATCCACGGGATTGTGCGTGACGAGCAAGGTCGCAAAATGTCGAAGTCTTTGGGCAACGGCATTGATCCGCTGGAAATTATCGACAACCAGGGCGCGGATGCTCTGCGCTATGCTCTGGTTACTGGCAACGCTCCTGGTAACGACCAGCGCTTTTCGTTGGAAAAAATTGAAGCCGGGCGTAATTTCATCAATAAAATCTGGAATGCCTTCCGTTTCACGATCATGAACTTTGATGACGAGATGGATTTTTCTTCAGTTAAACCGGAAGAATGGACACTTGAAGACCGCTGGATCCTTTCTCGCTTACAAGAAACAATCAGCGATGTCAACCGTAACCTTGAGCATTATGACCTCGGTGTTGCGCTGGCCCGCATCTACAGCTTCCTTTGGGAGAACTTCTGCGACTGGTATATTGAGCTTGCCAAATCCCGTTTGTCGGCAAAAGACAGTCGCGGCCGCCTGGTTGCCCAAGCGGTGCTTAATACAGTGCTAACGGCTTCAATGAAACTGCTGCATCCATTTATGCCGTTTGTGACTGAAGAAATTTATGGCCACTTGATTCACAACGATGAGAGCCTGATAATCGCTGAATGGCCTGAGGCAGATGATTCGCTGGTAGATCCCGCAGCCGAAAAACAAATGGAAATGATTATGGAAGCAATCCGCGGTATCCGTAATATCCGCACCCAGATGAACGTTCCGGTGCAGCGCCGGGCCGGAATAATTGTCGTTTCCACGAATGAGACAGTGCGTGAGCAGTTTGCGGACAGCCTGCAGTTCCTGGAGCGTCTGGCCCAAGTCAGCACAGTGGAAACAAGAGAAAGCCGCACTGGTATCCCTGATACCGCAGTAACGACAGTATTCCCGGGCGGTGAGATATTCATTCCTCTGGAAGACTTGATCGACATCGCCCAGGAAATTGCCCGGCTTGAACAAGAACAGGCCAGGCTGGAACAGGAAATGGAACGAGTGGCCGCTAAACTGGAAAACGAGCAGTTCACCAGCCGGGCACCTGCAAAGGTAGTGCAGGCAGAGCGCGATAAAGCCGCCCGTTACCAGGAGATGCATGCCAACCTAACCGCGCGGTTACAGCAAATGAAACATTGATTACAATTAGCCCTTGCGAGGGCAAAATATCGCTTTATACCCTCGAAGCCGAAAATTGATTGCGATTGACGCCTTCAAGGGCAAAAGATAGAATTAAGGATAGTATTTGGAAACAGCGACTGACTGCCTGCAACCTGTTGTGATCGGTATTAGAAAAACAAATAACCGGAAACAAAAGGGCTGAACTGCGGCAGTTGCAAGATATGAAAAGGAGATGACTGAATCATGCCATTGGTCAACACGAAAGAACTATTTGAAAAAGCTTACGCCGGCGGCTACGCGCTGGGCGCGTTCAACGTCAACAACATGGAGATTATCCAGGGAATCACTGAGGCTGCCAAAGAAAACAATGCCCCCCTGATTCTGCAGGTATCAGCCGGTGCCCGTAAGTACGCAAATCATACCTATCTGGTGAAACTGGTGGAAGCAGCTCTGATCGAAACAGATCTGCCGATCGCGCTGCATCTTGATCACGGTGACAGCTTTGAACTTTGCAAGAGCTGTATTGACGGTGGTTTTACCTCAGTCATGATTGACGGTTCTCATCACAGCTTCGAAGAGAACATCGAACTGACCAAACGTGTTGTTGAATACGCTCATGCACGTAATGTAACAGTTGAAGCCGAGCTTGGCCGGCTGGCAGGCATCGAGGACGCAGTTAATGTTTCAGCTGCAGATGCCTCTTATACAAACCCTGACGAAGTCTATGAATTTGTTACCAAGACAGGCTGTGACTCCCTGGCAATCGCCATCGGCACCAGCCACGGCGCGTACAAATTCAAACCCGGCACCAAACCGCAGCTGCGCTTTGACATACTGGAAGAAGTCGCTAAGCGTCTGCCTGGTTTCCCGATCGTCCTCCACGGCGCCAGCTCAGTCATCCCCGAATATGTTCAGATGATCAACCAGTACGGCGGCAATATGCCCGACGCGATTGGTGTACCGGAAGAAATGCTGCGCAAGGCTGCCACCATGGCTGTTTGCAAAATCAACATTGACTCCGACCTGCGTCTGGCCATGACCGGCTCAATCCGCAAGTATCTGGCCGAGAATCCCAGCCACTTCGACCCGCGCCAGTACCTCGCCCCAGCGCGCACAGCCATTAAAGACATGGTCGCCCACAAAATCCAGCACGTACTCGGCTGCGCAGGTAAAGCATAATAATCCCTGTTTCGCAATCGCAATCAACCGTCGGTCAGTCGCTCATCGCATCAACCGT
>JAXGXQ010000008.1:0-99866 GCA_040772685.1 Clostridia bacterium | reverse complement strand
AACATTTGTTCAATGGGCAATTATTACTGGTTCTTTGTGTTTGGCTTACTGGCCGGTATTAACTCAGAGTTTTCTTTTTTATGATGATTATTGGATAATCGGTAAAGGGCAGGATATGATCGCGACAGGCATTGTACAAGCCCGGATACTTAATGGCATTGCCTTTGACGCCTTAAAATGGGTTAACGTAACGAATTCATACATTGTTAAATGGTTTGCTTTCTTTTTTCTTCTTTTGTTTATATTATTGCTTCACACCTGGCTTGTTGAGTGGAGTGGCCGTCCATCGTTTGCGTTGACAGTGACATTGCTTATATCAGGTGCATCTGCTGTTGTTGATAGCGTTTCTTATGCAGCTACTTTTCCATACTCAATCGGATTAGTCTTTGCTGCTTTCTCGATTACAGAATTCTACCGTGGTATGCAAAAACCACAAATCAGCTTTTTAGCTAAATGTTTCTATTTCGTGCAAAGTAATATTGCTTTATTTCTTGCTTTTCATTCACACCAACCAGCGACCGCAATAATTTTCTTGTTCGTTGTTATTTATACTTTCATGACAAATGATTTGAAGAAACAACTTAGTCTGACTATTTCTTATGGCTTGATGTTCGCTGCCAGCGGTATAATCTATATTTTATCTACCCGGGTATTTTCATCATATTATGGGTTAGGTGTAATTTCACGTGGCGCAATTACCTCGTCTTTAACAGAATTGTCAGCAAAAGCAGAATATTTTTTTAAAACAGTCATACCACAAAGCATTCAGCAAATAATAGCTTCATTTCTTGGATCTCTTCAATATAAGAATCCGGGTCGCATAAACCGCATGATAGTACCGGAATACAGAGATCTGGATAAGGTTTTAATCATTTTGCTGCTGATTCTGATACTTTATGGTCTTGTTCTTAAGAGCTTGCAAGCAAAGAATCCAATTTACATTTTTCTCACAATGGCCATATTGCCAGCCTCTTATTATTTCCTTTTTGTTCTTCAGGAAACAAGCTATGTTTCGTATTATGCAATTGGTCTGATTTCCGTTTTGCTATTTATTGTCAGCTTTAGTTCAGCGGATTTGATAAATAAAGCTTCAAAGTTAATCCTGCATAAGCTAACAGAACACAAATGGCAACATCGTTTCAAAAACATCAAGATTTTCTTTGCAACGGCAACTGCTGTTTTGGTTTTAATTCAGGCGAATCTTTATATGAGTCGCTTCTGGGTTACTGAAAACCAAATGGGATACTCTTTCATTAAGAACTCCATATATGTGGGTGCTGAAGATCAGGATTGGATTCATGCACGAGGTGTATTATATCCAAAACAAGGGAATGTGTACCCTGTAATGGCAATCGAAACTGCTTTGAATGAGCTGGGCTTAGACACTAAAAATTTCAAAATTACATCTTCCGATAATCCTTACTATATTTCCAACATTGAACACCCAGACTATGTCAAATACCTGGAACACTGGTCAACCGAGGATCTTGAATTTTTTGAGCAATGTTATCAATACGATCAAGCATATAACCGTTATTCACTGGTAATGGTGAACGCTGACGCAAGTGTAATTAATCGACTCCGGGAAATCTTTATCAAAGCAGAGGCTATTCCAGAAAACCCACAAAAAGCATTGATCATTAATCTAGGATGGCTGGAGTTATACGAGAACTAGAGCAGGAGGCAAGAATGATTCAACCAGACTGTTTAAACTTAGACATTATGTATTTAGTCATTCCTTGTTATAACGAAGAGGCAGTATTGCCTATTACCTTGCCGAAACTGCTTGCAAAACTAAACAACTTAATCAGTCATAACATTATCAGTGACAGCAGTCGCATACTCTTGATTGATGACGGTTCCAGTGACCAGACATGGCAGCTCATAAGCGAGGCTTGCCAGAGTGATATTCATTTCAGCGGGTTGCGTTTGTCACGCAACCGCGGGCATCAGAATGCCTTGCTGGCTGGCCTGATATATGCCAAAGATCATGCTGATGCCGCTATTTCTCTTGATGCGGATATGCAAGATGACATTGAAGCTATTGATGAATTTCTTAAAGCTTATAGAGACGGCTATGAAATAGTATATGGAGTACGGGGCAGTCGCGAAACTGACACTTTTTTCAAACGTAATTCTGCTCAGCTTTTTTATCGCCTGATGCGGGCAATGGGGGTTGAGTCAGTCTATAACCATGCTGATTATCGATTGATGAGCAGAAGAGCTCTGGAGCATCTGTCGCAGTATCAGGAAGTGAATCTATTTCTTCGTGGAATAATTCCACTCATCGGTTTTCGCAGTACTCAGGTAGTATATAAGCGGCACGAGAGAGCAGCCGGCGAAACTAAGTATCCATTTAAAAAGATGCTGGCATTTGCGGTTGACGGCATTACATCTTTTTCCATCAAGCCTTTACGTCTGATCACAATAATTGGCTTTGTAATTTTCGTTATTAGCATAGCGGCACTAATATATGCGTTGATTGCGAAAATTATGGGCGCAACAGTAGTTGGCTGGACGGCAATAATTGCATCAATATGGCTATTGGGTGGCTTGCAGCTGCTTGGTTTAGGAATAATCGGCGAATATATTGGTAAGATTTATAACGAGGTTAAGGCAAGGCCACGCTTTATTGTAGACGAAATCATAGATCGTAAGCAGCTTTCAAACTAGCCTCACAGGCTTCGTTCGTTTACAATGAAATTACACTTGTTTCTTTGCTGATTTGTTTTTGTTGCCGAATTCCATAATACAAGCGAGGTGCATTATGACACGTCTTTTGATTATTGCCGATGACTTCACTGGTTCGCTGGACACTGGTGTTCAACTGGCCAAGCACGGTATTGATACGCTGGTGGCGGTAATGAGACCTGGCGAAACTGTCGACTTCAGTGTGGAAAGCCAGGTTCTGGTGGTGAATACCGAAAGCCGCCATATCCCGGCTGCCGAAGCTTATGCTCGTGTTGCCGGAGTGGTGAAGGAAGCAGTAGCAGCGGGGTTCACGCATTTCTATAAAAAGACGGATTCAACCTTGCGTGGCAACATTGGCGCCGAATTGGCTGCTCTTCTGGAAACAATTACACAGTTAAAAAACAATGGCAGCTATAACAATAGCGCTTCTTCCGGTAGTGATTTGATATTTATTCCTGCTTTCCCCAAGCTGGAGCGTTATACAATTGGCGGTTTGCAGTATGTCGGCGATACTCTGCTGGCTGAAACGGCCTTCGCGGCTGATCCGTTCAATCCGATCCGCCAAAGCGATGTTCGCGGCCTCATTAAGGAACAAACTAAGTTAGTGGTCGAAAACATCATGCTGGGAGAGTTTGAGTCCTTGCGCACCTCGGCCGCCGGCGCTGTCCGGGTAGTTGATGCACGTACCGACGCGGATTTGCAGACAATCGGCAGCATCTTGAAGCAAAGCGGCAAGCTGAAGCTGCTTGCAGGCTGTGCCGGCTTTGCCGAACTTCTGCCGGAACTGCTGGATCTGCCAGCTGCGCCAGTTGAGCTTCGCAGAAAGCCCGGCAGCACTTTGCTTGTTTCAGGCAGCGTTAATCCGCGCTCTGTTAAGCAGGTAAGCTACGCGCTCGAAAATTGCACTTATACCGAAAGCCGGTTAAGTGTCGAGCAAAAAATCGACAGCAATTTTAAAGATGATGCCTGGGAAGCTGATCTGGCAGAGTCTTTACAGAAAACGGGGAGAGGAGTAATCTGGTCGCAGCGTTCAGAAAAAGGCGACGATGAAGCTCAAACTCGAGCTCAGGAACTTGGTATTGAAACCGACCATTTAGGCGGCATTATAGCCGCCAATATCGGCGCCATTGTTAAAAGAATGCTTGCTCGAACCAATATTGGAACTCTGATTGTTTTCGGTGGCGATACATTATTGGGCATAGCCGATGCTCTGGATTGCCACCTGGTTCGCCCAATAACTGAAATTGTACCGGGTGTCGCCTTAGCCCGCTTCGTGCATGACAGCTATAATTTTAACGTTGTCACCAAGGCGGGCGGCTTCGGCAGTGACGATGTTGTGGAGGAAATCGAACAGTTTGTCACAAAGCTCTCGGAATGATTTTTAATTCCAAACCGCAACTTTAATTCCAAGCCGCTTAAAAAAGGCGCGGTGTGGACCGCGCCTTTAGCCTGAGTTTCATTCAATTCGCAGTTTTGGCTGCTTCCTATTGCGCTTTCTTCTGGCTGGAGACGATTTTCTCTGCCAGCTCATATGCTTCGAAGAAACTGCCGGTATCGGCGATACCCTGGTAAGCAATGTCGAAGGCCGTGCCGTGATCCACGGAAGTTCTGATTATGCACAAGCCGAGTGTTACGTTGACGCCGCCGTGGAAATCAAGCAGTTTAACCGGGGCATGCCCCTGGTCGTGGTACATACAGACTATCGCGTCAAAGGCTCCCTTAACTGCTTTCGCGAAAACTGTGTCGGTTGGGTGCGGCCCGCTGACATTTATGCCTTCAGCTTGAGCCTCGGCAATTGCCGGCGCAATTTCATCAATCTCCTGGCAACCGAAAGCGCCGCCTTCACCAGCATGGGGATTAAGCCCGGCTACAGCAATCCGCTGTTGCGGCTTCATCTTGAGGAGTGCCTCATGAGTCAGCCGGATCACCTTGAGCACCCTGTCTTTAGTGCAGCGGGAAATAGCGTCTTGTAAAGAGCAATGAGTACTGACGTGAGTTACCGTAAGCTTCTCCGAAGCCAGCATCATTGTAAAATCAGTTTCCCCGCAAATCTCGGCGATCAGCTCAGTGTGACCGGTAAAACCGGGATCAGTCAGCCTGATCGCTTCTTTATTTACCGGCAGAGTGCAGATAGCGTCACAGTCACCGGCCATGCACAGTTTCGTAGCATACTCCACGTAATCGCGTGAGGCAGCAGCAACCTTGGCGGAAATTGTCCCCGGCTCAATATCAGCTTCTGTCAACAAATTGAGATCGATTACATTTAACCGTCCCGGCTGAAAGTTGGCCGGAGTGCTGATGCTATGCAAGGGGCTGGTGTAGCCAAGTTTCTGGCTGCAATACCGGAGTACCGAAAGGTCGCCGACAACAAAGAAGTCGCCGCTGACAGTTCCATCCTGATAGGCCTTGAGGATAATTTCAGGTCCTACACCGTTGCCGTCTCCCAGTGTTACTGCGATCATTGCCGGAACCTCCGTTTTCAGTCTTCCAGATTCTGCACATCAATCAGCAGTTTCATGAAATCATTGGGGTATTCGTCAATGTATTTAAAGGCATCAGTTGTTTTCTTGAATGGATACACAGCCGTGATAAAGCCTTCAGTAGTAATTTTGCCTTCTTTCAGGAAGTTGATGGCGTCGGCGAAATCTTCCCGTACATACATCATGTGACCCAGCAGATTAATTTCCTGACGCTGAATCTTCGGGATTTCAACTTCGATCGGTTCTTTATAATTGCCGGTAATCACGATTGTGGAGTTCGGGCGTGCTACATCGAGAATGCTCTTGAATCCAGATCTGGTCGCAGCTGCGTCGATGATAATATCAGCTTTATCCGGGCCGAAGTTTTCCAGGATCGCTTCTTTGAGGTCTTTTTCTGCAACGTTAACGGCATAGTCAACGCCGCATTTCAAAGCAAGATCCAGCTTCAACGGGTTAATGTCGGAAACCATGACCTTGTCGGCACCGAGTGCTTTGGCAGCCTGAGCCGCCATGTTGCCGATCGTGCCTGCGCCGACGACCAGAATTTTTGCGCCCTTATAGTTGCCGGCCCGTTTGACGGAACCAACGCCTACTGCCAGAGGCTCAACCAGGGCGCATTCCTTCGGGTCCATGCTTTTGTCGCAATGATGCAGATATTTAGCATCTACAGCCGCATACTGAGCCAGGAAGCCGTCAGCGTGCACACCGAGTACTTTCAACTTTTCACAGACATTGAAACGGCCGCTGCGGCAAGGGTAGCATTCGCCACAGTAAACCTGCGGTTCAACAGTAACCAGATCGCTTTCGCTAAACCCGGTAACGTCTTTACCGGTTTTAACCACTTCAGCTGAAAGCTCGTGGCCGATCACAACCGGAAAAGTCATATATTTATGTTTGCCATGGTACATTTGGATATCGGAGCCGCAAATGCCTACAAACAGGACTTTCAGCAAAACTTCATTATCCTTGATTTCCGGGATTGCGCTCTCCTGATACTCAATAGTAAATGGCGCGGTTAAATTTCCTTTTAACATGTGATTTCCTTTCCCCTGATGAGGTGAAAATCAGGGCCGGCTTGCGCCAGCCCTGATTTGGTTAGAATGAGTATTTATTTATTTACGGGCCAAAACTCTTTCAACACCAAGTTCAATGCTGTCAGAATCGAGTCCGTACTTGCAGAGCAGCTCCGGATACGGTCCGCACTCAGCATGGGTGTCGTCGAGGCCGATAAATTCGACCGGTACACAGCTCATGCGCGAGACAAGAACCTCGGAAACAGCGCTGCCCAGACCACCGATAATGTTATGCTCTTCAGCTGTCACCACGGCGCCGGTTTTCTTGGCTGATTCAACGATCAGGTCGGCATCAATCGGTTTAATGCTGAAAAGATCAACCACGCGGCACTCTATGCCTTTTTTGGCCAGGTTTGCCGCAGCTGCCATAGCGTTGCCGACCATGATGCCGCAGGCAAAGATCGTTACATCATCACCGTCGCGGACAACGTTGCCCTTGCCGGCTTCAAATTTGGCGCCAGGTTTGTAGACATCAGGCGCAGCGTCACGGCTGAGGCGGATGTACATCGGCCCTTTGTGCTCTATTGCATGCTGGATCAGCCATTCGGTCTGAACTTCGTCAGTTGCTACCAGAACTTCGAAATTTGGCAGGGAACGCATGATCGCCAGGTCCTCAATCGCATGGTGGGTAGGGCCGTCCAAAGCGTCGGACATACCGCCGTATGCACCCATCAGTTTAATATTCAGCTTGGAATAAGAGCCAAAGGCGCGTGCGCCGATGAGGCCGATAGAAGTCATAAACACTGCGAAGGTGTTGGCGAAGGGGATTTTACCTGTGGTTGAAAGGCCGGCGGCCATTGCCACCATATTCGCCTCGGCAATACCGACATTGAAGAAGCGCTCCGGATAGGCTTTACCGAAGCCGGCAGATTTGGTTGAGCCCGAAACGTCAGCATCGAGCACTACAATATTTTCGTTGTCCCGGCCATATTTGACCAGCATATCACCATATACATCTCTAATTGAGCGCGGCATTAGGCATTACCTCCCAGTTCCTGCATGGCTTTGGCAAATTCTTCGTCGCCGATTGGCTTGCCGTGCCAGCTATTGTCGCCTTCCATGAACGAAACACCCTTGCCCTTTACTGTGTGGGCGATGATGATCTTGGGTACTCCGTTCTTGGTGCGGGCATTGTCAACTGCATCGCAGATCGACGCGATATCGTGGCCATCGCACTCAGAGACTTCCCAGTTAAACGCGCGGAATTTCGCTGCCAGGTCACCCAACGGCATAATATCGTCGGTTGTGCCGTCCAGCTGAACCTGGTTGTAGTCCACAATCGCGATCAGGTTATCGGCTTTAAACTTGGGAGCTGACATAAAGGCTTCCCAGTTGGTGCCTTCGTTAAGCTCACCGTCGCCCATCACCGCGAACACAGTACTGTCGATTTTCGAAAGCTTCAGTCCTGTTGCCATTCCCAGGCAGGCGGAGAGACCGATACCGAGCGGCCCGGTGGAAAGCTCAACTCCTGGTGTGTCTTTAGCGGAAGGATGTCCCTGCAGACGTGTATTGAGCTTGCGCAGTGTCTTCATTTCTTCAACAGGGAAGAAGCCTTTTTCTGCCAGAACCCGATACAGCATCGGTGCGGCATGCCCCTTGGTTAGAACCACACGGTCGCGTTCCGGCCACTGGGGATTCTTGGGGTCAACGTTTGCTTTTTCAAAAAAGAGAGCGATCAGAATTTCGCAGACTGAGAGAGAACCGCCGGGATGGCCGGTTTGCGCGTCGTGCAGCGTTGTCAGCACATCGATCCGCATCTGGTTAGCCAGCTCAGACAGCTCCTTTTTTCTTTCACTTGTAATGCCCATGTACTACCTCCATTTATTAATTGACCTGTTATTGATTATTGTTATGCCAGTAATTTTCAGTCGTTAACCGGCAACAGGAACAATTTGAAACCTTCTTTTTTCTCGAACATGTCAAACGCATTCTTCCATTCGGTGATGGGCAGTTTGACGGTGGCGAGCGGCTCCAGATGCACTTTGTTGCTGCCCAGCAGTCCGAGTGCCATCCGCCAGCTGTGGTTGCGAGAACCAAGCGAACCGGAGAAATGCAGCTCTTTATAGCAGACTTTTTCAATATCGAATTCTATCTTTTTGCCGGGAAGCCCGATCTGCGTGAAATAGCCGCGCTTTTTAATTGCGTTCAGAGCGCTGTCAACTGCAAAGCCGTTGCCTGAGCATTCCAGCACAACATTGACGCCATAATTGTTGGTCAGGGCGTTGATCTTCTCCGCCATGTTTTCCTGTTGTACATTGATTACATGATCAGCGCCGAGCTTTTTTGCCAGTTCCAGCCGTTCTGCATCAACGTTTGTACCGCTGACAATTACCTCAGCGCCGAACGCCTTGGCAATCTGCAGAGCCATCAGGCCGATGGCACCCGGTCCTGAAACCAGCACCAGGTCGTTGGGTTTGATCACTGTGAGATCGTAAATCGCGTGCGCTACACAGGCGAGAGGCTCTGTCATGGCCGCGGCAGTAAAGCTGACGTTCTCCGGAATGCGATGCAGTCGCGCTGCCGGCACCACGGTATATTTTGCGAATACACCGTTGAACCAATAGCCGAGAGTACGCCGCTCAACACAAAGGTTGTAGAAGCCTTCGCGGCAGTAATCACAAATGCCGCAGTAGTGATAAGCAGTTTCGGAGACTACTCGGTCGCCGACCTGCCAGCCTGTTACGCCTTCGCCGACTTCCGCTATTACACCGGAAAATTCATGCCCGATAACAACAGGTGGTTTAACTGGTATGGCAATATCACTGTGGTAAATATGAAGATCAGAACCGCAGATCCCCGCTTCCTTTACTTCAATTTTGACCTGGCCGGGACCTGCCGTGGGCTCCGGAATGTCTCGAATTTCAAGGTTACCGGGTCCGGCTTCGAATTTAACCAATGCTTTCATCATGAACGCGCTAAGCGCTGTCCCCCTCTCATTGAATATCTGCAGAGCTGCAGACAGCGAAAAATTCTTTTGATTCGAATTTAAGTATAAGGAAGCGGCACTTTTTATTCAAGAGATATCAGCCAAACCAAACGGTTCAAAACAGTTCAACGGAGCGCAAGCAGCAGAGCAGGAATCATCCTGATTGACGGATTTTGCCTGCAGCCTGTCCTTCGACTTAATACACTGTTCATCTAACATTTATTGTCTTGCCTTTGTCATTTTGTTATAATCGAAGTTGTAAAAATTTCGAATCGTTGTAAATTTGCCGATCAGAACTCGATTGAAGAAGTAATATTACTTTCATCTGTTGGGTTAACAAGTTGATTAAGAAACTCCACTAGCTATCCAAAACCACTGGCAATTGCCAGGGAAAGTAACAGAGAGGAACAATCAAAATGAAGAAACGCGTAATTCTGTCACTGCTCCTGATCGCCGTACTCGTGCTGAGCGCCTGTACAACAACAGCAACAACCACAGCTCCTACAACAGCCGGAACAACTTCCGGTACAACAGCCGGCACTACAGCCGGCACGACAACCGGCACAACTGCCGGCACAACTGGCGGAACTACTGCCGGTACCGGGCCTTATGACAAACTCGACAAAATCTATATTGGTGTCACTGCGCCGATGACCGGCACAAACAAACTGGTCGGCGACTATGTCATTAACGGTGCCAAGTTGGCCGCTGAAGAAATAAATGCCAAGGGCGGTCTGCTCGGTAAACAGATCGAGCTGGTTATGGAAGACGAAGTTGACAACCAGCAGGCTTCCGTTAACGCCATGACCAAGCTGCTTAACAACTCGAATATCAGCGCTATGTTCGGTTCAACCTATTCTGCTTACTGCATTGGTGTTTCACCGACAGTCAAAGAAAAAAAGATCCCATTTATGGCCGGTGGTTCATCTGCTAATATTCCCAAAGAAAACAATATGTACATGTGGCAGGCCCGCATGACCGACGATAAATCCGGTCAGCTGCTGGCAACCGCTGCCACCCAGACCCTGAAAATGAAAAACCCTGCTATCCTGCACATCACTGACTCCTTCGGCACAGGCCTCAAGGATCAGACACTGGCTGCCCTGAAAAACATGGGTATCGAAGTCGCTGCCAATAACGTCTATGGTCACAATGCTGATGAAAAACAGTTCACCCCAATCATCAATCAGATCATGAACTCCGACGTTGACGGCCTGATCGCGATCAGCCATCAGGTGCCGGCCGCTCTGATCATGGCCCAGGCAGACAGCGCTGGTCTGGATCTCCCGCGCCTCGGTTCCTCATCCTTCGGTTCTGCTGTTGCCCGTCAGTCCTCCGGTGCAGCCACAGACGGCTGGTATGCCGTTTCTGACTGGACAGTAGAAGTAACAACGCCTGTCGGTAAAGCTTTTGCTGAAGCCTATCAGGCAAAATACAATCAGGAATCTGATATGCCTGCCGTAACAGCTTATGATTCAATCAAGCTATTAGCAGAAGCAATCAAAATGGGGAACTCCGTTGAACCTGCGACTATTAATGAAAACTTGGGAAAAATTACTAATTTAGAAGGCGCAATGTCAACATACAAAGCACAGCCGAACCGCTGCTTCAGCACTTCTCAGTTCCTCACGCTGAATAAAGACGGCAAAGCGACAATGGTCGAAGTCGTCAAAGTTCAATAATTATTACGGTTCCCGTTGCAGACAGAGGGGCGATATATATCGCCCCTCTGTACTGTAAACAGTAGATGAAAATCAAGAGGGGTGTGCGAAATGACCCTGTTTTTCCAACTATTAGTTAATGGTATAGCTATGGGTATGATTTATGCCTTGATGGCCATGGGGCTTATTTTGCTGATTCGGGCCATCGGTGTTATGAACTTTGCCCAAGGCGACTTGTTGATGATTGGTGCCTTTATTACCTGGGCGCTGACCAACCAGGTAAAACTGCCTTTTTACGCTATGGTGCCTGCGGCGCTAATCAGCTTCGCATTGGTCGGCATTGTCTTCATGTTCCTTGTTTACTGGCCGCTGCGTAATGCCACCTATCCAACGGCGACGGTAATCGCAACCATGGGCGCTTCCATTGTTATCCGCGAACTGGCAACACTGATCTGGGGCAGCCAGCCACTGACTTCGCGGCCGATTATCCGCGGCTTTGTGCAAGTCGGCAGTGTCCGTTTGCAGTACCAGTATCTGCTGACAATACTGGTTGGCGGTATCCTTATTTTTCTGGTGTTTACTCTGTTTGAGAAGCTCTATGCCGGCAGAATGATGCAGGCAGCCGCGCAGGATAAGTATGCAGCCGAGCTTCTGGGTATTCCGACTATTCTCACTACAGCCGCGACCTACATAATTGTTGTTACCCTGGCCTCCATCGGCGGTTTTATGATTGCGCCGATGTTCATGGTTAACGTCACACTTGGCTCCATGCAGCTACGTGCTTTTGCCGGTGTTGTCATCGGCGGCTTCGGCAACATCAAAGGCGCGATCATAGGTTCGCTGCTGATCGGTCTGGTTGAATCTTACAGCTCGCTGATCACCACTACCTATAAAGACGCAGTCGTCTTCCTGATTTTGATAATTGTCCTTTTAGTCCGTCCGCAAGGACTGTTTGGCGATAAGATCGCTGATAAGGCCTGAGGAGGAAGAAAAATGGGAAATAGAATTAAACACTATAAGAGTACACCCGTTGGCACCATTCTGGTTTTTGTCGGACTGGCTCTCTTCATTATCATAGCGCCGCGTTTTACCAACGATTACAGCATGATGGTGCTCAACATAGCCTGCATTAACAGCATTGCTACACTGGGTATTTCCATTATGCTGGGCATGGGCGGCCAGTTCTCCTTTGCCGCTGTTTCATTTATGGGAGTGGGTGCCTACACGGTAGCCAACCTGACTAACGGCCGCAACGGATTTATTATGGAAACAATTCCTGCTTTGTTAATTGCGGTTGTTGTTGCCACGATTCTGGCCTACATAATGGGTCTGATCCTGTTCCGCCTGCACGGTACCTATTTTACCTTTGCCACCATAGGGCTGGCGCAGGTCACCTGGGCTATCTATATGAACTTCAAACCGCTTTCAGGCGGGCCAGACGGTATCTCCGGCATTCCGTTCATCGGCATTGGCGACCTCAAACCCGCCAATTATACCACCTGGTTTTATATCATTATGGGCATTGTCATCGTCTGCATGATCCTGGTTGAACGTGTCCGCCGCACCCAGCTCGGACGTTCGCTGGCTTCAATCCGCGACAACGAAATCGCTGCCCAGACACTCGGTGTCAACGTTTATCAAACCAAGGTCATCGCCTTTACACTGGCCGGTACTCTCGCCGGTCTCGCAGGCGGTCTGGTAGCAATGCACAACCGCTTTATCGCTGCCGATCTCTTTACGTTTGACGTATCCACTACATACGTAATCATGGCAATGCTGGGCGGCGTCAATAATACAGTCGGCACCTTTGTCGGCTCACTGCTCGTAACGATGCTGCCGGAATGGCTGCGTCCTGTGCAGCAGTATCTTAAGCTGGCTTACGGCATCGGGGTCATTCTGCTGATGATCTTTATGCCAATGGGGCTGGCCGGGATGGTGAAATCAATCACTGCCCGTTTACGCAAAAAAGTGGAGGTGACGGGAAATGAATCCAATACTAAGGCTTGATGGCGTCAGCAAACGCTTTGGCGGTGTCGTCGCGGCCGATGATGTCTCTTTTTCCGTCATGTCGGGTGAAGTACAGGGGCTGATCGGTCCCAACGGTGCCGGTAAATCAACCATCATGAATCTGATCAGCGGCATCTACACACCTGATGCCGGGCGTATTTTTCTGGACGAGGAAGATATTTCCGGCTGGCCTTCACATGAGAGGGCCCGCCATGGCATTGGCCGTACCTTCCAGACACCGCGCTTTCTGCAACGCTCCAACATCCGTGACAACCTTTTGCTGGGCACTGACCTCGGCAAACAGCCCGGCTACCTCAAATCATATTTTTCAAAACCTTATACGGATTTTGAAGACAACCTGAACGAACTGATGGAAGTCGCGCGTTTCAGCTTTAACTGGGACGATGATATCACCGCGTTGCCTTATGGCCAGCGCAAAACTCTGGAAATAGTCCGCTCAATGCTGGCTAACCCGCGGGTAATGCTGGTAGACGAACCGGCCGCCGGCCTCAATAACGTCGAAATCGAACACGCCATGGATCTTCTGAACCTGGCTGCCAAACGCGGAATCGGCGTTTTGCTGATTGAGCACTCTATGGACATGATCATGAATATCTGCAAACAGATCGTTGTTATCAACTTCGGAAAAGTAATCGCCTCAGGCACACCGACTGAAGTCTCCAGCAACGATGAGGTTATCGAGGCCTATCTGGGAAGGAGTCTTGAAGATGCTTAAGATCAGGGACCTGCATGCTTATTACGGCCCGATCGAGGCCCTCAAAGGCATTGACCTGGATATCAAAGCAGGAAATATCACCTGTTTAATCGGTTCGAACGGTGCCGGCAAAACCACTCTGCTGAAGGCGATTTCCGGCATGATTGAGCGGACCGGCAGTATCGTTTTTAACGATGATGAAGAGCTGATCAATAAAAGCTCAATCCAATTAGCACGCAAAGCCATAGTGCACGTACCAGAAGGCCGTCACATATTCCCCGGCCTGACAGTAGAACAGAACCTGGAAGTCGGCACTATTGCCTGGCACGGCTTTTTTGGCCGAAAACCGTACAACGAAGATCTTCAGTCTGTTTTCGAGCTTTTTCCGCGTTTGGAAGAACGCCGCAACCAGCTGGGCTGGAGCCTTTCCGGCGGCGAGCAGCAAATGCTCGCAATTGGCAGGGCGATAATGGCCCGGCCGCGGGTGCTCCTGCTGGACGAACCTTCCATGGGGCTGGCGCCGGTAATTGTGGCAGATCTGTTCCGCCGCATTGTCGAAATTAACAAGCGCGGCACGACGATTCTGCTCGTGGAACAGAATGCCAAGCTGGCACTGGAAATTTCGCATGAAGCTTACGTTTTGGAGCAAGGGAAAATTATCCTGCAAGGCAGAGCTGAAGAACTGCGGCATGACGAACGCATTATCAAAGCTTACCTCGGCAAACTGGCGACCGCCAAAAAAGGCGCTGGAATATGATAAACTAATAAGAGCGCGATCCGGCACAAATTGCGGAACACAACAACCGGCCGGATATTGCTGCAAATTAGCTGTCCGTGCTAACGGCTGAAAATTACAAGACCAATACCAGCACAAGCTGAAATAAGAAAGGGGAACAAATATGAACCAACCTATGCAAAAGTACATGAAAGTCGGCCTGATCCACTTTATGGCCTATCCTTTCGCCATGAGCGGTGAAGGGGACATCGTTAATACCGTAAAGCGCATCTGCAATGACGATTACTTTGACGCAATCGAAGTTACCATGATGAAGGATCCTGAAGTGCGTGCCGCCGTGCGCAAAATGGTGACCGAATCTGCCATCACAATGGCCTATGGCGCCCAGCCCCGTCTGCTCCGTACCAAACAGAATATCAACTCTCTGGACGAATCACAGCGCCAGATCGCCCTTGCCAATCTCAAAGAAGGCATTGATGAAGCCTATGAACTGGGCTGCACAGGTTTTGCTTTCCTTTCCGGCAAATGGGAAGAAGCTACCAAAGAAGAAAGCTACAACGCTCTGATTAAATCAACTGTTGAGCTTTGCAATTATGCCAAATCCAAGGGTGATATGCCTGTCGTTCTTGAAGTCTTTGACTTTGACGTCGATAAATCTTCACTGATCGGCCCTGCTGATCTGGCTGCCCGTTATGCTGAAGACGTCTGCAAACAGGTTGATAACTTTGGTCTGATGGTCGACCTCAGCCATGTGCCGCTTCTCCATGAAACCAGCCGTGAAAGCCTTGTTCCGGTTGCTAAATACATCAAACATGTCCACATCGGCAACGCCGTCTGCGGTGAAGAACACGACGCCTTTGGCGACCAGCATCCGCGCTTCGGTTTCCCCAACAGCGCCAATGGTGTTGATGAACTGACCGACTTCCTTAAGGTTCTGTTTGAAATTGGTTACCTCAAAGAAGGCGGCCCGCGTAAGATCGTCAGCTTTGAAGTGAAACCCTGGGGCGATGAAGATCCCGAGATGGTTATTGCCAATGCCAAGCGTTACCTCAACGCGGCCTGGGCTAAGCTCGAACTTTAATCAAACAGCTGTTTTGCTAAATCTATTATTGCTGTCAATTTATTGAAGTGCTTGAACAGTCAGCCGCTGACTCCCGAAAACGGAGCTTCGGCTGGCTGTTTCTTAAGCGGTAACACCATTTTCCAACGGGCGTAAATATGCTTTCATTGCTTGAGAAAAAACCTACGATTTAACTAAAACCGTAAACGATTACGCTAATTTGTTTGTTCGACTTCACATTTTGTTGAATCTGCTCTTGCGTCTGATAAAAGTTTGCGGTACACCTGAATATGATTGCTTTGCGAAAATGCAAAAATGATAAGGAGATTTGATATGACGAAGATTGTAGTTCTTGATGGTTACACAGAAAATCCCGGAGACTTGTCCTGGTCAGGTCTGGAAGCACTGGGTGAGTTAAAAGTATATGACCGTACACCAGCGGACAAAATTGTCGAGCGTATCGGTGATGCCGATATCGTGTACACTAACAAAACCCCATTAACCAAGGAAACCTTTGATGCCTGCCCGAACATCCGTTTTGTCGGCGTCCTCGCCACCGGCTACAATGTCGTCGACTATGAATATGCCAAGAAAAAGGGTATCCCCGTAGCCAACATTCCTACCTACGGTACTACAGCTGTTGCCCAGTTTGTTTTCGCGCTGCTGCTGGAAGTCTGCCACAACGTTGGCCACCATTCTGAAGAAGTCAAAAAAGGCCGCTGGACTAATAATCCTGATTTCTGCTTCTGGGATTTCCCCCTGATTGAGCTTGCTGACAAAACAATGGGCATTATCGGCTTTGGCCGCATTGGCCAGGCAACTGCCAAAATTGCCCGCGCTTTCGGCATGAAAGTTCTCGCTTACGACGAATATCCCAACGAAGCTGGCCGTGAGCTCGGCGAATACGTAACCTTGGATGAGCTATACGCCAAATCCGACGTTATCAGCCTGCACGTACCGCTGTTCCCCTCTACCAACGGCATGGTTAACAGCGAAAGCATCGCCCGGATGAAAGACGGCGTGATTATTATCAATACCTCACGCGGCCCGCTGGTAGTGGAAGAGGATGTCAAGGCTGCTCTGGAAACCGGCAAAATCGGCTGGTATGCAACTGACGTTGTTTCCGTTGAACCGATCAAGGCAGACAATGTGCTGCTAACAGCCAAAAACTGCATTATTACACCACACATTGCCTGGGCTCCCAAGGAAAGCCGTCAGCGCCTGATGGATGTTGCCGTCGATAACCTGGCACAGTTCCTCAAAGGCAACCCGATCAACATTGTCAACCGCTGATTAAAAATCCAGATTAAAACGAAGCCTGCCAGTGCTTGAAAAAAGCGCCGGCAGGCTTTTTTTAACCGATTTAACCTTAAATTGACCTTAAATCGACATTTACTGCGATCGTCTGTTTCTGAAACAAATAGATTAATTGTTGTAAAAATGAATTTGTTTCGTAAAAAATACTTGTCAACACGTGAGTTCAATGGTATGCTTAAGGAGCTGGTTTTGGCTAAAGTGTTGAAATAAATGCTTTTGACACTACAAATTCGCTAGTTTGCCAGTTTATTTCGCTGAAATGTTACACAGAGTTGCAGGAACACAAGTTTCATTTGCACTGATAAACGGTCAGTGCAGTTCCGGCAAAGTACTAAACAAGAAATGTCCGCTTTACAGAAAGGCTGTTTTATGTCAGTTACAATCAGAGATGTCGCTGAACACTGTGGTTTTTCAATTGCCACAATTTCGCGCGCCCTGTCCAACAGTCCGACAGTAAAGGCTGAGACCAGAGAAAAGATAATTGCTGCCAGCGAAGAACTTGGTTATAAATATGCTCCGCACGTACGTAAAGAAAGCAAAGCCGCCCCGGTCATCACACTGGTGGTCGGCGACATTATGAATCTTTTCTACCTTGGAATAATTAAAGGCATAAACGACTGCCTTAACGAAAACGATATCAAGCTTGCCATCTACAACAGCGATTACGACCCGGCCAGAGAAGAAGAATTTGTTCGTTACGCCAATGAACAAAAAAGTGACGGAATTATTATGATTACCGCTACGGAAACTTCCGGCCTGGTAAGTCTTTTGAAAACAGTCAAGTGCCCGGTAGTACTGGCAAACCGCTATATCCGGTCAATGGATCTCGACGCAGTATGCATCGATAATTATCGCGGCGGCTATATGGCCGGCAGCTATCTGGCTGAACACGGGCACCGCCGCATAGCTCATCTTGCCGGCCCGGCCAACTCAACTGCCAGCCAGGACCGCGAGCGCGGTTTCCTTGACGCCATGGAAGACCACCACATTGAACTCCAGGAAAACATGATTTATTACGGTAATCTTAAGCGTGATTCAGGCGCTGAATTTGCGGAGTATTTCCTCAGCGAGCTGGCGGATTGCACCGCGGTTTTCTCTGCTAACGACCTGATGGCTGCCGCTTTTTGTGAAAAACTACTGGCAGCCGGCCGGCGTGTGCCGGACGATGTCAGCGTTATTTGTTTCGATGATTCCACCGCGGCCGTCAGCGGCGATGTTAAGCTGACGACAATCAGCCGCGACCCCTACCCGATGGGCCGGGCTGCAGCTGAAATGATGGTGGAAGCTCTAAAAGGTGTCGAATCACGACACCGCAAAATCCTGTTCCCACCTGTGCTTTCTGTCCGGGACAGCGTCGCCGCTTTGGCAACTGAACAATCAGAATATATGGAAAAAACAAGCAGCAAGTATGGAAGGAAAGGTTAAGCTTATGAGCGAAAAAATCGACTACGACAAGCTCCGCCGCTTCTCAGCCGACATACGCATCGAAACGATCAACGCTTTGGCCAACTTTGGCTTTGGCCATATCGGTGGTTCGATGTCTATTGTCGACATGCTGGCCGTACTCTACGGCGGTTTCATGAAAATCAATCCCAACGATCCCGCCTGGGAAGAACGCGACTGGTTCGTGCTTTCCAAAGGCCATTGCGGCCCTGCTCTATATGCTGCCTTGGCAGTCCGGGGCTATTACCCTGTGGAAATGCTGAAAACCCTGAACCAGCTTGGCACGCGCCTGCCCAGCCATGTTGACCGCCTTAAAACGCCTGGCGTCGACATGACTGCAGGTTCGCTCGGTCAGGGCATTTCTGCCGCGCTTGGAATCGCGCTTGGTCTGAAAATGCAGGGCAAAGACAATACAGTATTCTGCATTATCGGCGATGGCGAATCACAGGAAGGCCAGGTTTGGGAAGCTGTACAAAGCGCAGCTCATCAAAAGGCAGATAACTTCATTGTGCTGGTTGATGACAACAAAAAACAAATTGACGGCAACACCTGTGATATCAATGACCCGCTGGATTTTGTCGAAAAGTTCCAGGCCTTTGGCTGGGATGCTTTCCGCACAGATGGCCATGATGTAGAAAAGCTTTACGCCGCTCTAACCCGGGCTAAAGCCAGTAAAGGCAAACCAACCGCGATTATTTGCGACACCATAAAAGGTCTTGGTGCTGATTTTGCTGAACGCGCCTCTTTTAATCATTACATGAATATTGATAGTCAGATGGCCGCAGCAGCTGTTGCGGAAATCGAAGCCCGTTTGGCGGCTGGCACTTATCCCGGAGGTGACCTGAGATGATAAAGCTGACTTCTGAGCACAGCGCTGATCCAATCACCATGAAAGAATCCTATGCCGAGGCCCTTACCCGGCTTGGCGAGGTCAATGCCAAGGTGGTAACCGTGGAAGCTGACTGCAGCAATACCATCGGTACAGCAATGTTCGCCAACAAATACCCTCTTCGCTCGATCAATGTCGGTATCGCCGAAGGCAACGCAGTTGGTGTTGCCGCCGGTCTTGCCGCCACCGGACTCATTCCGTTTTTTCACACCTTTGCTGCTTTTGCCACCCGCCGTGTTTATGACCAGGCGTTTATCTCCTGTGCCTATGCCGGCCTCAATGTCAAAATAATCGGCGCTGACCCCGGTATCACAGCCGCGCACAACGGCGGTACCCACATGCCGTTTGAAGACGCAGGCATCATGCGCAATATTCCTGGCGCGGTGGTTATTGAACCTACCGACGCCGCGATGCTGCGTGTGATTCTGCCGCAGATCGCCAACCACGACGGCCTGGTTTACATGCGCTTTTCCCGCAAGAACAGCCCCAGGATTTATCAGGAAAACCAGGAATTCAGAATCGGCAAGGGCGCCTTGCTGCGCGAAGGTACAGATGTCACGCTGATTGCCAACGGTATAATCGTGGCTGAAGCGCTGCAGGCGGCAGATATCCTGGCCGCAGAAGGAATCAGCGCCCGGGTAATCGATATGTTTACTTTTAAACCCATCGACAGCGAATTGATTATTGAATCCGCCCACCGCACAGGCGCTTTGGTTACAGCCGAAAATCACAGTATTATTAATGGACTGGGTTCAGCTGTTTCCGAAGTTCTGACAGGTAACTGCCCTGTACCGCTGGAGCGGATTGGTTCGCAAGACGAATTCGGCGAAGTTGGCACAATTGATGCCCTGCTGGAACGCTTCGGCCTGCGTGCCGGCAATATCGCAGCCGCAGCCCGCCGTGCACTTGAACGCAAACAACAGAACTGAACCGTATAGCAGAAAAATTTACCAGGATCGCATAGCATAACAATAAGCCCGGATTCAAATGCAACAGAAAAACAAACGGCACAGCCGATTGTAAATAAAGCCAAATCACATCATGACCAATCGTCGGCAAGACCGGCGTAAAATCAAGGGAGGAACACAATGAACACACCTAAAAAACTCAAGTATTTCGCCGGAGGCGAATGGCTGGAATCGAAAACAGATAAGTATATGGACGTTTTCAACCCCAGCACCGGTGAAGTCCTGGCTCAAGCACCCCGCTGCACCAAAGATGAAGTTGAATACGCCATCAAGTGCGCACGCGAAGCATTTCCCGGCTGGTCCAGTATCCCGGTAGCAAAACGCGTACAGGTACTGTACAAATTCCGCACTCTTCTGGAAGATAACCTGGACGAGCTGACCGACATGGTAGCCCGTGAACACGGTAAAGTCTGGGACGAAGCCAAAGGCGACATTCTGAAGGTCAAAGAACCTGTTGAACTGGCCTGTGGCGCTCCTACACTCATGATGGGTGAGTCCCTGATGAACACATCCAAAGGCTTTGACTCTGTGCTCTATCGCGAGCCGGTCGGCGTTTTTGGCTGTATCGTTCCTTTCAACTTCCCCGGCATGATCCCCTTTGGCTGGATGGCACCCCTCTGCATCGCAACCGGTAACACCATGGTTATTAAAGCCGCGAGCATGACCCCGATGACCAGCCTGCGCCTGGCAGAACTGATGCAAGAAGCAGGCCTCCCGGCTGGCGTTATCAATATCGTCACCTGCTCACGCAACGAAGCTGAAATCCTGCTCAAACACCCTGAAATCAATGGCATCAGCTTTGTCGGCTCAACCTCAGTCGGCCTGCATGTCTACTCAACAGCCGCTGCCCATGGCAAACGCGTTCAGGCTCTCTGCGAAGCTAAGAACCACGCTCTCGTACTCGAAGATGCCGCTCTGGAAAGAAGCGCCAAGGGTATCATGAACTCCGCTTTCGGCTGCGCCGGCGAACGCTGCATGGCTCTGCCCGTAGTCGTTGCTCAGGAATCAATCGCTGACGAGCTGGTTGCTCTGCTGAAGCAGTACGCAATGGAACTGAAAGTCGGCCCGGCTTACGACAAAGAATCCAACCTTGGCCCTGTCGTAACCGAAGCCCATCGTCAGTCAATCATTAAATGGATTGAAAAGGGCATTGAAGAAGGCGCCGACCTGATCCTTGACGGCCGTAACCATGTCGTCGAAGGCTTCGAAAACGGTTTCTATCTTGGTCCGACAATTTTCGACAATGTCACTGAAGAAATGACAATCGGCCAACAGGAAATCTTTGGGCCGGTCCTGTGCATCAAGCGCGTCAAAACCTTTGAAGAAGGCCTCGAGCTTATGAACAACAATGAGTTTGCCAATGGCTCAGTCATCTACACTCAGAATGGTTATTATGCCCGCGAGTTCACCGAGAAGACCCATGGCGGCATGGTCGGTGTCAACGTTGGTATTCCGGTGCCGATGGGAATTTTCCCCTTCGCCGGCCACAAGAGATCCTTCTTTGGCGACAAGCACGTTCTTGGTAAAGACGGCGTTCAGTTCTACACTGAAAGCAAAGTCGTCACCACCAAATGGTTCGACGAGCATGAGAAAAAAGCCAAACATGTCAGCACATGGGAAGGCAATATCTAATTGAGTCCTCTTTAGATTCCTGCGTAAGCTTTGGTCAGCTTAACGCAGCCGGGCAGGGCGTCGCACACAGCGGCGCCCTGCTTTTTGGTGCTAGAGCATAATCTGGTGTTATGTTAAGATAAAGCCACACGTAAAAGAGGTTTAGTATGGTTGATAACACACTCAGTTCCTGCTCACAAGCCAACACGGCCCCCGATCCTGTGTCAACGGCACAGATTGCCCAGTTGCGTTTTGATGTCGTGGCGATCGGAGAAGCTTTAATAGATTTTACCGAACACGGCCGCTCCAAAAGCGGTATGCGTTTGTTTGAACAGAACGCCGGCGGTGCTCCGGCGAATGTGGTTGCCGCGCTGGCCCGCCTGGGCTTGCGTACTGCTTTTATCGGCAAAGTGGGGGATGACGGCCCCGGCCGCTTTCTGCAAACCACCTTAGCTGATATTGGGATAAATACGGACGGTATGGTTTTGGGCAACGACAGCTTCACAACGCTGGCATTTGTTGAAATCAGCGCTGAAGGTGAGCGGGAGTTTTCTTTTGCGCGCAAGCCCGGTGCCGATACTTGCCTTACCGAAGCAGAGTTGCGGCACGATATTGCTGCGGCAGGAAAAGTGCTGCATTTTGGCTCGCTTTCTCTGACTAACGAACCGACTCGCGGTACAACTCTGAAGGCTGTTGATATTGCCCGCTCAGCCGGTCGGATTATCTCTTTCGACCCCAACTACCGACCGCTGTTGTGGCCGTCAGAAGGCACTGCTGTAAAGCAGATGCTGGCCGGAATCAAACTGGCGAATGTAGTAAAGGTTTCAGTTGAAGAAAGCTTGCTGTTAACCGGTATTGCTGATCCGGCAGCTGCTGCGCAGCAGTTGTTGAACCTGGGGCCGGCTGTGGTTGTTGTGACCCTGGGCAAATGTGGTGCCATGGCCGCAACCAGCGAAGGCACAGTTCAAGTGCCGGAATTTCCCGGTAAAGTGGTTGATACAACCGGCGCAGGCGATTCCTTTTGGGGCGGTTTTCTGGCTGCCATGCTCGAACGCAGCCTGACCCCGGAAACGATTGACCTGATGAAAGCTTATGAACTGGCTCGTGTTGGCAACGCGGTTGCCAGCTGCTGTATCGGCCATCGCGGCGGCATCCCGGCAATGCCGGACCGTGCAGCCGTTAAGAAACTGCTAGCCCGTTATGGCGAGGCCGACTTACTGCAATGATTTCAACTAAATTCACTTTTCCCCCTGTACGGGACGGTAAACGCCGTGCTGTAACGATTATCCTGCTTTGCGTCCTGCTTGCGGCAATCCTTGGCGGCTGCTCCCTGCTGCGGGTAATCAATGAACCCCGAAATGCAAGCAAAACGACTGAAACAGAGCTGCCTCGGCTGACTGAAACTGAACCTGCGGAATCGGCGCAGATCACAGCCACAAACAAACCTACAGCAAAAACGTCTGCACCTGCGCCAACAGCCAGGCCTGCACTCGCGCCTTCTAACACAGCTGCGTTTGAAGACCGGATCAGTGCTATTATCCTGGCCGGCCTGCAGGATTATGCCAAAGAAATTAAACTCGATGCCGCGCTTGCCGAAGTCCGGATTCCTGCATCGATGGCAGATGCCACAATTGAACGGATCTTTGATCTGTATCAAACAATTTATTTCAGCCATCCCGAGTTTTATTTTCTCAGCGGCCAGGCGCATTCCAGCTACACACTGCAACACGGAGCTGAATCTACTCTTGAAGCATTAACTCTCAAACCCGGTTTCATTGATTCAGCAGCCGCTGAAACCAGCGCTGAAATCGCGCAAAGACAGCGTCAGCTGCTTTCTAAAGCAACCGAAATCGCCAAAGCCGCCAAAGCAAAAAGCAACAAACCAGAACTCCAGCTGTTGGCGATTCATGATGCCCTGGTGCGACTGATCAGCTACGATGAAACAGCTGCCTCGATTCCCGAACTGAATCGTGAGCGCAGCCACGCCGCCAGTGCTTTGCTTGACGGTCTGGCACTTTGCCAGGGCTATGCCGCCTCTTTTCAATTGGTGGCTCAGCAGCTGGGCTTTGAAGTGCTGATGCCAACAGGTACTGCCGGAGGTGTTAACCATGCCTGGAATCTGGTTCGCCTCGGTGACAGTTACTATCATATTGACCTGACATACGACGACCCCACACCTGACGGCGGGCCTGATGCCCCGGTTGAACATGTGCATTTCTTACGTTCTGATGCTCAAATGCGGCGGACTCACATTTGGAACGCGGCCGATTACCCGGCAGCTCCAGCGGATTCAGCAGCTTATTATCATTTGAATAATTTAGTAGTCAACAATAACAATGAATTGATGCAGCGCCTTGATAAACTGGCAGAAGATCTGCCTCAGCCAGTCAAAAAACCGATAATGCTTGAACTGCTGTATACCGGTGAACCGCCTGATTTCAGCACTGTTGAGGGAATGCTGGAAGATGCGCTCGCGCTAAACTGGTACGACGGGGGAATCAACTACCGCGGGCGGGTAGATAAAGGAATTATCCTGTTGGAAATAGTCCCTTAATAGTGGCGTTTGTTTACATATGATATAATTTAATGTTGTAAGCAGCGGCACGCATCACTCCAAATGGTTTACTAACCAGAAGGGAGACTGCCTGCCAGTCTGGCAATAAGTCAGCGAGGTAATGGTAAGGTGCGAGTCAGAGTTATTCTTAATCCGTCTTCGGGACGGCAGTTCGCGCAAAAAAATATTGAACTTATTATTCAGGGCTTGTTGCAGGACGGCACGATCCGTCAGGCTGAGCTGATTGAAACGCGCGGCCAGGGTGATGCTTATCGCGCCGCCCGCTATTTCAATCCTTTTCAGGTTGACCTGGTACTTGCGGTTGGCGGCGACGGCACCATGCATGAAGTTGTCAACGGCCTGGTCGACGGACACCATCAAACCCCGCTGGCGATCTACCCGGCGGGAACAATCAACGATTTTGCCCGTTCTTTGCAGATATCGCGCGAAGTGGAGGATTTTAAGAAGTTGATCCGCCAGTTCAAAGTGCGTCCTGTCGATGTTGGCAAAGCCGGCGACACATATTTCTTCAATGTGCTGGCCGCAGGTATGATGACAGATATTGCCTACAAGACAACGCTTGAATCCAAAACAGTTCTGGGCCAGTTGGCGTATTACATTACAGCCACGCTTGATTTGCCCAACCAGCTGGAACGCTCAATCAACGCGGTTTTTGAGTCGGAGGAGTGTTCCTTCCAAGGCGAGATCCTGATGTTTCTGGTTTCCAACACCTCAAGTGTTGGCGGCTTCCAGTGCATGGCGCCGCAAGCCAGTTTTGATGACGGCCTGCTGGACGTAATTATTATCCATAAGCAAAATTTGCTCGAACTCCTGCCGCTGGTGGTTAAACTCGGCAATGGTGAACATGTCAAGAGCGAAGGTATTACTTACTTCCAAACCAAGTCGGTAAAAGTCAGCTGTACAGGACCGGAGCCGGTCAAGCTCGACCTCGACGGCGAACAGGTGGGCCAGCTGCCAGTAGAGATTTCTGTAGTAGAAGACGCGATCCGGATGCTGATGCCCTGATAGATGAAGTGAGCTTAGTATAAACTACAACTAATCCAGTTCCTCAGCGAGTTTCAGATATTCGGCATACGCTGCTTCCAGTTCGCTGAGTAAAGCAGCGTAGGAGTCGTAGAGCTCCGGGTCTGTATTACCGCTGAACGTCGACTCCAGATCAGCTTTCAGTTGTTCGTCATTTTCAATTTGATTTTCCAACTCCCGCAATCTTTCCTTGCGCAGGGCTGTTTCCCGGCGCTCCTTCGCTCTGCTGGCGCCCATTGCGCGTTGCTGCGGTTGTCTGTTTTCAACAACGGCAGGAGGCGGGGAGATTTCCGCGGCAGTAATTGAATCAGCTGCAGTCGCCGGATCAGCTTCAGTAGTGGCGGCGGAATTCGCAGCCGTTTCCTGAGGCATAAGTTTCCCTTTTGTTTTAACGTCAGGAGCTTCGCAGATTGCAGCATCAGCAGTTTTATCCCTTGCCTCGGTGTAGGCGGCATAGCTGTTAAACGGCAGCACAGAGGTGCTGACAAAACCGAGCACACGGGTTGCGAGCCGTTCAATTAAATAACGGTCGTGGCTGACAACCAGCAGAGCGCCGGTATATTCCTGTAAAGCCGATTCCAGAATTTCCCTTGACCGGATGTCAAGATGGTTGGTTGGCTCGTCAAGGAACAACAGATCCGGACGGTCGAGCAGTAAGTGGCAGAGATAAAGCCGGGCACGCTCGCCACCGCTGAGCACACCAACCGATTTAAAAACGTCAATATCGCGGAAACCGTAGCGGGCCAGCAGATTACGCGCCTGGCCTTCAGCCAGTTCATAGCCGCTGGTCAAAGTTGAGATAACTGTAGCGTTTTCGTCCGGGAAATTGAATTCCTGGCTCATCAAGCCAAACACTGATCGGGAAGAAAGTTTAACCGTGCCACTGTCCGCTGTCAGCCTGCCCAGCAAAACCGAGAGCAAGGTCGACTTGCCGCAGCCGTTTGGACCGAGTAGAAACAGACGCTCGCCGCAGCGCAGGTAGAAGCTGGCGTTCCGGAATAAAACCCGTTCACCAAAGCTGCGGCTTAAATTCTCTGCCTCGAGCAGTATGCGTTTGGGATCCCCCTCGTCAGCCGCGGGCAGGAAGGAAAACTTCAGCCTTTGCCCAGGGCGGCTACTGCGCTCGCGGATCTGGCCAAGCTCAGCCGTCAGCTTGGCGACAACTTTTTCCCGGGCATGGTAAGAGGACATTTTACGGTGCGAAAGCATCGTTTGGGTGACATCTTTTTGATGCTCCAGCTCCCGTTCCCTCTTCTTGATTTCCCGGCTAAGTGTGTATTGCTCGGCGGCTTCGATTTCCCGGAACTGGGTGTAATTGCCCGGGCGTATTGTCAGGTGTCCGGCCGCCAGCTCGGCCACAGATGTGGCGGTGTGGTCAATAAATGTGCGGTCATGCGAAATCAGCAGCACGGCACCTTTGAAACTGACTAAATAACGCTCCAGCCACTCCATGGCATCCAGATCCAAGTGGTTTGTCGGCTCATCCAGCAGGAGTAAATCAGGATCACTCAACAAAATCCGTGCCAGGGCGACACGCATTTTCTCCCCGCCAGAAAGCGATTCGACAGGTCGGGTTATTACATCTTCAGCCAATCCCAAGCCCCGCAGCGCTTCATTCATGCGGTGCTCGAAGTCGTAGCCGCCCAGAGCTTCAAAAGCGGCAGTAGTATCCGCGTAGCTTGCCAGCAGTCTTTTCCCCTCAGCCTTAGCCGCTGCAGCTAATTCAAGCGCCGTCTCTTTTACCCCCGGCTCTGCGGACTCTGTTGCCGCTGATGCCTGCTGTTCAGCTATTTGAGTGCGGGCCGCCGCGTCAGCGATTTCATGTTCCAGGTCCCGCATCCGGGCTTCGAGCCGCGCCAGCTGCGGATTAAGCAAAGAGCTTGCGCCAGCGTATTCAGTCAGGTCGAGCTGCTGCGAAAGATAAGCGGGTACAGCCTGGCCGGCAAGCACAATCCTGCCGGCGTCAGGTTTTTCCAACCCCATAATCAGGCGCATTAAAGTTGTTTTGCCACTGCCGTTTTCGCCGATCAGCGCCAGCCGTTCACCACGGTCGAGGCGCAGCGAAATACCGGCCAGCACCTGGCGGCCGAAATAGGAATGTTCCACTTGTTCAACAGATAGAAGGCTCAAAACAATGCTCCCTGATTTTGAATCAGCGTAAAGTATAACATAAGCAAGAACTTCATTGAATTCAGCGCAGACAATGTTGTTCAGCGCAGACAATGTTGCAAACAATGCTGGTTCTTCTGGTACGAGCTAAAAAACAGCTGAAAATAGCTTATTTTCACGGAAGCGGCAGAAATGATGAAGAAAATAGCGCCTCTTTGTTATTGTGCAATTCCGAGCTGCCAGCTATGATTTCATTATTCAGCGGCTTGGCCGCGTTTTTGGACAACATAAAACGAAAGGGGAGAGCTGGCATTGACTACAGAAGTAAAAGCAAGACACATAGAAATTCTGGACACAACTTTGCGCGACGGCGCTCAGGCTGAGGGTATTTCATTCTCAGTAAGTGACAAATTTCAGATATTGGAGACACTGGTTGCTATTGGCATCCACTATATTGAAGCCGGCAACCCCGGTTCGAACCCCAAAGATCGTGAGTTTTTCGCGCAATACGGCCAGGTGCAGCCGGACATGTGCACCAGCCGCCTCACTGCATTTGGCAGCACCAAGCGTAAAGGCATTCCGGCAGCCGAGGATCCCGGGCTGCAGGAACTGTTGTCGGCGAATACTCCTACAGTGGTTATTTTCGGCAAGTCCTGGGACATGCAAGTAAGGGAAATCCTGCGCTGTACCAACGAGGAAAATCTGGACATGATCCGCGAAACCTGCCGCTATATTGTGGAACAGGGCCGCGAATGTATTTTTGACGCCGAGCACTACTTTGACGGTGTTGTAGCCAACAGTGACTATGCGCATCAGTGCCTGCAAGCAGCGGCGGCGGGCGGTGCCAGCGTGATCGCGCTTTGTGACACCAATGGCGCCAGCATGCCCGAGTTCGTGGCCGAAGAAACCCGGCGGGTGGTAGAGATGCTGCCAAATATCCGCATTGGCATTCATTGCCATAATGATACCGGCCTGGCGGTGGCCAATTCACTGGCGGCTGTCCGCGCTGGAGCCTGCCACGTACAGGGAACATTCAATGGTATAGGTGAACGCTGCGGCAACGCCAATCTTTCTACAATAATCCCCAACCTGCAGCTTAAATACGGGTTGACTTGTCTCAGCGAACAGGCTCTTGGCAATTTGACACATTCAGCCCGGCGCATGGCAGAGATCGCCAATATTATCCTGCCGGGAGGCGAACCTTATGTCGGAGCCTCAGCTTTCTCGCATAAAGGCGGCATGCATGTGGACGGAGTCAAGAAGAATCCGCAGACCTTTGAGCACATAGATCCCCAGCTGGTTGGCAATACCCGCCGCTTCCTGCTTTCAGAGGTTGCCGGCCGTTCTGCCGCCATGGATCTGATTCACAGTATTGATCCGAATATTCCGCGCGACGCACCTGAGGTCCAGCGGATTCTGTACAAGCTGAAGGCCATGGAGCATCAGGGTTATCACTTTGAAGGCGCGGAAGCTTCGCAGGAATTGCTTGTTTGCAAGGAACTGGGAATTTATAAACCTTTCTTCTCCCTGGAGAAAATCCGCATTGCCAGCGAACAGCCGCAGATCGGCAGCAACAGCGCCTATACTTTTATCAAAATTCTGGTAGACGGGGTTGAAGAAGTCACAGCCGCGGAGGGCGAAGGCCCGGTTAACGCCATGGACCTGGCTTTGAAGAAAGCGATGGAAGTCTTTTATCCCGAGCTGGCTCAAGTGCGGCTGACAGACTTTAAAGTCCGCGTTCTGAATGCTGAGGCAACCGCCTCCATGGTACGTACCCTGATTGAATCGACCGATGGCAGGCGCGTCTGGCGCACTGTCGGCGTATCTACAGATATTCTTCAGGCTTCCTGGGTTGCGCTGGTTGACTCGCTTGAATACAAGCTGCTGCAAAAACAGCTTGGCCGCGACAATGGGGAAGGGCCGGAACCGCTGCCCTGTGAAACTGAATCAACTAATCCTGCGCAAATGGGAACAACTGCTCAGTAAGCATTTAAAAACTGTATCAATTACCACTATTGTACTTATAAGGAGGACCCCAAAATGGGAATGACTCTAACCCAAAAAATTCTGGCTGATCACGCCGGCCTGGCCAGCGTTGAAGCCGGCCAACTGATTGAAGCCCGTTTAAACCTGGCGCTGGGCAATGACGTAACCACCCCGCCGGCGCTTAATGTTTTTAACAAATCCGGTGCGACTGAAGTGTTCGATAAAGACAAGGTTGTATTCGTACCCGACCACTTCACGCCTAATAAAGACATCAAATCAGCGGAGCATTGCCGCCAGATGCGCCAGTTCGCGAAAAAGTTCGACATCACCCACAGCTATGAGCAGGGTGAAGCCGGCATGGGCATCGAACATGTCATTCTGCCGGAAAACGGCCTGGTAATGCCCGGTGATGTTATCATCGGCGCCGACTCCCACACCTGCACTTATGGTGCTCTCGGAGCCTTCGCGACCGGCGTCGGCAGCACTGATTTGGCATTTGCCATGGTGACTGGCGAAACCTGGTTCAAAGTGCCGGGTGCACTGCGCTTTAATCTGACTAACGCTCTGGAAGCACCGGTCAGCGGTAAAGATTTGATTCTGCATATCATTGGCATGATCGGTGTCGACGGCGCTCTCTACAAATCAATGGAATTCACCGGGCCCGGCGTCGCCAGCCTGGAAATGTCCGACCGTCTGACAATCTGCAACATGGCGATTGAAGCCGGCGCCAAAAACGGCATCTTCCCCGTCGATGAAAAAACGGTTGCCTACCTCAATGCTTTTGCACCCGAACGGGTTGCAGCAGAAGGCATTCAGGCGCTCACAGCCGATCCGGACGCCCAGTACGAAAAAACCTACGAGATTGACCTGTCTCAGGTAAAACTTACTGTTGCTTTCCCGCATTTGCCTGAAAATGCCCGCACTTTCGCTCAGATCGGTGATATCCCCATCGACCAGGTAGTGATCGGCTCCTGCACCAACGGCCGGATCGAGGACATGCGCGTTGCTGCGAAATACCTCAAAGGCCATAAGGTTGCCAAGGGGCTGCGCCTGATCATCATCCCCGGTTCACAAAGAGTCTATCGGCAGGCACTGCGCGAAGGCCTGTTTGAAATCTTCCTTGATGCCGGCGCGGTTGTCAGTGCCCCCACCTGCGGCCCTTGCCTGGGCGGCCATATGGGCATCCTGGCTGCCGGAGAGCGCTGCGTATCTACAACTAACCGCAACTTTGTCGGCCGCATGGGGCATCCGGAATCCGAAGTTTATCTGGCCGGAGTACCTGTGGCTGTAGCGTCAGCCGTAATGGGCAAGGTAGCTTCGCCCGAACAGTTGCCGGCAGAATCGCCTGCCGCGACAGAGAGCTTGATGGCCTGAGAGGAGACAGTAATGAAAGCAAAAGGAAAAGTATTCAAATATGGAGCCAACGTTGATACCGACGTTATTATCCCGGCTCGTTACCTTAATACCTCCGACCCCGACGAGCTTGCTTGCCATGCAATGGAAGATCTCGACAAGACCTTTCTGCAGCGGGTCGAAAAGGGCGACATCATTGTCGCCGGTCCCAACTTCGGCTGCGGTTCTTCTCGGGAACATGCGCCCATCGCGATCAAGGCTGCCGGCATCAGCTGCGTAATCGCCCCCAGCTTTGCCCGCATTTTCTATCGCAATTCTATCAATATGGGACTGCCGATTATGGAAAGCGCTGAAGCAGCCGCAGCTATCAACGACGGCGATGTTGTCGAAGTTGATTTCGATACAGGTGTTATTCATGATCTGACTACCGGACAAGAGTTCAAAGCCCAGCCGTTTCCGGAATTCATCCGCAAGATTATCGCCGCTGACGGCCTCGCCGGCTACACAGCCAACAAACAAAAGAGCTGACCATACAAGGAGTATCATATGTCATCCTTTAGAATCGCAGTTGTTCCCGGCGACGGGATCGGCCCTGAAGTAACAAACAGCGCCCGGGCTGTATTGGCAAAAATTGCGGCACGCTTTGGCCACAGCTTTCAGTTCGATGAGCTGTTGGCCGGAGGCATCGCGATCGACGCGACCGGGCAGCCGCTCCCCCCGGCAACCGTAAAAGCCTGTCAGAACGTTGACGCCGTATTGTTGGGCGCTGTGGGCGGCCCGCAATGGGACAATCTGCCAGGCGACCAGCGTCCGGAACGTGCTTTGCTTGGTCTGCGCGGCGAGCTGGGACTTTATGCCAATTTACGCCCCGCCGTGCTTTATAAGCCTTTGGCTGGCGCCAGCCCGCTGCATCCCGACATTGTCAGCAACGGAATTGACATCATGATTGTGCGCGAGCTGACCGGCGGCATGTACTTCGGCGAAAAAGGCCGCCGTGACGGCCCCAACGGTCCGGAAGCCTTTGACACTGAGGTCTACAGCGTATTTGAAGTTGAACGTATCGCCCGTACTGCCTTTGATTTAGCCCGTGGCCGCCAAAAGCGCCTGCTCAGCGTCGATAAAGCCAACGTGCTGGAGAGTTCACGCCTGTGGCGCGAAACCGTTAAAAAAGTGGCGGCAGAGTTTCCGGATGTGGAGCTTGAGCATATGTACGCTGACAACGCTTCCATGCAGCTGATCCGTCAGCCTGCTGCTTTTGACGTCATGCTCACCAACAACATGTTCGGCGATATTCTTTCCGATGAAGCCGCAATGATCACTGGTTCAATCGGCATGCTGCCTTCTGCCTCGCTCGGCGAACCTGGCAAACCGGGGCTCTATGAGCCTGTTCATGGTTCAGCTCCCGACATCGCCGGCAGAGATATTGCCAACCCACTGGCTACAATCCTCTCTACAGCCCTGATGCTGCGCCTTTCCCTGGGCTTGGCTGCTGAAGCCGCTGCTATAGAACAGGCAGTTAACCTTACACTGGAGAAAGGCTATCGCACTGTTGATATTGCCCAGGCCAGTGACGCTCCCGAGTTTGTACTGGGCACAGTCGCCATGTGCGAACAGGTAATCTCCGAACTGTAAGCAATTTTTCGAACCCCAAGGAGGTTGATTATGCGTAGTGATGCCATCAAAAAATCGCCGAGCCGTGCAGCCCACAGGTCGCTGCTTTATGCTCTTGGTCTGACAGAAGAAGAAATGGGCAAACCGTTTATTGCGGTTGTCAATTCCTACAATGATATAGTACCCGGCCACACCCACTTGCGCGGCATTACCGAAGCCGTAAAAGACGGTATCCGCATGGCCGGCGGTGTTCCCTTTGAATTCCCGGCCATCGCAGTTTGTGACGGTCTGGCCATGAACCACGACGGTATGCGTTACTCGCTGGTCAGTCGTGACTACATCGCGGACAGCTGCGAAATAATGCTGATGGCCCACGCTTTCGATGGCGTTGTCTTTGTCCCGAACTGTGACAAAGTCGTGCCCGGCATGCTGATGGCAGCCGCACGCATGGATCTGCCTACAGTATTTGTCAGCGGCGGCCCGATGCTGCCCGGCAAAGTCGGCGGCGTCGGCCGGGTTGGCTTGTCCAACATCTTCGAGGCTGTAGGTGCCCATTCCGCCGGCACGATCAGCGACGAAGAGCTGCGCCGGTACGAGCTTTCCTGCTGCCCGACCTGCGGCAGCTGCTCCGGTATGTACACTGCCAATACAATGAACTGCCTGACTGAAGCCATGGGCCTCGGTTTGCCTGGCAACGGTACCATTCCCGCGGTTTATTCCGACCGCAGACGTCTCGCCAAAAAGGCCGGTGTTCAGGTACTTAAGCTTTATGAAGAAGGCAAAACCGCGCTTCAGATCATGACCCCCGATAATATCCGCAACGCTCTGCGGATGGACATGGCTTTGGGCGGCTCAACCAACTCGATTCTGCATTTGCTGGCGATCGCCCGCGAAGCAGGGTTCGAACTGGATCTAACTGAAATCAGTGAAATCAGCGACAAAACCCCGCAGCTGTGCAAGCTCAACCCTGCCAGCAATATCTACCTTACCGATCTTAATGAAGTCGGCGGCATATCCGCTGTCCTGGCCGAACTGGATCGCGGTGGTTTTATCAGCAGTGAAGTCGCAACCGTTGACGGCCGCCTCTCCGACCGCTTCGTAAATATCGCACCGGCGGACGGCACCATTTTGAAACCTTACACAGATCCCTATGCTGTCGACGGCGGCCTGGCCGTGATGTACGGTAATCTGGCACCTGACGGCTGCGTTGTCAAGAAAGGCGCGGTAGAACCTGAGATGATGGTTCATGAAGGGCCAGCCCGCGTTTACAACAGTGAAGAAGAAGCCAGCGAAGCCATTTTCAGCGGCCAGATCAAAGCGGGCGATGTTGTTGTTATCCGCTTCGAAGGACCGCGCGGCGGTCCTGGCATGCGCGAAATGCTGACCCCCACCAGCGCCCTGGCCGGCATGGGTCTTGATACTTCCGTCGCCCTGCTTACTGACGGCCGTTTTTCCGGCGCCAGCCGTGGTTCTTCAATTGGCCACATGGCTCCGGAGGCAGCTGTAGGCGGCCCACTGGCCTATGTGCAGGAGGGAGACAGGATCCGGGTAGATATTCCCGGCCGTCGTGTTGACGTACTGGTTGAAGCATCCGTACTGCAAAAGCGCGAGCCCGCTGAATGCCCTGACCGCCAGCTAAAAGGTGTTTTGGCCCGTTACGAGCGTCAGGTTGCCCCCAGCTGCAAAGGTGCCCGCATGAACCCGTTCGATCAAGAATAACTTAAGGAGGCTTGCTATGACCGGTGCAGAACTGATCGTTGAATTTCTAAAACGCAAAAATGTGACAAACGCTTACGGTTATCCGGGCGGGTTTGTCCTGTTCCTTTATGACGCCATTTATCGCATGGGCTTTCCGCACACGTTGGCCCGGCATGAGCAAGGCGCGGCACATGCTGCCGACGGTTACGCCCGCGTCACAGGTAAACCCGGGGTGGTAATTGCCACCTCCGGCCCCGGCGCAACTAATCTGGTTACAGGAATTGCCAATGCCCATCTGGATTCCGTGCCCATGTTGGCGATAACCGGTGCGGTTGCCCGTAAGGACACCGGTACCGATGCCTTTCAGGAAGCCGACATTACAGGCATTACCCTGCCGATTACCAAGTACAATTACTTGGTGATGAATCCGCTGGAGCTCCTGCCGATGCTGGAAGAAGCCTGGGAACTCACAACCTCAGGCCGTCCTGGCCCGGTACTGGTTAATATCCCCAAGGATATTCAGCAAATGGAAATCGGTGATTACGACGATCTGATGGCTAACAACCGGATCCGCTCCACCTATGTCCGCCACCGTCCGTCAAAAATTCGCACTGAATCAATGGCCGAGAAAGTTTACGCAGCCCTGCAAGCCAGCGAGCGCCCGTTGCTGCTGGCAGGAGGTGGCTGCATAATTTCACCTGGTGCGGTAGAAACACTGCGTGCCTTTGTGAACCATACAGGAATCCCCGTTGCCAATACCCTGATGGGGAAAGGCGCGATCAGCGAAGACAATCCCTGTTACCTTGGCAATGTCGGCATGCACGGCACACCGCAGGCAAATCTGGCAATGGGCCGCAGCGACTTGCTGCTGGCTGTCGGCGCCCGCTTCTCCGATCGGGTTATCGGCGATCCCGCCCGCTATAACCAGTTGCAGGACAAGAAACTTATCCATGTAGATATTGATATCGCTGAAATTGGTAAAAATGTCCGCCCGGATATCGAAATTGAGGATGACGCTGCTGATTTCTTTAAGAAAATGCTGGAATCACCTGCGGCTAAAGGTTTTGCCAAAGACTGGCAGGACTGGAAAGAGCAGCTGGCTGATAAGAAAAGCCAGTATGAAATGCTGAAACAGCAGATGTACCAGCCGGTAACGCCTTTGACACCACAGTACGTGGTGCATGAAGTCGCTAACGCGGTAAAAGGGACAGATCCGATTGTTGTTACAGACGTTGGTCAGCATCAAATGTTCACCGCCCAGCATTTTCCGATCGAAAGCCCCCGCTCCTGGATCACTTCCGGCGGCGCCGGCACCATGGGCTTTGGCTTGCCGGCCGCAATCGGCGCTTCAGACGCCGCTCCCGAGCGTAACACCATCCTCTTTACCGGTGACGGCGGCTTCCAGATGACCATCGAAGAACTGGGACTGCTTAAAGACCTCAATTTGCCGGTGAAGGTATTCATTATGGACAACGCCTGTCTCGGCATGGTCCGGCAATGGCAGGAACTCTTCTACGGCCGCAACTATGCAGCTTCCATCCTCGACAATAATCCCGACTTTTGCCTGATAGCCCAGGCTTATAATATTTCAGCCGGCAGGGCGGATGATCCTGAATCACTAAAGGCTGAAATCGCCAAAGCACTCGCAGAAGAAGGCCCCTACGTAGTTCATGTCATGCTGAACCCCGGAGATAATGTCTACCCGATGATCCCTGCCGGTAAGCTGCCGCACGAGATCATCATGCCTGACATGGAGTAAGGTTTGACGTTTCTGATAGCAAGTGCCATTATTACAGGAAGATTTATTTGCAATCAGAAGGATAAAACATGCAAGAAAAAAGTAAAAATACAAATACAAACAGACCGGCAGGGAAGAAACGCCCTGCCGGTTATCGTAAGCTCCTGGCTCTGCTCCTGGTTCTGGCAATCGCGCTGCTTTCAACGGCTGGCTGCTCGACCAATCAGAGCTCGGATAATATTCCCGATGACGGCACCACCCGTGCCACAAATCAAACAAGCAAAACCACCGGCAGCAATACGACCGCTCCAAGTCAGACATCCGGCAGCGGCGAACCGACAAAGGAACTGGTTATTGTTACCTCTGTCTATCCGCTGTATCTGGCGGCTGCCCAGGTTGCCCGCGGTGTCAACGGGGTAAGCGTGCGTAATTTAACCGAGAGCATTACCGGCTGTCTGCACGATTATCAGCTGACAACCGCTAACATGAAAACCCTGGAACTGGCAGACGCCTTTATTATCAACGGCGCCGGCCTGGAAGACTACCTCGAAACAATCGCCCGCGACCTGCCCAACCTGCAGATAATTGAAGCTGCCGAAGGCATTGCCCTCACCGACGAAAACCCGCACGTCTGGGTTTCGATCAGCCTGATGATGCAGCAAGTCGAAAATATTACCAGGGAAATAATCGAGCTTGACCCGGCAAACCGTGAAAGCTTCGTCAAAAATGCCGAAGACTATCTGGCCAGGCTCGAAACACTGCGCCAGAAAATGCACACAAGTATCGACCCCCTGCCGCAACGCAAAATTATCACTGTCCATGAAGCCTTTCCCTATTTTGCCAGCGAATTTAGCCTCGAAATTGCCGGCGTTATTGAACGCGAACCGGACAGCGAACCTAGCGCGGCGGAAATGGCGGCGACTATCGACTTGATTAAAGCCCAGAAAGTCAGCGCTGTGTTTGCAGAACCACAGTACCCGAAAGCAACAGCGGAACTGATTGCCGCCGAAGCGGGCGCTCGGTTCTATACACTCGACCCTGTAGCGAGCGGTGACTTAAATAATCTGGATGGCTACCTCGAAGCCATGGAAAAGAACCGTCTGGTTTTAATGGAGGCGCTTAAGTGATGGCGCCGGCTGACGAACCTAAACAGAAACCGGAAAAAATCCCAGAAATGTCGTTACCGGATCAACCGGGAACACCGGATCAACCCGGAACACCGGTGCAGCAGGGGCATGCATGCGAATATGAATATGCTGTGCCGCAACCGGCAGGCAATGTGGTTACTTCGTCAGACAATGCTGGATCAGCCGCCGAAGAAAATTCAGAGCAGGAAAAAACTGCCCATTCGCATTCAACATCACCTGCCTGGCAGCATCCGTTCCATTTGCTGGCCCTGGAGAAATTAACAGTAACCCGAAGCCAACAGAATTTGATTGAAAACGTTTCGCTCCATATCCACTGCGGCAATCTGGTTGCCCTGGTCGGCCCCAACGGCGGCGGTAAAAGCACTTTGCTGAAAGCGATTATCGGCGAAATCCCTTCCACCGGCACGATCCGCTTCGGCGATACTGAAGGCAAAACTATTCAGCGACCGCGGATTGGCTATATGCCGCAGCAACTGCTGTTTGACCGCCAGTCGCCGCTTACCGTGGCTGATTTTCTAGCTGCTTCCGGCTCCCGCAGACCGGTTTTTTTCGGCTTAAGCAAGTCACGCCGCAATCACGTTCGTAAACTTCTGGCTCAGGTGGAAGCGGAGCATTTGCTGAATAAACGTCTGGGCGATTTGTCCGGCGGTGAACTGCAGAGGGTTTCACTGGCCTTCGCGCTTGATCCGATTCCGGATATTTTGCTGCTCGACGAGCCGGTGGCTGCGCTCGATAAAACCGGACGTGCCTTGTTTTATAAGTTAGTGGCCCAGCTGCGTGAACGTTATGATCTATTGACATTGATTGTTTCCCACGAATTCAATGTAGTTAAACAGTATGCCACGCATGCTTATTATCTTGACCGCACAATCCGGGCCGGTGGCCCGATCTCCTGGCTGGAATCAGATCCGCAAACAGCACAATGGTTTGCCTCTATCAAGGAGGAAGCCTGAGATGGAACAGATCGGGATCCTTCTGAGCTTTGTGAGCATGCGGTTAAACCTGCTGCTAAGCTTGCCGTTGAAAGCGTTTTTGAGTATGTCGCCGGCAGCGCTGGCTAGCATACCGCTGCTGGATTTCTGGCAGTATAACTTTATGCGCAACGCCCTGTTGGCGGTGCTGTTAATCGCTCCGATTTTCGGCCTGGCCGGCACACTCGTTGTCGATAACCGGCTGTCGTTCTATTCCGATGCGCTTGGCCATTCTGCGTTGACAGGCATCGCGATTGGTACGATTCTTGGTCTGCAGGATCCGATAATTTCCATGCTGATGTTCGCTGTTATCTTTGGACTCGGCATTTCAGCTGTAAAGAACCGGGCCAGATCCTCAACTGACACTATCATCGGTGTTTTCTCTTCGTCCGCGGTGGCACTGGGCATCGCGCTGCTTTCACGCGAGGGCGGGTTCGCGAAATACAACCGTTATCTGGTCGGCGACATTCTGGCTATTCAATCTTCAGATATTATTCTGATAGCCGCGACCCTGGTGCTGATCAGCGTTTTTTACCTGCTGTTTTATAACCGCCTGCTGGTGGTCAGTGTCAACCGTTCGCTGGCAATCAGCAAGGGCATTCCGGCCCGGGTACTGGAAAACCTGTATCTGGTGGTAATCGCGGTTCTGGTTACAGTCGCGATCAAATGGGTCGGTATTCTGCTGATCAACTCGCTCCTGATCCTGCCGGCCTCTGCTGCCCGGAACGTGGCGCGTTCGATGCGCCAGTATCATGCATTGTCGCTGATTTTTTCTTTTATCAGCTGTATCTCCGGTCTGCTGCTCTCGTTTTATTTTGACACAGCTGCCGGCGCCACCATCGTGCTGGTCAGCGCGGTAATTTTCGCGCTGACTTTTGGGCTTTCCAGAATCAAGAACAACTGAACAAAAACGAAGCGCTGATTCAGAACTCTTTTCAGAACCCTTTATAAATCAGTTTACTGATGCATATTGTTTCCGATTGTTCCCTGGAACACAAAACAAGGACTCCGCGTTTGGCGGAGTCCCTGGAGCATACCTGATATTATTTTATTGCCCAGTCAGTTAGTTTACTCTACTTCAATTTCCTTGTTCCAGCTCATCAGAGCGCGCAGCTCACGGCCGACTGTTTCCACCTGATGACCGGCTTCGATGCGGCGGCGGGCCAGCAGATTCGGGCGGCCGACTTTATTCTCCAGAATCCAGTTGCGGGCGAAAGTGCCTTCCTGGATTTCCTGCAGTACTTTCTTCATTTCCTTCTTTGTTTCGTCAGTGATAATCCTGCGGCCAACCATATAATCACCGTATTCGGCTGTGTCACTAATGGAGTAGCGCATTGTAGAAAGGCCGCCCTGGGCAACCATGTCGATAATCAGTTTCATTTCGTGGACGCACTCGTAATAGGCGTTTTCAGGGTCATACCCAGCCTCAACCAGAACTTCAAAACCAACTTTCATCAGTTCAGTAACGCCGCCGCAAAGCACAACCTGCTCACCAAACAGGTCTGTTTCGGTTTCTTCACGGAAGGTGGTGCCAAGTACGCCGGCGCGGGCGGCGCCGATACCGTAGGCATAGTCAAAGGCGATATTCTGGGCATTGCCGGTGTAGTCCTGGCCAACGGCAAAGAGAGCGGGTACACCGCGGCCGGCAACGTACTGGCTGCGCACAGTGTGACCGGGGCCTTTAGGCGCGATCAGGAAGACGTCAACATCACTGGGAGGCACGATGCTGCCGAAATGAATGTTAAAGCCATGAGCAAAAGCAATTGCTTTGCCGGCTGTCAGATTAGGGCGGATTGACTCTTCAAACAGCTGTTGCTGCTTTTCGTCGTTGATCAGGATCATGATCACGTCCGCTTGCTTGGTGGCGTCGGCCGCGGTCATAACCTTAAGACCGGCTTTTTCAGCGCGGGCCCAGGATTTGCTGCCTTCATATAAGCCGACAATGACGTTGAAGCCGCTTTCATGCAGGTTCAGCGCATGGGCATGACCCTGGCTGCCATAGCCGATAATCGCGATTGTTTTTCCATCCAGAGCGTGTGTACGGCATTCATTTTCCTTGTAGACTTTTTTCATTGAGATCCTCCTGTACCGCCGGCCGGCCGGCTGTCCATAAAAAATTTTTGTCTTTAGCTGATTATTACTTTATTTGTTCCGGAATATTGACATTCAGGACACGGTCGCCGCGTTCGATTGCGATTGGGCCCGTACGTACCAGTTCCAGTATGCCATATGGCTTAAGCAGCTCCATCAGAGCATTGATTTTGTCTTCCTTACCGCTAAGTTCAATTGTCATTGTGCCGGGTGAGACATCAATAACGTGCCCGCGGAAAATATTGACGATTTGCAGAATGCCGGTACGGGCTTCTTCGTCTGCAACAACCTTGAAAAACACCAGTTCACGGGAAAAATGTTCTTCAGGTGACAAATCGCGCACCATCAGGACGTCGGGCAGCTTGTGCAGCTGTCTGGTGATCTGACGCATGAGGTCGTCATCGCCAGCCATTGTAATGGTAATGCGGGAAATCGCCGGATCCTGGGTTGTACCTACAGCCAGGCTCTCAATATTGTAGCCGCGGCGGGCAAACAGACTTGTCACCCGGGTAAGCACACCAGCGCGGTTTTCGACGAGAACAGATAAACTACGGAGCATAGACGCCTCCTTATACTGATACTGTTTTGACCTTATCACGATTAAAGTCAAACGACAATCACTGTCGACAGCCTCGTTATAAAACGACCAGAAAACAGGACGCAAAACGTTAGTTAACAGCTGTTTAGCCAGCAGTTCAAGCAAATTAAAAGGGCCGGCTCTTGAGCCAGCCCTGAGTTATTGCAATTATGAGCCGGAAGGCAGATTACGGTTATATCTAAACATAGCGTGCGTGACCTGCCAATTTATTTTCAGTTCTTTTCTTTCAGCAGATCGCGGATCTCGGCCAGCAGCACGGTTTCTTCAGATTTGGCCGGCTCTTCAACTACTTCTTCAACTTTATTTTTCGCTTCCATCCGGGCCCTGGCTTTATTGATTAAACGAACCATCAGGAAAATGCTGAATGCGATAATCAGGAACTGAATTATGGTCATAATCAGCACGCCGTAGGTGATCGCAGTTTCAGCAACTTCGACACCGTTCACAACGGCAGCAGGCCGCAAGACAACTTTCAAAGCCGCAAAATCAACGCCGGCCGTCAGATAACCGATTATCGGCATAATGATATCCTTAACCAGACTATTGACGATGGCGCCAAAAGCAGCGCCGATTACGACCGCGACAGCCAGATCAATTACATTGCCCTTGAGTGCGAATTCTTTAAATTCTTTCCACATACAGCTGTTCCTCCGGATTTTTTTCAGTTCTTAATCTATTACCTGCCGTCGGCAGGCTGTTTAGTACGCAGATGTATAATGGTGCAGCAGTCAGACGTAGCGCCGGATTGATTCGGGCAGCGCCTCAGGTTCTGCGGACAGGATAATCATCACACTGAAATTATTGTTATCCGAAAAGGTCTCGAGCTCTTCCAGGAATTTTTCGAGGTTAATCATGGAAGTGTCATTGGCGATTTTGAAAATACTATCGATATAGATGTGCGTCAGGTCATAATCCTTGGCGCTGATACCGGCTATGAAGGCCAGTAATTCACGGAAGCCGACAATAGGATAGTCGGAAATGTCCAGAAGACGGATCTGGTACTTTACCAGGCGGTCGAGGCGCCTGCCCCGTTCGATACAGACTACGTTAGCGTTGTCACTGGTTGCGTGTGCGTTGAGGTCATCGACCAGGCGAGCGGTTTTGCCACTGCCCTTTCTGCCAACAATTACCTTGATCATGGGCATCACTCCCTTTGCTGTTGTTGCCGAATATTCGGCTTTCTTACATTGTAACCTACAGGATTTTGAATTTGAAGTCACAAACAACAATTATCTCTATGAACCAGGCCAAAACCTGCTTGGATTGTAGGCATAATCACGAAAATCAGCGGATTTCAAGACGAATCGGCCAACTACTTCACAAATTGCTTCTGGACACAACTTAACATCCTCAGATCTCAGGCTTGCCTCAACAAACAAACTTACAGCGGAATAAAGCTGGCAAAGGCCGTTCAGACAAGGGTTTGACGATTTTTTTACACCAACTTTACAGGTTGCATTACGACTGCGTGCATGCTATACTGTATCGGTATGAAGGTAGTTGTGACGGAGAGTGGGCGCGCCCACTCTTTGTTACTTCCTGCCACTTTACTGTCTGTTACAAGCGGAACAAGGTTCCGGGGAGGGAAGATGGCCAAACGCCACCCGACAGCACAACTGGTTTATGATACCCTTGAACCGCTTGTGCAAGAGCTCGGTCTCGAACTGATTGACGTTGAGCTTAAAACCGAAAATTCAGCCCGTTTTTTGCGGATCTACGTTGACCGGCGGGGCGGAGTCACCATCGACGAGTGTGCTAAAGTCAGCGAGCTTGTTGATCCGATAATTGAAAACGACCTCAAAATCACTACTCATGATTACCTCGAGGTTTCATCACCCGGGCTCGACCGGGCACTGACAGAAGACCGCGATTTCAACCGTTACGTTGACAGCTGGGTCGAAGTCAGCCTCTACAAGGCACGTGACGGCCAAAAGAAATTTTTGGGCTGGCTGCAGCCGCTGGAGGGAGATCTCATAGTAATTCGTGCTGATGACGACACTGTACAGAAGTTTCAACGCAGCGAAGCTGCCAAGGTTAAACGCGCTGTTCGCTTCAACTGACAGATATCAACCAAAATTTTACTGGCTAATGACAGGAAGGAGACCCTACCGTAATGAATAAAGAACTGATCGAAGCGATCCGCTTGCTGGAGAAAGAGCGCGGGCTTGATGCCGAAATATTGTACGAGGCAATTGAAGAATCGCTGGTCTCAGCTTATAAGCGTGAATTTGACGCTAAAACAACAGATAATATCCGTGCGGAGCTCGACCGTGAAACCGGTGAGATGCGTGTGTATATGACGAAAACAGTCGTTGAGGAAGTCGAGGATCCCAACTCCGAAATGAGTCTGGCTGAAGCGAAGGCGCTTTCTGACGAGTTTCAGCTTGGCGATATGCTTGATTATGAATTGAACCCGCAGGATTTTGGCCGCCTTGCTGCCCAGACTGCGAAAAACGTGATTAATCAGAAGCTTTGCAGTGCTGAGCGGGAACGGATTCAAAACGAATTCTCCAGCCGCATTGGCGAAATTGCGGCCGGTGTTGTTCAGCGTAAAGATCGCCGTGAAGTTATTGTCGATATCGGCCGGGCTGAAGCTGTTCTGCCTTTTAACGAACAAGTTCGCATCGATGGTTATAATTTCAACCAGCGTATGCGTTTCTATATCCTCAAGGTCGACGAAAAAAAGGGCCGCCCGATTGTTTATGTTTCCCGCAGCCACCCCAACCTGGTGCGCAAGCTCTTTGAACAGGAAGTGCCTGAAATCGCCAACGGGATTGTCGAGATTGTCTCGATTGCCCGTGAAGCCGGTTCCCGCACAAAGATGGCTGTTACCTCACGTGACGAAAACGTCGACAGTGTCGGTGCCTGCGTCGGGCAGCGCGGCCTGCGCGTACAGGCGATCATGGACGAGCTGATGGGCGAAAAGATCGATATCATCGAATGGGATTCAGACGACATTACTTTTATCAGCAACAGCCTTAACCCGGCCAAGGTAGTCAAGGTTGATATTTATCCTGACGAAAAGGTAGCCGTTGTGGTTGTGCCCGACCAGCAGCTTTCGCTGGCGATTGGCCGTGAAGGCCAGAACGCTCGCCTGGCTGCCCGCCTGACCGGTTGGAAAATCGATATCAAGAGCGAATCACAGTACCGGGCCATGATTGAAGCCGAGCTGATGCAGCGCTTTTCCCAGGCGGCGGAGCAAACCGCTGAAGCAGAAGAAGCGCTGCCTGCTGATTCAGAAGCTTAAGCACAGGGAGGAAGCATGAAAAAACAGCCGCAACGGATGTGTGTCAGCTGTCGGGTCATGCATCCCAAGAGGTCTTTGATCCGGCTTGTACAAAACGCCGAGGGCGAAATTTGTCTGGATCCAACCGGCAGGAAACCCGGCCGCGGCGCGTATGTTTGCCGCAACAGGACTTGCTTGCAGCAGGCGATCAGGCAGCACCGCTTCGACAAGAATTTCAAGGCAAGGGTCGATGAGGCTGTAGTTACCGCCTTGACTGAAGAACTGGAAGCTTTGCCTCCAGAAGAGCCGGAGGCATAAATGACAGAAAAATTCTGGCGTATGCTGGGAATGGCCTGCCGGGCCCGCCGCCTGGTCTTTGGATCTGACGCCGTTGAACGCGGTGTACGCGCCGGCAAAGTGGTTCTCGTAATCCTGGCGGATGATGCGGGGCCAAACACGAAAGATAAAATCGGCCGTCTGAGTGTCCACTACGAGGTGCCGCTGATCACAGCAGGCGATCGGCAGACACTCGGTCACTGGACAGGGCGCGAGACCCGCGTTGTCATTGGAGTAGTTGACGAAGGGTTCGCCAACATCCTCAGTGGATTGGCCGCAGCAGATAACTAAACTGGAACAGCCTTCGGGCAAAGCGCCGGCAATCCCGGAGGCGAAAAATTTGGAGGAATATGCATAGGATGAGAAAAAGAGACGATTCCGGATCTGGTCTGCGAGCAGGTTTTGTCAGAGGCGACGGCTTAAGTCACGCCGCGGCAAACAAGCCTGAGCCCAAGCCGGAAGAGGAAAAGCTGGAAAAGGAACAAAGCAGCGCCAAGAAAACGAAATCGGAAAAAGCTGAAAAGCCGGAAACCGAAAAAATTATCGCGCCGCCAGCCGATGAAGCAGAGGGACCAACAGTCACAATGCAGGGCGTTTCCGGCAAAAAAATAACAAGCGTTGTGGTCAGGGCCCGTCGGCCTAAGAAAGCGGCTGATGAAGAAGCCTCGCAGGCTGAAAAAGCGAGCGCAGGAGAAGCGCCTGCCGCAGCTGAGACTGCAGCCGCTGCCGCCAAAGCACCGGCTGCCGCTGAAAAGACAGCGACACCAGAAACCCCGGCAGCAGCTCCGGTACCTGCTGCTCCAGCTAAAACTGACAAGCCGGCAGCTGAAAAACCGGCTGATATATCCGCACCTGCAACAGTACCCGCCGTTGCTGCCGCCACAGAATCCGTGCCGGCGGCAAAAGCTCCGGCAGCGAAGACTGAACCGGCAGCGGCCCAGGCACCCGCAGCTCAGCCGCCGGCTGCCCAGGCACCCGCAACCCAGGCACCGGCTGCTCAGTCCCAGGCACCAGCCGCCCAGGCACAAGCCCCGGCTGCCAGGTCTGCCGACGCACCAGCCGCCAGACAACCTGCCTCCACGCAGGGTGACCGCCCGCAATCAGCACAAGGCCAGCGCCCACAGCAAGGCCGTACGCAGCAGGGACAGCGCCCATATGGCGACCGTCCGCAAGGCCAGCGTTCTTTTGGTGACCGCCCGCAAGGCGACCGTCCGCAGGGCCAGGGCCAGCGTCCTTATGGCGACCGCCCGCAACAGGGCCAGCGTCCCTATGGCGACCGCCCGCAACAAGGCCAGCGTCCGTATGGTGACCGCCCTCAGAGCGATCGCCCCCAGGGTGACCGTCCGCAAGGTGATCGTCCTTATTCCGGCGCACCGCGCCAGCAGGGCAGCCGTCCCTACAGTGGTACACCCCGCCCGCAAGGCGACCGTCCGGCATACAACAGCGGCAGGCCGCAAGGCGGCCAGCGCCCGGCACGTCCGGCCGATCCGCTAAGCGAAGCTGTTTCTGAACTCCAGCGCCCCGGTTTTGCCAACCGCGGCGGTGTTGATCGCAAGAGAACTGACGATAAACGTCAACCGCGGCGGGAACAGCCGAAACCCGGCATGGAAAACCCGCGTGACAAGCATCATAAACTGAAAGAACAAGCAGCAGTTATTTCCGGCGAAGGCGTTTCCAAGGCGCTTAAAGACGAAACTCTGCTCGATACGCTATATAACCCGGCGGGTGGACGGGGCAGAGGACGCCGCGGCGGCCGCAGAGGCGCACAGCAACAGCGTTCAGCTCCTGTGGTGCGTGCGGTTCTGACCAACGTCAAGCTGCCGGAAAGCCTTACCGTTAAAGAATTTGCCGAAGCTATCAAAAAAACCTCGGCTGATGTAATCAAGCGCTTGATCAAACTGGGCGTTATGGCTACAGTCAATCAGGAAATTGATTTTGATACTGCTGCTTTAATTGCTGAAGAATACGGCATTACCGCTGAGAAACTGGTAACTGTAACCGCTGAAGAAAAACTCTTCGACGATTCTGAAGACGATGTCAGCAAGCTCAAGCCGCGTCCGCCGGTAGTGGTTGTTATGGGCCACGTCGACCACGGCAAAACTTCCATACTTGACCGTTTCCGCTCTGCTAATGTTGTTTCCGGCGAGGCCGGCGGCATTACCCAGCACATCGGCGCATACACTGTTTGCGCAAAAGACCGCGAAATCACCTTCCTGGATACCCCTGGCCATGAGGCGTTCACCACCATGCGTGCCCGCGGCGCCCAGGTAACCGACATCGCCATCCTGGTTGTTGCTGCAGACGACGGTGTAATGCCGCAGACTGTTGAAGCCATCAATCACGCCCGGGCCGCGGATACCGAAATTATTGTAGCGATCAATAAAATCGATAAAGAAGGCGCAAACCTCGACCGCGTCAAGCAGGAACTCTCGAAATATGAACTGATTCCGGAAGAGTGGGGCGGCACTACAGTTATGGTGCCTGTTTCCGCCAAAACCGGACAAGGCATCGACGAACTGCTGGAAATGGTTCTGCTGACAGCGGATGTTATGGAACTTAAGGCCGACCCTGACAGGCAGGCCAAAGGTACCGTAATCGAAGCGAAGCTGGATAAAAACCGCGGCGCTGTCGCAACTGTTCTGGTTCAGCGCGGCACTCTGCGCATGGGCGATACATTGGTTGCCGGCGCGACCTTCGGCCGCGTACGTGCCATGATCGATGACAAAGGCAAGAACGTTAAAAAAGCCGGGCCTTCAATCCCGGTCGAGATTCTCGGGCTGCCTGAAGTGCCTGAAGCGGGCGATATTTTCTACGTAGTCACTGACGAGAAGGAAGCCCGTGCTCTGGCTGACCGCCGCCGCAGCGACAGCCGCGAACAGCAGCTGCGCACCAGCTCACGTATGTCGCTGGAAAACCTCTACTCACAAATGGCAACCGGCGAGGTCAAGGATCTCAACATCATTGTCAAGGCTGACGTCCAAGGCAGCGTCGAGGCTGTGATCCAGTCGCTGGAAAAACTGAACAACGCGGGCGAAGAAGTCCGGGTAAATGTAATCCATGGCGGTGTCGGTGCGATAACCGAGTCCGATATCCGGCTGGCTGATGTTTCCAACGCTATCGTAATCGGCTTCAACGTCCGGCCGGCCGCGAATGTCATTGATATGGCAGCCGATACCGGTGTTGATATGCGCATGTACCGCGTCATCTACAACGCCATCGAGGACATTGAAGCTGCCATGAAAGGCATGCTGGCTCCTGAGTTTAAAGAAGTTGTTACCGGCCACGCCGAAATTCGTCAGACATTCAAGGCCAGCGGTGTTGGTACTATCGGCGGCGCCTATGTCACAGACGGCAAAATTGTGCGTAATACTGACATCCGCGTCGTACGCGACGGCATAGTCATTCATGAGGGCAAGCTTTCTTCCCTCAAGCGCTTTAAGGACGATGTCCGCGAAGTCGCTGCCGGCTACGAATGCGGTTTGAGCGTTGAACGCTTCAACGACATTAAAGAAGGCGACATTATTGAGGCCTTCGAGATGAAACAAATCGAAAGGAGCTGATCTGTCATGAGACGGGCTGATCGAGTCGGCGACGAAATTCGCTCGGCGATCGCAAGGATCCTGCAGACAGACATCAAAGACCCCCGGTTGTCCGGCTTGGTTTCCGTGGTTCAGGTACGCGCTTCGCGTGACCTCTCCCACGCCCAGATATATATCAGTGTGCTCGGTGACGAACAAAAACAGGCAGAAGCCCTGGAAGCCCTGAAAAGCGCTTCCGGGTTTATCCGCCGCGAACTCGTACGCCGGGTCCGCTTGCGGATTGCCCCCGAACTTCACTTCATTCTGGACGATTCCATAGCCTATGCCTTCCATCTGTCAAAGCTGATCGATGAGCTGAAACCTGCTTCCAATTCAGCTGAGAATGACACGGAAAAGGCAGATGAGGCCGATGAGGCAGCAGAGGCTGAGGAGGCAACAGAGGCAGTCGTAACCGAAGATGCGGCACCTGAAGTCGAAAACACGGAGGACATTGATGTCTGAAGAACTCCAGCGTATTGCTGATTTATTGTTAACATTTGAGGGCCAGGATAACAGCCTGGTGATTATCTACCCGCATGTCGGGGCAGACGGAGACGCGCTTGGCTCAGCCCAGGCGCTGTTTCTCACTCTGAGCAAACTTAATATCAACAGCCTGGTACTGGTTGACGAAAAGCAACAGCAAAAGCTGCTTTTCCTGCCGGGCAGTGACCAGGTGAGGGTTTTTGACGAAGCCGATGCTGAAGCTTTAGCCGCCTGCCAGAAACTGGCATTTGCGGTTGATTGCGCTGACTCGGTCAGGGTCGGCCGCCGCCGTCAACTGTATGAGGACGCACCGCTGCACGCTGTGGTTGATCACCATGCTTCTTCCGACCCTACGGGCGATCTGCGCCTGATCGACATAACAGCTGCCGCTACCGGTGAGCTGATTTATGCTTTGGTCAAGTGCCTGGAAGAAAAAACCGAGCAGGAGCTGCTAGATTACCCGATCGCTACCTGCCTGATGGCCGCGCTGATTTCTGACACCGGCAGCTTTGGCTTTGCCAATACAACCGCCCGCACGTTCCGGGTTGCCTCCCAGCTGATGGCCTGGCCTGTAGACTTGGCAAACCTGAACTTCATTATGTTTTATCGCACCAGCAGACCGCGCCTGCAATTAGCCGGGGCAGTGCTGAATAAAGCCCGTTTCGAGCTCGACGGCCGAATTGCGCTTGGCATGGTGCCCGCAGGTTTAATGGAAAAACTCGGGGCGCTGGATGAGGACCTTGATGGCCTGGTTGGCCAGCTGCGCAATGCCGAAGGTGTGGAAGTCGCGTTTTTGCTGCGCGAACAGATGGATGGCTCAATCCGCGTTAATATCCGCAGCAACGAGAACTTCAACGCGGCCGAATTCGCCTGCCTGTTCGAGGGCGGCGGCCATGTCAGGGCAGCCGGCCTGACTCTGACCAATGTGAATCTGGAAGAAGGCGCTGAGCTGATTCTTGAGGAAGCAACTGACTTTATCCAAAAAGGAAAGTCAAAATGAGCGCCGCTGATGCGGGTTCTGCTACTCGCAAAACCGTGACAGGCGGTATTTTGCTGGTCAACAAACCTGCGGGTGTCACTTCATTTCTGGTAGTTTCCAAAGCACGTCAGCTATACGGCCTGCGCCGGGTCGGCCATTGCGGCACACTTGACCCGTTTGCCACAGGCCTGCTGCCAATTGTGATCGGCCGCGCCACCCGTGCGGTTGCCTACATGGACAATTACGATAAAACTTATGTTGTACGTATCCGTTTCGGCAGCGAAACCGACACCATGGACCCCACCGGCACCATAACCCGGGAACGCGAGCTGACAGATACGGAGCTCTCAGAACTGGAAGCGGCTGATTACGCGCCGATCCGCGCGGCGATCAGCAGCCTGACAGAACTGACTGAACAATTGCCGCCGCTGTACTCCGCAGTTAAGGTTGACGGGCAGCCATTGTATAAATATGCCCGGGCCGGAAAAACCGTGGAACGCCGCAGCCGGCCAATGAAGGTTTTTCGGGCGGATACGCTTGGTATTGTGCGCGATGAAACCGGGTTGTATGCCGATGCCCACATTCATTGCGCTAAAGGCACCTACATTCGCGCTTTGGCTGAAACCGCCGGCCGCACTACGGGATTACTGGCACATGCTGAAGCCTTGCGCCGGGTCCAGACGGGCCCTTTTACCCTGGCGGAAGCACACTCCTGGAACGAGCTCACAGACGCGCTGGCAGCGAAATTGCCGTTGCCACTGCTGCCGGTTGAGCAGGCTTTTGCCGGCTACCCATGCCTGAATCTGACTGCCGAGCAAGCCCGGCGCTTAGTTCAAGGACAAGTTATCGACCTGCCGGCCGATCAAGCCACTGGTGGAAACATCGATTCCGTACCGCCGGTATGCGGATTTGCCGACCCTGCAGGTGTTGCTGACGACAGAGCAAAGGCCGCTAAACCTTGTATTGTTACTGTATTCGGGCCGTCCGGCTTCACCGGACTTGGCCGCTTAAGCATAAATGAAGGCGGACAACTCCAGTTGGCCGCGGAAAGGATATTTGCCGACCTTGAAAATCTTGACGAATAAAAACGGTAAAACAAATTCCGCTCCACGAGGTATCGGCCTCGGATTTTTTGACGGTGTCCACATTGGCCACAAAGAGCTGATTCAGACTCTTTTACATGAATGTCAGATCCACGGCTGCCGGCCTGCCATTTATACCTTTACCGAACACCCCGGCGCGGTTCTGCAGCAGGAAACACCGTTTTCCGATTATATCTCAACACTGGATGACCGGTTAGATCTGCTGCACAGCTTAGGTGTCAGCGAAATTTGCCTGCAGAATTTTGATGCTGAATATGCCGCAATTGAACCGGAAACCTTTCTCGATTCCGTGTTGGCCGATTCACTTGGCACCAGTTTGATTGTCGTTGGTCCCGACTATCGCTTCGGCCGCGGCGCGCGCGGCGATGTCGAACTCCTGCAAAACTGGGCTGCCGGCAAAGGCATTAGAGTAGTGGTTGTGCCCAAAATTGAACTTTTTGGTGAGCGCGTTTCCAGCACTGCCATCCGCAAAGCTATCTATGAAGGCGAGCTGCCGTTGGCCGCCAGTTTACTGGGGCGGCCGTTCAGCGTTTCCGGCAAGGTGAAAAGAGGGAAAGGCCTGGGCCATACGCTTGGTTTCCCAACGGCTAATATCAGTATTCCGACTGGACTCGTTCAGCCTGCTTATGGTGTTTACGCCAGCCGCACTATTATCAACGGACGCACTTATGAATCTGTAACCAATTTCGGTGTCCGGCCGACAATACATCAGGGTGAAACTCAGCCACTGATCGAAACCTGCTTGCTGGATGTTGATGTTGAACTTTATGAATGTGATATCGAGGTCCAGTTTCTGGAACGAATGCGTCCGGAGCTTAAATTTGATTCTGTATTAGAAATGACTAATCAGATTCATTTGGATTTGGAAGATGCCCGGCATTGGCACCGTGATGCCGAGCAACCGTATGTTGTACTAAACCAGCGCAATGCCGGCCTCAACCTGATCCGTACCCGCCGATTTGTCCAGGCTGGCGCAGCTTTCTCCTTCCGCTTACCGATGTCTGCCTCCCGCAACGCCCGTATCGCCCTGCTTTTGCGGGTACTGACTTCCGGCTGCCGCCGTTTGCCTGACCGCAAATCGCTGGCTTTGGCGCTGGACGCAATGTATGGCTCTTCTATCGATAATCATGTTGAACGTCAGGGTGATATTCTGGCAGCCACCCTTTCCTGTGACGGCATCAGCCGCTGGAGCGATGGCAGCTCGCCCTTCAGCGAAACTGTTGATCTGCTGTTTGAAATACTGCTCGACCCGCTGCGCAGTGCGGACGGCAATTTTGACGCCCGAATTGTCGCAACCGAACGCCAGAATCTGCTGATGGAAATTCACGCCCGTGAAAACGACCGCGCCCAATATGCCTTTGATCAGGGTCTGGCCGTGTTCTGCGGCGGCCAGACTCATGGCTTGCCGGCTACAGGCCGGGCAGAAGACGTAATGGCGGTCACAGATGCTGACTTGCAGACAGCCTACAGGGAACTGCTGGAAACGGCAGAGCTGAATCTTGATCTGGGCGGCGATATAGACGCTGAACTTTTGGCCCATGTAATAGACTTGATGGCCAAACTTCCGGACAGCTCAGAACGGGTTGTATTGGTACCCGGCCTGGCTCCAACGCCTTTTGTTGTGGAACAACAACAAGATGTCACCGAAGAGCGTGATGTTGAGCAAGCCAGAGTTGTACTCTTTTTTGACGGCATGCCGCCGTACAGTTCGCTCGCTTCATACACCAGCGCTGTTCTTAACAGTGTTCTGGGCGGCGATGCTCACTCGCTTCTGTTCGAAACGGTGCGTGAGCAAATGGGCCTGGCCTACAGTGTATTCTCTGTGCCCTTGCGCTATCTTTCCTCACTCACTGTCATGGCCGGAGTCAGCCCCGATCAGGTTGAGGCAGCAGTAGAGGCAATGAAAGCTCAAGTCGAGCGCATTCGTGAAGGCAACTATGACCCTCGGATATTTGCCAGCGCCCTGACAATGGTTGAACACAGCATCCGCTCACGCGGGGACGATTTGTCCCGCATGTTGCAACAACTGCCGCGCAGCCGCGTTACCGGCAGCAGCCGCAGTGTTTCTGACAGCCTGGCCCTGCTGGCGACAGTAACGCCCGAACAGATCGCGCAGCTCGCCGGCCGCTTGCATCTGCGTACCTGTTACATTTTAACGAAACACGCTGCCGCTGAGCCTCAGGCGAGTTCCGGGCCAGCTGCCGAAAAAACAATCTAACAGAAGCCCCTGAAAGGAGTGCCGCTTTGTTCACAAATACCGTCAAAAATTTTTATTTGACCGAAACTCAGGATCCGCTGACAGGGCATCTTTTACAAACCTGGCGCCACAGCTCCGGCTTTATGCTTAAGCTTTTGCCGCGGCCGCGCTTTTCGCGCTGTTTTGCTGCTGTTACTGTGCCTTTTGGTTCAATTCACGCTGATTTCCGGGTTGGTGAACGCGATTACAGCGTGCCAGCCGGCTCAGCTCATTTCCTCGAACACTGCATTTTCTCCCGCGATGATGAAGGCGGCCTGCTGGGAGGTCTTTCCCGGCTCGGCGCCAGTGCCAATGCCTACACTTCACATACGCACACCATGTATTATTTCTCAACAACCGGCTCAGTTGTCGAACCGCTGAACAAATATCTGCGTGCTTTGCTCAAACCCGACATCAGCCCTGAGAGAATCGAGGCTGAACGGCCGGTTATCCTGGCTGAGCTTGATATGTACCGCGATGACCCCGACAGCCGCCTGTTCTCAGATCTGCTGGAATTGCTTTATGCTAAACATCCGGTGCGGATAGATGTCGGCGGCACTCACGCCTCAGTCAATGCCATAACTGAAGCTGATCTGCGGGTTATTGTCGATCACTATTACCACCCCTCATCGCTTTCGCTGACCATCGCCGGTGATGTGGAAGCCGAAAAGATTCTGCGTTTGCTCGAACCGCTTCTGCCGGCAGAGAAAATCGAACTGCCCTCGGCTGTACCAGTTATAGAACAGCCGTTGCCGTTCGCCGCCGACAACGTCCGGGCGATGGACGTCAGGACCGCTTCTTTTCTGGTAGGCATTAAGGATCCCCTGCCGGGCAGAGAGCGACTGCGGGGGCGTGATCTGGCAGCCCGCCAGCGTGCCGGCCGGCTTGTTTTCGACACTCTTTTGTCAGAGGCTTCAGCTATTCACGAAACTCTGCTCAATGAAGGCCTGATTCACGACTCGTTCTCCGCTCAATACACCTGCGATGCCGATTTCGGTTTTGCGGTGGCCGGCGGCGAATCTGAAAAACCGGAGCAAGCCGGACGCCGCCTGATCGAACTGCTGGTGTCCCAATGGAACGCCGGGCTGGACGCCAAGCTGTTCGATATTCAAAAGCGAGCTGCCGCCGGCGATTTTCTGCGTGCGCTCGATTCAATCGATTACAGCGGCATGGTTCAGGCTCGTTGTAATCTTTACCCGGTCGATTTATTCGACTACCCGCTGATTTATGATAAAATTGAACTTGCTGATTTACGCGAGTCCTTCGCTTTTATCGGTAACCCTGAAAGCTACAGCTTGAGTATAGTTAATCCGCTTGGAGGTCAAGTGAATGTTACCTGACACCACATATTTCGTAAATTTTCCCGGCCTGGGCATTGAAAACCTGGAAATTAACCGCATTGCTTTTCAAATCGGCTCAATTTCAATTTACTGGTATGGTCTGCTGATCGCTTCGGCAATTCTGCTCTGCCTTTACCTTTCATTGCGCCATTCCCGTTTCCATGGACTCAACCCTGACAATGTGCTCGACATTTACATCGCGATTATCCCGGCGATGATCATTTTTGCCCGGCTTTACTACGTTGCTTTTCAGTGGCCGATGTACCGCGATAATCTGCTGCTGATCTTAGATACCCGCACCGGCGGCCTGGCCTTTTATGGCGGCGTTATCGGCGGGGTGCTGGCAGCCTGGCTGGTTGCCCGCTTCAAAAAAATTCCATTTTCCCGTGTTGCCGATTTCCTGATTGTCTATGTGCCGCTCGGGCAGGCGATTGGCCGCTGGGGCAACTTCTTCAACCAGGAAGCGTTTGGCACCAATACTACATTGCCCTGGGGCATGATCAGCAACGAAACTACCCGCTACTTGAACATGCTCAACGGCGCCTCGCTTGATCCCAAGCTGCCGGTGCATCCAACTTTCCTCTATGAATTCCTCGCCAACATGGCGCTGTTTATAATTCTGCTTGTAATCCGCCGCCGCAGCAAACGCCCTTATACCACGCTCTTCAGCTACCTGATCGGTTACGGCATCACCCGCTTTTTTGTCGAAAGCATCCGCACGGACGCGCTCTATGTACCAGGCACTTCAATCAGAGTTTCGATGGTTCTTTCTGCGGTGATGGTTCTCGGTGGTTTGGCCGGCCTGCTGCTGATCCGCTCACATGTCAACAAACATCCGCTGCCCGAACCTGTTGACGACACAGATAAACTCGATTTCAACATTACCGGCCAGCCGGAAACAGATTTCTTCCGCGAACAGTCAGAAGATGAAACCGCCGCCACTGAAACAGAAGACGACGCTGAAACAGAAAATGATGCTAAAACAGAAACCATGGCTGAAGCTGAAGCAAAAAAAGCTGACGATTCTTCTGAAAGTTAAGGAAAACTGACCCTCTATGGAACGCCTCGGAGTACAACAACTTAAGCGCGACACCTTTTTCGGGGCTTTGGATTATTATCTGCTGGTGCCGGTTCTGTCTATTTCCCTGATCGGGCTCTATGTGCTCAATCAAGTCCTTTCGGAAGGCTTTAAAGATTATCCGATTAACTTCTACAAGCAAGCCGGTGCAGTAGTCTTCGGTGTTTTTCTGGCGTTGTTTATCTGCCTGATCGAAGTACCGACACTGCGTCTGGTGGGTTATACAGTCTACGGTGTCGGCCTTGTACTGCTCGTCTATGTGCTTGTCGATGGCTATTCCGAGGTGGCGCGCTGGGGCGCGGACAGCTGGATACAACTGCCCATAATCGGCACGTTCCAGCCTTCGGAGCTGATAAAAATCGGCCTTTCCATGACTTCAGCAGTTGTGTTTGAAAGCCTCGACAGCAGACAACTAAAGTGGTGGCAGGGGGGAGGCTTACTCCTGTTGCTGTATGCGCCGCCGCTTTTGCTGATTATGAAGCAGCCGGATTTAGGCACTTCAATGGTTATTGTCTTCATGTTCGTTTGCATGTTGTTTGTCTGGGGCCTGCGCTGGCGCTATATCCTGATCGGTCTTTCCGGCGCGGTAATTACAGTTCCTCTGGTTTGGATGTTCTATTTGGAACCATTTCAAAAAAATCGGATATTAACTTTTCTATACCCCGGGCACGATCCCGCCGCTTCTTATAATCTGCTGCAATCGCGTCTCGCAATTGCTTCCGGCGGGCTCACAGGCAGTAATCTACCGGACCCTATCCATGTTCCGGTTAAGGAAGCGGATTTTATCTTTACAGCTGTTTCAGAACACATGGGCTTTGTCGGCACAACCGCGCTGATTATCCTGATATTTTTCTTCCTGGGCCGCTGCCTGTACGTCTCCTCACGTATCCGCGAACGCCAGCCTGCTGCTTCCTATACTATTGTTGGACTGACCGCGGCGCTGGCTTTCCACTTTATAGAAAACCTTGGCATGTGCGTAGGCTTACTGCCGATCACCGGCATTCCGCTGCCCTTTGTCAGCCTTGGCGGCACCGCCATGGTGGTAAACTTTTTCGCGCTCGGCGTTATCATGAGCATTTCGATGGAGCGGAATGTGGCCGGGGTGGATTAGTCCAGACCTGCCTGCACAAGCGTATTTAAATTATTTCCCTGATTTAATATTTTTATAAAATTTATCTAAATAGACGAACAAATGTTTTGCTAAAACCGGGTATTTCGCTCGGTTTTTTGGCGTTTGGTTACGATTGTGTTACAGATGCTCTGTTAAAAAGGTTCGGATTGAAATCGGCAACTTAAGCGTGTACAATGGCAACAAGTGGTGAAATATGGGGCAAAACTATACTATTGTGGCTAATTGTGGATGAAAAATCGCCCCGAAATGCTTAATCAGGAGCAAGATGGCCAGATACACACATACAATCGATGCCAAGGGCCGGGTTTTTGTCCCGGCGCGACTGCGTGAAGAAGTCGGGCGTACGCTCGTCGTCACGCTGAATATCGATGATGGCTATCTTTCCGGTTATACCCCTGAACGTTTTGCCGATATCCGCCGCCAGCTCGAACAATTATCAGGTACTGACCCCGCCGTGCGCCGTTTGCGCCGCGCCATAATCGGCGAGGCAATGGCCTGTGAGCTGGATTCTCAAGGACGCATCTCAGTTAGTATGGAACTTTGGTCATTCATCGGTGTTAAACCCGGTGATGAAGTGTGCTTTATCGATCTTTACGACAAAATTGAAATCTGCTCCAAGGCGTTCTTCGACGCCCAGCAGGCAGAGCAGGGTTCGCTCTCTGAAGTCGACCTCAGTGGCTTTGATGTACGCGGGCTCTGACGATGGCACAGCGCAAAGGTTCCGGACCTGAATTTGAACATGAACCAGTGTTGCTGCAGGCATGCATTGAGCAACTGCAGATCAAACCGGACGGGATTTATATCGACTGCACAGTAGGCGGCGGCGGCCACAGTGCTGCAATCCTTGAAAAATTAGGTTCCGGAGGCCGCCTGATAGGTATCGACAAAGACGAAGACGCGCTGAAAGCAGCCGGCAACCGCTTGAACCAGGTAAAGAGCGCAGGTTCGTATACGCTGGTACATAGTGATTTCGCGAATATAGGCAGTGTTTTGCAGGATTTGCAACTTGAAAAAGCAGATGGCATCCTGGCGGATCTGGGGGTTTCATCACCTCAACTCGATCACCCCGAACGCGGGTTTGCCTACGGCAACGAAGGTCCGCTCGACATGCGGATGGACCGCAGCACCATGTTGAACGCAGAGATGGTTGTGAATGGGTATCCCGAAGCTGAGCTGGCCAGGATTCTCCGTGAGTACGGCGAAGAAAGACACGCGGGTTTGATTGCCAAAGCCATTGCGAAGCAAAGAGCAATCGAACCGATTAAAACTACAACCAGACTGGCTGAAATTGTCAAAGCCGCAATGCCCGGACGCAGCCTCAGAGAACAGCAGCACCCGGCCCGGCGCACATTCCAGGCGATCCGGATCGAAGTAAACAGCGAACTGGCAGCAGTTGAACAACTGCTGGACCGTGCTCCTTTATTGCTAAAGCCCGGTGGCAGATTATGTATTATTTCGTTTCATTCACTGGAAGACCGCCTGGTCAAAGAAGCCTTCCGCCGCTACGAGAACCCCTGCATCTGCCCCCGCGACTTTCCCATTTGTCAATGCGGACTTAAGCCAATCGGGCGTTCGCTGCATCGCAAGGGAACTATCGCCAGCCCGGAGGAAGCGCGAAGCAACCCGCGGGCTCGCAGCGCCAGGCTGAGAACTCTGGTAATTAACGAAGCACCAGAAACCTGAAAATCCAACAAGCAAACTGTCTTGTAAACGTTAAATAACTCGAGATTTTTATGACATGAAGAAATAACATGTTAACGTCTTCACCAAAAGACGGCCGAATGTCAGTAGTATCATCAATTTGGAGGAAAGCCAGATGAATCAGCCAAAAAACAGGCAAAATGGTAATCTTGCTTTAAAATACGCGCCAGAGTCTTACAGCGCAAATGCCAGAAGCACCAGCTTCAAGTATCGGGCTTCTGCTGCTTATACCGCACCGGTTAAGACTACCAGAATTATGGCAGAACCTGTTAAACAACCAATCAGCATGGTTAACGAGCGTACCCGCCAAATCAGGCGCGAGCTGACTTTGCAACGGATCCGCAGTTTGCTGGGCATTGTTTGCGCGGTTGTTTTTGTCTCTGGTCTGTTCGGCGGCATGGTCTGGCGTCAGTCAAAAATTTTGTCCGACAACTTCAAGAACCTGGCTATCCAACGCGAAATTAAGCGTCTTGATGAAGTCAGCGGTCAAATCAGCGAAAATCTGGCATTAAAAACGGAACTGAGCCAAATACGGACTGAGGCAGTTCAAAACCTCGGTTTGCAGATTCCAGCCCGCAGCCAGATGGTAAGCGTCGTTGTACCCGATACCGACCGGGTTGTGTTTAATGACAAAGCCAAAGTTGAACCAGAAGATGCTCATTTAATGAATCTGCTGTTCAGCATTGAAGGCTTTTTCAAAACACTGGATGTTAAAGGCGCCCAGCCATGAGACGCGATGAAGTAACGACGGGCAACCGTTCTGCGCTGGATCAACGCCTGGCAAGCGAGCGGCAGCGACAACACCTGGCTCAAGGCCGGCAACAGCGTTCAGCCGGCAAACCGCCCCGTCGCAAAAAGAGGACACGGGGCGGTGTTTTGTTACTCGCCGTTGGGCTGCTGGCATTTGCCGGCATCCTGATCAACCAGCTGTATCAGATTCAGGTTGTGGCCTATGCCGAAAATGCGGAGTCCGCAGCCGGCCAGCATTATCGGAAAGTAACAGAGCAACCGGTGCGCGGCAGTATCCTGGACCGTAACGGCATCGAGCTTGCCGGCACCACTTATATTTACCGTATCGGCATTACCCCTAAAGATGTTCGCTCGATCACTAAAAACATTCCCAGAACTGACATTATTGCTGAATTTGCCAGAATTCTGAACCTTCCCTTAACCGAGGTTGAAGAGGCCTTTGCCAAAACTGACGCAGCTTATGTTCAGCTGAAAAAAGAAGCGACAAAAGAAGAGAACGACGCCCTGAAGGAATACCGCAGCACCAACAGCATTGGCGGTGTCCGAGTGGATGCTGAACCCCGCCGCTTCTATACCAACAGTACGCTGGCGCCGCAGGTGATCGGCTACACCAACTTTACCAAGGACAGCCTTAACAACAGCAACCTTTCCGGGCAGCTCGGCATTGAACTGGCTTATAACGCTGAGCTAACCGGCCAGCCAGGTTATACCTATGTCGAAACTGATAATTACAGCCGCGGCGTTCTGCCTTTTTCCGTGCCTACCAGTCTGCGCGCCCAAAACGGCAACAATGTTGTTCTTAACCTCGACAGTACAATTCAAAAGATTGTCCAGGAAGAACTGGAAAATGCCATAAAAGTAAATGACATCACCGCCGGCGGCTCGGCAATTGTCATGAACCCGTACACCGGTGCCATACTGGGCATGGCCTCATACCCCTGGTTCGACACTCGCGAACCAACAGCCGTGCCGGCAGGCAAAGATCCCGCGACCTGGGATACCAGCAAAAAAGAAGATATTGATTATTTGTCCAAAGAAATCTGGCGCAACCGGGCAATTTCAGATACTTATGAGCCGGGGTCAACTTTTAAGGCGATCACCGCCGCGATAGCTTTCGAAGAAAACCTGACCAGGGAAACAGAAATGTTCAATGACGCTCCCTTCAAGGAATCGGGCTGGACAATTTCCTGCTCTTCGCGCTCGGGCCATGGTATTGAAAGCATGCAGCAGGCGTTTTACCGTTCCTGCAATCCGATTTTTGCCCAACTGGCGCTGCGTACCGGCATCGACAGATACTATGAATATCTGCGGGCTTTTGGGTTTATGGGGACCACCGGCATCGACCTTCCAGGTGAAGGAAAAGGCATTCTGCACGAAAAACCGGCCCGGATTGACCTGGCGACAGTTTCTTACGGTGAATCTTCGACTGTGACACCGATTCAGCTGGCAACAGCCTACTGCGCCATCGCCAACGGCGGTAATTTAATCCAGCCTCAAATTGTCAAATCTGTCACAGACGCAAATGGCAATATCAAGCAAGAGTTCCCCGCTGAAACCATCCGCAAAGTAATTTCGGAAGCCAGCGCCAACAGGGTGCTCGATTTAATGGAAGGCGTTGTACTCTACGGCACCGGCTCAGCCGCTTATACAGAAGGCTACCGTGTTGCCGGCAAAACCAGCACCTCCACAGATGACAACGGTGACCACACCATTTCCTTTGGGGCCATAGCCCCGGCTGACAATCCGGAAATTGTTGTGCTGGTAGTTTTAAGTAAACCCCGCGACAAACGCACCTCTTCCAGCGGTGCCGCCCGCGCTGTCGGCCAGATCGTCAACCGCACCCTCGAACATCTCAACGTACCGCGCCAGTTTTCTGACGACGATATGTCTAACCTCAGCAAACAGTATTCTGTTCCTGAGCTGAGCGGCCTTACCTTTGCCGAAGCCCGCAAACAGCTTTCCACCAAGGGTTTTCTGGTAGAAGCGGGTACCCCCGGGATGAACGATTCAACTATTATCCGTAGTCAGTATCCCAACACAAGTGCTAAACTGCACAAGAAGAGCGTTGTCGTTCTTTACTCAACAAACAAACCCGAACCTGCCTATGTCTCGGTCCCGGATTTTAGCGGTAAAACTGTAAACGAGGCTCAGCGGGCGGCAGCAGAAAGCGGTCTCAATGTTGCTTTTGCCGAAAGCTGCCTTGGAGTTGTTGTTGCTCAGGATATCCCGCCGACTCATGAAGCGGGCAGCAGCCTGGTAAATGGCTTTGCCAGTAACAGCAACCTGCCGGCCAGCCCCCAGACCGAAACCGGCAACCAGACCAAAACTGAAAATAAGACTGAAACCGGCAATAAGGCTGAAACCGGCGGCGACAATACCGGCAGCAGTAAACCGGATAATAAGAACACAACCCAAACAGAAGCCAACGCCGGTAAACTGCGCCGCGGCAGCGTAGTCACGCTGACATTCGCGGCTCCGGTTGAAGGCGCTCATGCAGACGAGCAGTAAGGCAACGACTGCTTGAAATAGCAGAACGTATCGTCTAAAATTGCCTGATGCGCCCAGTTGATATTGCTGGCAGAACAGCCTGAAAAAGGCTGGCCGAAACAGGCGCACTTGATTGAAAGGAACCAACATGCAATTACGCTCATTGCTGGAAGGGCTTGAGCTGCAAGCCCTTCAAGGCGATCTTTCCGTAGAGATAGATAATATTGTTTACGATTCTCGCAAAGCCCGACCCGGATCACTTTTTGTCTGCATTACCGGTTTTGTCACCGACGGTCATAAATATATTACCCAAGCGCTTAATCAGGGCGTATCCGCCATCCTGGCCGAACGCCAGGTGCCGGAGCTGGCTGGGATCTGGGCAGTTACTCCGAATACCCGCCGTGGTCTGGCCCATGTTTCCGACCGCTTTTTCAACCACCCCTCCGGCAAACTGGATCTTATTGGATTTACCGGCACCAAGGGAAAAACCACCGCGACCTATATGACCCGGGCGATCCTTTTGGCTGCCGGCCGCTGTCCCGGCCTGATCGGCACTATCGCCAACATCTTGGGCGACCGGATTATTTATGCTTCGCGCACTACGCCGGAATCCTTCGATTTGCAGGCTCTGCTGGACGAAATGGTGGAAAACAAGGTCGACAGCTGCGTCATGGAAGTATCTTCGCAAGGCCTGATGCTTGACCGGGTTTACGGCTGCTCCTACAAGATCGGTGTATTCACCAATCTTTATACAGATCACATAGGACCGCACGAACATGCCAATATGGAAGACTATCTGCAAGCCAAGCTGCTGTTGTTCTCACGCTGCGAACAAGCAGTGATCAACCGCGACCTGGAAATTTTTGATCGTGTCAAGGCTGCTGCAGCCGGTCCCGTTACAACTTATGGCTTGAGCGCGGCCAGTGATGTTCGGGCAGTCGATTTAGAAAAGATCAATGAAGCGGACCGCATCGGCACTCGCTTCCGTTTGGAAAGCCCCTTTTACCAAGGCTCAGTTTTCGTCGGTATGCCGGGGTTGTTCAATGTCTATAACGCCCTGGCTGCCATTACCTGCGCCGGCTTGCTGGGGCTGCCTTTCGCAGCTGTTCAGCAAGGTCTGGCCGACATCACCGTGCCGGGAAGGGTTCAGCCGATTCCCACCGGCAGCGATTTTCAGGTGATTGTCGATTATGCTCACAATGCTGCCAGTCTGGAGAGCCTGCTGGTAACCTTACGCGAATACGTAAAGGGCCGACTGATTGTTTTATTTGGCAATGGCGGCGACCGGGCCCGTTCACGCCGGTTCGAGATGGGAGAAACCGCCGGCCGACTGGCGGATCTCAGTATTATTACCTCGGACAATCCGCGCACAGAAGATCCTCTAAAAATTATCGAGGACATAATAACCGGCATAACCCCGACAGGCGGCCAGTACAAGGTTGTACCCGACCGGCGCGAAGCGATTGAAACCGCAATCAACCTGGCCGGCCCCGGTGACCTGATCGTAATCGCTGGCAAAGGCCACGAGAATTACCAGATCTTTGCCGACAGGACAATCCATTTTGATGATGCCGAAACAGCCGCGGAATTGCTGGCACAACGCGGATCGGGGGGTTAAGCCATGGCTGTTTTGAGTTTGCCAACCATCATAGACCAACTGGCCCGCAAAGGCTTGCTGCTTGCAAGCTCCGCGGTTGCCAAAGCTGCGGCAACTGCAGATCTGACTTTCAGCGGAGTTTCAACGGATACCCGCACAATCCAGCCGGGCGAATTGTTTGTGGCTTTGCAGGGCGAGAAGTTCGACGGCCACAACTTTATTGCTGCAGCGCTGGAACGCGGTGCAGCGGGTGTTGTCTGCCGTTTCTGGCCACAAGATTTAGCAAAAGCACAATCCGACATGCCAGTGGACGCTGTTACGAGCATCAGTTCTGACAAAGCACAACCTGTTGTGCTCAAAGTTACTGACACTCTGGCAGCTTATCAGGAACTGGCGGCGATCGCCCGCAGGCAAATTAAAGCACCTGTAATTGCCATAACCGGGAGTGTGGGAAAAACCTCAACCCGCTGTTTAATTGCCGCCTGTTTGAGCGGACGCCTTGAAGTTCACCAGACCAAGGCGAATCTCAACAACGAGATCGGCCTGCCTGCTACCATACTGGCCACACCTGCTACAGCTGAAGCAGTTGTAGTTGAACTGGGGATGCGCGCCGCCGGCGAGATCAAAGTGTTGAGCGAAATTGCCCGACCGGACATCGCCGTTATCACTAATATCGGTTTCTCCCATATTGAGTTTTTAGGCAGCCAGGCAGCTATCCTGGCCGCCAAAATGGAAATCATCAGCGGCCTGGCCCCAGGCGGCTTGTTAATCCTGAATGCAGACGACCCTCTACTGCGTCAGGCGGGCAGGGAGCTCGCCGCTGCCAAAACCTGCCGGGTTGGCTTTATTTCTGCCCAAGGACCATGTACTGAGCCGGCCGCGGAAATGTGTCTCCATGCCAGCGAAATTGCAACAACAGCCACATCAGTTTCCTTTAAAGCGAACCTGAATGGCGAACCCGGAACACTGGTAACAATACCGGCCCCGGGTACACATCAGGTAATCAATAGCTTATTCGGAATTGCCTGCGCCAGCGCGCTTGGCCTTACTGCAGAAGATGCCGCAACTGGAGCTGCCGGCTACCAGAATACCGGCAGCCGCCAACGCATCCTGCGTATCGATACTCTTACAGTTCTGGATGACAGCTATAATGCCAGTCCGGAATCGATGACAGCAGCGCTGCAGACTCTGCAATCTCTGGCTGCGCCAGTCGGCGGCCGCAAACTGGCTGCCCTGGGCGGCATGTTGGAACTGGGCTCTTTCAGCTCCGAAGCACATGCCCGGGTTGGGCGCGCTGCTGCTTCAGCCGGCTTGGCGGAGTTGTTGCTGGTTGGTGCCAACGCCGAAGATGTCGCCCGCGGTGCCCGTGAACTTGACCCTGACCTGCCGGTTCATATCTGTACAGATGTTGAAACCCTGATTGAACGCTTGCTGCCAGCCCTGCACGACCACGATTATATATTGATCAAAGGCTCGCGCGCTTTTCGGATGGAACAAGTGATCACTGCTCTGGAAGCTACTGCCAGCGCCCGCGGCTTGAATGGCGAGTACACCACCATGAACGCCTGCGCTGATTAATTTTAAACCGTCCAGGAGGAACCCCGCATGGACTTACTGCGCCCACTGCTGACTGCATTTTTCTCAATACTCGCCGCCACACTGGCAGCCGGCCTGATCGGACTGCCCCTGCTGCGGCGCATTAATGTCGGGCAGCAAGTGCGTGACGACGGTCCGCAATCACATCTCAAAAAAAGCGGTACGCCTACTTTTGGCGGTTTGTTTTTCCTGATCCCCCTGATCGGCGCGTCCATATTCAATGGCCTGACCGACCCCGCCAGCCGGGTTCTGCTGGCGCTGGGCTTCCTGATTCTCGGTTTTGCGCTCGCCGGGTTTATCGACGATTACATTAAAGTGCGCATTACAAAAAAGGGACTCTCAGTACAACAAAAATCGCTGATTATGTTCGCTGTTTCAGTGGCATTTACGGTGTATTACCTGTATTTCGCGCCGCAACAGCCATTTTTCCTCGTACCGTTTCTCAGCGGCAACCCGTCAGTCGGCAGCGCTGTTCCGATAATCATTACCGGCTTTTGGAAATTCCTTTACGGGATTTTTGTCGTGCTCTACCTCTTTTTTGTAACTAACGCAGTCAACATTACCGATGGCGTTGATGGCCTCGCGGCCTCCGTTACGACAATTTCCGCTACAGGTCTTTGTGCCGGCGCTGTGCTGCTGGCCGCTTCCCTGACTAACCGCTTTGCTGCTGTAAAAGATACAACCAACGCCGCAGCTTATCTGGCCGGGATTGAAAATTCCCGTTCGGCTGCAATTCTGGCGGCGGCAGTGGCCGGCGGCTGTATCGGTTTTCTCTTTTTCAACCGGCACCCCGCCAAAGTATTCATGGGCGACACAGGCTCGCAGGCGCTGGGCGCCGCTCTGGCCGGCATCGCGCTGATCATTGGCGCACCCTGGCTGATTTTGTTTGTCGGTGTGATTTACATTATTGAAGCTTTTTCAGTGATGATTCAGGTTGCCTATTTCCGCAGAACCGGCGGCAAACGCCTGTTTCGCATGTCACCGATCCACCACCATTTTGAACTGGGCGGCTGGGCGGAAGAGAAGATCGTCGTTGTATTCAGTTTAATCGCGCTTATCGGTTCCGCGCTTGGCGTGCTGATCGTGCGGCTGTAGGGAGGTGCGCATGGATAATCGTACACAGACTATTTCACCACAACTGCAACAGCACCGAACCGGCCCCGGCCAGAACCCCGGTGGGCAAAGCAGATTGCACCGCAGAAGACCCGCTTCGGCGCGCAAGGCTGCGGCCAGGCAGGAACGCCCGCAAGCCAAAGCAATGCCCGTGGCCGTTCAACAGGGCCGTCTGCATAGCGGCTTGCTGATCACAACAATTATCATGATCTGCTTCGGCCTGGTGATGCTGTTTTCTGCCAGTATGAGCGACGGCTATGCCAATAAGGAAGGCAACCCGATGTACTACGTGCTGCGTCAGGCTTCCATTACCGGCGCCGGACTGCTTGCCGCCCTGATCATCGGCTTGTTTTTCAGCATCCGGTTTTTTGACAAAATGATTTTTACAGTGGGACTTTACAGCGTTACCTCAGTATTGCTGCTGCTGGTTAAAATCAAAGGTGAAATCACCAACGGCGGCCAGCGCTGGCTGGAGCTGGGGCCTGTTCGTTTCCAGCCTTCTGAACTGGCCAAACTGGCGGCAGTGTTTTGTTTTGCCGGCTATGTTTCCTGGGTGAGCCGCCGCCGCGCCAACGGTAAATTCCAGGCCCGCGGCCCGGTGCGTCAAGTGCTGCTCGATGCTTTTGTCGATATTCTTTTCCCCGCGACAGCTCTGCTGGTCTGGGCGGGCCTGATTCTATGGCAGCCGCACCTTTCCGGCTTTGTGATCATGTGCTTTATCATCATGTCAGTATTTTTAGCCGCAGGGATTCGTTTCCGCACTTACCTGGTCAGCTTTACTCTTGTTGTTGTGCTTTTGCTTGCTGTGGGTTTGATTTTGGCCACAGCTTTACCCATGTTTATGCCCAAGGAACAGCTGACGGCGGCAATAGAAGAAAACTTTGCCCATGTACAAAAGCGAATCGAAACTTTCCAGAATCCTGAAGAAGCCTCAGCTGACGATGTTTATCAGATTACCCAGTCGATGATCGCAATCGGCTCCGGCGGCTTGACCGGGCTTGGCCTGGGTGAAGGCCGCCAGAAATATAACTACTTGCCGGAATCGCATAATGACTTTGTGTTCGCGATTATTGGCGAAGAACTGGGCTTTATCGGCACAGTCAGCGTAGTTTTACTGTTCGTTGCTTTTCTGATTTTCGGGGTAAGCATTGCCATGCGCGCTGCCACACCGTTTGCCACCATCCTGGCCAGCGGCTATACCATGCTGATAGTTGTCCAGGCGTTTCTCAACATTGGCGTTACCACCTGGCTCTTGCCGACAACTGGTATTTCATTGCCTTTTTTCAGCTACGGCGGTACCGCGAACTTCTTCTTCCTGATCGCGATTGGCTTCATACTTTGCGCCTCTCGTACCGGCCAGCGTCAAAGCCTCCGTCAGATTTGAATTATTGAAGGAGTAAATGTGCCAGCAGAAACCGACAAAAAAATTCAAAACGCGACAACTGCGACAAACGCGACAAATTCGACAAATGCGTCTGCACGGGCACCGCGTTTTCTGATCGCTGCCGGGGGTACCAGCGGCCATATTAATCCGGCTTTGTCGATTGCAGAAGAGCTCTGCCGCCGTCACCCCGACTCTGTCGTTGAGTTTGTCGGTACCGCCCGCGGCCTTGAAGCGACACTTGTGCCTGCCGCCGGCTATCCGTTCAATGCGGTGGCGGCCCGCGGCTTCCCCCGTAAGCCTTCGAAAGAGCTGCTGCCGGCAATCCGCGATTATCTGCAGGGCCGTCGTCAGAGCCGGGAGCTGATCCGCCGTTTCCAACCCGATGTTGTTATCGGCACAGGCGGCTATGTTTGCGGCCCAGCCGCCGCTGCTGCTGTCGGGGCCGGCATCCCTGTCGCCCTGCATGAACAAAATGCTTTTCCCGGCCGCGCCAACCGTTTTCTGGCCCGCAAAAGCCAGTTGATTATGGTCAGCTTTCCGGATACTGAACGTTACTTCCCCGCCGGTAAACGTGTTGTGCTGACCGGTAATCCGGTGCGGGCAGCCTTTTTTGCCACAACCCGTGAAGCTGCGCGGCAGAAGCTGGGTATCGCTGCAGGGGAGAAGCTGTTGCTGGTTCTGGGCGGCAGCCTTGGTGCACGCACTTTGAATGAGGCAACGCTGGCTGCTGCCGCCGCGCCGCTGTTGCAATCCACCCGAATTATCCTCGCCTGCGGCAAGCTGCACATCGAAAGCATCACGGCCGCTGCAGCCGGGCTGCCCAACCTCAGCGTTTACAGTTATATCGAAAACATGCACGACTATATGGCCGCGGCCGATTTGATCGTCTGTCGAGCCGGTGCCATCACCTGCGCCGAAGTAGCGGCTTTAGGACGCCCGAGCATTATGGTGCCTTATCCATATGCGGCCGGCGACCACCAGACAGCCAACGCCCGCAGCTTTGCCGAGCGCGGCGCCAGCCTGCTTTGCCCGGACAGCGAATTCACCGGCGCCTGGCTGATCGCCCGCTTACAGGAATTACTGCCGGATCAGGAGCGGCTCACCCGCATGGGCGCTGCTGCTGCCGGCCTGGCTAAGCCTGATGCTGCCAGCGACATTGCCGATGAAATTGAAATGTTACTACCGCCCGGGCTAAGCAGCAAAACAAGCGGGACTAACAGAACCAGCGAAACAAGTGAAACAAAGGCAACGAGTAATGCAAACGCAACTAGCAAAAAAACCGGAGCAGGGCAATGAAGAGAAGAAGCCCGGCCCCCAAACCTGTTTGGCAAACGAGCGGGCCCACATCTGAAAATGTATCACAGGAAAAGCGCAATTTCAGCGGCCTGATTATTACCCTGGTTATTCTGGTTGCTGCAGCTCTGCTGATTGGCTTTTTACCGTCATTTTACGCCGCGGAAATCGAAGTAACACCAACTCGCGCCATGTCCACTGCTGAAATCCAGGCAGCTTCCGGCCTGGAAACCGGCCAGCATCTGCTCAGCGGGCTTGGCGGCAGTCTGCGCCAGCTATTTTCCCTGCGTTATGGTACAGCCGAACAAAAACTCATACAGAAGTTTCCTTATATCCGCACGGTAGAAGCGCGGCTCGATTTCCCGGCCAGAATTAAAATCAACATCGAAGAACGAATTGAAGTATCTTATCTGGCCATCCCTGACGGCTGCGTACTGGTCGACAAAGAAGGCTACGCACTGCGGATTCTGCCCCAGTCACCAACAGACATTCCGCTGGTTGAAGGCATCACCGTGCGCCAGATGAGCATTGGCAGCCCGCTGACAGTTGATTTGCCTGAATCAATGAACGTGGCATTGTCTCTGATGGGTGCTATAATAGATGCGAACAAGGACACCCGCAGCTCTGTAAACCTGATAGCAGCAGCGCGGAGCATTCGCCCGGTTTCGAATCGTGATGTCTATCTGACGCTGCTTTTGCCTTCAGGAGACGAGCTCACGGTACTGGCCCGCGCTTCAGCTGACCTGGTTGAGGACATGATCTGGCTGCGCTTCGCGATCGAGCAGGGCGCTCTATCTGACCGGGGTAAAGGCGTACTTGATCTGACCGGTGACCGCAAGGTGTTTATCCCGGACAAAACATAAACAATGTCCTGACCAGGAGGAAAATTCATGTTCCCACTTCTTGGCCTGATTCTGGGCCTGATCATCGGCTTGCTCTGGAACGTCAACATTCCGGAGGCTTTTTCGTCCTACGTCGCCGTCGGTATTCTGGCGGTTTTTGATTCTGTTGTTGGTGCCATGACGGCCAACCTGCAAAACCGTTTTAACCTGCGTCTGTTTATTACCGGCTTTCTGGGCAATGCCCTGATCGCAATCGCGCTTGCCGCATTGGGCGATCAACTTGACTTGCCTTTATCTTTGGCTGCTGTTTTTGCTTTCGGCAACCGCATATTTGTCAACTTTTCCACAATGCGCCGCATTTGGCTGGAGCGTTTTGACATCAAACGGGAAAAACGCCGCAAAAAAAAGGAACAGCAATAAAATCGCACACTTGTTACAGAATTGTAATTTCCCCACATATAGCGTCTTTATATCAATTAAAACACCAAATATTGTTGTAGGTTTCGTAACAATCGTGTAAAATTATTGACAAGTGTGTAACTGGAATATTATTAAAAAACTTGACGTAAATTGAGTAGAAATTATTTGAAAAACAAATATTTGCAAGCATCGCAGAGAGCACAAAAATGACAGCCACCTCGCAGCAGCAGCAGGGCAACCACAGCGTCCAATTGCCATCTTCTGGTTCCCGTAAGTGGCGCTGCCTGTGAATTGACATAACGGGCAAGGAACCAGACGCCCGGAAGGAGAAGAATGTGTCGGATTACAAAATCGGCTTTGGTATGGATAATGACCATTTTGCAACATTAAAAGTTATCGGCATCGGTGGGGGTGGCTGCAACGCCATTAACCGGATGATCGAAGGCGAAGTACAAGGTATAGAATTTATTACCGTTAACACGGATAACCAGGCACTGGCCCTGTCGCGCGCCAGCAACCGCCTGCAGATAGGTGAAAAAATCACCCGCGGCCTTGGTGCCGGCGCCAACCCGGAAATCGGTGAAAAAGCTGCAAACGAATCAAAAGACGAAATCGCTGAACTGATCCGCGGTACGGATATGTTATTTATCACAGCCGGCATGGGCGGCGGTACCGGCACCGGCGGTGCCCCCATAATTGCCCAGATCGCCCGCGAACTTGGCATTCTCACAGTTGGCGTAGTTACCCGTCCATTCCGCTTTGAAGGCTCGCGCCGGATGCAGAACGCTGAACGCGGCATCCGCGAAATGGAAAAATTCGTTGATTCCCTTATTGTTGTCCCCAATGACAAACTTTTGGAAATAGCAGATGAAGACACCTCGCTGGATGAAGCTTTCACCATGGCGGACCAGGTGCTCAAATACGGCGTTTCCGGCATCTCCGACCTTGTTGCTGTTCCCGGCCTGATAAACCTCGACCTGGCCGACGTCCGCCGCATCATGACACAGGCGGGTGTCTGCCACATGGGTATCGGCCGTGCTTCCGGCGAAGGCCGCGCTGCCGCCGCTATCCGCGAGGCTATCAACAGCCCGCTGCTCGACACCACTATTGACGGTGCCCGCGGTGTTATCATCAACTTCACCGGCGGACGTGACCTGAAGATCCGCGAAGTTGACGAAGCCGCTTCTGTCGTACGTGACGCTGTATCGCCCGATGCCGACATCATTTTCGGCGCAGTGGTTGACCCGGAAATGCAGGACGAGATCATGATCACAGTTATCGCCAGCGGCTTTGACCGTGAAAACCAGCCGCAGGCCATTCAGCGCCCGGCCGCAGCTGCTCAGCGCCAGCCGGCGTCAGTCTGGTCGCAAGAACTGCCGGTAGTCGAAACCCCGCCGCAGCCTCAGGTCCAGACGAATGGTTCCCAGGTGCAGATCGATGTTCCCAGTTTTTTAAATACCGGTGCTAAAACCGGTGTAGGCAGCAGTGCTCCGGCCGTTAACCCGGGCGACCAGGCCAACAGCCCTGAAACAGCTGGTTTAAACACTGGTTCGGGCAAAGGCTTCCACAACGTGATCGGCAACGCTGTTTCTGAAGACACCCGCGAACATGAACTGAATTTCCCCAAAACAACACCTCATGGCGCCGAAGCCTTTGGCAGCGGCAGCGCCAGAACACTCGACCCTTTCCGTTCTGAACCCGGCTCCGATCCCCGCTCCGGAACTTCTGCAAGGCCCGGCCGGCCTGCTGCGCAGGAGCCTGACCAGACAACCGGGCCGTATTCACCCCAGCGCAGCCACAACGCGCCTGGCGGTGACAACAGGAGTCAGCCGAAAGCCGAAAAACGCGGTGGCCGCATTTTGCCCTGGTTCCTGCAGGACAACCGCGACCCAAATGAAGATTAAAAAATAGCTTAATTACTCATGCCGGCTCGCAGCCCTGAAAGCTGTCGGCCGGCACTGGTTTATTACTCAGAACAGGAGGTTTCGAATGCGTTGCCCTTTTTGCGGACATGCTGAAGACAAGGTTATAGACTCCCGCCCCTCCGAAGAAGGCGCAGCGATCCGCCGCCGCAGGGAATGCCTTTCCTGTTGTTCACGATTTACAACGTACGAAAAAATTGAAACCCTGCCTCTGCTGGTAATTAAAAAAGACGGCAGCCGACAACCTTTTGACCGTGACAAGCTGATTTCTGGTATTATCAAAGCATGTGAAAAACGTCCGGTTTCAACTGCTCAGGTGGAAGCGCTTGCCAGCAGGATCGAAGTACAAATCCAAAACGCCCTCAAACGCGAAATATCTTCGCAGGAGATCGGCGAAATGGTAATGGCGGAGCTTAAGGATCTGGACGAAGTGGCCTATGTACGCTTTGCTTCTGTATACCGTCAGTTCCACGATGTTAACTCATTCCTTGAGGAACTGAACGACATAATGTCAACACGAAAAATAACTAAGGAGGACCAAGTCCATGAGAAAAGTCCTGATTGTCGATGATGATCCTAACATCAGCGAACTCTTACGGCTCTATTTCGAAAAGGACGGGTTCAGTGTAACCAGCTGTCTCGATGGCGAAAAAGCCGTTTCTGTTTATGAAGAAACGTCGCCCGACATCGTCATTCTGGATCTCATGCTGCCGGGGCGCGACGGCTACGATATCCTGCGCGATATCCGCAAAACCTCTGCTGTCCCTGTTATTATGCTGACTGCCCGCGGTGACACTCTTGACAAAGTTGTGGGCCTTGAGCTTGGGGCTGACGATTATATGCAGAAGCCCTTCGAACCTAAAGAGCTTATTGCCCGCACAAAAGCGGTACTGCGCCGTTTTGAGGCTCCGGGCGATAATGATCAGGGCAGAGACAAAGATGTTGAAATTGACCGGGTTGAGTTCCCGGGTCTGATGGTTGATAAATCCCGCTACACCGTAATGGTAAATAATGAGGAAGTCGATATGCCGCCCAAGGAGCTGGAGCTGTTGTTCTTCCTGGCTACCCATCCGAATCGCGTGTTCACCCGCGAACAGCTTTTGGAAAATGTCTGGGGCTACGATTTTTATGGCGAATCGCGAACTGTGGACGTTCATGTAAAGCGCATCCGGGAAAAAATCGAAGCCGCAACCGACAACAACTCTTACCACATCAAGACCGTCTGGGGTGTAGGCTATAAATTCGAACCAATGGAGCCGTAAAATGAACCGTACCGAACAGGTTGAGCAGGTGCTCAAAAACCTGCATCGTCATTATCCTGACGCAACCTGTACACTCGATTTCGCTGCCCCGTACCAGCTGCTGGTCGCTGCCATACTTTCAGCGCAATGCACTGACGCGCGGGTAAACATCATTACAAAACAGCTTTTCCGGAATTATCCGGACGTGAATTCGCTGGCTGCAGCGCCAGTCAGCGCGATTGAAGACGAAATTCGTTCCTGCGGCCTGTTCCGCAACAAGGCACGCAATATTTCCGCGTCCGCGCGGCTGCTGGTCGCGGAGCACAACGGTCACTTGCCTGCTGATCGTGACCAGCTGCTGGCTCTGCCGGGCGTAGGCCGGAAGATAGCCAACCTGATTCTGGGCGACTGCCACGGAATTCCCGCGATTGTAGTTGATACCCACTGCCTGCGCATTTCCAAATTAATTGGTTTTACCGAGCACACCAATCCACTCAAAGTTGAGCAGGATCTGGCTGCCATTTTACCCGAACCCGAATGGATTTCTTATGGCCACTTGATGGTTGCCCACGGCAGGGAAATCTGCATTGCCCGCCGGCCTGAATGCAACATTTGCCCGATTCTGCCCTGGTGCCAGTTTGGTTCCAGTTCAGCGGCAGAAGCGGTAACAGGTTCAGCCGGGGGTAAATAGCGATGCCGGCAGCGAGCGGCGGCATCCAGGCTCTGAGCGCGGCATCGGCCCCAACCGGTGGCGGGCTTTTTGATACCCCGGTAACTGTCTTGCGCGGTGTTTCTGCCAAACGCAAAGCTCAACTCGCTAAGCTGAATATCCAGACAGTTTTTGACCTGATCAGCCATTTCCCGCGCGATTACGAGGACTGGACCGACTTGCATCCGCTCAAAGATTTGCGTGAAGGTGAGGAAATGGCTTTTGAGGCACGGGTCGCGCGTCAACCCAGCCTCACCCGCAAAGGCCGGCTCAGCATGCTGCGCACTGTTTTGCGCGACGAAGAAAGCGCGATCAAGGCTATTTGGTTTAACCAGCCGTATTTGGCTGACCAGCTGGTTAAGGACGAAACCTATATTTTCCGGGGCAAGGTTCGCATTAAGGGTCTCGATGTGACTGTGCAAAACCCCTCCTTTGAGAAAAAATTGCCCGACAGTACAACCGCGCCGCGAATCCGTGCCCGCTACCGGCTGACTGCCGGCTTGTCGCAGGGTGTAATCCGCGGTTTTATTGAACAGGCTTTAAAATTACTGCTTGGCCATCTGCCGGAACCTTTGCCGGATGAAATCCGGCGCGAGCACCAGCTTACCGCGATCGATTTTGCTTACAGCCGCATCCATAATCCGGCTTCACTGGCTGAAGCTGAGCTTTGCCGGCGCCGCCTGGCTTTTGAAGAATTGTTTTTAATCCAGGCTGGTTTGCGCCTGCTGCGCCGGCGCAGCGCTTTGGCAGCTACTGCCCCGCCGATTAATCTGACAGCCGCCCAGCGTCAGGCTTTTCGCGACGCCGTACACGGCTTGCCCTTCAAGCTGACAACCGCGCAAAAGAAAGCGGTGAACGAAGTAGTCGCCGACCTGAACCGCGCTCAGCCGATGAACCGGCTGGTGCAGGGCGATGTCGGCTCTGGCAAAACAGTGGTCGCCGCTCTGGCGCTCTTAACCACAGCCCTGGCTGGCTATCAGGGTGTCATGATGGCACCGACTTCGATCCTCGCCGCCCAGCATTTCGCGACTTTAACCCAGCTCTTGGGGCTCGCGCTGCAACAGGCCGGGCTGGAGATTGCCTTGTTGACAGGCTCCGTCCGGGCCGCCGAGCGGCGCAGAATTTTGGCAGGATTAACCGACGGCTCAATTGCAATCCTGATCGGCACCCATGCTGTAATCGAAGATAAAGTGCGTTTCCGTAACCTGGCCCTGGCTGTAACTGACGAGCAGCACCGTTTTGGCGTGCGTCAGCGCACCCTGCTGGCCACAGGCGCCGCGCCGCTCGCTGCTGAAAACAGCGAGACTGCCGCTGCAACTGCCGCAGCCGGAACAATTCAGCCGCCCTCAGCTGCCGCAACTGCGTCAGAGGCCAGTGCCGGCACGGTTCAGCCGCCCTCAGCGCATGTGCTTGTAATGTCGGCCACGCCGATACCGCGCACGCTGGCGTTAATCCTCTACGGCGACCTTGACCTCTCGATAATTCATGAAAAACCGGCCGGCCGCCAGCCGATCAAAACCTACACGGCTACTTCACGTGACCGGGCACGGCTGGATAAGCTTTTACGGCGGGAAGTTGAAGCCGGCGGCAAATGCTATGTAGTCTGCCCGCAAATTGAAGAAACGGAAGAGACAGCAGGCGCCGCCAATGGCGTATTGTCTGCCGAAGCCGCTTATGCACGCTTGCAGCAGACTTTGCCTGATCTCAAGCTTGGCCTCTTGCACGGCTCGTTAAAAGCCAAGGAAAAGCAGACTGTTATGGACGGTTTCATGGACAGCGAAGTCGATATCCTGGTGGCGACAACCGTAATCGAGGTTGGCGTTGACCAGCCCAGGGCGAACTTGATGATCATTGAAAACGCTGAGCGCTTCGGCTTGTCGCAGCTGCACCAGCTGCGCGGCCGGATTGGCCGCGGCAACCAGCCCTCGCTTTGCGTACTGGTCAGTGATGTTGGTGAAGGTGTTGCCCGCGAGCGCCTGCGCACACTGTGCCATTCCGATGACGGTTTTCTTTTGGCCGAAAAGGATCTGGAACTGCGCGGGCCGGGCGACTTTTTCGGTACTCGTCAGCATGGCTTACCGGACTTCCATGCCGCTAACCTTTACCAGGATACGCGTTTGCTGAAAGAAGTTCAGACAGCTGTAGATAACATCCTCGCAGCCGACCCAGACCTGAACACACCGCCTAACCGCCGGGTCATTCAGGCTCTGCAAAGCCGCTACCAGGAAGTTTTCCCAAACATCGGATTATAAAGGAGCCAGGAATGCCCAGAATTATTGCCGGCAAAGCCCGCGGCACTCAGCTTAATGCGCCGCCAGGGCGCGAAACCAGGCCAACCGCGGACCGCACCAAGGAAGCGTTATTTTCCATTTTAGCCCCCAGGCTGGCAGACGCCAGGTTTTTGGATCTGTTTGCCGGTTCCGGCCAGATAGGGCTGGAGGCTCTCAGCCGCGGTGCCGCTGAAGCGGTACTTGTCGAAAACGAGCGCCGGGCGGTGCAAATTATCCGCGAGAATCTGGCAAAAACCCACTTGACCGAAGCCGCCCGGGTAATGGCCATGCCGGCGGCCACCGCTTTGAAACTGCTGTCTGCAGAAGTGGCAGAAGGAACCGAGTCGCCTTTTGACATTATTTTTCTCGACCCGCCTTATATCCAGGCACACGCCAGCCTGGCAAAACTGGCCCCTATGTTGCCGCTCGCAACCGATGGCCTGGTGATTCTGGAGCATGAATCAAACCAGCCGGCGCCGGTAAATGTAACCTGTCTGCAACTTGTCCGCAGTTGTAAGTACGGAACCGCAATGCTATCATTTTATAGAATTTATAATGATCAGCATGAAGCTGAGCTAAAAGACTGAGGAGTTCAGCATGCGCACTTATATTTACCCCGGCACATTCGACCCGCCGACCAATGGCCACATGGATGTAGCACGACGCGCCGCCAGGCTCTGCGACCGGCTTATCGTCGCTGTGTTGCCGAACCGCAACAAAAAAACCGTTTTCTCTGTCGATGAACGGGTAGACATGGTCCGCAAATCCTTACCGGATTTGCCTGAAGTTGAAGTTACCTGTTTCCAGGGTCTGCTGGCGGATTTCTACCGGCAGGTTGACGCCAGCGCCGTTGTCCGCGGTCTGCGCAGCGAATCGGATTTCCGCCTGGAGGCCGAAATGGCAGTCGCCAACCGTCTGCTCAACACCCGCTTTGAGACTATCTTCTTGCTCAGCCGCATTGAACTTTCTTTTACAAGTTCTTCAATAGTGCGGGAAGTCGCCTCCTACGGCGGTGACATTTCCGGCATGGTACCAGCGGAAATCAGCACTGAAATCCTCGAACGCCTAAGCACCGGGGATAAATAATCATGAGTGGATACGCGGAGGCGACAGATCACATGTACGAACAATCCAGAAGCGCACACGATGCTGAGCATACGATGGAAGAGCTGATTGACCGTCTGGAAAGCAACGTCGTTTCGGCCCGTTCATTACCGTTCTCCGAAAGCTGTATTGTTGACCGGGAAGAAATGCTGGTACTGATTACCATGATCCGCGACAACCTGCCGGGCGAACTTAAACAGGCCCGCTGGCTGCTGGAGCAGAACCGCCAGCTGATCGCCGAAGCGCGTAAAGAAGCTGAATCAATTATGCGCGAAGCCGAAACCCGCATGACCATGATGATCGACGAACATGAAATCACCCAGCAGGCACGCAAACAGGCTGAAGCTACCGTAGAAAACGCTAACCAGGCCGCGCGGCAGATCCGCAGCGGCGCTATGGAATATGCCCGCCAGCGTTTGGCCGAGATCGAAGAGCAACTGACCGAAATGCTCCTGACGGTGCAGCGCAACAAAAAAGAACTGAAGTAAGCAAGAAAGCCACTCGGCGACGAGTGGCTTTCTTGATCTATAGAACGTATTGATTGACGAACTTATTTATTCAATTCTCAGATAAAGATCTCCGGACTCAGACAGTTTCCATCCAGTTGTATTCGTCGGGGAGACGGCCGTACTGGATGCCGGTGATGCGGTCATAGAACATCTGGCTGAGCGGACCGATCTTTTCGTCGTTAAAGACCATCATCTGGCCTTCGTAGCGCAGACGGCCAACTGGTGAAATGACGGCGGCTGTGCCGCTGCCGAAAACTTCGCTGACACGGCCGGCGCGAGCTGCGGTGGCCAGTTCATCAATCGAAATTTTGCGCTCTTCCACATTAATGCCGAGGTTCCTGGCCAGTTCAATCACAGTACGCCGGGTGATACCGGGCAGAATGCTGCCGTTCAGTTCCGGGGTGACAAGCTTGTCGTCGATTACAAAGAAGACGTTCATCGAGCCGACTTCTTCTATATAGCGACGCTCAACACCGTCAAGCCACAGCACCTGTACAAAGCCGGAGCCGTAGGCGTTTTTCTGTGAGATCAGGCTGGCAGCGTAGTTGCCGGGAGTTTTGGCATAGCCGGTGCCGCCGCGAACCGCGCGCACATAAACATCCTCAACATAAATGCTGACAGGCTCCAAGCCGCCGGGATAGTAGGCACCAGACGGCGAGAGGATAATCATGAACTGGTAACTGTGAGCCGGCCGCACACCCAGGAAGGGGTCGGTGGCGATAATAAACGGGCGGATATATAAAGAAGTATCAGGCGCTGTGGGAATCCAGTCCTCTTCCAGCTTCAACAGCTGTTTCAGCGCATAAACACAAAAATCAGGATCTGCCGGCGGAATCACCAGGCGCTCGTTGGAAGAGTTGACCCGCTCAAAGTTCAGACGCGGCCGGAAGAGCCGGATTTTGCCGTCTTCATTTTTATAAGCCTTCATGCCTTCAAAAATCGCCTGGCCATAGTGAAAGACCATCGCGGACGGCTCCAGGCTAAGCAGGCCGTACGGCTCAATGCGCGCGCTGTGCCAGCCTTTGCCTTCATCATAATTCATGATGAACATGTAATCGGTAAAAATCTGACCGAATCCAAGCGGCTTGTCAGCTGCCGGCTTTTCTTTCAGTTCTGCTCTAATAGTGACTGGAATTTCAGGATACATGGTTGCCCCCTTATATGTGGGAAAATCTGGCCAGGCGCTGAGTTTCGGTGCCAGCTGCCGGCCATCCCGCTTTGATTGAAACTTACTGCATAATTATAAGGTTTATACCTCACCTGAGCAAGCTAAACGCCCGAAAACGCAAACATATTGCTAATTGCCTAAATGTGGTAATCTAGTAACATACAGTTAGCAAAATGGTCATTATTGTGACATTTAGCAACAAGTACATATAATGTCCGGCGAGGAAGATATGGAAAAGGATTTCTCACTGCCTCAAGTTCGGGTTTCGAACCTCGGCCAGCAAGAATACGACAGCAAGAACGAAAAAACCTGCAGCAACAAACCATACTGCAACGAAACTTCTCGCGATCTGGAACACCTGCAGTCATTTCTGCTGCAACTAAGCGACAGGATCCACAATTATCAGAATGCGGATCAAATTACCCGGATTGCCGCCCAGGAAACCGGGCAGCATCTGGCAGCGGATCTGGCGGGTTACGTTGAACTGAAAGAAGTAAACGGGGTTCTGGAAGGCCTGTTTGACCCCGAAGCGGTCTGGCGGAATCCACACGGGTCTGAGCTGGAAATCCCCGCAGTCATGGAGCTGCATGGTACTGCCTACAGGCAGCTGCTCGAACAGGGTCAGGCGGTGGCGATCACCGATTACCGGTCTGACCCGCGCAGTGGTGACGGCAAACTGGTTTTCCGGCTGTGTGCCTCGTCACAGCAAGCCAAAGAGAAACAAACCCCGTTCAATTTACCTGCCGATATTAATGGAGCGATAATCACCTCTCCGGTTCGTTACAACAACCGGATTGCAGGACTGCTCTTTGCCTACAGCCAAAAACCGCGGATCTGGCTGCCGATCGAAATCAGCCTGATGCTCGAGGTTGTGAAGCGTGCCTGGGAAGCAATCGAACGGGCCCGTTCTGCTGCGGCGGAGGCTGCCTGGTCCAATACGCTGACCCGTTTGCATCGCCTCAGCATGATGGTGCTCAACCAGAGCGACCTTAACCGCGTTTATCACGAAATTACTAAATCAACCATCGCTTTAACGGAAGCGGATCGCTGCAACATTCAGCTGTATGACGAAAGTACCGGCACCCTGACCCTTGTTTCCCAGAACCAGCGCCGCGGCAAGCCGTTCAAACCGAAGCAATATTCGGCACAAGGCTGGGGAGTATCGCGCGAAGCGATTGAGCAGGGTCGGCGCCGGATAGTCAAGGACATTACGCGCAGTCCATATTATGTCGATAAACCCGAGCTCAAAATCCTGCTGGCTGCCGGGGTGCGGGCAACCCAGGCGACGCCTCTGGTCAGCAGCGCCGGCCGCACGATCGGTATTCTGGCTACCCAATACAACCAGCCGCATGCTTACGAGCAGCGTGAACTTCAGGTTCTAGACCTGTTTGCCCGGCTTACAGCCGACACAATAGAGCGGATCCGCAGTGAAAAAGCCCTGCGCGAACAGTATCAGCTGATGGCAGGGATAAATCGCGTCTACCGCCAGATCACGCACCAGATGTCGAGCTATGAAATTGCTGTCATCACTTTAAAGACAATTTGCGAAATGACTGAAAGTGATTCCGGTCTGATCGCTATCCGGAAAGCTGACGGCAGTATGGACGACGTAGTTGTGCTGCGTTCGGATGAAGACGGCTTTAATACGTTTTCATTTAAAGAAAGAAATAATCAGTTTCTGGAAAGAGATACTGAAATGCTTCCCGCTTTCCTCCAGACAGTTTTTAAGAATGCCAAGCCGCTGCTGTTGAATAACGCCGGTGCTGCTAACCTGAAATGGCCCAGCCGGCATATACCGATCCATACTTTTGCCGCTGTGCCCATGTTTGAATACGAAAAAGTAGTGGGGGTAATCGCCGCGGCCAACCGCCCCTCAGGCTACCAAAAAGCCAGCCTGAGCATGATCGAGGGAATGGGCGAGGCTTTCGTGCATCTACTGCGCCGCTGGCAAGCCGAAAAGGCACTGCGGGAAAGTGAAGCCAGAGCTCAGCAACTGGTCAGCGAACTGCGGGAAGTTGACGCCAGTAAAAATAATTTCCTGGGCGTGCTTTCTCACGAAATCCGCAATCCTCTGGCCGCGATCAAACTGGGTTTGACACTGCTGGAACGGGTCGAACCCGGCTCCGCGAAAGCAGAGCAGGCGCTTGAGATAATCGGCCGGCAGACAAATCAATTGACACATCTGGTTGACGATCTGCTGGACGTAACGCGGATCGCCCGCGATAAGGTTGAATTAAAATGCCTGGATGTCAATTTGAACGATCTGGTAACAGGCTGCATCCGTGATTTTGAAATTCAATTCAAAGAAAAAGGCATCACATTTAATACAACAGTAACTGAGCAACAGCTGCAAATGTGCGCTGACCCAACCCGCATCACCCAGATTGTTGGTAATTTGCTGAATAATGCCGCCAAATTCACCTGTGCCGGCGGCGAAGTGAGGCTGGTATTACAGACAGATCCAGCGGGCAAACAAGCTGTGATCAACATCAGCGATACCGGTGAAGGCATCTCGCCCGAGCTGTTACCTAAGCTGTTTACGGCTTTTACGCAAGCTTCAAATACTCTCGACCGTTCAAACAGCGGCCTCGGTCTGGGGCTTTCCATCGCCAAAGGCCTGGTTGAATTACATGGTGGCGAAATCAGCGTCTCCAGCGAAGGCCTCGGACACGGCAGTTCCTTCGAAATCCGCCTGCCCCTAAAGGCAGCCGACGACGGCAGCAGTAAAACTAAAGAAGCGGCTTTCAGCAGCGATGACGGGCATCATTGCCTGCGCATCCTGCTGATTGAGGACAGCCACGATCTAGCTGAATCTATCAGCACGCTGTTAAGCATTTATGGCCACGATGTCGAAACGGCCTATGATGGCCTGACCGGCCTGGAAAAAGCCCGCGCTGACCATCCGGACGTTGTGCTCTGCGACATTGGCCTGCCGGAAATGGACGGCTACGAAGTTGCGCGCGCCCTGCGCGGTGACCCTTCGACCAGCGATATATTCCTGATTGCCATCTCAGGCTATGCTCAGGCGGATGACATCAAGAAGGCACTCGAAGCCGGTTTCGACCATCACATGGTCAAACCTATTGAAATCAACAAGATCCGCCAGATTCTGGACGAAGAAGTAATTAAGAAAAGATAGTCAAATATGCCTTTAAGGCAGGAAATATTCCGTCAGACCGATCAGCCTGGTGCCGGATTTGTCAAAATGCAGCTCCATCAGGCGCTTTTCAACTTCCACAAAGCCGCGCAGTTCCGCTGCTGTGATCACTTCAGTCGCTTCAGCACCGCCTTCAGGCGGCAGAACTTCAATCAGACAATCAGGTGAAAGCGTGAGGCTGCGCAGCTTGGTGTTGTTGTTGCGCAGATAATAATCGTTAGGCAGATAATACTCGCCTGCCTCGTCTTTTTCTAAAAGCGGGTAGTTGTCCTGCTGGGCAAGTGCCACAGCTTCGGCGTCAAAATATATTTCGACGTAATCCGCCTGCACAGTAACTGGCGTATTGGTTGAGACACTGACAATAAACGCCAGCTGCGGTATATCAACAGCATCAGATGTGGTCGGAGTTATTTCTGAAGTAGTTGCAGAAGGTAAAGTCCCGTTAGTCGTAGTTGTGGGTGAGCCGGGCCTACCGCTCTCACTGGAGCCGATTGCACTGCCGCCGGAAGTCGCGCCTGTGTTTGCAGTAGTAACAGCCGCCGACGTTGCTGTGGTGCTGCCTGTCGGGGTTTGTCGCGTAGAGGTGGTTGTGTTTGATGCGCTTGAGGTAGTTGTCGTTTTACCCGCGCCACAGGCCGAAAGCATTATCAGAACCAGCGTCAGCATAAGCACGAAAATCAGCGTGGAAAAATACGGCTGGAGCCGTCTCAACGGGCTGCTCACTTTAGTTGTTTTCATTATATTTCACCGCCTGTCATTAACCGCCGGCTACGGTCGTTTTCGCCACTAATATAGCATATAATAAATTGAAGTGATATCACGAGGAGACTCTAATGAACCAGTTCCGGATAGATTCAACCATGCAGCCGCGCGGCGACCAGCCGCAGGCAATAGATAAACTTGTAAGGGGCGTAGAGGCGGGAATGCCGGCCCAGACGCTGCTTGGCGTCACCGGTTCCGGCAAGACCTTTACCATGGCCCACATTATTGAGCGCCTGCAGCGTCCGGCTTTGGTGATCGCCCACAACAAAACACTGGCTGCCCAGCTGGCGGCTGAATTCAAAGCTTTCTTCCCGGAAAACGCCGTGGAATTTTTTGTCAGCTACTACGACTATTACCAGCCGGAGGCTTATATTGCCGCTACCGACACATATATCGAAAAAGATTCGGCAATCAACGACGAGATTGACCGGATGCGCCATTCCGCCACCGCCTCACTGACAGAACGCCGCGATGTAATCGTCGTCGCCAGCGTTTCCTGCATTTATGGCATCGGCAGTCCGTCAGACTACAAAGACCTGATGGTGCATCTGCGCCCGGGCATGCGCAAGGACCGCGATTCAGTAATTCGCGAACTGATCGATATCCAGTTTGTGCGCAACGATTTTGAGACAAAACGCGGCAGTATTCGCGTCCGCGGCGACACCATCGATATCTTTCCCACCAACTCGGAAGAACTGATTACACGCGTCTCCTTCTTTGGCGATGAAATCGAAAGAGTCTCGGAGATCGACCGCCTCAGCGGCCGGGTTAAGGCTGTCCGCACCTACGCGTCAATCTATCCTGCCTCGCATTACGCGACAACAGATGCCAATATGAAGCGGGCGATCGTTTCGATCGAGGAAGAGCTGGAGCAGCATTTGGCTTTTCTGCGGCGTGAAGGCAAGCTGATGGAGGCCTACAGGTTGGAACAGCGCACCCGTTATGACCTGGAAATGATGGCCGAAACCGGTTTCTGCAAAGGCATCGAAAACTATTCGCGCCATCTCGACGGCCGCGCCGCCGGCACCCCGCCCAATACGCTGATCGACTTCTTCCCCAAAGATTACCTGCTGTTTCTGGACGAATCGCACGTAACTGTGCCGCAAATCGGCGCCATGTATAACGGCGACCGCTCCCGCAAAGCTTCGCTGATTGAATACGGCTTCCGCCTGCCTTCAGCCCTCGACAACCGGCCGCTGCGGTTCGATGAATTCGAACAGCGCATGGGGCAGACCATGTTCATCAGCGCCACACCTTCCAAATATGAAGAGGCACATGCTGTCCAGGTGGCCGAGCAGGTAATCCGGCCCACCGGCCTGCTCGACCCGATTGTCCATATCCGCCCGGTTGAAGGCCAGATTGAAGATCTGCTGGCAGAAATCCGCGAAACCACCAAACGAGGCGAACGCAGCCTGGTGCTGACCCTGACCAAGAAATTTGCCGAGGATCTGACCGCTTTCTTCCAGGAAGAGAACATCCGCGTCAAGTACCTGCATTCCGACATTTATACAGTTGAGCGGATGAAAATTCTGCGCGACCTGCGCCATGGCGCTTTTGACGTGCTGGTTGGCATCAATCTGCTGCGGGAAGGGCTTGACCTGCCGGAGGTTTCGCTGATCGCGATCCTTGATGCCGACAAAGAAGGCTTCCTGCGCTCGACCACCTCGCTGATTCAGATAATCGGCCGCGCCGCCCGCAACGTGAACGGCCGGGTTGTGATGTACGCCGACAATATCACCGAATCGATGCAGCGGGCTGTTGCCGAAACCAACCGCCGCCGCGGCATTCAGGAGCAGTACAACGAGGAAAACAACATCACACCAACCAGTATCCAGAAGGATATCCGCAACGTGCTCGACACCATTGCCGAAGCAGTTGCTGAGGAAGGCTTGTCCGAAGCGGTCCAGGATGAAGTTGTTGCCGGCAAGGTTGAGAAACTCAAAGAACCGGAACTGGTCAAGCTTTCCACCCGCCTGGAGAAAGAAATGAAACAAGCCGCCAAGGACCTCGCCTTCGAGGAGGCCGCCCGTCTTCGCGACTTGCTGATTCTGATCCGCGGCAGGATAAGCGAACTGCGGGCAGCGGCGTCAGGGAAATGATTGAAACGGTATTACAGGAAGTAATGCCAATTTATTATCAGGTGAGCTTGCTACTTTGATTGCCGGCAGGTATGTGCAGTTTGAAATTATGCCTTTTCAGTTCAAAGAGTTTCTGGATATGGTAAGGGAAGAGACAGGTAACTCTGAGAAAGTAAGTTCATTTCAGCTCTATCTTGAGTTGGGTGGTATGCCATTCCTGAGTAATACGCTGGAACAGAAGCAGGATAGCATGGTCTATCTAAAAGACACCTTTGATTCGATTGTTATCAAGGATGTTCAGGCAAGGAATGAGATCAGGGATCTGGACCTGCTGAACCGTCTTGTTCACTATGTTGTGGAGCAATGTGGCCAGACATTTTCTGCCAGAAGCATCCACCGATATCTCAAGAGTGAGCAAAAGAAGACGACGGTAGATACTATACTCAATTATCTTACGTACTGTGAAGAGGCTTTTATCTTCCGTCGAATAAAAAGGCATGATGTTAAGGGAAAGGAAGCTTATAAATATCAGGACAAATATTATCTGACAGATCATGGATTCAGAGAAGCGCTGGGATACAGTAATACGGAACAGATCCAGGTAGTTCTGGAAAACATTGTATGTAATGAGTTATTGAGTCGTAACTATCAGCTTGCTGTTGGAGACTCGGGTGGGAGAGAAATCGATTTTATTGCCAAAAGAGGCCAGGAGTTAATTTACATCCAGGTTTGCTATCTTCTGGCTGATGAGACTACTGTTGAACGTGAGTTTGAACCTCTGAGAGAAATTGCCGATAATTATCCCAAGTACGTATTGAGTATGGATGCACTGAATATGAGCCGTGAAGGTATCAAACATATGAATATTATTGACTTTCTGCTGCAAGAAAATTGATATATGCTACCAAAACTGTCAGCCTATACTCGACAAATCTTTGAAAACGGCATAAGTGTCGACTATAAACAGACACCCTGAACTAAGCAAAACATATAGTAACCAGTTAAGGCGATATTATTGCGGCGTGTATGTAGTAAGCGCTGGCGCCTGGTTCTGATATAATAATTACTATAACAAAAACCTGCGACAATTTTCACAGGTTCAGGTTACCAGTGAATAAGCTAGTTTGAACAATGCTCACTCGAAATAACGCAAATTTGAAAGCAGAGTAACATTGAAATAGCCAATTGAAGCAACTGAACAGGAGGAAGATCCTATGTCCATTGCCACAGAACGCTATCAACTATGGATATCGGACCCGGCATTTGATGAAAAAACCCGTCGTGAACTGCTGGAAATCCGTGATGACGCCAACGAAATTGAAGATCGTTTTTATAAAAACCTCGAATTCGGCACCGCCGGTTTGCGCGGCATCCTCGGCGCCGGCACCAATCGGATGAACTATTATACTGTTGCCCGGGCTACAGAAGGCTTTGCCCGTCACCTTGACACCCTCGGCAACGCTTTCAAACAGCGCGGCATCGTTATTTCTTATGATTCGCGCCTCTACTCGAAGGAATTCGCTCAGCTGTCCGCGCAGATTTTCACCGCGCACGGTATCAAGGTGCTACTCTTTGACGAGCTGCGCCCGGTGCCGATGATCAGCTTCGCGATCCGCTACTACGAAGCGGCGGCCGGCGTCATGATTACAGCCAGCCACAATCCGGCCAAATACAATGGCTACAAAGCCTATGGGGAAGACGGCGGTCAGCTGCCGCCGGACGAAGCCAGCGGTGTCAGCAAATGTATGGACGAGGTTATTGACATTGCCCGTATCTCCCGGCTGAGCATGGAAGAAGCGCGCGCCCGCAAGCTGCTGGTGGACATCGGCCCCGAGATCGATAAAGCCTATAACGATATGCTGCTCGATTTGCGGATAGACACAGAAGTTGTCGCCCGCCACAAGGATATGAAGATTGTCTATTCGCCACTGCACGGTGCCGGCAACAAACCAGTGCGTCGAATTCTGGCCAGCATGGGTTTTGAAGCTGTTATGGTTGTACCGGAACAGGAAAAGCCGGACGGCAATTTCCCCACGGTCGCCTTCCCCAATCCGGAGGAACGTTCCGCCCTGAAGCTGGCCATTGAGCTGGCAGAGCGCGAATCCGCCGACCTGGTGATTGCCACCGACCCGGATGCCGACCGTACCGGCCTGTGTGTGCGTACTGCCGAAGGCGACTACGAGGTTCTCTCCGGCAATCAGATCGGCCTGCTGCTGATGGACTATATTCTCGGTGCGAAAACCCGGGCCGGCACCTTACCGCCCAATTCCTTCTGCATCACGACAATTGTTTCTACCAAGCTGACCCGCCGGATCGCCGAGCATTATAAGGTTGACCTGCATGAAACGCTGACCGGCTTCAAGTTTATCGCCGAACTGATCAAGGATCTGGATGAAAACGGCGACGGCCACTTCCAGTTCGGTTTTGAGGAAAGCTTCGGCTACCTCGCCGGCCGCGATGTCCGCGACAAAGATGCCATCGTCACCTCAATGCTGATCGCCGAAATGGCCGCTGCCGCCGCCGACCGCGGCTGGACGCTGCACGACGCGCTTAACGATCTTTACAAGCGCTATGGCCAGGCCGCCGAGCTGACAATTTCGATTGTGCGTGAAGGCAAAGCCGGCCTCGAGCTGATCCGCAACGGCATGAGCGCACTGCGCCAGGAAGGCATCCTTAAGCTGCCGGGTGTGCCGATCATCCAGATGACCGACTACCTTACCCATACAGTGCGCACAGTTGACGGTGAACTGCTGGCGGCGCCGGATCTGCCGCCTTCCGATGTCCTGATCTACACCCTCGAAAACGGCATCGACTGGTTCTGCGTCCGGCCTTCCGGCACTGAACCGAAAATCAAAATATACTTTGGCTTCTACGGCAAGGACAAGGCGGAACTCGAGGCTCGTCTGGCTGAAACCCGCGCCACAGTAGAGGCATATATCCGCACCAAGCTCTAAGATTAACGAGCTGCCTTGGTTAAGCCAGGCAGCGAAGCAACCTGATTTGAATGACGAAAGGCACCAAACCGCGCATGGCGTTTACACATCTGCATCTGCACACCGAATACAGCCTGCTGGACGGGGCTATCCGCCTGCGCGACCTGCCGGGCCGTCTGCGCGAACTGGGCATGGACGCCTGCGCCATTACCGATCACGGGGTCCTTTACGGCGTTATCGATTTTTACAACGCCTGCATAAAAGAAGGCATTAAACCGATCATCGGCTGTGAGATGTATGTTGCTCCGCGCAGCCATACCGATAAAGAGACAGGGCTCGACAAAGAGCCCAGCCACCTGATTCTGCTGGCTGAGAACGAGCAGGGCTATAAGAACCTGATGAAGCTCGATTCCATTGCCTTTCTTGACGGTTTTTACTACCGGCCGCGGGTGGACCACGAGCTGCTGCGCCAATACAGCGAGGGCCTGATCGCGCTTTCCGCCTGCCTCAGCGGCGAAATCCCCCAGGCTGTCCTCAACCGCGATCTCGAGGGCGCCAGGCTGCTGGCGCTGGAATATGACAGCATTTTCGGACGCGGCAATTTCTACCTGGAACTGCAGGAAAACGGCATCCCGGAGCAGAACCTGGTGAATTCCAGCCTGATCCAGCTCAGCCGTGAAACCGGCATTCCGCTGGTTGCCACCAACGACTGCCATTACCTTAAAGCCGAAGACGCTCCGGCGCACGAAATCCTGATGTGCATGCAAACCGGCAAGCGCATGAGCGACGAAGAACGCATGCGCCTGCCCACCCAAAATTTCTATCTGCGTTCGCCGGCCGAGATGGCAGAAGCCTTCGCGGCTGTGCCCGATGCAATTGCCAACACCAGCCGGATCGCTGAACGCTGTAATTTAGTCTTCGATTTCACGAAAACACATCTGCCCGATTTCGATGTTCCTGATGGCCGCGACCACCTGGAATACATGCGCGAGCTTTGTCTGGAAGGTCTGGCGGACCGTCTGCAACTGCCGACGCCGATTCCGGAGGAAGAATACCGCCGCCGTCTGGATAATGAGCTCAAAGTCATCAACTCAATGGGCTTCGTCAATTACTACCTGATCGTCTGGGATTTCATCCGCTTTGCCCGCTCACAGGGCATCATGGTCGGCCCGGGCCGTGGCTCCGGCGCCGGTTCACTGGCCGCCTATTGTCTGAAAATCACCAATATTGACCCGCTGAAATACGGCCTGATCTTTGAACGTTTTCTCAACGTCGAGCGCGTCAGCATGCCGGATTTCGACATCGACTTCTGCTATGAACGGCGCAGCGAGGTGATCGATTACGTCACCGAAAAGTATGGGGCAGACCACGTCGCACAGGTTATCACCTTCGGTACCCTGGCGGCACGTGCTGTTATTCGCGATGTCGCCCGGGCGCTCGATGTTTCCTACGCCGAAACCGACCGCATTGCCAAGCTGGTTCCCTTTGCATTGGGGATAACAATTGAGAAGGCACTGCAAACCTCGCCCGAGCTGAAGCACGAATACGATAACAACCCGGTGGCGCGCGAAGTGCTGGATACAGCCATGCGCTTTGAAGGTATGCCGCGCCATGCCAGCACCCACGCAGCCGGCGTGATCATCGCCAGCCAGCCGATTACCGAACTGGCGCCGCTATCAAGGAATGACGAACAGATTGTCGTGCAATTCGATAAAAATAATGTTGAACAAATCGGCTTGCTCAAGTTCGATTTCCTGGGCTTGCGCACTCTGACCGTGCTGCGCGATACCGCCGCGATGGTTAAAGAGAATACCGGCGAGATAATTGACTATGACCGCATTCCGCTGGACGATGCTTCTGTTTACAAAATGATCGCCGACGGCGAAACTGACGCTGTCTTCCAACTTGAAAGCGGCGGCATGACTTCTTTTATGAAAGAGCTGCGACCGGAATCGTTTGAAGACATAATCGCCGGCATTTCGCTGTTTCGCCCCGGCCCAATGGAGCAAATCCCGCGTTATGTAGCAGGCAAACACAACCCGTCGACCATACATTATGACCACCCGGCTCTTGAGCCTATCCTGCAGGTTACCTACGGCTGTATGGTTTATCAGGAACAGGTCATGGAGATTGTGCGCGAACTGGCCGGCTTCTCACTGGGCCAGGCCGACAATATCCGTCGCGCCATGTCCAAGAAAAAGCCGGCGGAAATTGCCAAGTATAAAAAAATGTTTCTTGACGGTGGCGTTGATGAACACGGTCGGGAAGTAGCCGGAGCTGTAGCCCGCGGTGTCAGCCCGGCCACAGCCGAGAAAATTTTCGAAGAGGTTATGGCCTTTGCCGGCTATGCCTTCAACAAATCCCACGCCGCCGCCTACGCCATGGTCGCCTACCAAACGGCCTGGCTGAAAAAGCACTACCCGGTCGAATTTATGGCCGCGATGCTCAACAGCTATATGGGCGACCTTAGCCGCGCCGCGCATTATGTCCGTACGGCGCGCAAAATGGGGATCAGCGTTCTGCCGCCCGATATCAACTGCAGCAGCGAAAGATTTACCACCGAAAATGGCAAAATCCGTTTCTCTCTGCTGGCTGTTAAAAATGTCGGTGAAGGCTCTGTGCGGGCTCTGATCAACGAGCGTCAGGCAAATGGACCGTTCCGGACTTACGGCGATTTCCTGCGCCGTGTCCCGGAAGGTGAAATAAACCGCAAAATGATCGAAAGCCTGATCCGCGCATCCGCTTTCGACAATTTCGAGATTCCGCGTTCACGCCTGATCGCGGCGCTCGATCCGTTCCTCAACCAACTGGCCAACAGCCGCAAGCAAAGCATGGAAGGGCAACTTTCCCTGTTTGGTGATTTGGTGGAAGAGCTCGACGGGGAGCCGAACTACCCGCAAATTGCCGATTTTTGTCGCGATGACTATCTGGCGATGGAAAAGGAAATGCTAGGCCTTTATGTCAGCGGCCATCCGCTCGATGAATATGAAGAAGCAATGCGCAGCACTGTAACGCTGGATAGCACAGCTTTTGCCGCCTTCAGCGGTTCTGACGAAGAAGAAGCCGCAACGGCACAGCTGCAGCTCAAAGACCGCAGCCCGGTTCGGGTTGCCGGCTTAATCGAAAGCCGCAAGAACAAAACCACCCGCAACAATGAAATGATGAGTTTTGTCACGCTGGAGGACCTTTACAACACCTACGAAGTGATTGTCTTCCCGCGTGTTTTCCAAGCCAGTACCGACATCCTGCTCGACGGTGCTGTGGTGCTGATCGACGGGCTTCTCAGCATTCGCGAAGATGAAGCCCCAAAGGTAATTGCCAACGATATCCGTCTCCTTGATAAAGACCCGGCCAGGAATCCGCCTCTGCCAACCAATTACGGCAACCGAGGCAATCAAGGCAACGGCAGCAGTAACGGCAGCCGCAACGGACGCGGCGCCGGCGGCAATGGCAATAAAAATAGCAATTACAATGACAATAGCTATAGCAACGGCAAAGCCAATAACGATTACATACCAAAAAGCGACAAAACGACTGAAGATGCTGACCGGAGGCCGGTGTTGGCAATTCGTTTTGCCGGCAGGGAAGGCGACGCGGCCTGGGAACGCCTGCTGGCCCTGATCAGCTACTTTAACGGCAACAGCCCGGTTTGCGTTTACTTCAGTGATGGAACTGTGAAGGATCTTGACGCCCGCTGGCGAGTTGAAATCAGCGACGAGGTCCTGTCATATTTTGCCCGTCTTTATGGTCAGAATAACCTGGCGCTGATATAATAGGTTCTGTTCGTTTTTTTGCGTTGCTTTTCATTCTGAAGGAGAATTCTAATGGATCAGGATAACATTAAGATCCGCAATATAGGAGTTTTGACCAGCGGCGGTGACGCGCCGGGCATGAACGGAGCTATCCGTGCTGTTGTCCGTGCCGGCATCAATTCAGGCTACAGAGTTTACGGCGTGCGCCGGGGCTTTCACGGCTTGTGGCGCGGTGATTATGAGGAGATGAACACGCGCAGTGTTTCCGAAAAACTGCAGCGTGGCGGCACCTTCCTGATGACTGCCCGCAGTAAAACTTTCAATACCCCTGAAGGCGTGGCCAAAGCCGTGGAAATGTGCAAAATTTTCGATATCAACGCCATTGTCACGATTGGCGGTGACGGCACCATGCGCGGCGCCCGCGATTTGTCGCAAGCTGGCATACCGGTTATCTGTCTGCCCGGCACAATTGATAACGACATTGGCTGCTCAGATTACACTATCGGCTACGACACGGCCATGAATACAGCCATGAGCCTGATTGACAAACTGCGTGACACTGCTTCTTCGCATGAACGCTGCAGCGTGATCGAAGTAATGGGCCGCAAAGCCGGCTACATAGCGCTTAACGTCGGTATCGCCACCGGCGCCGAGGTTATCCTGGTGCCGGAAGTGCCGTACGATTTCAATAAACACGTGATCAAAGCAATCCTCGAAGGCCGTAATCTGGGCAAACGCCATTCGATTGTTGTCGTAGCCGAAGGTGCCGGCAGCGCCACTGAAATCGCTGAGAAAATTGAAGCTTCCACCGGCATTGAAACCAGGCCGACAATTCTCGGCCACGTGCAGCGCGGCGGCAGCCCTACCTTGCGTGACCGGCTGGTGGCCAGCCTGATGGGCAGCAAGGCAATCGACTGCATCAGCGAAGGCCGCCTCAACCGGGTGATTGCCTGCCAGCATGGTGAAGTTGTCGACCTCGACTTGGAAGAAGCCATGAAACAAACCAAAACCATCACCAGGGAAGACCTGGTCCGCGCCCGCAAACTGGCGTTCTGATTCCTGACTGTAACACGAGCCACAGCCGATTTTGTGACGTTACATTTGCTTGCTTTACCAGCAGAGCGATTGTTATAATTTACTCATGATACCAAAATTTGTATTGAACGTCCCGAACACGCTGACGCTCTTGCGCTTGTTGGCCATCCCAGTTCTGGCAGCCGTGATCTACGCCGGCGATCAGTACAATACAATGGCTTTAATTCTGTTTCTGGCGATCTGGGTGACGGATCTACTCGACGGTTGGATAGCCCGCCACTTCAATCAAATCACAGAATTCGGCAAACTGTTTGACCCGCTGGTCGATAAACTCTTTCAGTTTACAACCGCACTAATGCTGTACATAGTAGGTAAACTGCCGTTCTGGGTACCGGCATTTATTTTTGTACGCGAGCTGCTGATGATTATCGGCAGCGCCATCCTGTTGCGTCATGGCAAAATTGTCGTCCAGTCCAAGTGGTACGGCAAGCTCAGCACGGTGCTGTTCGTAGCTGCCTTTGCTGTCTTTTTCGTCTTGCCGGCTGACAAGAGCCATCTGGGCAAATATATTTTCCTGATACCGGTGGTCTGGTCCATTTTCGCCTACTTACGCTACTATCAGACAGCTGTCAGGCCCTGGCTGCTGGCTAAACTGGCGGAACGAAAGAAAAACGAAAGCCAAAGATAAAGGATTCCCGTAAATGACAAAATATATCCTCGAAGCAACTCACGAAATCCGGCCCGAGCCGGACGCTCGTTCACGCAAACTGCTTGAATACAATAAAATTATTGCCGATCTGGCTCGGCACGCTCACAGCTCGCTGGGGCGCGAACGCTGCCTGGAACTGGTGCCGGACTCCGACTTGGCAACCGTCCAGCAACGCCAGGCGGAAACCGACGATGCTGTAAAAATCCTACTGGAACGCGGCTCACTCCCGTTAAGCGGCATCAATGACATCCGCTCTTCCGTAGCCCGCACTGCAGCCGGCGGCGTGATCAGTGCCGGCGAACTGCTGCGTATCGGCACCTTTTTGGGCGCCGTCAGCCGTTTAGCCCGCGTTGTCCCTTTGGCCGGCGCCGGTGAACGCATCATTTATAAGCTGATTTCCCGCCTGCAGCCCCATAACACTCTGGAAAAGAGAATCGACGGCGCGATTGCCGGTGACGATGAGCTGCACGACAACGCCAGCCCGGCCCTGGCTTCGATCCGCCGCCGAATCCGCGCCGCTCAGGGCGATGTAAAAGACAGTCTCAACCGGATCGTCCGCCAGCACAGCCGCGCCCTGCAGGACGCGATTGTCACTTTACGCGGCGACCGCTATGTGGTGCCGGTAAAAGCCGAGCACCGCGGCGATGTTCCCGGTCTGGTACACGACACCTCAGCCAGTGGTGCCACTTTATTTATTGAACCGCTGGCTGTTGTTGAGCTCAACAACAAGATCCGCGAGCTGATGGGGCTGGAGCGCGAAGAAATAGACCGCATTCTGGCCGAGCTTTCCGCCGAAGTGGCAGAGCAGGAGAACCTGCTGCTGACCAACTCAGCTCTTTTGACTGAAATTGACTTTATTATGGCCAAAGGTGAACTTGCCCTGAAAATGAAAGCAATGCCGCCCAAGCTGAACGAAAACGGCCGGATTTGTTTGAAGCAGGCCCGCCATCCGCTGATCCCTGCGGATAAAGTTGTGCCGATTGATTTTGAGATCGGCTACGAGTTCCAGACACTGGTTATCACTGGCCCCAACACCGGCGGCAAAACCGTCTCCTTGAAAACCTGCGGACTGCTGACCCTGATGGCGATGGCCGGCTTGCAGATCCCCACCCGTGAAGGCTCCGAGATCTCGGTTTTCGACGATGTGCTGGCAGATATCGGCGACGAACAAAGCATCGAGCAGGATTTGAGCACCTTCTCCTCGCACATGACACAGATTGTCCGCATCACCGAAAGCGTGCGCCCGCGCACACTGGTTCTGGTCGACGAACTTGGTTCGGGCACCGACCCTTCGGAAGGCGCCGCCCTGGCGATCGCGATTCTCGATTACCTGCGCCGCAAAGGCGCGATCACGGTCGCAACCACTCATTATCGCGAACTCAAGGGCTACGCGCTGAATACACCGGGCGTTGAAAACGCCTGCTGCGAATTCGACACCGAAACCCTGCGCCCCACTTACCGGCTGCTGATCGGCGTGCCCGGCGTCAGCAATGCTTTCGCCATTTCCAGCCGCCTGGGGCTGACTGCGGAGATTATCGAGCAGGCCCGTGGCCTGATGACTGAAGAAGGCATGCGCTTTGAGGACCTGATTCGCAACGTGGAAAGAAGCAGGGTAGAAACTGAGCGCCTGCGCGAAGAAGCCAGCCGTTTAGAAGCAGAAGCCCGGGCTGCCAGTGAAAAAGCTAAAAATGAAGCTTCCCAGCTGGCAGAAAAGCGCAAGGCTTTGATCGCCGAAGCCAGGGAAGAAGCACGCGAGCGTTATCGCGATGCTGAAGCAGAAATTGAACAGCTGATCCAGAAAATCCGCGGCGGTATCAAGGCGGCTGACGAACGCGAACGGCTTAAGGAAGCAGAAGAAATCCGCCAGGCCATCCGCAGCGGCCGCACCAGAGTTGAAAATGAAATCGGCCGCGCCACCCTTGGAGCTGGCGGCGGTTTCCGCAAGGTTGCAAACCCGGTTGTCGGCGAAATCTATGAAGCGCCTAACCTGGGCTTCACCGGCAAACTGATTGAAGGGCCGGATAAAAACGGCAATGTGATTCTTTCCAGCGGCCCGATGCAGATCAGCGTCAAGCAGGATCAGCTGGCCCGTCCAGCCGGTGTGCCCACAGGCGGCGGCCGCAAAAAGAGCAGGGGAGCCGTCAGCGCAGCGCGTGCTGCCGGCAGAGGCGGCCAAGGCAAATTCAGCCAGGGCAGCGGCAGTATCAGCATGGACAGGCATCTGCATGCCGGCACCGAGCTGATGCTGCTGGGCAACACAGTAGATGAGGCGCTGGAAAAACTCGATAAATTCATCGACGACGCGGTGCTCACCGGCGTCAGTTCACTGCGGGTTGTACACGGTAAAGGCACAGGCGCCCTCAGAAGCGCGGTGCAGCAGCACCTTAAGCAAGACAGCCGGGTGAAATCGTTCCGGCTGGGCGCTTACGGCGAAGGCGATTCAGGCGTTACCCTGGTAGAACTGAAGTAGAAAGTACTTGAAGCTATGATTCTTCAGCCGATAATGAGCTTGCGGCCGTGTTTCTGTAAATGCGGCTGGATAAGTTCGATGATTTCGTCCGGTGTCTGCATTGCGGTTCCCAGCGGAATTGCAACCAGTGAAATCTGAGGCGAAAAATTCAGTTTAGTCAGAAAGCGTTTAAACCCGGAGAGGCGTTTGAGAACCTCGTCCTCATTGCGCAACTGAACATCAATAAAGGTTTGGCGAAAACGCCTTGATACCAGCACATTTTCAATTTCGTGCCATTCCACCAGACCAACGCTGGAGATTGAGGAAAGATCCACAATACCGGCGGAGTTGACCTTCATTAAAGGCCGGCCGACAACTATACCGCGAATAATATACACGAAGGCAATGCCAAAAAGGAGAATGCCAAACATTCCCGGCACAGCATAAATCATGTCAAGACTATTCAAACCGGCGTAGGTGATTAAAACGCTAAGTGCCAACATGAAAATGGCAAACAGCAGCTGCAGCCAAACCTTACCGGGCTGTTCGCGGATAACGACCTCTTCTGGCTGCTGGTTATTATCGTTTTCTGCCATATTCTCCCCCCTGAATTTGTGCCTGCTGTCAATCGGCGCTGGAGCCAGCCGCAGCGGCAACTGTAGTTGCAGTATAAACCGCGATCAGGGCCGCTGTCTGCTGAGCGATGATAATACTGGCAACACTGGTGGTTAACGCCGGCTTCAAGACATCGCGGTTAATCTGATCAGCCGATTCGAAGGCAAACAACGAGGCGGCGTAGAGCAGCAGCTCCTGCTTACTGACAGACCAGGAGCCGAAGCGCTTGTGCTGGCGCAGATATTCGAATGCGTTTTGCACTGCCGAGACAATTTCTGCAGGTTCCTGAGGCAAGAGAGCAAGCACACCGAGCGTGGTCAATGTGTTTTCGCGGTCCAACCGCAGATTCACTTCCCGGAACGCCTGACGCAGTGATTCCACCCGAGCCGGCAGTTCCGGCACATTACCGGCCAGAGCCAGCACCTGCGCCAAGCCATGAAAACTGTTTTTGCGCCAGAAATCCGGCTTCAGTTCCAGGTACAGATCTTCAATCAACTGCAAGCCTTTTTCAATTTTCAAATCTGAAAGAGCCAGCATGGCGGCGAAAATATAATCGTCCTGGCCCGTTATCGCCCAGTGGGCACTGTGCATGCCGTCGTAGAAAGCTTTTGCCCGGATCACAACCACATCGGGGTCGAATTTTACCAGATCATTTAAATTCAAATTGGCATGTTCAGCGATCAGCACCGCCGCGATTGTCAGATAATCAGAGGAGCGGAAACCGGCTTTTTTGAGCCGGTCATAAATATCGAGCGCATTCTGCAGCAACAGCTCCGGATTTTCTTCAAGCGCCATCATGGTGGCGATGCTAAGGCTGGTATTGCCGCGAAACTGGGAAAAGAAACGTGTGCTTTCCTTGATGCAATCCAGGGCGGCTTCAACTGCAGCTGCATCGTAGTCGCGATTATCTGCTGCGTACAGCAAAGCGGAAAGCCGCTTGTTCAGGGGTTCATGCCACTTAAAACTCCGGTGCGCCTCTTCAGTATTGCGAATAAATAAATCTACCCGTGCTTGAAAATCGCTGTCCACTTCAAATTTCCTCACCCTTTATGAACTTGCCGAACAAACGGAAGCCCTCGTCCAGATATACACCCGATTCCCTGGCCCGAATTTCATCGTAACCGCTGGTGGGCGCGTTATAACGGCCGTCGCTGCTGTACAGCGCGAAAGGTACCGGATCGCCGGTGTGAGTGCGTAAAGTCAGCGGCGTGGGGTGGTCGGGCAGCACCAGCAGGCGATAATCCTCGCCTGTGCTGAGGCGTGATTCTTCCAGATGTTCCCAGATCGGTTTGAGAATTTCCTGATCGATCAGGCTGATCGATTTAACTTTGTTATCGACCTCAGCGCGATGGCCGGATTCGTCCGGTGCTTCGATATGGATAAAGACATAATCCTGACCGCGCTGGAATTCGTTGATCGCAGCCCGGGCCTTGCCTTTATAATTGGTGTCAATAGTGCCGGTCGCACCGGGGACATCGACTACATGCAGGCCGGCGCAGATGCCGATCCCCTGAATGAGATCGACCGCGGAAATTACCGAGCCCTTGATGCCAAAGCTTTCGGAAAGATTCGGCAGCTCCGGCCGCTTGCCCTGGCCCCAGATCCAGATCGAGTTGGCGGCGTTGAGCCCGCGGCTGGCACGCGATTTACTGACCGGATGTTCGGGCAGCAGCCTGGCGCTGGCTTTCTGCAGCTGCAGAATGCGCTCGGCCTGGTCACCAACAGGCAGATATTCAGTGATTTTCTGACCAAGAATATCGTGGGGCGGAACCAGACGCACATCAAGCGGGCCGTTTTTCCAGATCAGGCAATGGCGGTAGCTTTTGCCGGGGTAGAAGCGAATGTCGCCCTCTGCCAGATGGTCGTTGATCAGCTCGATCAGCCGGGCGGCATCGTTGCTTAAAATCTCATCCGAGGAATGGTCGAGCATAACGCGTTCTTCATAGGTATCGCCTTCACTCAGCGTCACCAGATTCGTGCGGAAAGCAATGTCGTCCGGCTCCATCTCGATGCTCATACTGATCGCTTCCAGCGGTGAGCGGCCGGTGTAGTAGCGGCGCGGGTCGTAGCCCATAACTGCCATGTTGGCGGTATCACTGCCCGGCGCCAGACCGGCGGGGATCGTATTGACAAAACCGCACAGCCCTTGACGGGCGATGCGGTCTATTTCAGGCTTGTCAGCAACCTGGAGCGGCGTTAAGCCGTTAAGTTCGGGAACAGGGAGGTCGGCCATGCCGTCTCCCAGAACGATTAAATATTTCATGACAACTCATTTCAGACGCAATTCAGGCTATTCAGACGCGATTCAAACGCGGCGGATACGGCGGACCACAAAACCAGCGTAAGGACCGGAACCTGTGCGTGTATAAGCAGCAGCGGCAGTCGCAGCTGAAGCGGGGCCAACCCGGCGGATGCTGGTGATCTGCGCGGCGGCAGGGGCGGCACCGGCTGCTTGCTCTTCCGCGAAGATGGCGGCGAGCGCACCGGAAATCGCGGCAACAACCTGGTGGTCCTGATTGCCCGCGGGGGCGGATATAGCAGCCTGCGATTGAGCAGGGGCAGCTGTAAGCGCTGTATCAGCAGTAGTCGGCGAGCCATTGGCACGGCGGCTGCGTGAGAGAGCGACAAAAGACAGCAATAAAGCCAGAACAGCGACAACCAACGCAATCGTGGTCATGGTCGAGGGATCAACGGCGTTAGTAAGCGCCAGGGTCAGATTAGCATTCAGCATGTTTCTTCAACCTCCATACTGAATCTATTCTAGCGGAACATCCGGCGACTGGCAATCCTGAATTGACAAAATCAGCTCCGGCTCCGGCTCCGGCAATCCGCTCCGGCGTCAGCTCCGGGAAGGGTGATCGGGATTCAGCGCGAAGCCATCGCTGGGCAGGGCTTCCAGATTTCCGTTCATAATAACGTTATCCGGCAGCTCTTCCTCGTGGCAAATCTGCACCTGGTTGCGGCCGGCGTTTTTGGCCTGATAGAGGGCGTAGTCAGCCCGCCGGAACCATTTGTCGAAACGCTCGCCCGGCAGCTGCTCAGCCACCCCGAAGCTGACTGTCATTTGGCCGATAACATCAAAGGTTTCGGCTTCAATCTTTGCGCGCAGACTTTCAGCCAGCTTGGCTCCGCCGGCAGCGTTGGTACCGACTGCCAGAATCAGGAACTCCTCGCCGCCCCAACGGAAAACCTGATCGGTGGAACGCACGTTATTGCGCAGAATCTCCGCCAGCCGGCGCAGCGTGGCATCGCCGACAGCATGGCCGAAAGTGTCGTTAACATTCTTGAAATTATCGAGATCGGCGATGATAAACGTGAGCGGGCGCGGCAGCCGGTTGGCCATTTCCACATACTCGGAAATTGTCTCATACAGCTTATTGCGGTTATGCAGGCCGGTCAGCTTATCGGTATGGGCCAGCGGTTCCAGAATCAGGTTCTGCTTCTGCAGCTCGGCAAGCAGCCGGTCATTATCCAGCAGGATCAGGGTAGTCAGCCAGAAAATCGAGTAGATTACATAGCTGAACATGATGTAGGTATTAAGTGCTGTCGCTTGTGCAGCCAGCGACGCAGGCTGAGTGGTAAATAACGCGATAATAATGCGGCCGATGAACGAAAGCTCGGTAAAGATCAGAGTTGCCAGCAAAGCAGTGCGAATAGTCGGCTGCATGGCATGGAAATAGCGGCGGAAGTGGAGTACGAAATCGACGAACAGAATTGTGCTGAGCAAAGCGAACGCAAGCGACCGCCAGAGAACACTGTAATCGAACAAGGTGAACCAGACGATAGCCACAGCACCGACTCCCAGATAGATACCGAAGCGGAGCGGCCAGCGGGATTCATTCTCATAGAAAATCTGAGTGCCAAAGTAAATCAAAATGTAACTTAACAGAAAGAAGAGGTTGCCCCAAATAATCGAAACGGCTATGTTGTCAAGTGTTTGCATGGCCAGCAGCAGCGAGCTGATGGTGGAGCAGGCAAAAGCATAAGCAAAAACTCTCAATGGCTTGTGCCGGCGGTAAACAGTGATCACCAGGCAGGAAAGGAAAACTGCGATTGAAACTCCGGCATATAAAAGGGTAAAACCCGTCTGAGACATAGAAAACACATCCTAATCGGTTATAATTGTTTTGGTTCGTCAAGCCGGCGGAAAAAATCAGCCGGTTTGAGGGTGAAACAATTATTACATAAACAGTCCCGGAAATTGTTAATCGAACGTAAACTTAACAGCCGGTTGGTAAAACTGGTAATGCCGGCAACTACAACCATATTTTTGCGGGAGGAACCATCAATGCCCGACAAAT
>JAXGXQ010000007.1:0-120529 GCA_040772685.1 Clostridia bacterium | reverse complement strand
GCGGAGGCATAGAGCCATTAGCGCGCTGAAATAGAGCCATTGGCGCGAACTCGGGAGCCATCTGTTAATTCCTCTTGTAAGATTGAATCACTGTCTCAGACAGAATTAATCTTAGGAGGACAAGAAATGACAGACTATCTAACCGTAATCCGAGCCGTGTACAGCGGGCTCAGTCAACGCCAAGTTGCAGCAACTCATAAGGTTTCCAGAAACACCATAGCGTTGCTCGTACGGCAGGCTAAAGCGCACGGCTGCCTCACTCTGGAGGATTTGAACTCACCAGATAACACTGGCTTTACAGAGGTTTTGGCTAAGTCAGTAATACCTTCGCGTGACGTAACTTTCAAGCTGCCGGATTACAATTATGTTCACACGGAACTAGCCAAACCACATGTTACTTTAAAGTTACTGTGGGAAGAGTATGTCGAGGCCTGCCGGCAAAGCGGCGACCGCTTTTACATGGAGACTCAATTCCGACAGCATTATCACAAATTTGCCAGAGTCCACAAAGCAACTATCCGGTTGGAGCATAAACCTGCTTTATCGATGGAAGTAGATTGGGCTGGCACTAAAGTCGCCTACTACGACACAGAAATCGGCGAAATGGCTGCGGCATCGTTGTTTGTTTCAGTCCTGCCTTGCAGTCAAATCATTTATGCAGAACCTTTCCGAGATGAAAAGTTGCCGGCCTGGATCACCGGACATAGCCGTGCTTTTCAGTATTTTGGCGGCGTTCCTAAAACCTTAGTACCGGACAACCTTAAAACAGGCATCAAACGCTCCAGTTTCTACGAGCCGGAACTGAACCAGACCTATCAGGAAATGGCGGCCTATTATGGAACAGTTATTCTGCCGGCTCGCGTCAGGAAGCCTAAAGATAAGGCGTCTGTTGAAAACAGCGTGCTGATTGCCTCGCGGAAAATCCTGGCCAAATTGCGTAATGTTCAAATTCTGTCCTTTTCAGATTTGCAAAAAGGGATTCGCATCGCCCTGGATCAACTTAATGAAGCAACCTTAACAGGAAAAAGCGAGAGCCGCTGGTCATCCTATCTTACCGAAGAAAAGGAATACATGCTCCCGCTTCCCACATCTCCGTATGAGCTGGCTCAATGGGGAAATGCCAAGGTCCAGCCTAATTGCCATATTGCCTACCAACGCAAATTCTATTCTGTCCCATTTGAATATTTAGGGGAAGAAGTAGATGTTCGGGCAACTCAGCTGACTGTAGAGATATTTTATCATCATCAGCGGGTTGCATCACATAGAAGGCTATGGGGTAAAACTGAGTACTCAACAATTGCAGAACATATGCCGCCTGACAAACTGTTCTTTGCCGATTGGAACCGCGATCGTTTTCTAAGCTGGGCTGAGAACATCGGAACTGCTACAAAGCAAGTGATCGCCGCTATTATCGAGCGGGCAGTGATCGAGCAGCAAGCTTACAGAGCTTGTTTCGGCGTCCTGAGTCTGCAGGATAAATACAGTGCACAGCGCTTAGAAAAAGCAAGTCAAATTGCTCTTTCGCAGACAACGGCACCTACCTATCGTCAGCTGAAAAGTATTCTAGAAAAAGACCTGGATCTTCAAAGTCGATCAAAACCTCAAAGACCAGAGCCTAAAACGGCAAACCGCGGTTTCCAGCGTGGTGCAGATTATTTCGGAGGTGGCGGTCATGCTTAATCAGGAAACGGTAAACAAGCTTAGACATATGAAATTGACAGGTATGGTCGAGGCGCTGCAGCAACAGGATAACGATGCCGCTTATCAGGAAATGGGCTTTCAGGAACGGCTCGGTTTACTGGTAGACCGAGAATTCAGTAAACGTCAGCAAAACCGCTTACAAAGGTTGATAAATTCAGCAAAATTCCATAACTCATCAGCTTGTGTTGAAGGCATAAGCTATGAGGGTGACAGACACTTAGACCGCAATTTTATTCTGGAGTTGGCAACCTGCAATTATGTTCCGCATGCTCAGAATATTATAATCGTCGGACCTACAGGTGCCGGTAAATCGTACCTGGCTCAGGCACTTGGACAAGCTGCTTGCAGACGGCTGCTGTCAACTCGCTACATTCATTTGTCTGACTTACTCGATGAGCTCCGTATGGCCAAGGCAAAAGGCCCCGAAACTCTACAGCGCCTTCGTAAGCAGCTCATTAAGTACGAACTTTTAGTCATTGATGAGTGGTTACTTTTTCCAATTGATGAGGAAGATGCGCAACAATTACTCTGGGTAATTGATCGACGACACAACCATAAAGCAACCATTATTGCCTCACAGTACGAACCAGCCGAATGGCTCGACCAGATTCCAATACCCGTTGCCGCTGAAGCTATTACAGATCGTCTGGCTGCAAAGGCATACCGAATTGTGATCAAAGGCAATAAATCTATGCGTTTAATGTTCTGATTCTATCGGGCCATCCCTCAGTAGAGGGGTGGCTCTCAGTCAGCGCGCTAACGGATCTCAAACTCCGCGCGACTGGCTCAATATACTCCAATCTAATGGCTCTGTAGAAACGTGTTTCGCATAAGCCAAAAACAACCTGGAGAGTGCAGGCCATTCTTGAAAAAATCGACACACGAAATTCAATCCATATGAAGCGCATCCGAAATCATAGATAGCTTGTGCTAATCCTGTAATCGAACTTATGCTCGATATCCACGCGTTGCACAGTCGGGTAGGACAGATCGAATCCCTAGGCTATTGGTGCTACTATACAATAACTGCAAAAGTTTCTCTAATATCATTGATTTGGGTGATAGTGTCCACGATCTTTCGTACTTTAGATGTTCGCCTGGTTACTGACGGTCAGCCAGCTTCTAAATTCGCTGCCATCTCGGCTTCCTTTTCCATAGCTTTAAGGTGTTTCATGTTCAGGTAATGCTTCGAACCCCAAAGCGAATCTTCCATGTAACGAAGTCTGGCGCAGACCAGCATTAAGGCTGAATAAGCATCAGGGAAAGAGCCTACAACCCTGGTTCGTCTTCTAATTTCGCGGTTTAGCCGCTCAATAGCATTGTTACTGCGGATTTTCAGCCAATGCTCACGCGGGAAAGCCATGTAGGTCAGGGTTTCTGCGACGGAGTCCTCGACCTTCTTGGCGGCCTCTTTAAGCTTCATTTCCTTAAGTTTAGCAAAAACAGCCTTGGCTTTTTCCTGAGCAGCAGCTTTATCTTCTTGAGCGTGAATAGCCTTAAGCATAGCAGCCACATCTTTCATCTTGCCCCTAGGTACTACCGAGAAGACATTACGATAGAAATGGACATTACACCGCTGGTACTTGGCGTTCGGAAACACTGTATTGATCGCATCCAGAAGTCCGAGGCACTTATCACCAATGAAAAGGCGTGTTCCGGTCAGGCCGCGTTCCTTAAGGCTAACCAGGAAGTTTCTCCAGCTTTCCTTATCTTCTTTCATGCCTTCGGCGGCACCGATGACCTCTCGCTGGCCGTCTTCGTTAACAGTGCCGTCGCAGGCGATCAGTTCGCCATCAATCAAGCCAAGCCCAACGCAGCGCGCAACGATCGTCACGAAGATCTCCTCGAAAAGACCGCTGTCCCTGAAGCGCCGGCGCCGATTCTGGCTGAACGTTGAATGATCCGGGACCTTTCCCGAAAGGCCAAGGCCGCAAAACCAGCGATAGGCCAGGTTGAGCTTAACCTCCTCCTCGAGCCGCCGCTCCGACTTGATGCCATACAGGTAGCCGATGAGCAGCATCTTCACGAGAAGGACCGGGTCAATGGAAGGCCTCCCCTGGGATGAATACAGACTTTCCGCCTTTTCATAGATGAAGGAGAAATCGACCATGCCATCGATCCTTTTCAGGAGATGGGTCTTTGGTACCATCTCGCCCAGATCCACAATCGCGATCTCCATCTGGCTGCTTTGCCGGCCCATCATCGTAATCATCACCTCATGAATATTTTACCATTCATAGGATTTGATAGCGACTTTGTCAACAAGTCCCTTATGATACGTTATCATTTGGGTTTCTTTTCCTACTTTGCTGTGGTTTGATCTGCAACAAAGATAGTGATGTTGGGAAAGCCCTTCAAAAGTCCCTTTGTTTGATTTTTACTGGTAAACTGATTATTTTTCTGGAATGCTTTGTAATATTTTCAGTGTTACTAGTCTACTTATACAACATCCTTGGTATAATTTCCAAAATAGCGGTCTCAAGGTGGAAGCCTTAGGCTGTGCTGCTGGCTGGGTTATTGTGCAGATGGGAGGGCCGAATGGTCCCGAGGTTAAACTTGAAGCTGGCGATGCCGTGCTCATCCCTGCGGGAGTTTCTCACAAGAACATTGCCAGTTCGCCCGATTACAGTATTTTAGGTTCATACCCACATGGACAAACGCCTGATTTGCGCCGCGGTGATCTCGCTGAATGGGACGAAGTCCTAGCTGAAATTGCTCAAGTCAAATTTTGGGATAAAGATCCCGTTACCGGAGAAAAATGAACACAATAATCCGTGCGTATAATTCTGCCGACATACCGTCAATGATTAATATCTGGAATGAAGTGGTGGAAGAAGGCATTGCTTTTCCGCAAGAAGATTACTTAACGCAAGCAACAGGCCAGATTTTTTTTAAGGAGCAGACTCACTGTGGCGTGGCAGAAGAACCTGATAGTAAAAAAATTCTTGGGCTTTATATACTTCACCCGAACAACGTGGGCAGGTGCGGGCACATCTGTAATGCCAGCTATGCTGTCAGTTCTAAAAGCCGGGGCTTGGGAATTGGCAAAAAACTAGTCAAAGACAGCCTGGTTCAAGGCAAACATTATGACTTCACTATTTTGCAGTTTAATGCTGTGGTTGCGACAAACTCATTTGCAAGGCAATTATATGAACGGCTCGGCTTTGTCCAGCTTGGGGTTATTCCAGGAGGCTTCCGGATGAAAGATGGGCATTACGAAGATATCTGCCCTTATTATTATCTTCTATAAAAGGAAGTGGTTGGAATTGTGAAACAGTCTTTATTATTCAATAGAATCGCTAATATTTACGGCCTTTTTTATAATTTGCAGGTTAAGAACTACCGTCGGATTTTGAGCAATGTAAAATCTGAATTTGATATCTCCTTGTATCAAAGCGCCATCGACATCGGCTGCGGTACAGGGGCTCTATGTAAAGCTCTTCAAGAGCATGGCTTGGCAATGACCGGACTGGACCCTGCCGAAACCATGCTGGCCATTGCCGCTAAAAAGACAAGAAAAACCAAACCATTTGAACCGGCTATCCAATTTGTGCAAGGCGACGTGCTTGAAGGGCTGCCTTTCAATAATCAGAGTTTTGATATTGCCATCACATCTTATGTTGCTCACGGCCTTATGCCACTGGTAAGGATGTCACTTTATCAGGAGATGAAAAGGGTTGCCAGGCACACTGCTATTTTTATAGATTATAACGAACAGCGTTCATTGCTTACTGACATCATAGAATGGCTGGAAGGCGGAGACTATTTCAACTTCATCAGAAGTGTAAAAGTTGAATTATCAGAAAATTTTGAAGCGGCTTAAGAGTTATCAGAACCGGTCCACGTTCTGCAATGTATATATGTAATATTGAACAGGAAAAGACAGATGCTTCATGATTTACTAACATGTAAATTTTAAGAACTGCTGAAAAAAAACTAATGCAGGGGGCAATTATGTTTGAAAACAAAATTTGTGTGATTACAGGTGGCGCTCTAGGCATTGGCAGGTGCCTGACCAGAGAATTCGCTAAAGCTGGCGCAAAGGTGGCTTTTATCGACAAAAATGAACAAGCCGGCAAAGAAAATGAGGAATATTTAAAGAAAAATGGTAACCACATTCTATTTATGACTGGTGATATTTCCAATGAACAGATTTTACAGCAATTTGTAGATCTGGTGATCAAAGAATACGGTAAGATCGATTACCTGATCAATAACGCTTGTATTAATTTGGGCGGAATTCACACTCCATGCAGTTATGAGGACTTCAATCTGGCTTTAAAAATTGGTGTAACAGCCCCATTTATGCTGGCACAATTGTTTTTGCCTTATTTCAACGTAGGCGCTTCCATATTAAACATCAGTTCAACCCGGGCGTTTATGTCTCAAGCCAACAGAGAGAGCTATGCTGCGGCAAAAGGTGGTATTACGGCTCTTACACATTCCCTGGCTGTCAGCCTTTCAGGAAGAGTCAGGGTAAATTCCATAGCTCCTGGTTGGATAGATACAGGGAAATACCACGACGAAAGTTATGTTCCACAATACACTGAAGCAGATATAGCCCAGCATCCGTCAAACAAAGTGGGTGAACCTACGGATATCGCGCGTGCCGCCATGTTTTTGTGTGATGAACGCAACAGCTTCATTAACGGTGAAAACATAACCATTGATGGCGGTATATCAAAACTGATGATTTACAGTGGGGATCATGGTTGGGAGTTTCATCCAGAAGTCCCAATCTGTTGAAAATGCAACATGTGAATGGAAAACAGGAACTGTGAGGTGAACTATGAAACCACGTGGCCTTCTGATGATTGAACACCGCTTAATTGAAAAAGTATTATTGCTGATCAAAGATGAGATTGAGTGCATTAAGGCAAATGATACAGTAGACCCTTATTTTGTTCAGTCTGTAGTCGATTTTATCCGGACCTACGCCGATCGGACGCACCACGGCAAAGAGGAAGATATCATGTTTGAGCAGCTGAAGACCAAAGCGATGAGTCCGGAGGATTTAGCTATAATGGCTGAATTGACTGCTGAGCACGACAATGCGCGTAATGCCTGTTCTAAACTGATCGAAGCAGAAACCGCTCTTATTAACGGTGACAAGTCTCAAATTAGTGTTATCAGAGAAAAACTGGCATTTTTAGTGAACTTATACCCGGATCACATAGCAAAAGAAGACAAAATATTTTTCCCGAATACAGAACATTATTTTACAGATGAAGAACTAGCACAAATGCTTGAGGAGTTCTATATTTTCGACCGGCAAATGATTCACGAAAAGTATAATAAACTGTACGAATCACTTAAGCGGAATTTTGATTAAGCTCCTGTTACTAGGAAGGATAAAATCGTTCTGAAATAATCTGTAAAAGTAGGGTTTATTCATGGCTGTTAATCCACAATATGCCTCTGATGTTGAAGCGATACTATCTCACAGACACGATAATGGTGCTGACCTGTGGACAACCCCGGATAAGCGCTTAATCAAAGGCTCACCATTTTCAACGTTGGAATGCGTAATGTACTTATTAGAACTGGGAGTGGAGCCGTCGGATCCAATTCTTAAAGATGCCGCAGAATTAATCTTCAGCACTTGGCAGGAGGACGGGAGATTCAAATTGTATCCTGAAGGTTCCATTTATCCATGCCAGACAATTAACGCCGTAAATACACTTTGCCAGATGGGATATGCCTCAGATGTCAGATTAAGAAAAACCTTCCAACATTTATTAGATATTCAATACTCAGATGGAGGTTGGCGGTGTAATAAATTCAGTTTTGGCAAAGGTCCGGAAACTGAATGTTCAAATCCCTTTCCGACGCTTATTGCCTTAAATGCTTTTCGGTTTGCCGAATATATCAATAAGCCTGTTCTTGATGGGGCTATTGAATTTTTATTGGAACATTGGAGAATTCGAAGACCAATCGGCCCTTGCCATTACGGAATTGGCACGCTGTTTATGCAAGTTGAATACCCGTTCAGAAACTACAACTTGTTTATGTATCTTTATGTTTTGTCCTTTTACAAACAGGCAAAAAGTGACAAACGGTTTCTTGAAGCACTGGATAGACTGAAGGCGAAAATTGTTAATGGGCATAATGGGCAGATTGTGGTTGAACGCGTCGTACCAAAATTAGCCGGCTTTAATTTTTGCAAAAAAGGCCAGCCGAGTGAATTAGCAACAAGACGCTACAACGAAATTTTACAGAACCTTGAACTGTAATATTGGAGATGACATCTAATGCAGAATGTTTCGGATATCAAGTACTGGAGTTTGTCCTCAGGGGAGGCGCTTGCGAGCATGGAATCAAGCAAAAGCGGCTTGGCGGAAACCGAGTCGATTGAGCGGCTAAAGCAATTCGGCGAGAATTCGATAAAATCCAAGTCAAAAACCGCACCTCTTTTACTGTTATTAAATCAATTCAAGAATCCAATCATGATTATCCTGATCGTTGCAACTGTGATCTCTGGTTCGACTGGCGATCTGACAGATTCTTTGATAATAATGGCCATCGTGCTCGCCAGCGTAGCATTGAGCTTTTATCAAGAATACAGTGCAAACAATGTAGTTGAGGAGCTCCGCTCTAGAATTCAGCTTCAGTCAACTGTGTTGCGAGAAGGGAAACCAGTCGAAATTTCCACGCGTTTTATAGTGCCGGGCGATATCATTGTACTGTCTGCCGGCAGTCTTATTCCTGCGGATGGTCTCATCCTTGAATGTGATGACTTTTTTGTTAATCAATCTATATTAACGGGGGAAGCATTGCCGGTTGAAAAGAAGCCAGATCCAGTACCTGAGATCTCATCCCTGGCTGAGCGCAATAATTGTGTTTTTACAGGCACTAATGTTTATAGCGGCAGCGCGACAATGCTTGCAATAAACACTGGTACAAATACTGAATTCGGGAAAATCGCAAAAAAATTGGTTCTACGCCCGCCGGAAAATGAATTTGAGCGAGGGATACGCCAGTTTGGCTACTTATTAACTCAAATTATGTTGATTCTTACCTTGGTGGTTTTTGCGATTAATATCATAGCCCAGAAACCTGCCATTGATTCGCTTTTGTTCTCGGTCGCACTTGCCGTAGGAATAACACCCCAACTATTGCCTGCAATAATTAATATCACTCTATCAAAAGGATCACGGACTATGGCCAAAGAAGGTGTTATTGTCCGTCATCTGACTGCCATTGAAAACTTCGGCAGCATGGATGTTCTCTGCACTGACAAAACCGGTACGCTTACTGAGGGAGTTGTTAACCTGGATGATGCTGTCGATATTGAAGGGAAGTCATCGGAAAGTGTATTCAGACTGGCTTTTTTGAACTCCAGCTTGCAAACAGGCTTGGTTAATGCACTTGATCAGGCGGTTATTGCCTTTAAATCGCTTGAGCTTGGTGATTTGGTTAAGCAAGACGAAATCCCTTATGACTTCAACCGTAAGAGGCTCAGTATTATAGTCAATGACGGGAATGCGTGCACCATGATCACTAAAGGTGCGCTTAGTCACATAGTTGAAATTTGCAGCCAGATTCAGGATGCAACGGCAGTTCTGCCATTCAGCCGGGATTATCAGGAAAGTATCCAAAAACAATTCGAGGCATGGAGCGACAAAGGGTTTCGGGTTCTCGGAGTTGCCCGCAAAGTTGTACCTGCCAAAACCCAGTATCCTGTGGCTGATGAAATGGAGATGATATTCTGCGGATTCTTGCTTTTTTATGACCCGCCAAAAGAAGATGTCATTCAAACAATTAACGACCTCAAAAAACTGGGCGTCCAGCTGCGGGTTATAACAGGTGATAATAAGCAGGTTGCTGTGCACACCGCAAATCTTATCGGTTTACCGGTTGGAAACATTCTCACTGGCGCGGATCTGATAAAAATGGGCGATGAAGCACTTTTGAATCAGATCGAAAATACTAATCTTTTTGCTGAAGTTGATCCTAATCAAAAAGAACGGATTATTCTAATTCTAAAAATGAAAAAGCATGTGGTTGGCTACATGGGCGATGGTATTAACGATGCACCAGCCTTACATGCGGCAGATGTCAGCATTTCAGTTAATTCAGCTGTTGATGTTGCCAAGGAAGCAGCCGATTTCGTTCTGCTGGAAAAAAGCCTTAACGTTTTACGACGGGGCATTGAACTTGGCCGCGTTACTTTTGCCAATACGCTCAAATATATCTACATAACAACCAGCGCTAACTTCGGCAATATGTTCAGCATGGCTGGAGCATCATTGTTTATGCCTTTCTTGCCCTTATTGCCCAAACAAATCCTGCTGATAAATTTTATTACCGATTTCCCCGCTCTGACATTGGCTGGAGATTCTGTAGATTCTGAGATCGTAAGCCACCCGCTTCGTTGGGATATTCGCCTTATACGCAACTTTATGTTTACATTTGGGTTAATCAGCTCCGTGTTTGATTATCTGGCTTTTGCTATTCTGCTGCTTGGTTTCAAGGTGCAGGCAGAAGTCTTTCAAAGCAGCTGGTTCATGATCTCGATACTAACGGAATTGATGGTTTTATTAGTTATGCGAACGCGGAAACGCTTTTTCAAAAGCAAACCAGCACCAGCATTGCTTTATTCATCCCTTGGTGTAGCAGTATTTACGCTAATCCTGCCTTATTTGCCAGTACAAAACTTTTTTAACATTGTTCCAGTCAGACTACCAATTTTTTTGGCATTACTGGCGCTTACCGGCCTTTATATCATCACAACCGAGATCGCCAAAGATATTTTTTATAGGAAACCCAGAAAAATTAAGTGATGGAGGCTTTTTGAGATAACGGTGAAACTGGACATTAGCCTGTCTTTTTTGGAAAAGATTATTTGCCCTCACACTAAAGTGTTTCATAAGTTACTGTTGCAATAAGAAACCTGCACGCAGTGGAAAATATGTGATAATATTAATTAGAATCATTTTAATTAATTAGGAGGCGATGTACTTATGAGCAAACTTTACGACAACCTAAACGAACAAATGAATTTCGAACTGGAATCCGCTTATATTTATGCTACTATGTCTGCTTATTTGGATAAGCTTAATATGAAAGGCATGACTCATTTTATCGATGAACAGGTAAAAGAAGAGATGTCACATGCAGGTAAAATTAAGGCTTTTCTGCAGGAAACCGGTTATGGTGTAAAATACCGTCCGCTCGATCCAGGTGACGGTCAGTTTGATTCAATCGAGGCAGTATTCAAAAAAGCACTTGAACATGAAAAGGTTGTAACTGCCCGTATTCATGACTTAGTAAATGAAGCAAAAGCAGAAGCTGATCAAAGAGTGCTTAACCTGCTGACCTGGTTTGTTGATGAACAAATCGAAGAGGAAGACACTTTCAGCGTCCTGGCGGAGAGACTGGAAAGAATTAATGCCCAGTGGAACGGCTTGTATATCCTTGATAAGGAACTTGCTGCCAGATAATCTTCCATTAACCCATATATTTCCGATTTAGAAAGCTCAAAGTGGCCGTTAAAGTCACTTTGAGTTTTTTGTGTTCCTGCGTAAGCTGCCATTTCTTTACATACTCCGCTGTAGTTTAATTTATTGAAAACCTGACTGCCAGACATTGCCTCTGTTCCGATAGATGATAGAATAAAGAGTAACTTTAGCAAAATAAGTTGACTACTGATACTGCCAGCGGAGGACCCAGATATACTTTATCCAGAACTAATATCCATGGATTCTAACTAACCTGACTGATTTGCAACTAAAGGAATGACAATATATCGATATGAGAATTAATGCTGATTTTTACAAAATGCGAGCTACTGAAATGGCCCCGGTTTTGTTAGGAAAATTGCTTTGCCGCAAAATAAACAATGAAATAATTAAATTAAGGATTACTGAAACGGAAATTTATTTTGGTGAAACTGATTCAGCCTGTCACGCAAGTAAAGGCAAAACAAAAAGAACCGAAACCCTATATGAAGCGGGTGGAATCACGTATGTATATTTATGTTACGGTATACACCATCTAATCAATGTTGTTTCAGGGAAAAAAGGGTTTCCCGAAGCCTGCCTGATTCGTGGCGTTGAAGGCTACAACGGTCCAGGCAAACTGACTAAAGCTATGCAGATAGACCGCAGCCTGAACGGAGTCGATTTAAGAACTTCTAACGAAATATGGCTGGAAGACGATGGATACAAGCCGGAATTTGTAACAAGCAAACGGATCGGCATTGATTACGCCACCGAAGAGGATCGTAATCGTCACTGGCGATTTAACATGATTGAGGCGTAATGTGCCTACATATGAGGAATTTAAACTGAATGACTGATTTGCTTATTAATTACATTGTTTTAGACGCAATATGCGCTATTGCCTTGATTATTTTGACGCTGGCCGCCTTGCAGAATGTATTGTTTAGCAATGAAATGAAAAAATACTTTGCGTTGGCGGCACTTGTCACATTTATTGTTGTTACTGCGGAATCAGCAAGCATTATTTATGAAAATATTTTGTTAGCAGGCAGAGCCCCGGCTTTAATCGCCAACATTATTGGCTTTTCTCTGGCTCCTTTAATTGCATTTGTATTGTCCAGAGCGTTCACTGTGGGGAACGGAAAAATTCGAACACTCCTTTCAATTCCAATCTGGATCAATATTGTTCTGGTTTTCAGCTCACCCTGGACAGGTCTGATTTTTAGTGTAGGCTCTGATATCAATTATATTCGAGGCCCATTATATGGTTGGTTTATTTTCGCTTATTTATGTTCCTATATCATACTTATTGTAGATTCGGTTAAGGCAATGAATTATTATCAGTGCCATTCAAAGACTACTTTTATCTTATTACTGACATTTACTATTCTGGGGACCAATGTTCAGCTTGTTTGGCCCAATGTTCATGCTACCTGGTTGAGTGTTACCTTGAGTCTGGTATTGTTTTACGCGTATTTTTGCGTTTTGACGGAGACTCAGGACAATTTGACCGGCTTACTGAAACGCAACGTTTACGACCGCTATACCTCAAAGATTCCCAACGTAGACACAGGGATGGTAATAGTATTTGATCTGGATGGTTTCAAACAAATCAATGATTTATACGGCCACTCCTGGGGCGATTCCTGCCTGCGCGTTGTTGGAAATCTTGTTAAGGATTGTTTTGGTAAATTGGGTTTTTGTTATCGTACAGGCGGAGATGAGTTTTGTGTAATTTGCCATTCTAAGGATGTACATCAAGTGGAAGCGGTACTAGGTTCTTTTCATTGCAAGATAGACAACATCAGAAACAATACCACACAAGGTGAGTTACCAATGGTCTCTACCGGGTATGCGGCATTTTCCGGTTCAGTTGCAGATTATGAACGTGCGCTGAAAAAAGCAGATGACCAAATGTACAATTTTAAATACAAGCGACGCCAGTTACGGATGAATTGAGCGCTAAGGAGATAAATATGGCCAAGTACGAACGCAGACTCCGCGGAAATTTCGACCAGGTGCTGAGAGTTGCCAATGAAGCGATTATGCAAAGCATGTCTGCTACTCTCGAGGATAGCAGTGATGCCAATTTCGGTGAAGTCAGAGTGGCTGTTCGTGTCTATGAGCGCTACAGCTGGACGGGTGGCAACCGGGTGAGTCTTAATCTTACTTTGGTTGGGGAATCCGATAACCTTTTCGTTTCGGCAATCAGCTCGGGCGGCAGTCAAGCGATGTTTTTTAAAATCAATACCTGGGGCGAAGCGAGCTTTCTGGAAACACTGGCCAGAAGCCTGGACAGGTTTGCCGGGTCATATTGATTGAAAGGAACTGAGATATGTATTCCTATGCGGAAAAAGCAAGTCAGTACCTGAAATTTATGGCTAGTGTCAAACCCAACAGAAGGACGGGATCAGCCGGCAACAGGGCAGCAACAGCTTTTTTCGAGCAGACTGTCAAAAATTCCGGTTAAAACATTGACTCAACTCCGTTCCCGGCTTTGGACTATGCCTGTGAAACGGCTTCGTTAAGTTGTGGTGATCTTAATTTTGAAGTATTCGCCAGCCCCTATTCTCCGGCTTGTAATGTTTTAGCTGAAACAGTAGTTGTTTCAACAGTTGAGGAGCTTCAAACAACGGATTTCGCTGGTAGAATTCTGATTCTGCGAGGATCGATTTGTGAAGAGCAAATCATGCCCAAGAACTTTATTTTCTATAATCCGGAGGAACATCAGCAGATAATTTCCTTGTTGGAAGCACAGAAACCTGCCGGAATTGTAGCAGCAACTAAGCGAAACCCGGAACTGGCCGGAGCGTTGGATCCATTTCCGCTCTTTGTTGACGGCGATTTTGATATAGCGAGTGTTTATTGTGCCGATGCTCTGGCAAGCGGACTTGAAGCTTTGGCCGGCCGCGAAATGCTGTTGCGAATAGATGGTGAGGATCATTACAGCGCAGGCGGGCAAATGGATTATTTGTCCAGATATGGAGAAGAACTGTCAGCGATTATCGTGGCAATTAATTTGGATGCTGTCGGTTATATTAAAGGTGAATCAGCGTATTCATTTTATGAATGCGAGCCGGAGATCGAGGAGAAAATGGAAAATGTTTTCCGCTTGCATGGCCTTAAACAAGGCGAGCAATGGTACAGCGGCGATCACATGGTCTTTGTCCAGAATGAGGTACAGGCTGTTGCGATTTCATCAGAAAACCTGATGGAAATACTGACCAGCATAGCCCATACATCAGTTGATACGCCCCATCTTGTTGACTGCAATAAGCTGGTTGAAATAGCAACAGCTCTGAATGACGTGGTTAGAACGCTCGGAAAAACGTAAAGTTACGGAAGCAGGCTTGGCATGGACTATATAGAAGAGAATTCTAAAACAATTGACAGATGGGTTGAAACCGGCTGGGAGTGGGGGATACCGATTACCCGTGAACAGTTTGCAGCGGCCCGGAATGGAAACTGGTCGATGGTTTTGACTCCTACGAAACCAGTGCCTCGGGAGTGGTTTCCTGACTTAAATGGCAAAAAAGTGCTTGGTCTGGCGTCCGGAGGCGCACAGCAAATGCCTGTCTTTGCTGCCCTGGGTGCTGAATGTACTGTGCTCGATAATTCAGCCCGGCAGATTGAGAGCGAATTGTCAGTAGCCGAGCGGGAAGGGTATCGCATAAATGCCATACGGGCTGACATGACAAAACCCCTGCCGTTTGCTGACAGCACATTTGACTTAATTTTTCACCCCGTATCGAATTGTTATATAGAAAATGTACTGCCCGTTTGGAAAGAATGCTATCGTGTTCTGCGGGCAGGCGGAAAGCTCATGGCAGGCCTGGATAATGGCGTTAATTTTATTTTTGATGACGATGAGAAAGAATTAAGACACCGGCTTCCTTTCAATCCCCTAAAAAACCCTGAATTACTGGAAGTGCTGGCAAAGGAAGACAGTGGGATACAATTTTCCCATACATTGGAAGAGCAGATTCGCGGGCAGCTGCAAGCCGGCTTCAGGTTGCTGGATCTTTATGAAGACACCAATGGTACTGGTTTGCTGCATGACTATAATATTCCAACTTTCTGGGCTACCTTGGTTATTAAATAAAACAGCATCGAATCCGGTGATTATATGAAAAAAGTAAAAATCACGGTTATGAAACAAACTGTCTATGAAGACTTGATTGAGAAGTATGAAAACCCAATCGAGCATGCTTGTGACATGGCAGTCGGGCAGGTTTATATCGCGAACGGCTGGGAAAAGCCGGAAGGCCTTTGCAACAGTGCCTGGGAAAGCATGTCTGCCTTTGTAATGACGTTGGCTCACGGTGGTGAGGATATTTATCAAGGTTGGATGAAGAACCGGAAATCGGCGATGATTTCCTGCAATGACGGTTTCCGACCGGTTAGTTTCCTCCTTGAAACACTTGAGGAAGAAGCTGATTAAAGTAGGCTCTGGAATAGTATTTACTAAGACACAAAGCTCTACAGCACAGGATTATATGCAATAGTCACCGAATGGCAGCAACATGTGAACATAGTGTATAATTATGTTGCTTTCGCTTTTTTTAGAATCAGAACTGCGGTATTTATTCTCTCTCGTTTAATTGTCAGGCGAGAACTCAAATTATACCGCAGCAATTCTGATGCGAGCATTGCAAAATAAACTATTCTGAAAGGTGTTTAAATATGTCTAATCCTTTTTCGCGAATAACTCCGGAGATAGAAGAATTTTCCGCGATCTTTGCCAAGAATAATACGATTAATCCGGAATTGTACAATAAATATGATGTGAAAAGAGGCTTGCGGGATCTAGACGGTAAAGGCGTACTCACAGGTTTAACCAATATTTCTGAAATCGTGGCCTTTAACACTGTCGACGGCAAAGAGATCCCCTGTGCAGGCAAGCTCTACTACAGAGGACTTGATGTCGAAGAAATAGTCAAAGGGTTTGTCAGCGCCAATCGTTTCGGCTTCGAAGAGGTTGCCTATTTGCTTTTATTTGGTGAGTTGCCTGACGCAGTTCAACTGGAAAAGTTCAACCATGTTCTGGCCGGTTACCGCTCCCTGCCGACCAGCTTCGTGCGCGATATTATTATGAAGGCACCCAGCAAGGATATGATGAATACCCTTGCGAGAAGTGTACTGACAATGTATTCATACGATGATTTTTCCGACGATATTTCCCTCCCGAATGTATTGCGCCAAACACTGCAGCTGACAGCGCTTTTCCCAATGCTCTCAGTATATGGTTATCAGGCCTATCGTCACTATCACGATGGCAAAAGCCTGTATATTCACAAACCGAGGCCGGAGCTTTCAACTGCAGAAAACATTCTGTACATCCTGCGTTCAAATAAGCAATATACAGAGCTGGAAGCAAAAATTCTCGACCTGTCGCTGGTACTGCATGCTGAGCACGGCGGCGGCAACAACTCATCCTTTACCACTCATGTCGTTACATCCAGCGGTACAGATACTTATTCAGCCATTACCTCAGCCCTTGGTTCGCTTAAAGGGCCAAGGCACGGTGGTGCGAATATAAAAGTAGTACAGATGTTCGCTGACATGAAAGAAAAGATTTCTGACTGGACGGATGAAACAAAAGTAGCAGACTATCTTATCCGGATTTTAGATAAGCAAGAATTTGACCGTTCAGGCTTAATCTACGGCATGGGGCATGCTGTATACTCTCTATCGGACCCGCGTGCGGACATGCTTAAGCAATTTGTTGAGCGGCTTTCTAAAGAAAAGAACCGCGTTGATGAGTTCAATCTCTATATGCTGGTTGAAAAGCTGGCAGGTAAAATCATTGGTGAAAAACGAAAAATATATAAAGGCGTTAGCGCCAACATCGATTTCTATAGCGGCTTTGTCTACAGCATGCTTGACCTGCCTATGCAGCTGTTTACGCCTTTATTTGCCGTTGCCCGTATCGTCGGCTGGTCGGCCCATCGTATGGAAGAAATCGCCAATTCGGGCAAAATTATCCGGCCGGCATATAAATCAGTTATGGAAAGAAGGGAATATACTCCCCTTGAAAACCGCTGAAGCTAGTTGACATAAGGAGAGTCAGCAGTGAAGAAAGAATTTATTACGGTAACCTTGCCCAAGAATCCATCGATCACAGTTGATGTTATTCCGGGGCATTTCACAACGAGCCATTTCCACACAACCCATTACATTGATCTGGATAACCTCAAGACTAATTCAGCCTTGGCCAGAGATGTTGCGCGCGAATTATCACTGCCTTATCTAAGCAGTACCCTGGTCGACACTATTGTCTGTATGGAAGGTACGGATGTTATTGGCGCCTACCTGGCGGAAGAGCTGTTGTCCGAAGGCACTTCGGTTATCAATGCCGGCAGTGAGATTCATGTGGTAAGGCCGATCAGTAATGTTAACCGCAACCTGATGTTCCAAAGCAATATTCAGGAATTGATTTACAAGCGAGAAGTCGTGTTACTGGTTTCTTCGATTTCCAGCGGCATGACGTTAAAAAACGCGATGGAGTGTCTGTCATATTATGGTGCCAATGTAGTTGGTATATCAGCTTTATTCAATTCCGATCCTAAAAACAGCGACTACGAGATAAACGCTGTTTTTACCAATGAGGACTTGCCCGATTATAAGATCTACAATCCGAACGACTGCCCACTTTGCAAAGAAGGCCGGGAGCTTGACGCGATTATTGTCGAAAACGGGTATTTAGAATATAGAAAATGAAAAACAGGGAGTTGATGTAATTGTTAGATTCCGGGATACAACCGCAAGGCTTTAGTTTTATGGGATTAGGTCTGCCTCAGTTTATTATGATCCTAATTGCTTTGTTGCTGGCATACCTGGCAATTCATAAAAAATATGAACCGTTGCTCTTACTGCCACTCGCTTTTGGCATGCTGATTGCTAACATACCTCTAGCGGGGCTTTCTGCCTACGACGAAGGCAGCTTGCTTTATTATCTGTATAAAGGCATAGATTTAGGCATTTATCCACCGTTGATTTTCTTATGTATCGGCGCCATGACAGATTTCGGACCACTGATTGCTTCACCTCACAGTGCACTTATAGGCCTGGGTGGTCAGCTGGGTATTTTTACAGCTATGGGCGGAGCTTACCTTTTAGGGAATATTATTCCCGGGATTGAACCTTTTACGTTTCAAGAGGCAGCTGCAATCGGCATGATCGGCAGCTCGGACGGTCCAACCTCAATTTATACAGCGGGCGTTCTGGCACCGAATCTGCTGCCTGTTATCACAATAGCAGCCTATTCATACATGGCTCTGGTACCGTTGATTCAACCGCCGATTATGCGCGCCTTAACCACTGACAAAGAACGTCTGGTACAAATGCCGCACCAAAAAAGGATATCTAAACGCCAGAAGCTGATCTTTGCGCTGGCTATTACCATTGCGACCCTGGTTTTTGTGCCAGCCGCCGGTACTTTGATTGCCATGCTGATGCTGGGGAATCTGATCCGGGAAAGCGGCGTAACTGACCGTTATATTCGCACCCTGCAGAATCACTTCCTAAATATTCTGACGCTGTTAATTGGTATCTCAATTGGAGCTACCGCCACAGCAGACCGCATCCTCAATTTACAGACTGTTATTATTATTGGCCTTGGGCTGTTTGCCTTTGCTTTTGGTACCGTTGGCGGTGTTGTCATTGCCAAAATCCTCTGCAGGGCAACCGGCGGCAAAGTGAATCCCCTGATCGGCAATTCCGGCGTATCCGCCATGCCGATGGCAGCACGTGTTTCTCAAAAACTGGGCCTGGAGTATAACTCTCAAAACCATCTGCTGATGCACGCGATGGGCCCAATCGTATCAAGCACAATCGGTTCAGCCATTATAGCGGGACTCCTGATTAGTTATTTCGGATATTAATTAGAATTACAGAATAAACTCAAAAAGAGCGTTTCAGCATCAGAAACGCTCTTTTAATTAAAATCGAGGAGGCCAGTTTATGCTTAGCTAATCGGCAAAAACTTGTCAGTTATTTGCTTAAATCAGACTGATGTGTAACCACCGTCAACCTTGATGTTCTGACCGGTAATGTAGCAAGCTTCGTCGCTGGCCAGCATGATAGCAACCGGATTCAGTTCACCTTCACGTCCATAACGGCCCAGCGGTACACTTACTTTCATGAAGGCCTGGAAGGCTTCGGTTTTCAGTGTTTCAGCTGTAAGTTCAGTTTCAAAATAACCTGGGCTGATTGTGTTACAGGTAATATTGTATTTTGCCAGCTCAGCTGCGACTGCGCGGGTAAAGTTGATTACGCCGCCTTTGGAAGAATGGTAAGCGACAGTATCCATAGCAGTGTTGCCAACCTGGCCATAAATAGAGGCAATGTTGATGATACGGCCATAGTTTGCTTTTACCATGTAATTGGCGAAGGCTCTTGTGACTTTAAAGACACTGGTCATGTCAGCAGCAAGTGTGAAATCCCACTCTTCATCTGTCATTTCCAGAACGCCGGCATTCTTAGCGGCACCAGCATTGTTCACCAGAATGTCAACTTTACCGTATTCTTTAATAGCGGCTTCTGCAGCTGCGTTCACTTCTTCAGTTTTGGTGACGTCGCACTTAACAGGCAGGCATCTGGTACCATTGGCCCGAAATTCTTCAGCGATCTTCTCGAGACGTTCTAATCTTCTGGCCATAATCACCAGATCAGCGCCCTGATCGGCAAACCCTTTGGCCATCTGCAGGCCTAAGCCTGAAGAAGCACCAGTAACAACTGCGACACGCCCTTTTAATGAAAACATTGTATTACCTCCCAATCGGTTTTAAATCTCTGTATTTGTTTAACGGAAACGTTTACAGGCCAACGAAAGTTTAACACAGAGCAGGCAATTGATAAATAGTGTGTTTATATTTTTGTCAAATATTACTAAAAACGAATTGTTATGTTCAGAATTATATTAACTTTTTAACAAAAGCATGTCGCTGCGTGTTGATGCGAATCCTGCTCACGTGATCAGCAGATTCAGGCCTAACCCCGCCACCCCGCAAATACCCATTATAATGATCGGGTTGGTTTTCCAGCGGCGCAGAACGATGAATGCAAAAAGAAAAAGCAAGGCGCCAATCCAGTCAATATTTTGCCATTCTATAGTCCTGGTAGCGAAAACTACCAGGCGCAGAATTGAAATCGCGGCTGCCGCGATCAGGGCCACAACCGCCGGCCGCAAGCTGGAAAGAACGTCCTGCAGGGTCGAGACGCCACTGTATTTAAAATATACATAAAACAATACCGATGCTATCACAATAGATGGCAAGATTACTCCCAATGTCGCCACAATAGCGCCACTTAGCCCTGCAATGCGGATACCAACAAATGTCGCGGAATTGATCGCTATTGGCCCTGGGGTCATTTCTGCTATGGTCACCAAATCAGTAAATTCACTTAATGACAACCAGCCGCGCAGATCAACCACTTGGTTTTTAATCAACGGAATAGCGGCATAGCCACCGCCAATACTAAACAAACCGATTTGAATAAAACTTAAAAGCAGCTCCAGTAAAATCATGACCTTTTACTTGCCAATCTCAGCAGGGGCTTTTTGAATATCCCAATTATCGCTGCAGTTAAGATGATATAAATTACATTTAAGTTAAAGAAGAATACTGCTACGAATGCTGCCAGCATAATAAAGATATTGAGCCGTGATTTACCTTTCACGACATTACTGCCAAGGGTGAAAACAACGTCGAGAATTACCGCAGCTACGCCGGCCTGCAGACCTTTCAACAGCATTGCAACGTAAGGATTAGTGGCAAAGGCAGCATAAAAGAGGGAGATTACCGAAAGAATAATCATTGGCGGCAGAATTGTACCCAGCACGGCTGCCAGCATACCGCTGAAGCCGGCAACCCGCCAGCCAACCAGTATCGCGGCGTTAACTGCGATTGCGCCCGGCGAAGTCTGGGCGAGGGCAGTAAAATCCAGCATCTCAGCTTCGTCAAGCCACTTAAGCTCATCTACGAATTTTCGTTTCATGAAGGTGATAATCACGAAGCCACCGCCAAAAGTGAACGAACTTATATAAAACATACTGGTGAATAATGTCAGCAGTGTTTTCCTTTTATTTGATTTGGTTATGCGGGTTTTCGAACTCTCACTCACACTGATTCAGTCCTGTCTTAATTATGTTATCATTTTAACCAGTGCACTTTTGCATCAGTCAATGCTAACAGTTTAGCATAGAAGCTGCCAATTTAATGGTAGAATAAAGTATTAGTGTTTTTAGCAATACAGCTATTCAAATCTTTGCCAGCCGGCAAATTATAAAAAATATGGAGGGTAGTATGAAAGAGTTTTCAAATTTCAAGTTCCACATGTACACAGACATCCTGTTTGGCAAGGATACCGAACAGCAAGTAGCGGAAATGATTATCAAGCATGGCGGTAAAAAAGTCATGCTTGTCTATGGCGGCGGGAGTATCAAAAAGAGTGGTCTGTACGATACCGTTGTCAAGAAGTTAAATGAAGCAGGTCTGAAGTTTGTTGAGCTGGGCGGTGTGCAGCCGAATCCCCGCCGCTCAATGGCTGAAAAAGGTCTCAAGCTGGCTCAGGCGGAAAACGTTGATTTTCTGCTTGGCCTGGGTGGTGCCAGTTCAATTGATACCGCCAAGGCGATTGCCATGGGTCTGGCGAATGATGGCGAATTCTGGAAGTTCTATCGTGGGGTTGAACCCAAAAAAATGGCACCGGTCGGTACCATTCATACCATAGCTGCTGCGGGCAGTGAAACCAGCCGTTCCAGTGTTTTACTCGACGATATCGAAACCCATCGTAAATACGGCTTTATGTGGGATGCCTGCCGTCCCGTGTTCGCGATTATGAATCCGGAACTGACTTACACGCTGCCTGCGTATCAGACAGGTGTAGGCGCTGCCGACATTGTCGCGCACACAGTAAACCGTTACTTTGTCGCTCCTGCCAGCTATCTGGGTGATCAGTACGCAGAAGGCACATTGCGGACAGTTGTCAAATACGCCCCCATTGCTCTGGCAAAGCCAAATGATTATGAAGCTCGCGCCGAACTGATGCTGGCCGGCTCATTTAGTCATAACGACCTCACCAGCATTGGGCGCTTCAGCGTCAAGAAAGGCGCCGAGCATACTCTAGAAACGCAGTTGAGCGGCAAGTACGACACAGCTCACGGTGCGGGTCTTGCTGTGGTAATGCCGGCCTGGCTTCAGTACCTGGTAAATCACGGTGAACAAATTCATGTAGAGCGTGTTGCTCAATTTGGTGTCAATGTATTTGGAGTCGAGCCTGGTTCCGACCTGAAAGCTGTAGCTAATGAGGGCCTCAATCGTTTCCGGGGCTGGCTCACTTCGATCGGAATGCCGATTACCCTGAAACAGCTCGGAATTCCCGTTGAAGACCTGGACGATGTCATTAAAAACTGCAACAGCAACGAAGATGGTATAATCGTCAGCTTCCTCGATCTTGATAAGAAAGCTGTTGCGGAAATCTTCACTTCAGCACTTGAATAAACCAGCAAATAGTATTGAACCGCCAATCGGGCTGAAGCCCGGTTGGCGGTTTTATTCTTAGAAAGGATGATCTTTTGAGTTTACTTTATGAGAAATTCAAAGAGGTACTCTATTCCGTCCTGCCGATTGTTGCCTTAGTGCTCTTATTGCATTTTACACTTACGCCCCTGGCTGCCTCGCTGTTGACCCGATTCCTTATCGGCTCAGCCTTTGTAATATTCGGCTTGACTATTTTTCTGGCTGGTGTTGATAACGGCATTACTCCGATCGGCAATAGTATGGGCAGCACAATAGCCAGATCCAACAAACTTTGGTTCGTGGCTATTGCTGGTCTGATACTGGGTTTTGCCATTGCAGTTGCTGAGCCGGATCTTCATATTCTGGCTGTTCAGGTAGATGCTGTTACTTCAGGTATAATATCGCGGGTAAGCATTGTTGTGGTTGTTTCGCTTGGAATCGCGATACTGCTGGCAATTGGCTTGGTCAGGATTCTTTTCAGCTTCCCGCTTTACAAAATGCTTGCCATTACTTATGTTGTAATTTTAATTCTGGCTCTTTTTACTTCGCCTGAGTTTCTGGCGATTGCTTTCGATGCTTCGGGTGCGACAACAGGTGCACTGACTGTTCCGTTTATGCTGGCTTTGGCAATGGGAACTTCGAGGATGAAAAAGGACAGCAAATCTGCTGAAAAAGACAGCTTCGGATTGGTTGGCATAGCTTCATCAGGCGCTATTCTTGGTGTTCTGGTGATGGGTGTGATCTCGCCTGTAAAAGAACTGACTGGCATCCTGCCAAACAATGGATCAGATACAGAATCAGTTTTTCTGCCATTCCTGCAAAAGATACCGCAAATTAGTTTTGAAGTTCTGGCTGCAATGACGCCAATTATTATTATTTATTTTATTTCGAGACACTTTCAGACAAAAACATCTGGCCGCCTGCACCGTAAAACTCTATTTGGCTTGTTATTCACCTTCATTGGCCTGGTAATTTTCCTGGTCGGGGTAAATGCCGGTTTCATGGAAGTTGGTGCAACTGTCGGCTACAAGCTGGCAATGCTGGAATCAAAGTTTTTTATAATACTCGTCGCTTTTGTTGTAGGAACAGTTACTGTGCTTGCCGAACCGGCTGTTAACGTATTAACGCATCAGATTGAAGATGTTACCAGCGGCTATGTCAAGCGCAAAGCAGTAAGTATGTCCCTGTCTCTGGGAGTCGGCCTTGCCGTCGCGCTTTCAATTGTCCGGATTCTGACTCCCGGGTTACAGTTGTGGCATTATTTGTTGCCAGGCTACATCATCGCCATTGCAATGATGTTTTTTGTGCCCAAGCTATTTGTCGGCATCGCCTTTGACTCCGGCGGCGTAGCGTCAGGTCCGATGACAGCTACGTTTATTCTGGCTTTTGCCCAGGGGGCGGCGGAGGCAATCGAAAGCGCGAGCGTTATGATAGATGGATTTGGTGTTATCGCCATGGTTGCGATGACGCCGTTGATCGCATTACAAACATTGGGCTTAATCTTTATGGTGAAGTCCAGAAAAAGAGGCTTAGATAGTGATGAACTTGAATGAAGAAGAAAAATTCGTCCTGTTATATGTCATCGCGAATTATGGTTACGGCAGCGCGATGCTCCATCTGGCCAAACAGGAAGGTATAAGCGGCGGCACAATTATGTTAGGGAAGGGTACTGTCAATAACCGGATTCTTGAATTCCTGGGACTTTCAGAAACCCGCAAAGAAATTGTGTTAATGGGCGGCAGCGAACCAGTTGCCTACCGGGCAATTGACGCCTTAAACAAACGTTACGATTTTACTAAACCTAATCATGGTATTGCCTTTACAACTTCACTAAAGGCAATTATCGGCACACGCAAGTTGAAATTTGATGATATCCATCATGAGAAAGGTGAATATAAGCATATGTATCACTTGATCACCGCTGTTGTAGACAAGGGCCTGGCTGAGGATGTTATTGAGGCTGCCACCGCAGCCGGTTCGAAAGGCGGCACTATCATAAATGCCCGCGGTTCTGGAATCCATGAAACAAGCAGAGTGTTTGCGATGGATATTGAGCCAGAAAAAGAGATTGTCTTAATTCTTTCTGAAGTTGAGCTGACAGAACCGATAGTAGCCTCGATCCGGCAGAATCTGCAGATGGATAAACCTGGAAACGGCATAATTTATGTTCAGGATGTTGACAAAACATTTGGGTTGTATAAATAAACATTTTGGCATAAGTTACGGATTAAGCAGCAGAATTCCTTTATATTCAAGGTAAACAAAGCAGATAACCTGATCACAGCATCCTTTTCTGGGAATTTCTGTTTCAGAGGGTTATCCTGCATCCATCTTTCAAGGGAGGCTGCTTATGAAAGCGATGGTTATTCGTTCGTTTGGCGGGCCGGAGGTATTTGAGCTGGCAGAGGAGCCCAAGCCGGTTGTCAAACCCGGACATGTTCTAGTTGAAGTAATTGCAAGCAGCCTTAACCCTGTGGAAACCAAAATCCGTTCGGGGGCTGCTGCTGCGATTGCACCGCAATTTCCCGCGATTCTTAACGGTGATTTTTCTGGCCGGATAGTAGAAGTTGGTCCGGATTGTGAACCTTGGCGCATTGGCGACGAAGTATTCGGATGCGCAGGTGGTGTTGCGAGTGTGCAAGGGGCCCTGGCAGAATTCATGCTGGTCGATGTTCGCCTGATAGCCCGCAAGCCAGCTAATATTACCCATCAGACAGCCGCTCTCTACCCACTGGCAATTATCACTGCCTGGGAAGGGGTTATGGAAAACGGCTTTGTAATTGCTGGAGACAAGGTGTTGGTTCATGGCGCATCTGGCGGTGTGGGGCACTTGGCAACTCAATTGCTTAAATTACAAGGAGCAATCACCTATGGCACAGTAACTTCCGCCGCCAAAGGTGCCATGGCCCGCAAGTATGGCACTGACGAAATCATTGTAATGCCTGAAGAACCGGCACAATATACTGAAAAGTTCACTGCCGGCCGCGGTTTTGATGCCGTTTTTGACACTGTTGGCGGTCTTCATTTGCTGGAAAGCTTCGCAGCTGCCCGATACGAGGCTAAAGTCTGCACAATCAATGCCAGAACAACGCTTAATATCAGCGAAATGCACTCTAAGGCTTTATCATTGCGGGCAGTATACATGCTTATCCCCCTGATTCATAACAACGAGCGTGAACGTCACGGCCGCATACTGACCCGCGTTGCCAAACTGATTGAAGCTGAAGAGCTTCATGTACACCAGGCTGACCGGGTATTTTCTTTTAGTGAGATCGCTGAAGCTCATCGCTACTTTGCTGCCCGCCGCGGCACTGGTAAAACCGCACTGGTAAATGATCTTAAGGGCTGAATCATATTCACATGAAGGGAGCTGAGTACATTGACCGAAAAAGAAAAAATGATTTCCGGAGCACTTTATGACGCATCAGATCCTGAATTGACAGCAGAACGTGACTATGCCCGGATGGAAACAAGCCGGTATAATCTCGCACAAGAAAAGTCTGACATTAACATTTTGAAAAACCTGTTCGGAAGAGCAGGCGCCAACTGTTCAATAAACCCGACTTTCCGCTGTGACTACGGCTACAATATTTATTTGGGTAATAATTTTAAGGCAAACTACGATTGTATTATGCTGGACGTCTGCCCGATTACTATTGGCGACAACTGCCTGATCGGCCCACGGGTCTGTATATATACAGCGGCTCACGCAGCGGAAACTGAACTAAGGCTGACTGGTTTGGAATTTGGCAAGCCTGTCAAAATTGGACACAATGTCTGGATCGGCGGCAACGCGGTAATCAACCCCGGTGTCACTATTGGCGACAACGTAGTTATCGCTTCAGGCACCGTTGTTGTCAAGGATGTGCCTGACAACGTATTAGTTGCAGGAAATCCAGCCAAGATTATTCGCAATTTTACGGAAAAAAGAGCCTGACGTAAAGATCTGCAGCATATAAATGAAAAACCACTGCAAAGGAGAAGATTATGGATATTATTGGCATGATTAAAGACAATTTACTAAAGCCTGAAATTCTGGATAAACTTGGACAAACTGTTGGAGCCAGTCCTGAACAGGTGCGCAAAGTCACTGATATCGGCTTACCCGCCATCCTGGGCGGCATGACCGACAACAGCCAGACGCAAGCTGGAGCAGAATCGCTGGCCCGCGCGCTGGAGCAACATCAGGACGACCCCGTAGACGATACCGAAATATTTTTCGATCAGGTTGACCAGGATGATGGCGGCAAGATTCTCAAGCATGTGCTGGGAAGTGAACAGCTCCGAGTTGAATCCGCTATTACTAAAAAAACGGGACTTGACCTGCAACAGGTGACCGGCTTGCTTACACAGCTCGCGCCTTTGCTGTTGGGTACTCTCGGCCGTCAGAAGAAAGAAGAAAACCTTGACGTCAATGACATTACAGGGTTACTCACACGCCTGACAGACCCGAACGACCAAAGCCCTGCTTGTGGGTTATCCAGTCTGCTTAGCAAACTGGATGCTGATCAAGACGGTAATTTTATGGACGACGTTAACACGTTGTTTGACAAGTTCCGTAATCGATAATTATGAACGAAAAAGCGCTCTATGATTATTTCCGCCGCCTGGACCGCCGAAGGTTTATTGACAAATCTTTGGCGGCCATGGCTGGTGCGGACCAGCCGCTGCCGATAGGTTATGGCCAGACAATCTCCCAGCCGACTTTGGTGGTCGAGATGACGCGTCTGCTTTCACCGGATACTGACAGCAAAGTGCTGGAGATAGGTACTGGCTCCGGTTATCAGACCGCGTTTCTCGCGGAATTTTCCGGCAGCGTCTTTACGGTTGAATTAATTCCGGAGTTATCGCGAGCAGCTCAGCAGCGCCTTGGTGAAATGGGCTACACGAATATAAACTATCTTATCGGTGATGGCAGCACTGGCTGGCCGGAAGAGGCACCATTTGATCGAATCATGGTGACAGCTGCCGCAGGCTCACTGCCCAGCGAGCTTGTTGACCAACTGGCTCCAGGCGGCAGGATGGTAGTGCCGGTTGGTATGCCTGGTGACCAGGTTCTGCTTCTGGTGCATAAGGACAGCGACGACAGTATCCGTGAAGAAAAGATAGAAAGAGTCTCTTTTGTGGAGCTAAAAGGGAAATACAGCTGGTATAACCCTGCGGAAGGCTGATTTACAACAGCGATTGCTATTGTAGATCAGGCAGGAAACAAACCTGTCAAAACATTCTGCATCAGTTCGTGTCCTTTCTCATTCGGATGAATTCCGTCTGAGCACATGTAATCGGGGAAATTGCGTACGCTCAAGAAGGCTTCACGAATGGGGGCGTAAAGACATTTTTCGCTTGCCGCCAAAGATGTGACTGCCAGCGAATAAGATTCTTGATGACGATATATTTGCTGGACATCGCCTAGGTAAGCCATGATGTTATCACGGCTCAATCCTTTGCTGACGATAAACTCAAAATAACGCTCGCTGTGCAATGGGGGCAGTGATACCAGCAATGGCTCTATTCCATGCTGGCGCAACAGACGGATCATCTGGCGATAAGTATCTTTGAACAGATTCAAAGGAGTTTTTGGCTCGTGCGACAGCGAAGGGTCTGCAGAAATTGCGGCCCAGTCAAGGTCACAGTCATTGCCGCCATACTCAAGCATCACAAGATCACAGTCCAAACCATCTTTGAGGGAGCGCTCCAGCTGTCCTTTGCCTCTTTCAATGGTGTTGCCGAAGCGGGATTTGTTGAGTATGGGAATATTAAGAATACGCGCAGCGCTTTCAACCGCACCCGCAGTCAGCAGCTTGTACGCACCTTTTATCTCGTCAAAAACAACACCCTTAAGGATTGAATCGCCCCAAATACCAATCTTGCGATAAAGATTAAGCATAAAATTACTCCTATCTGCAAACAAAGCAGTACGTAATAATCAATATTATGTATGATAATAATCATAATTAAACACTGACATAGTTGTCAAGCAAAAGTTCAAGTTAACTTGCATGGTTTTTTAAGCACCGTTATTATCAAATCAGAATTCAGGTCAGAATTCAGGGCTGGAGGCATCATGTGGCAGCATCTGGAAAAGCATAAACAACGTTATGGATTGGCCTTATTGGCACTGGCTTTGCTCTGGCTGGCGGCAAACTATGCCAAGAACCGCGAGATCATTCTTGAATTACCCAGTATCTTCATTTTTGTCAGCCTGGCCATGCTTGGTGCTTTTATCTACGTTTCCGGAGCTGCCGGTCTGGTGCAGGGTTTAGCAACTCTGGTGATCGCCGCTTTTTGTCTGCTAATTGCCCTTGCTGGTGATTTAGCTGTTCTGCGGGCATTTGCCGTATCTAATGATTTCACGTACACAATTGCGGTGATTCTGTTCTTGTTGCTCGCCTTTTGGCTGCAGATACCAAAAAGAATCAGAGAAAAAGCAACAAGATATTTTACGGCAGACACCGAAACTGCTACCCAATCTGTAAGCTGGCATCAGGACGAAGAGAACAGCAATGCGGCTGCCGTCAGTCCAAACATTTCTAAAGCAGAAACTACTAAAGAGGCAGATGTTCTGACGTCAGCTGAAAAGTTGGCAGCGGCCTTGGAAAACTGGGAAGAAAGAGCCGCGCTCCCGGAATCTGAAACTGTTCCTTACCAACGGGTAACCCACTATCGGCAAGCTTTTAAGGATGTCCTCCGCTCTTGGTCATTGAAAAACAATAAGCCATTTATGACCTGGCTGCGGGTCGGGCTTGCGGTTTTGCTGACCGGTTCAGGTTTATTTTTAATAATTAATGGGATACAGCAGCGGCTAACCAACACGGATTTTTTTCGCTCAGCTGCGTTTACGTTAATATTTGCTGGTGCTTTGACAATTTTGTATGCGCTCGGATTGCTTATTTTGGGATTGTTACGGGGCTTGATTTTACCCGCAGCCGGCGCAGTGATTTTCTATTGTTTTCTAGGTGTGGTCAGAATAACCCAGGCTCTTGCAGCATGGCCATTCTTGCTGCGGCTGCTTGTAATCGCAGTGTTTTTGGCTCTGTACAGTCTGATTTTTTACTATATGCTCCGTAGTTTCGGCCGCCGTTATGACCTGTTCAATTGGATATATCACAAAGACCGCCTGATAATCGGGGTTGATATTGCCTTAAAAGATATGTTACCGCTCGAAGATTACACAATCTGCATTGAAACAGCGATCAAACTGGACACAGCACTTTCTGCGGAACGCAGACACCAGAAGGCAATCGACATCACAGCCTGGTATCAGCACAGGCTGAATTTACGGAAAATTCAGCCTGCCGGATTTGTTTTTGACCAGGAAACAGGCAATCTCACCTTTTACGCGTATTGTAAACCTAAAGATTTAAGCAAGAGCCTGATTTTTTGCCGCCAGATCCTCGAACAACAAGGTTTAGCCGCAACAATTAAACATCAAAACGATCCGTACTGGTCTGCATATCAGGATCAGCTTTTTCCAAATCCAACAATCCTCATGGATATCATCAATATCAGGCAGCTCGAATTGCTTGACTACGAAGGCGTTGACCTGCAAGTTGAACATCCTGTTCGAATTGCGCTGCGTTTTACGGCCGCTGGACATCGTGAGGCCGGTTGTCAGCGTTTGCAAGATGTTGGTCTCAAAGTTGTCAGTGAACCAATTATTGGTGTTCGAGAACGCTGGGAATTTGAAAATGAAAACGAATACTATTTAGCGTTTGTTGAAGTAACTGCATTGCTGACACGGCAGCGCCTAAATGCCTTAACCGGTATGATTTACGAGTTAGTCAAACCTCTCGGGGGCGAACTTTTAGCCTGGGGAATAACTCCAACCAATGATTACAGTTGAATTACTACTTGCTCAGACCTCAATTTTTGCTTTGTATTCACATTTCAGTCATGTATAATACATTTATCTATTGAAATTTTTTCTGGCGGTAAGATTCCGCTTGCCAATATGTGAATACATAACAGGAGGCTAGCTGAATATGAGGAAAAATTCTGACAGCGGCGCTGATCAGAGTCCGACAATTCGCCCTGTCCGTGTTAAGCCGGTAAACAGGTTGCGCAGATCCGCTAACCCTGGTTTTCGTGGCGTTAAAGGCCGTTTTGGTTCAAATGGTTTTCAGTTGCTTTCTGCCCGTCTTTGGCCCCTGACGCTTATTCTGCTTTTTCTTTTAGGCAGTAACGTAGCATTATTTGGAGCCAGTTCCTTAGTCAAAAATACTCCAGCCGTTACAGGCACTGGCATCACTGACAGCTTGTCGGTAAAAGGTAATGATGCCTCTGATCTGGACGCTTTCATTGGTTTCAATCGTGGCCGTAATGATGTTGAACCATCTCAAAGTGCTTCCGAAGTAAAAGAACCAGATAAGTCTGTCGCAACAACTCTGGCAGTTTTGCCTTCTGAACCAACTGCGATTCCCACTCCTGAACCAACCGCAACACCAACACCTGAGCCAACTGCGATCCCGACACCCAAGCCGACACTGCCGTCGGTTGACAGCAACGGTGTTGCTTTTGAACAATTAAGTCCCGACAAGTTTGCTAAAGATAATACCAAAGTCTATATTAATGCAAATTTGCTCAGGGTCCGGAAAAACCCGATTTCTACAGCGGAAGTTGTCGACAGTCTAACCAGAGGCGAGACAGCCACCCGCACTGGCACGGGCTCTGCCTGGTCAGCAATTAAACTGGCCAATGGCAAAACAGGTTATGCCCTGTCTGAATTCCTGACAACAAGCGTTGTGGCCAAGCCTACGCTTGCACCCACACCGGCGCCTACGCCCAAACCCACAGTTGCGCCAACTCCGAAACCAACCCCGAAACCTACTGCCGTCCCGACACCGAAACCAACCCCAAAACCCACTGCTGCTCCAACGCCCAAGCCAACAGAAGCAACTAAACCCGGCAGCGGGCTTACGGAAGCACAAAAAACCAAAATGGTTTCACTGGCTAAATCGGCACTTGGCGTCAAATACGTCTTTAGCGGTTCCAGCATGAGCGGCTTTGACTGCTCCGGTTTCACCCGCTGGATCTATAAGGAAGTATGCGGAATAACTCTGCCGCATAAAGCAGCCACTCAGTGCACCAGTTCGGGTATAAAGGTCAGTTCCTCTGATATTCAGATCGGTGACATCATCTGCTTCGACTGGAGTTCACCTAAGGGAGTTTGTGACCATGTGGGGCTGTATATTGGCGGTGGTCAGTACATCCACGCTTCCAGTTCCAACAGAAAGGTTATCCAGTCCACAGTTAATTTCAGCCGTAACCCGATCCTCGCTGTGAAACGGATAGTATATTGACAAATAAGCGATAAAATATATACTTGCAGTTGGATAACGATACATTCTCTTTGCTCGGATCAAGCCCGGGCTCGCCGTGGACTAGCGCAATCCAAGTGTTGAAAATGGTGCACCTGTCTTGCCGCAGTTTATTGCTGCATTTGTCCCTGCTCCGCGAAAGGATCAAATTTACCAATGAATCAAAAAAAGAAGAGTTCACCTAAACGCAATCGGCAGTTTTGGCTTGTGCCTGCTGTTATTTTGCTTATTATTGCTGTTACCAGTGTTGGCTACTATGTTTTCAATCAACTGTATGCGCTCAACGGCAATCCCGCACAAACTACTGAGTCCAAGCAGACTACTACTCAGGAATCTACCGTTGACCCAAAATTCGCGGAGATAAAGGAAAAGCTTGAGCGGGAGACAATTTATGAAGGTATATTCGTAAATGAACAGGCCCTTGGTGGTCTGACTCGTGAAGCTGCGAGAACTTTACTGAATGTTGAAGAGAGTAAGCTCCGTGACAGCTTTAAGGTTGAAATCAGCGCCGGTGGCGAGAAATTTTTATTAACCGCTGAAGAAGCCGGCCTGACTTTTGATACACAATCTGTTCTTCAGACGGCATACGAAACGGGCCGCACCTCAAAAGCTGCTACAGAAGCGGACCAGTTAAATGAACGTTATGCTATAGTTCAGGGTCTTGAACAAAAACCTCTGGAACTGAAAATCAAATCAAAAATTGATCCGGAAAAAGTAAAGCAGGCAATAACCGCCTGGGCCGATACTAAGACTGTACCAGCAGTTAATGCACGCGCCACCTCTTTTAGCGCCAGTGAGAAGAAGTTCAAATTTTCAGCTGAAAAAGCCGGTACTAAAGTCAACACAACCACAGTCATCGAAGAAGCTTTAAAACAACTTAATCTGGGTGCGTTGCAGTTTAGCGGCGAGGCTGAAATTGAATCGCTTAAACCGGCAATCACAGTTGCCAGTATGCAAGGAAACATTGGTCTTGTTTCTACCGCCAAGACATTGGCAGGTTCTGAAAGCAGTCGTGGCCGCGACCAAAACATCAGCAAGATTGTCCAAAAACTTAACGGCCTTGTTTTGCAGCCCGGCGAGACTTTTTCGTTTAATGGAACTTTCGGTCAGCGCACAGCTGCCAAAGGCTTTACTACTGCTGGCGGGATTAGAGACGGAATGCTGGTTCAGGAACTGGGCGGCGGCATTTGCCAGCCGAACACAACACTTTATCAGGCTGTCCTCAAAGCCGACCTCGCAATTATCAGCCGTCGGCCTCATTCCTGGCCGAGCGCCTACACAAAAATTGGTCTCGATGCGACAGTCAGCTGGCCGGGGCCGGACTTTAAATTCCAGAACAATACCAAATACCCGATCGCCATAGCCGCATCATTTGCAAAACCAAATGTTGTTGTTTCCGTGTATGGACGTCAGCTTGAGGCAGGCGTTACCATCGACCTGATCTCGGAACATAATGGCTATATCAAAGAAGCTGCTCCGATCGAACGAAAAAATCCGGAACTTGCCGCAGGTAAACGGGTTGAAGTTCGCAAGCCGCGCACCGGCCAAAAGGCAACCAGCTACAAGATCTGGAAAAAGAACGGCACTGTTATTAAGAAAGAACTTGTCGAAGTAAGCACCTACAGACCAATCCAGGGTATTTACGAGATAGGTACAGGTGCCCCGGCACCTACTCAGCCAACTTCGACAACAATAGGATCCTCAACCACAAATACGACAACAAAAAAATCGGCAGTTACCACAACAGATGCTACAACGACAGAAAATACTACTGAAGCAACCACAGACTCTGCCGCAGGCACTACAAATGCGACAACTTCTACTGAAGCTACAGCCGGTGAAACCTGATTTGCCTTGTCGGTAAATTAGTAAAATTGCAGGTTTAACACCTAAAAGGATTTGAATATATTCAAATCAGGCAATTTAGTGTTTTTCCGTAACATAACTACCTTTGACTAATTAAAAGCATCAGGTATACTCATTGCGTATCATATTTAGACGATAATAACCCTTTAATAATTGGGATAAAGAAAGAAGGTAGGCAATATGAAGGTATTCAACGTAGACGTCGAAGAATTCACCAAGATGATTCAGCAGTGCAAGGGCAAGGTGACCATCGTAACCGAAGACGGTGACAGACTTGTTACCAACAGTATGCTCTCCGCTCTCGTTGGCTACGCCGAGATTCTCAAAGTCGGCTCAATGAAGGAGATCGAGTTTGAATGTGAATTGCCGGAAGACCGGGTTCGTGTTCTTGATTTCATGATGCGTCATCGTTCAGACGTTTGATTCAAATCGCAGAGTATAAACTAATTGTTGACAATACGATTTACAATTTCAACTAATTAGATTTAGTGCAGAAATCATTACTTTATAAAAGGCCTGTACCTCAAAACGGTGCAGGTCTTTAATTATTACCCGCCTTTTATTTCATGTCTCTTGTGATATAATCCCGTCATGATTTATTTAGAAGTCCTGCTGATTGCCGTGTCCCTTGCTATGGATGCGCTTGCTGTAGCGGTTACTATAGGAATATGCCGTGCTGGTGTCCGGTTTCGTCATGCGCTCAAAGTAGCGCTGTTTTTTGGCGGGTTTCAAGCTCTTATGCCAGCGCTGGGCTACCTGGCCGGTATCAGTGTTTCTGGCATTATTGAGCCGATTGATCACTGGATCGCCTTCATTTTGTTGGCTGTCGTTGGCGGCCGGATGCTATACTCAGCCCTGTGGGAACAGCCTGTTGATTCCGCCGCCGAAGATTGTCCGCCCGAAGATCCTCTGGCGAACCGTCCGCTTCTGCTTCTGGCTGTGGCTACTTCGATTGATGCCTTAGCCGCTGGCATCAGCCTTTCAATCGGCCGTTTGCCTGTTACCGCGACTATTCTGGCTACCGGTTTGATTACCGCTTTCCTTTCCGGCCTGGGAGTATTGCTTGGCCGCAGGTTGAGTTTTGTTTTTCAGCGATATGCCTTGGCTTCAGGCGGAGCTATCCTGGTTTTGATTGGCTTGAAAATTCTGATTGAGCATCTGCTTGTCTAGAGCTTGTAGTTCAGAAACGCCCTGATTACCTCTTAGTACAAGCGTAGTACCGGGCACGCAGTACCGGGCTATATTGTGGAAAAAATGGTTATTTGTTATAATTTGATGGTCATACCCCGATGGCAAAAAGACGTTCAGCGAATATTTCTAAGTTTGCACGCTCTGAACCACGGGCTGGTTTGGCAAAAGGAGACCCAAAGCTGTGGAAGATGGCAGTATAATACGAACGTTTCTCGCGGCGGCACCGTCAATGGACGCCGGCGCATTTGTAGTTGATCTTCTAATCGTCGCACTCCTCCTGTTTATTAATGCATTTTTTGCCGCTTCCGAGATGTCGATCATCTCTCTTAACGACACAAAAATTCGCAGACAGGCAGAAGAAGGCGATGAGAACGCTCAAAAAATTAAAAGACTGACAGACGAACCAAGCAGTTTTCTGGCGACAATTCAGGTGGGAGTTACCCTGGCCGGTTTCTTGTCTTCAGCTTTCGCTGCTGACAGGTTTGCCACTCGTCTTTATCTGTTGATCGGCATCGAAACACCCGCCATGAATTCGCTGCTGATTGTAGGCATTACGCTATTAATGTCTTATTTCTCACTGGTTTTGGGCGAACTGGTGCCAAAGCGCATCGCGCAGTCTAATCCTGAGGCTCTGGCGGCCCGGGTCGTACGTGTTATTGCTTTTAGCAAACGTCTGCTCAATCCTTTTGTGGTGCTGCTTACAGCCTCTACTAATTTGATTTTGCGCCTGTTGAAAATCGATACATATCAGACAAACAAAACCGTCACTGAGGAAGAGATTCGCATGATGGTTGATGTCGGCCGGGAATCAGGCAGCATTCACGAACAAGAGAAGGAAATGATCGAAAAGATTTTCGAGTTTAACGACAAGGATGTGTCTGAGGTGATGACTCACCGCACCAGTCTTATCTCACTTGACGTTGATTCTTCATTTGATGAAGTCGTGAGTTCGGCAGTTAACGAAAAATACACCCGGATTCCGATATATGAAGATAACATTGACAACATAATCGGTATACTTCATGTGAAGGACTTGCTCTATCATGCAGCTGAAGGCCTCGACCGCCCATTTTCCCTGCGCCATTTGATCAGGCCGCCATACATTGTCCCTGAAACAAAACCGATTGATGCTGTTTTCCGTGATATGCAGCGTGACCGCGCCCAATTGGCTGTAGTTATTGATGAATACGGCGGAACTGCTGGTATAGTCACCATCGAGGACTTACTCGAGGAAATTGTCGGCAATATGCAGGACGAATACGATGAAGAAGAACAGATTATCACTCGCTGTTCCGAAAACGTATATGAAGTAGCTGGTCTGGCAACTCTGGATGAAGTTACAGAAATTGTTAATCTGGATCTGCCTGAAGTAGATACAGACACAATCGCGGGCCTGGTCATACATCTGCTCGGCCGAATCCCGGATGAACGGGAAAACGCTGTTGTTGTTTACGAAAATATTCAGTTTGAAGTATTAGAAATGGATGATAAACGAATTTCCCGTTTGCGTATTACCATCCTGCCTGAGACAGAAGAAGAAGGAGACACAATTAATGAAACCCCAGCCGCCCTTTGACGGCATCTTATTTGACTTGGATGGCACCCTGATTGACACCGTACCCCACATCGTTGAAACCTTTCGCCACACTTTCAAGACTTTCAATGTATCTGATGTCAGTGATGAAAGCATTTTGGCAAGCGTCGGCACACCGCTGGAAACTTTTCTTGCTACAATTTGTCCCGATTCAGTGGCCGAAATGGTACAGGTATATCGCAACCATAACGAAAGCAACATGAACAATTCAATCGGCATTTTCTTGGGAATTCCTGAGATGCTGGCGGATCTGCGCAAGCTTAATCTGAAGTTAGGCGTGGTGACTGCAAAGTTGCGCAGCTCAGCCATACTGACTCTCAGTGTCTTCGGACTGGAAAACAGTTTTGATGAAATAATCGTCAAAGAAGATACAACCAGGCATAAACCAGACCCTGAGCCTCTGCAGCTGGCGATGTCCCGCCTCGGGCTGAATACTGCGGAGCGTGTGTTGTACGTCGGTGACAGTATTCATGACATTAAAAGCGCCCATGCTGCCGGTTGCCAGGCTTGCGCTGTCGACTGGACCTATATGCCAAAATCAGACCTGGAGTCTGTGGCCCCGCATTTTTGGGCTGCGGAACCACAGGAAATCGTCACCATCGCCAACAGTATTCAATGAGCCGCTACGGGTACATACGTCTGGACGAAGCTGAAGTTCAGCTTAGTCGCCAGGCTCTTCAGCTTGATACCATCGGCGGATTCGACCGCCTTTTTGTCGAACACCAGGCCGTGATCGACCAGTGGGAACAACGTAACCGTCTGCTAAATGGCCTGCAATCCGGTGATGTTATCTACACTGCGGCTGCCGATCGCATTTGCAACAGTCTGAAGGATTTTCTGGATTTTGTTCAGGCTCTGGAGAAAATTGGCGCCGACTTGGTGTTGCTGGAAGAAGGGCTCGATACTCGCACGGCTGCAGGCCAAAAATCGTTGCGGCTGCTAAATTCCTTTCAGCAGTTGAACCATAAGGCTCAATCCACGCGCAAAAAAGCCGGCATAGCCAAAGCCCGTAAAAAAGGCCGCCGGATTGGCCGGCCGCCTGTGTCGATTCCGCCCGATTTCAGAAACATCTGCCGTTTGTGGTCGCTTGGTGAAATAAGCGGTCGCGAGGCTATGCGCAGGAGCGGCTTAAAGCAAACAAGCTTTTACAAAAAGGCCGCAGAACTTGGCTACAAGCCGTCTGGCGGCAAGCAGGCTGATGAAAACAAAAATTAATCAGATTTGATGCGGAATGACGACATATTTCTGCCACATTTATCCGGTAATCTTTCGTTGCCTGTTCCTTGTGTCTTGTTAAGATTACAAGTATAATGAGTTTTGACTTTTTCCCGGAAACTATTTCCCTGATAATGAAGGATGGTTTATTAAATGAGTGAACAAAAGAAACAGCCTGACGTCTGGCGCTCCGAAGCGAGTCGCGAAGAGCGTAAAGCCCGGCTGGCTGCCCTGAAATCCAAAACCGGCGGCAAGAAGCCCATCAAGGTTAGCAGCCCGGTTTTCCGCATTGTTGTTATTGTCGTGCTGGTAGTTGCATTATTAACATATGGCGGTTTTGCAGCAATCCGCAGCGGCATTCCAACGCACCTGCTGACAGCAGCAACTATAGGGAACCAGGAAATAAAAGGCACCGAGCTCAATTTTTATTATTACTCAATTGCCAGCGGTTCTGGAATTGATCCCCTTAGCGAAGCTGGTAAAGAGATGCTTGCGGGCCCGAGCAATGTCGAAGGCTTTAACACACTTTCGGATTACCTGAAAGACGCGGCTGCTCAAGAATTGCAGAACGTGGTTATGCTCTCTGAAAAAGGTAAAGCCGCCGGTATGACACTATCTGAGGAAAGCAATCAACAGCTTGAAGATTACTTTGCTTCCGCTCAGGCTCAAGCTGAAAGTGAACAGATAAGCCTGGACAAATTACTGGCTGATTCGTTTGGCCGCGGCATGAACAAAGAAAGACTGCAAACGATTTTGGAACGTGTCATGCTGGCCAATCAGTTTTCGGTCTCAGTTGTGGAGGATTTTCAGTTCACAGATGAGCAGCTGGCAGCTGAGTATGAATCCGATATGGACAGTTACGATGTCGTCACTTACCGGGAGTTTACAGTTGAACCTGATGTTGCTGATGACGCTGCCGAAGAAGCCAAAGCCCTGGCAGAAGAAGCCGCGAAGGCAAAAGCTGAGGAAATGCTGGCTGAAGTTACCAGCGCTGAAACCTTCAAGGCTGCTGCTCTGAAATATGCGCCAGAAGATGAAAAAGCGCAATATGAAGCCGACGATATCACACTGGTGGAAAACTTCGCCAAAGCCGATATCTACCATACAGAAACTGCTGCCTGGCTGTTTGACGCAGCACGCAAGGCTGGCGACAAAACTGTATTGGAGACCACATCCGGTTATTCTGTCTTTTACTTTGAATCACGTGCGCGAGCTGACTTTAATCACGTCAGTGTCCGTCACATTCTGATCGATTCCGACCGGGTGAAGGATTCAGCTGTTTTGGTGAAAGAAGCTCGCGCTGAAGCCGAGAGAATTCTCGCGGAATATCAGGCAGGCGAGCTGACTGGTGAGGCCTTCGGCAAACTGGCAGAAAAATACTCAACTGATCCAGGCAGTAATACCGCCGGCGGCCTTTATGAAAACGTAGCACCCGGCAGCATGGTGGAAGAATTTGACGCTTGGATTACCGACCCGGCCCGCAAGCCAGGAGACGTTGAAATAGTTCAGACTGAGTTTGGCTTCCATATTATCTATTTTGAAAAGACAGATGGCGCCAATTGGGAAATGAATGCGCGTCAGGCACTGGAATCAGAAGCCTATACCAACTATGTTGAAACTGAAGCAAAAGCATATCCTTATTCACTAAAGCAACCAGGACTCAGATTCGTTGGCTGAGCGCCGTAAATTGCCCGTAAAATCAGAACAGCCCCCGTCAAAAAGGCGGGAGGCTGTTTTCCGGTTTTTACTAAATTAAGTAGGCAGATACAAGAATTCATAGGCATAAAATCCATTTGACAGCGTTATAGTCTGGTGATATCATCTTATAACGCGTCAATAAGGTGGGGGTGATTTGCCCGTTGCTTTAAACCTGAAAAGTATCTCTTTTCAATCAATTATAACATGAGCCGCAAAGCCGTCAACAATGTCATTATCAGATGCGGTGGCAGAGCCGGCGGCATTGCCGTCATATGCGTGAGGTGATCATTAATGGTGCGTCCCGTCAAATTGGGAAGAGCCGAACGAATGTCCTATTCCAGAATCGATGAAGTTATCGATATTCCGAACCTGATCGAGATACAAAAGAACTCCTATCAGTGGTTCCTCAATGAAGGGCTGATGGAAGTTCTTAAAGACGTTTCTCCGATTACGGATTACTCTGGGGACATTGAACTTTCTTTTATCGACCGAGAGTTCGATACCAGTAGTCCAACTTATTCAATCGAAGAATGCAAGGAACGCGACGCTAACTTCGCGGCCCCTTTGCGCGTTAAGGTTCGCTTGAACAACAAGCGCGACAATATTATTAAAGATCAGTACATCTACATTGGCGAATTTCCCATAATGACCGACAATGGCACCTTTATCATTAATGGCGCCGAGCGGGTCATTATCAGCCAGCTGGTACGCTCACCGGGCGTTTACTTTGACATTGGCCGCGATAAAACGGATAAAGATCTGTATACTTCTCAGATCATCCCCAACCGCGGAGCCTGGCTGGAATATGAAACTGACGGGAATGATATACTGTGGGTTCGCGTCGACCGCACCCGCAAATTCCATCTGACTGTATTCTTGCGTTCACTTGGTTTTGGTACCAATGAGCAAATCATCGAAACCTTCGGTGAAGAAAACAGTCTGATGCAAACCTTGCAGAAAGATGTCTGCCGCAACCGCGAAGAAGGTTTACAGGAGCTGTACAAAAAGCTGCGCCCAGGTGAGCCTGTCTCAGTTGAGGGCGCTGAAACTCTGTTGAACAACATGTTCTTTGACCCCAAGCGCTATGATTTAGCCCGGGTCGGAATTTATAAAGTTAATAAAAAGCTGGCATTGGAAACACGCCTGGTTGGCCATAAGGCTGCTCAGAATATTGTGGATGAAGACGGCGAATTACTGTTGGCAGCAGGTGAGATTATCACTGCCGACAGTGCCAGGGAAATCGCGGCTGCAGGCATCAACGAAGTCACGATCTACCCGATGCAAGTCTCCGGCAGTACTTTGATTCAGTTGGAAAATCAACTTAAAGTAATCGGCAACAACCGCGTCAACGCACGTGAGTATATTGGCCGTTTCTTTAGCGAAGAAGAACTGGAAGGCCTTGATGTGGCCGCACTTGGTGTAACCGAAAAGGTTCGCACCGGCGTTTTGCGTGAATTCATTAATGAAGCCAAGGCAAGCGACAATCCGATTGCTGTGCTGCGTGACCGCCTGGCCAGTAATGTTTCCGAACTTATGCCCAAGCATCTTACAGTTGAAGATATAGTTGCCTCGGTCAGCTATCTGATCGGAATTGAATATGGCGTTGGCGAAAAAGACGACATTGACCACTTGGGCAACCGTCGTATCCGCTCGGTAGGCGAGCTGTTGCAGAACCAGATTCGCGTCGGCTTCTCGCGTATGGAGCGTGTTGTGCGTGAGCGCATGGGCACACTCACCGACATGGCCGCAGCAACCCCTCAAATGATTGTTAATACCCGTCCTGTAAGTGCTGCAGTCAAAGAGTTCTTTGGTTCCAGTCAGCTGTCGCAGTTTATGGATCAGCCTAATCCGCTGGCCGAGCTGACGCATAAGCGCCGTCTCTCAGCACTTGGCCCGGGTGGTCTATCACGAGAACGCGCCAACTTTGAAGTCCGTGACGTGCACTCTTCGCATTACGGCCGTATGTGTCCGATCGAAACACCTGAAGGACCGAACATCGGTCTGATTAACTCGCTTGCTACCTATGCCCGTGTTAATCGTTATGGCTTCATCGAAACACCTTATCGTGTCTATGACAAGGAAAAGAAAGTTGTAACTGATGAGGTTCGCTACCTGACAGCAGACGAAGAGGACTACTTCTACATCGCGCAGGCTAATGAACCGCTGGCTGAAGATGGCCGTTTCCTGGAAAAGAAGATTCTCAGCCGTTACCTGGATAAATTCATCGAGATTGAGCCGAAGCAGGTTGATCTGATGGACGTCTCCCCGAAGCAGCTGGTTTCTGTTGCAACAGCTCTGATTCCTTTCCTCGGCAACGACGATGCCAACCGCGCCCTGATGGGTTCGAACATGCAGCGTCAGGCAGTGCCGTTGATCAAAACTGAAGCACCGATAATTGGTACCGGCATGGAATACCGTGCGGCCAAGGACTCTGGAGTCTGCGAAGTCGCCAAGAATGACGGAGTAGTTGAGTATGTCGATGCAAGCAAAATAACCGTCCGCACCGGTCGCTCCAGCTTCGACAATTACAATCTGACAAAATACCAGCGCTCCAACCAGGGCACTTGCATTAACCAGCGCCCGCTCGTGCGCAAAGGCGATAAAATCGTGGCCGGCGATATCCTTGCTGACGGCCCCTCAGTCGAAAATGGTGAAATGGCCCTGGGCCGTAACGTCCTGATCGGCTTCATGACCTGGGAAGGCTACAACTACGAGGACGCCGTCCTGATCAACGAGCGTCTGGTTCGTGACGATGTCTACACTTCGATCCACATCGAAGAGTATGAGTGTGAAGCCCGTGACACCAAGCTGGGACCGGAGGAAATCACCCGTGAAATCCCCAACGTCGGTGATGATTCGCTTAAAGATCTGGATGAATCCGGTATTATCCGCATCGGTGCTGAAATGCACGCCGGCGACATCATTGTTGGTAAAGTCACACCCAAGGGTGAAACCGAGCTGACTGCTGAAGAACGCCTCTATCGTGCTATCTTCGGTGAGAAGATCCGCGAAGTCCGCGATACCTCTGTGCGTGTACCGCATGGTGAATCCGGTATTGTTGTTGACGTCAAAGTATTTGACCGTGACAACGATGACGATCTGAAACACGGCGTAAATAAGTTGGTTCGCGTTTACATCGCCCAGAAACGTAAAATCTCGGTCGGTGACAAAATGGCCGGTCGTCACGGCAACAAAGGCGTTATTTCCCGAATCCTGCCGGAAGAGGATATGCCCTTCCTGCCGGACGGTACGCCTCTTGATATCGTTCTTAACCCGCTGGGCGTGCCTTCACGTATGAATATCGGTCAGCTGCTTGAGGTTCACCTCGGCCGTGCTGCCAGCATGCTTGGCTGGAAAATCGCCACACCTGTTTTTGACGGCGCTACGGAAGAAGACGTTGTTGAAGCCTTTAAGATGGCAGGCATGGACTCTGACGGTAAAACCGTTCTTTACGATGGCCGCACCGGCGATGCTTTCGAAAACAGGATCACAGTCGGTATCATGTACTACATGAAGCTGCTGCACCTTGTTGACGACAAAATTCACGCCCGTTCTATCGGTCCGTACTCACTGGTAACACAGCAGCCGTTGGGCGGTAAAGCTCAATTCGGCGGCCAGCGCTTCGGTGAAATGGAAGTCTGGGCGCTTGAAGCTTACGGTGCCAGCTATACACTGCAGGAAATCCTGACAGTAAAATCGGACGATATCACCGGTCGTACCAAGACGTACGAGGCGATTGTCAAGGGTGAGAGCGTACCGGAAGCCGGCGTACCTGAATCATTTAAGGTACTGGTTAAGGAACTGCAGAGCCTGGCGCTTGATGTCCGCATCTTCTCAAGTGAGAGTGAGCTGCTCGACATTAAGGAATCCGTTGATGACGAAATTGATGCAGTGGATATTGACCCAGCCAGACTGTTGGAATTAGGTTCTGACCAGATCGCTGAAGATTTTGCTGCCCGCGGCTTTACTGCGGGTACGCTCGACGAAGAGGGCGGCGTAACTCTTGATTTAGAGATAGACGCTGATATGACGACAGAATCAGATTTAGCCGAAGATTTGGCTGATGATGATAATTCGTGATAGGTTCAGCCCGTTTGAATTCGTCACTTCACTACTGCATATGCCCCTTATGGAAGGAGACGGCACTCCATGTTTGAAATGAATCATTTTGAGGCGATCGGCATCGCTTTAGCTTCACCTGAGAAAATCCTCGAATGGTCTCGCGGTGAGGTCAAAAAGCCGGAAACCATAAACTATCGTACACTTAAGCCGGAACGGGACGGCCTGTTCTGTGAAAAAATATTCGGACCGACCAAGGACTGGGAATGTCATTGCGGTAAATACAAAAAAATCCGCTATAAGGGCATTGTTTGCGACCGCTGCGGCGTTGAGGTTACCAAAGCCAAAGTCCGCCGTGAGCGTCTCGGCCACATTAAGCTGGCTGCGCCTGTTTCCCATATCTGGTATTTCCGTGGTATCCCCAGCCGCATGGGCCTGATTCTTGATATGAGCCCACGCAACCTGGAGAAAGTCCTCTATTTTGCCGCCTATATCGTGGTCGACCCCGGAAACACTCGCTTCACCCAGCGTGAGGTTATCACCGATCGTCAGTATCGTGAAGCAGTTGAAGAATTCGGCAAGAATTCTTTCAAAGCCAAAATGGGCGCGGAAGCTATCAAAGAAATACTGGCGGCCATCGACATTGACGAAATGGCTGCTGAACTGCGTGAGAATTTCCAAAGCGCGACCGGCCAGAAAAAGGTTCGGATCATCAAACGCCTGGAGGTTGTTGAAGCCTTCAAAAAATCAGGCAATCGCCCTGACTGGATGATACTCGATGTTCTGCCGGTTCTCCCGCCGGAACTGCGTCCGATGGTTCAGCTGGACGGCGGCCGCTTTGCGACCTCCGACCTTAACGACCTGTACCGTCGTGTAATTAACCGCAACAACCGTCTTAACAAGCTGTTGCAGCTGGGCGCACCGGAAATCATTGTCCGCAATGAAAAGCGCATGCTGCAGGAAGCAGTTGACGCCCTGATCGATAACGGCCGCCGCGGCCGTCCTGTCACAGGTGCCGGCAACCGTGCCCTGAAATCACTTTCTGACATGCTGAAAGGCAAGCAGGGCCGTTTCCGCCAGAACCTGCTGGGTAAACGTGTTGACTACTCCGGTCGCTCGGTTATTGTTGTCGGCCCGGAACTTAAGCTGCATCAGTGCGGTCTGCCGAAAGAAATGGCTCTTGAGCTGTTTAAGCCATTTGTAATGAAAGAAATTGTCCAGGCCGGGCATGCGCAAAACATCAAGACAGCGCGCCGCTTGGTTGACCGTGCCAATGACACTGTCTGGGATACGCTGGAAGAAGTCATTAAGGACCATCCGGTGCTGCTGAACCGCGCACCGACCCTGCACCGTCTCGGCATCCAGGCCTTTGAACCTGTGCTGGTTGAAGGCCGTGCCATCAAACTGCATCCGCTGGTCTGTACTGCCTATAACGCTGACTTTGACGGTGACCAGATGGCTGTGCACGTACCATTGTCAGCTGAAGCCCAGGCTGAAGCCCGCTTCCTGATGCTCTCAGCCAACAATCTGCTGAAACCGCAGGATGGCAAACCGGTTACCGTACCAACACAGGACATGGTTCTGGGTTGCTATTATCTGACTATAGACAGAGAAGGCGCCAAGGGCGAAGGCCACATTTACGGCTCACTTGACGAGGCTATCATGGCCTACGACGATCATGAGCTTGATCTGCACGCCAGCATTACCATCCGCTGCCAACGCAAGTTTGGTGACCGCGAGGTGACAGGTTTAGTCAAGAGCACGCTGGGACGCTTCATCTTTAATGAAACAATCCCGCAGGACCTTGGTTATGTTGATCGCACGAATCCTGAAAACGACCTGAAACTGGAATGCGACTTCCTGGTTGGCAAGAAGGAGCTTGGCCAGATGATTGAACGCTGCATCCGTGTGCATGGTATCTCCACAACCTCGGAGATTCTTGACCAGATCAAGGCGCTTGGTTTCCATTATTCAACGATAGGCGGTATTTCGATTGGTATATTCGACATGATCGTGCCGGATGTCAAAAAGAAATACGTCACTGAAGCTGAAGCAAAAGTCGACGACATCGCAGCCCGCTATATGCGCGGCCTGACCGATAACGAAGGCCGTTACCGTGAAACCGTGCGTATCTGGAGAGATACAACCGATAAAATTACCGAAGCTCTGAAGCAGAACCTCGGAAAGTTCAATCCGGTTTACATGATGTCCCAGTCTGGCGCCCGCGGTAACATTAACCAGATCAAACAACTTGCAGGTATGCGCGGCAACATGAGCGATACTTCAGGTAAAACGATCGAGATTCCGATCAAGTCAAACCTGCGTGAAGGCATGAACGTTTTGGAGTTCTTTATCTCCAGCCACGGTGCCCGTAAAGCCCTTTCAGATACCGCTCTTAAGACCGCGGACTCCGGTTACCTGACCCGCCGTCTGGTTGACGTCGCGCAGGATGTTATCATCCGCGAATCTGACTGTCATACTGAGGATTACATTACAGTTGGCGAAGTTGTGGTCGGAACCGGCAAGAACAACATGGTGGTTAAGTCACTGGCTGACCGGATTGACGGCCGTTATGCCGCTATCGATATTGTGCATCCTGAAACCGGCGAAGTGCTGGTGGAGAAGAACACTCTGATCCGTGAACCGCAGATCAAAGCGATACAGGATGCTGGTCTGAAGCAGATTCCAATCCGTTCGGTACTTTCCTGCCGCGCCCGCTACGGTGTCTGCGCTCATTGCTACGGCCTCAACCTGGCGACCAACGAACCGGCCGTCGGCGGAGAAGCTGTCGGAATTATGGCCGCCCAGTCGATAGGTGAGCCCGGCACACAGCTGACAATGCGTACCTTCCATACCGGTGGTATCGCGTCCAGTGAAGACATCACCCAGGGCTTGCCGCGTGTTGAGGAACTGTTCGAAGCCCGCAAACCTAAAGGCCAGGCGCTGATCGCTGACCACGACGGGGTTGTGCGCATCGAAGATACCGGCAAACGCAAACGCGAAATCACACTTACTGCTGCCGATGGCAATACAACCGTGCTGCCTGTGCCGCTTTCCTCACAACTGCTGGTCAGCACAGGCGATACCGTTGAAGCTGGCGACCTGTTGACAGAAGGCTCGGTCAATCCGCACGATATCATGCGAGTCAAAAATGTGCTCGGAGTTCAAAAGTATATCTTGTCGGAAGTCCTCAAGGTATACAAGAACAACGGTGTTGAAATCAACGACAAACATATTGAAATCATCACTCGCCAGATGATGCGCAAAGTGCGTGTCGATGATCCGGGCGATACTGACTTGCTGACGGGTTCCATGGTTGACATGTTCGACTTTGAGGATGCCAATATTAAGGCACAGACCCGCGGACTGACACCTGCCAGCGGTAAACGCGTGCTGCTTGGTATCACCAAAGCTTCACTGGCTACTGATTCATTCCTCTCAGCCGCATCCTTCCAGGAAACAACCCGTGTCCTGACAGATGCAGCCGTCAAAGGCAAGATCGACCCGTTGCTTGGCCTTAAAGAAAATGTCATTATTGGTAAACTGATTCCTGCCGGAACCGGCATGACAGAATACCGTAATATCACAGCTGTCCCCGTGGATGAGCATAACTACGGTTTGCTCGAGGCTCACGAATCCTGAAAACAGCTGTAAACAAGTACAAAACAGAGGGCAGTCTTGCAAAAAAGACTGCCCTTTAATTTTCTTTAGGCTTTTCGGGGTGATGTTTATTTAAATCTGCCACAAGTTCGCCACGTTCTTTACTGGCAGGATATTCATTTGACAGTTTCTGACAATAATTAATCAGCGTTTGGGCTGAGACCGGCAGGTCTGTCAGTCCCAGGAGATAATCGGTGGAGACATTATAAAAAACAGCAATACGAACAAGTGTTTCAAGGTCAGGCTGACGCTTGCCCAGCTCATAGTGGGCATAAGTGCCACGATTTATCGGCAGATGCTTGGCCAAGCCCTCCTGTGTCAAGTCGTTTTCCAGACGCAGTTGCTTGAGCCGCTGCGGCAGTAGCATGACAGGCCCTCCGTGCGGAATTGATCGGGCCTATCATATGTCGCATTTTGTCACAAGACAAACAAATGTAGCGAATCAGTACAATATAATATTAAAGCACGAGCGGATCAAGCACAGGCGGTGCGGGCTGCCCATAGATGGCTGCCCTGCCTGGATATTGCCTCAATAACCGTTGAATCAGATCATCAGGTCCGCTAAAAGCCAACGGCTGGGTCACTGACATGCTCAGTTCAGCCATAGCTAAAAGAATCTGCTCATAATCTGTTGTCTCAAGGCTGCGAAAATCAAGCCAAATACCCTCGGGCTCGTCTTCAGCAACTGTAAGGAGATCGTCCACCAGATCAGTTGGGTCTCGCACCTCAAGCACAGTCAGCTGACCAAGATCAGTAAGATCAATTACGGAACGGGAGGAGCAGATTCTGGTATCCGGAGGCAATGGTTCAAAAGCTGGAGGGGATAAAGAGCAAACCATTTCGCTTAAATGACGTATATGTTCTGGACCGCTGCCACAGCAACCACCCAGCAGGCGGACACCGGCAACCGCCGCCGGCCGCATAGCGATGGCGAAGGCTTGAGCTGATAGTGGAAATACAGTTTTACCATCTATCAGAGCCGGCAAACCGGCATTAGGCTTTAGCAGTAAAGGCAGATTCGATTCAGCCAGCAAAGGCAGCAATATTTCCGCCAGTTTGTCTGGTCCGAATGAACAGTTAAAGCCAAAAGCATCAGCTCCGGCGGCTTGTAGGGAAAGTAATGCCGCCAGAGGCAAATCGCCTGACAAAGTCCGGCCATTTTCACCTAAAGTCAGGGAAGCGATCACCGGCAGATCGCAACGATCACGCACAGCCAGCACAGCAGCTCTGGTTTGAGCCAGGTCGATCATGGTTTCAACAATAAATAGATCTACACCTGCAGTCAGCAGGCCATCTACCTGCTCGCCATATACATTCACTAACTCCTCAAATTTTAAATCACCTGCCGGGTAAAGAAATTCACCAGTTGGTGCCAGATCACCAGCAACATATAGGTTTCTCCCTGAGCTGGCCATACAAGCGTCACGGACCGCAAGTGAAATTGCCGCCACCTGCTGGTTAACAGCAGCGACTGAAGTTGTGGCGAGTGTCTGGCTGTTGAGTTTGAAGCGGTTGGCTCCAAAGGAAAATGCCAACACAATATCAGCGCCGTTGGCATAATAGCTTGTCTGAAGTTCAGTCAGCGGTTCAGGATTTTCCAGCAGCCAGGTGGTCGGGCAGCAACCCGGTGTCAGGCCATGCTCTTGCAGCCAGGTGCCAGTGGCACCATCCAGAATCAGAGGTTTATTCCAGATCAGGGAACGAAATTCAGCGCGATTCATTTAGTTTGCCCTCCGGTTAGTCAGGCCGCACTGACAATGCTGTGCGGCAAAGGTTAATTAATCAGGTGATTGCCTGCGGCATCAAGCAGGCGCACATCAGCCAAATGATCAGTGAAGGTTAATGGAGAAGTGGAAAAAGGCATGCCGTTGCGGTTGAACGTCAGGCCGCTAAGGCGTGAACTGACCAGAATGATCTCAGGCTGCTCAAAAGCTATTGCAGCATTAACGAATTGGCTGTCACGATTTGATTTTAAATTGATTCCCCGGGGAAGACGGTTATCTGTTGCCGCTGGCAACAACAAGAGCTGATAAGTGCCAAGTGAAGCCCTGTTTGCCAACTCTGGCCAGGAAACCGGCTGCAACTCAACTGAGTACCCGCCTGCTTCCAAGCGCCGTTTAATTAATGCGGCATTAGCTGCCTGCTGTTTGCTGACGGTATCTTCAATCCCCTCAAAATAAGCCAGTTTAACCGCTGGCGCAGTATCACCTTTACCTGCTGCAAACATTGTTTGATCAGTAGCTGCCGTTTCTGCTGAATCCGTTATTTGGGTTGGCATAATTTTCTGGCCGCTTGCTGTTGCCAGTAACGCAGCAAGGTATTCCCGATCGTCAGAAAGTCCGTTTTGCGCCGGTTCTGGTGTGATCAGCAGATACTGGTCTGCCCGTAATGAATCATAATAAGCATAGGCAGGCAGGCGGCCAATGCGTGACTTGATGCGTTCATTCCAATCGTGCCGGACTATATCAAGAGCGCCAGCTTCCAACAGTGGATATTTTTCGTCGGCAGCGACATGAAGCTGCTCAATTTTTTTAATCTCGCCGGCATATCCTTCACGCAGACCCAACAGCCTTTTCCCATTGCCGTCAGCAAGCCATTCATATGGGCCGCTGCCTTCAGGCGTCTGTTTCCGGCGTCCCATTTCATAAACGCGGTCAGTAGGAACCTCGTAGTAATCATGCTTCAGGATTCCTACAGTCAGCAGACTGTAGTCAAAGTCTGTTATATCTGTCGCGAAAGTCATGACAATTGCAGCGTTGTCTGCAGCATCAACTGCCTCAACAGCAATGATGTCCGTAAATCGTCCTGCCAGTGGACCGTCATACGAAGGTGACAGCAGGCAGTTATAGGTAAACACCACATCAGCAGCATTAACCACACTGCCATCACGCCAGGTGTGGTCCGGCTTCAGCTTGAGCTTGAGTTTGCGGGCTGGTAGATCAGGTTCAATACTTGCAGCCAAGATATATTCAAGCTCACCCTTTGAGTCGATGCGCAGCAAAGGTTCGAAAATTAAGGCAACAGCATCCTGGTCGGCGTCACCGCCAGCATATAAAGGGTTTATCTGACCGAAAGCGTCACTGACACCAACAGTTATGGTACTGCCGTTCTCAAAAGCTGCAGCAGGTAAGGCCGCAAGCTCACCGGCTGGACGTTCCCCTGCACTGGCAGCTGTCTCTGTAGGTGTGACTCCAGCAGTAACAGTTGATATTGTTTGTTGATCACCTGTAGAAGTCTGTTCCTCGGCAGGCAGGCTGGCCAGCAGCAAGGGGCGAATAACCCAGAAGGCCGCTACCAGAATGATCAGAATCACTGCCAGTAATATTAATGACCAGATAAGCCGCCGCCCTTGCAGTTCACGTCCCGCCTGGTTTATTTCTTTACGGTTTTTCAAAATTTCTTCTCCAATAAATGCTCAAAAGTGTATTCAATTATAGCATATGCGAATTATGAACGATCGTCTGCCGTTTCTTGTTAACTCAGCCAGACTGTAGATTAATCCTGCGGTTTTCAAACTTAAACCGCTTAATATTTTCTGTTCATTGCTTGACGAGAAAAATGAATAGGTTATAATAGAATAGTGAACATCAAAGATAGTCAAAGTCAAAGACAAAATGACAAAGATAAATATTTAGATAGAAATACACCTCAAGGGTGAATTTTTTTGCGGAGAGGAGGAACAGCCTATGGCTCGAATCAGTGATTTAATTGAAACTCTAATCAAGCAAATGATCGAGGAAAACGACGGGATGGTGGAAATCACCCGCGGTGAGCTGGCGGAACAGGTAAATTGTGTACCATCACAAATAACATATGTTCTTTCAACCAGGTTCAGTTGCGGGCAAGGGTATTTGGTGGAAAGCAGACGCGGTGGCGGCGGTATGATCCGGATTCGCCGGGTTGAACTTCCTACAGCAGACAGTTTTCTCATCCATACTCTGCGACATCTTGGCAACACTTTATCGCAGAATCAGGCAGATATCTTGCTTCGCAATCTGCTCGATCAGAAACTGATCAGCCTGCGGGAAGCTCGTTTAATCAACGCTGCCATATCTGACCGGTCGCTAGCTATAATTGATATTGAAAACCGCGACCGCTTGCGCTTGAACATATTAAAACACATGCTGACAAGCTTGATAGTCCGTGACTTGAATGCCAGCCAGTAATCAAAAAAGTTAGGAGAAACACAGTATGAAATGTGATCGCTGCCAGCAAAATGAAGCATCAGTACACATATCACAAAATATTAACGGCGAGCAAACTGAGCAAAACCTTTGTCAGGCCTGCGCGCATGACATCGGCATGAATTCTCAGTTCCAAAGTTTTTCGCCGTTTTTCCCAAGCGGTATTTTTGGCGGCAGTATCTTCAACACTACCGGCGGTATTCCGGCCTTTGGCGGTACGGGGACAATTTCCGGCAGTCAGCTGGTTTGCCCAAATTGCGGCACAACCTTTGAAGGTTTCCGCAAATCCGGACTGTTTGGCTGTGCCCAGTGCTACGATACCTTCCGTGAAAAACTGGACCCAGTGCTGCGCCGTGTTCAAGGCGGTACCCGCCATGTTGGCCGCACAGTCTGTGAAACCCCGGAATCTAAAGAGCAAATTATTCTTAAGACAAAAACCGCAGAGCTGCGGAAAAGCCTGGCCGCTGCGGTGAAACGCGAGGAATACGAAGAGGCTGCGCGTCTGAGGGATGAAATACATGCTTTAGAAGCCCGGCTTTGTGATCAACAGGAAACAGACAGCTCCGACACCGGCGGAAAACAGAATAATTCCGCAGCTGAAGGAGAACAGGAGGCATCGTTATGACGTGGTATATCGATCAAGGTCCCGACAGCGATGTAATTATCAGCAGCAGAGTGCGGTTGGCTCGTAATCTGACCCGCTATCCCTTTCCGCACAAAATGGACAAAGCACAATCGGCGGAAGTGGCAACGGAAATAACATCTGCTTTTTTCCGAAAAAATAAAGAGCGCAAGCGCGATTTTCTGGAACTGGATTTGTCTTGTTTACCCGTTGAGGATCGTGAATCGCTGGTAGAAAAACGCCTGATCAGCGAAGCTTTGGCACAGCGGACTGAGAGCGGCCGCGCCATTATCAGCCGGGATGAATCTTTTTCGCTGATGATCAACGAAGAGGACCACATTCGGATTCAGTCGATGAAAGCCGGGTTTGATTTGCAGAATGCTTACCGTGAAGCATACATAGTTGCTTTGTCGCTTGAGGAGTCGCTGCCTCTGGCTTATAGCGAACAATATGGTTTTCTGACAGCCTGTCCAACAAATACAGGCACAGGAATGCGCGCTTCGGTAATGGCCCATTTACCGGGGCTGGTCCAGATTGGCAGTATTCGCCCGCTTCTGGAAGGCCTGGGGAAAATGGGGTTTACAGTTCGCGGACAATATGGTGAAGGCAGTAAGGCCGGAGGTAACCTGTTCCAGATTTCCAACCAGTTAACCCTGGGACTTTCCGAAGAAGATCTGCTTTCAGACTTAACCCGGATAGTCCAGCAATTAATTGAGCAAGAGCGCGAAGCGCGACAAAAGCTGTATCAACAGCAACCGATCGAAATTGAGGATCGCGCCCGGAGAGCTTTGGCAACATTGCGGAATGCCCGGCTGATGACAACAGAGGAAGCCCAGAAGCTGATTTCTGACGTTCGACTGGGAAATGCGCTGGGGATTCTATATGACGTAACCCCGCAAACCCTCAACAGAATAGTAGCTAACATTGGTCCGGCAAGCATTCAGAAGGCCAATGGCCGTCAACTGAATGCACATGAACGCGATATCGCCCGTTCGACCATGATCCGGGACTTGCTGGGCTCCTGATTAAATTTAACAATATGGTCTTAAATCTATAATAAAGACTTGGAATAATGAAATACTTGAAAGAGGTGCATATTATGATGATTCAATTTTCTGACAGAGCCGGAGCTGTACTGGTTCGCAGTTATCAGACAGCACGTGCCTACCGCATTGATTATATTGGTACTGAACATCTCCTCATCGGCATAACTGCAGAAGAGGATGGCCCGGCCTATGAAGCTTTGGCCAGTTTTGGTCTGACTCTGGACAAACTGAACACCGCGGTTTCCCAGATATCTCGTAAAGAACCGGTTGAAGTTGAGGAGGATGACTCGCTGAACGCGGAAAAAATTTCCTCAATGTTCACGCCACGGACTCGACGGGTTGTTGAACTGGCTGTGTATGAGGCTCGGAAGGTACACCAGACAGTGCTTGAACCGGAGCACTTGCTTCTGGGTATCTTGCGCGAAGGCGACAGCGTTGCCTCCAGAGTTTTGTCCGGTTTGGGTGTCGACCTGCGCAAACTTTTCACACTTGTGGCTGAAGGCCTCCGCGGCTCCGCCAATCATGAAGCCGGTGAAGGGGCTTCTTTTGGCAGCTCTGACCCTGATATCAACGATATCAACAGCAACTTACAGAACATGGCTAAAAAAGGCGGTCAAAACAAAGGTGTCAAGACTCCGACACTCGACAAATTCGGCCGTGACCTGACAGCCATGGCTGCTGAGGACCGCTTTGACCCGATTATCGGCCGGGAAGAGGAAATTGAGCGCGTTATGCAGATTCTCTGCCGCCGCACAAAAAACAATCCTGTGCTGATTGGTGAACCCGGTGTCGGTAAAACCGCTATCGCAGAAGGTTTGGCCCAAAAGATCGCCAGTGGTGATGTGCCGGATCTGCTGAGGGACAAAAGAGTTATTTCAGTAGACATGGCGAGCATGGTAGCCGGTTCAAAATACCGGGGCGAGTTTGAAGAAAGATTGAAAAAGGGGCTCGATGAAGCTGTTAAGGCTCAAAATGTTATCCTCTTTCTCGACGAGCTTCATACGATAATCGGTGCCGGTGCAGCTGAAGGCTCTATGGACGCCGCCAACATTCTTAAGCCCTTAATGACCCGTGGTGAACTGCAGATTGTCGGTGCCACTACAATCGATGAGTACCGCAAACATATTGAAAAGGATGCTGCGCTGGAGCGCCGCTTCCAACCGGTGACAATCGGTGAGCCTTCCGAGGATGAAGCTATCCAGATTCTGCATGGGTTGAAGGATAAATACGAACAGCACCACTCTGTTGAGATCACTGACGAAGCGATTGAGACTGCAGTTAAACTTTCTGTGCGTTACATAACCGACAGGTTTTTACCTGACAAAGCGATAGACTTGATTGATGAGGCGGCTTCCCGTCTGCGTCTGCGCAGTTCTGCCAAGCCGGAAAGCCTGATTGCTCTGGAAGAAAAGCTGGCGTCTGTACGTTCGGCTAAGCAAGAGGCTGCTGCCAACGAAGAGTTTGAGAAGGCTGCTGAGTTACTAAAAGAAGAACAGGGGCTTGAAGCTCAAATTGCTGAAGCTTCCGAAAACGTCCAACTCAAGGATGAAGCAAACCGTGTACTTAGCGGCGATAATATTGCAGATATTGTTGCCAGTTGGACCGGCATTCCGGTACGCAAACTGACAGAAAGTGATGCGGACCGGCTCAGATCGCTCGAAGTTGAAATTCAGAAACGTGTTATCGGTCAGGATGAAGCAGTGCATGCAGTCGCCCGTGCTATCAGGCGCGGACGCCTGGGGCTCAAAGATCCCAGCCGGCCAACCGGCTCATTTATCTTCCTGGGTACAACCGGTGTTGGTAAAACAGAGCTGGCTAAAGCCTTGGCTGAAGTCATGTTTGGTGATGAAAACGCGATGGTTCGCGTTGATATGTCGGAATATATGGAAAAATTCGACGTCTCCAAACTCATCGGCTCGCCGCCTGGCTACGTCGGCTACGAAGAGGGCGGACAGCTGACCGAACAGGTTCGCCGCAAACCCTACTCGGTTGTTTTATTCGACGAAATTGAAAAAGCACACCCTGATGTCTTTAACACTTTGCTCCAGATTCTGGAAGACGGCCGCCTGACTGACGGCCAGGGCCGTACTGTCGACTTCCGGAACACGATTATAATCATGACCTCCAACATTGGTGCCCGCCTGATCACAACTTCAGCCGGCCGCCGCATTGGCTTTGACGTTCCGTCTGCTGCCACGCGTGATCGTGGTGACGAAGCTTCAGAATTCCGTCTGTATGGCGGTAAGACCTATGACGAAGCCCAGGAAGTGGTCATGGAAGAACTTAAGAAAACGTTCAATCCTGAATTCATCAACCGTGTGGATGAGATTATTTTCTTCCACATGCTGAGCAAAGATTCCGTATTGCGGATAGTTGACATTATGCTAAGCACATTCCGCAGACGTGTAGCCGATTTGGGAATTGGACTTGAAGTAACTGACAAAGCCAAACAACTGCTGGCCGATAAAGGCTATGATCCGATGTACGGTGCCCGTCCTTTACGCCGCGTAATCCAGTCGATGGTCGAGGACCAATTCTCGGAAGCCATGTTGGAGAATGTGGTTGGCGAAGGCGATGTAGCCCTTGTAGATGTAGTTGACGGTGAAATCAAGATAACCGGCCGGCCGCAGAGAGCCACCGCGCAAGAACCAGTTGCCGCAGGCAGTGCTACTGCTTCCCGGGACGAAGGTTCCGCGAGCAATCTCTACAGTGAGGGGCTCGACGCAGGTTCTGAAAAACCGGCTTCGGCACAGGAATCAGCGGAAGATGAGGATATTGAAGCATGATCCCGAGCAGGTTTCACCGCTCCCTGATCCAATGCCCCAAATGTCTGAACGACATCGATGCAGTTATCTGGGATGTTATTGACGCCGACTCTGACCCGGATTTGAAAGAGCGCCTGCTGCTGAAGAAAATTCAGCAGCAGGTCTGCCTTAACTGCGGTAACGATTTTGTCTTGGCAGAACCGCTTTTGTATTGTGATCCGCAGCACAAACTGCTGATCGCGTATATACCGGAAGCAATTTTGAGCAATAAACCTATTGGCTCCGCTGATCCGCTGACGGTTCTGGATCCGGCTCTATTACCGGATTGGCATTGCCGCCGTTACAGTGATTATAATAAGCTGATCGAGACTATCCATGTTTACGATCATTTTTGTGACGACAGGTTGATGGAGATAGTTAAGGTGGCTATACAGACGCAGGGTTGCCTGGAGCCGCCGGCTGTAAACATTCATTTTTTAACTGCTGATGATGCCATGATGCGCTTCCTGGCACAAGCTGATTCCGGTGAGTGGTTTGCCGTTGATTATCCTTCGGAAATCTACGTTAATACTGAGGCCATGTTTAAAGAGAAGCTACAGCCGGAAACCGGTTGGTTAAGCCCCGATACTGCATTTGCGGCCGATTTGATTCGACAACAGACAGAGGTGTTGGAACAGAACGCCAAAGCTGCGGCCGGCGGCAAGCAATCTAAGAATTAATTGATGATGTAATTCATATTCTCGCTAAAAAGTTCACTAACAGACAAAATGAGCGACGCGCTGCTTGCCGCAGAACGTCGCTCTTACTATGTGTTATCATGATGAAACAACTGCCGCGTGCAGCGGCTCAGGAGGAATATTTCATGGACTCATTCGCACAGTTGGCGAAGGATTTTGAACTTAGCCGGGAGAGGATTGCCGCTATAGTCGAATTAATCGACGCGGGCAATACAATTCCCTTTATAGCCCGTTATCGCAAAGAAGTAACCGGGAACCTTGACGATCAGGTTTTGCGTTCACTGCATGAGCGGCTGCAAAGCCTGCGTGCGCTCGAAGCGCGTCGTGAAGATGTACGGCGGTTGATTGGTGAAACAGGTCAGTTGACAGCTGAGATAAATAAACAGATAGATCGTGCCGGCACGGTTACGGAATTGGATGATATCTACCGTCCATACCGTCCAAAACGCCGGACCAGGGCAACCATAGCTCAGGAACGCGGTCTGGAACCGCTCGCTTTGCGTCTTTTGGCGCGGCAAGACTCAGAAGCTGAATTAAGGCGATTGGCAGATACACTGATTGACGCTGAAAAGGAATTGCCTGACCAGGAAACGGTCTTTGCCGGTGCCAGTGATATTGTAGCTGAAACCCTCTCAAATGATGCTGCGTTACGCCGTCGGCTGCGTCAGCAAACCTGGCAGAACGCGATGCTCACAGCCCGCGGCAAAACTAAGGAACCCTCCGTTTACGAAGCTTTTTACGATTATCAGGAACCAGTGCTGCGTGTTCCGGGCCATCGCGTTCTGGCGATTAACCGCGGCGAGCGCGAGAAGTTCCTTTCTGTAAATCTGGACATTGATTATGAGGCCGTGGAACCATATTTCTGTCAGCTGTTGACTCCGGCTGCAGAAAAGCCTGCAGACCGCTGGCTGCTGCCGGCTGCCGCAGATGCCTGGAAGCGGCTGATCCTGCCCTCCCTTACTACCGAAATCCGGGCTGATCTAACCGACAATGCCCACGCCGGCGCACTTGATGTTTTCCGGGTAAATTTGCGTAGTGTGCTGCTGCAACCACCGTTGCGCGGCAGAGTTGTGCTTGGTATTGACCCCGGTTTCAGGACAGGCTGCAAAATTTGTGTGGTGAGTGCTGAAGGCGAAGTGCTGGAAACGGGTGTGATTTATCCGACACCACCGCACGAGCGTATTGCTGAAGCGGCCGCTAAGGTGGAGCAACTAATCAAGAAACATGCCGTCCAACTGATCGCGATCGGCAATGGCACAGCCTCACGGGAAACGGAACGTTTTGTCAGCGCTCTGATCAAAGAACGCGGTTTAGCTGTTAAATACCTGCTGGTAAGTGAAGCCGGAGCTTCGGTTTATTCAGCTTCACCGCTGGCAGCAGCAGAGTTCCCTGAATACGATGTCTCCTTGCGCAGCGCTGTTTCGATTGCCCGTCGTACTCTCGACCCGCTGGCAGAACTGGTAAAGGTTGATCCCAAAGCCATAGGCGTAGGCCAGTATCAGCATGACCTGCCCGAGAAAAAACTGGACGAAGCCTTAACAGGTGTGGTTGAAGCCTGTGTTAATGAGGTAGGTGTAAACCTGAATACTGCTTCCGCACGACTGCTTTCCTATGTTGCCGGCATCAATGAAACTGCGGCAAATTCGATTATCAACTGGCGCGGGCAAAACGGCCGTTTCCGTAAGCGTGCTGAGTTGCTGAAAGTACCGCGCATCGGCGCCAGGACTTTTGAACAATGCGCCGGGTTTCTGCGGATTCCCGATAGCCCTGAATATCTGGATACAACGGCTGTTCATCCGGAAAGCTACGACGCTGTCAAACGGATTGGCCGCGAATTGGGCGCAGAGCCGTCAGCCGAGCTGGCGCAAAGAATGCGGCAGGCCGGCCTGGAAAAACTCGCGGAGAAAACCGGTTTGGGCTCTCTGACTTTGGCCGATATTCTGGCTGAGTTGGAAAAACCGGGACGCGATCCCCGTGAAGATTTACCGCAGCCGACTTTACTTGCCGATGTTATGGAAATCAGCGATTTGAAACCAGGCCTGGTTTTAACCGGAGTAGTGCGCAACGTAGCTGACTTTGGCGCATTTGTTGATATCGGCGTGCATCAGGACGGTTTAGTTCATATTTCGGAGCTTTCTGACTCCTTTGTCCGCCATCCCCTTGATGTTGTACAACCCGGCATGGCGGTTACAGTAAGGGTGCTTTCAGTTGACACCGCACGTAAGCGTATTTCACTATCAATGAAATCAGAGAATCGCCAGAGCAAACCGGGCTGACAGACTTTAGGCAGACTCGTGAGTAACGATTTGACTAAAAGCCGGTTGGACACAAAAGCCGGTCGATGCTTGACAACCCGTTGACAAAAAATGATAATAAAACCACTTTCATCTGCAAAAAGGCGTTAATGGAGACAGATCAGCAGATTAAAACCAGACAGGGATGACGGATCGTGACTGTAAGTCCGTCTCTGGCCCTAAAGCTGATATTCACTCCGGAGCCGGCTGCTGAACCGTTTAAGACGTATTAGGCTGTCCCGCAGAAGCCCGGCGTTATTAGGGCGAGGATCTCAACGGATCCGAAAAGAGCACAGCGTTCAGGATGCTGTGAATCAGGGTGGTACCGCGGAAGTTGCCTTTCGTCCCTCTTCAGGGATGGAAGGCTTTTTTGTATTTAAAATTGATTCAATTGTCATGCTTTCAGGCAGATTGACTGCAAGCGAAATGATTCAGCGAGAATCTTCTGGAGGAAAATACGTGAATAATCAAATATGGGATCCGACACATGAATGTATGCCATTGGCAGAGCAGCAAAAGTTGCAAGGAGAACGGTTAGCGGATTGTGTCCACCGCATTTATGGCCATGTGCCATTTTATACGGAAAAAATGGATGCGATCGGCCTGCTGCCAGGGGATATTAAAACCCTGGCAGACATTGTCAAACTGCCATTTACGGATAAACAGGACATGCGTGACCAGTATCCATATGGAACTTTTGCGGTGCCGCTAAGTGATATTATCCGGATCCACGCTTCTTCCGGTACCACAGGTAAACAGAAGGTTGTTGGCTATACCAGCAGAGATATTGAGATCTGGAGTGAATGCTGTGCGCGCTCACTGCGTTCAGCCGGCATGACTAAGGGTGATATTCTGCATATTGCTTATGGGTATGGGTTGTTTACGGGCGGACTCGGGTTGCATTACGGCGCTGAACGTCTGGGCGCCACCGTTATCCCTGTTTCTTCCGGGAACACAATGCGCCAGATTCAGATTCTGGTTGATTTCCGACCGACAGCCATTGCCTGTACTCCCAGCTATGCGCTGCATCTGGCTGACGCGCTTTCAACCTACGGTGTGACAAAGGACCAACTGCATCTCAAATATGGCATTTTCGGGGCAGAGCCCTGGACCGTTGCCATGAAAGAGCAAATTGAAGAAAAACTGGGGCTGAAAGCTTTTGATATCTATGGGCTTTCCGAAACAATGGGACCCGGGGTTTCGATGAGCTGCGCTTGCAGCGATGATCTGCATATTCAGGCTGACCATTTTATCGCCGAGATTATCGACCCGGAAACACATCAGCCGTTGCCGCCCGGTCAAATCGGTGAACTGGTGTTTTCCAGCATAACCAAAGAAGGCACGCCCCTGCTGCGTTACAATACTCACGATCTTAGCGCTCTGCATTACGAACCGTGTGCCTGCGGGCGAACAACCGTCCGCATGGAAAAAGTGACCGGCCGCGCCGACGACATGCTGATCATCCGCGGCGTCAATGTGTTCCCAACTCAAATTGAAGCGATTCTGCTTTCCTATGGCGAAGTAGAACCGCACTACATGATTATCGTCGATCGGGTTCGCAATCTTGACGTCATGGAAATTCAAATCGAGATGACTCGCGCTTTCTTCTCTGACTCGGTACGGGAAATCGAAAACCTGGAACGTAAGCTTAATGCTGATGTCCAGTCAGTATTGGGTATATCTGCAAAAATCACTCTGGTTGAACCACGCAGCCTGCCGCGCAGTGAGGGTAAGGCCAAACGCGTTATTGACAACAGAAAGAACTGAGCAGCGCCTTACTAAAAACTGCAGCCCCTGCGGCTGTGCCTGAAAAAGGTTCGGTTGCCCAAGCGGTATCTTAATAGGTTCTTTGCTTGGTATGGGTTGTATTGAGGATTTTTTCTTCGCTCATGTTGCCGGCGGCAAAAGTGGGATCAAACATAACCCAGGCGCTCCCGTCAACCTGGCGATAGTTAAAACTGGCGATTACGACCCAGCCGGTGCCAACAAGATAAACCTCGTTCCAGGCATGGTATCCCTGCGGTACTAAGCCCATGATCAGCCTGGTGGGTATGCCTTGTGAACGCAGCATCGCAGCCATTAAAGCAGCGTAATCGTAGCAAATACCCTTACGGCTCGACATGGTTTTGTCGGGGTCGGGGATATAGGTTTTGACTTCTTTGCTGGTTATTTTACCGGCCAGAACGCGATCATAAGCGATGTTGTCAACAACCCAGTTATAGATGGCTTCGATGCGGGCAACCTGATTGGTTTTGCCGGAAACAAGCGACTTGGCTTTGGCAGTGCTGGCTGAGCCGCTGGAAAAGTCAACAATAATCGAGGCGGCAGTATAAGGACTCAAACTCGAGGACAGGGAAACATTAAAACTGTGCGCTGTGTGGGTTGAGTAGCTGGTACCGCTGATTTGCTCATATACTGTTAATTTGTAGGCACCGCTGCCCATTTGCAAAGGAACGCCTTCGTAAACACCGCGTTTCAGCAAGTCATACTGATAGGAACCGGAAGGACCTTTTAGCAGGCATTTCCAGGCTTTGCCGGTACTGGAATTAATCTTGACCAATACCACACCTCTGCGGGTGTTGCCAACATCTATGCTCACTACACCGTCTTCGCTCGTGACAATGCTGGCATTTGTACCATACGAACTGCGAGGGAAGGAACCGTAGTTTTTAACCGGAAAATTGCTGGCTGTACCTTGTGTAGCAGGCACAGTTGTAGCTTGGGTAGTGGCTCTGGTGGTAGTGGTAGTCGGAGCCCTGGTGGTAGTGGTTGTTGGAGTTCTGGTGGTAGTAGTGGTCGGAGCTCTGGTGGTATTGGTTGTTGGAGCACTGGTGGTTGTATTTGTGGGCGGCAGGGCGGTTGTCACGATAGTTGGACGGGTTGTGGCGGTTGCCCAGGGAGTTGTATTGGTTGTAAAACCTGTGCTGAAACCAGTGGTTCCTGACGGATCGCCTGCAGATTGACTGGTTTGCGAGCCGTCCGCAGTAGTGCCGGAAATACTTGGATCAGAAACGGCTGAACCGGAGGATTCAGAGCCTGTGCTTCCGGTGGATTCAGTCAGGGATGTAGCGGGTTCGGATTGGCTGGTTCCTGAATCGGACGGGCCTGTGCCGCTCTCGCTTGTAGTACCGGTAGGCATGACAGTTGTAATTGAAGTGGGCGCCGGTCGCACGATACAGCCTGCAGTAACTGCGGGTAAGGCAACAAGCACTGCAAGAGTGAAGAATAAAAGACGAAGCGGCAGACGGGGCGCAGAACGTTTAAAGAGCAAGATCGGCCTCCTGACCAGAAGAAATATCGGAAACCCGTGGTACATCAACATCAGCGGGTGAAATGGAGCAGTTGAATTTAGCTGAAACCAGCATGATACTAATGATTCATTATAATATTTAAGATATAACTAGTTCAAGGTGATAAGTGCCTATGATGACAAACGTTTGTTGTGACAGATATAATGAATATGCACATAAGCCCGACCGGCTTACTGCCGGTTTCCGTTCAGGCAGGTGAAATAATGTTCGGCAGAAAAAGAACCTCAGTTCCGCGCGAAGAGCTTGCCGCGTTTTGCGAGCAGGTTGCTTTAGTACAAAAATCCGGCATCCCATTGGCTGAAGGTATAGAAATGATGCAGGACGGTGCCCGTGGCCGGAGGATTGAGCCACTGCTGGCAGGGCTTAGTGATGGTTTGGCTAAAAACCAGCCGCTTAGTAACGCGATGGCAGCCACAGCCGGATTTCCTGATTACCTCGTACATATGACGCGCATTGGCGAGCGTACGGGCAACCTCGACGAAATTATGGTCAGCCTGGCAGCTTACTATACAAAGGATGCTGCCCTCCGGCGGAAACTGCGCAGTGCTCTGGTTTATCCGGCGGTGTTGGCCGTCATGATGCTGGCCGTTATTATTTTGATAATCGTCCGGGTTTTGCCAATTTTTCAGCAGATTCTGCATTCCTTCGGCGGCACCATGCCGGGTTTCTCTCGTGTTCTCATGCAATTCGGAATTTTTCTGCGCCGGCAGTGGCTTTTTGTGCTTCTGGCTGCGGCTGTCATTATCGTTCTCTGGCTGATTTTCTGGCGCAGCAGCACCGGCCGCCGCCTGCGCGACCGGATTGTCCTGAACTGGCCGGTTGTCGGATCCTTGTATCAGCGCATTTATGCCGCACGTTTCTCTCAGGCAATGGCCAGCCTGCTGCATAGTGGAGTCGATCTGGATTCAGCGCTGAATATGACCGAAGCTGTGATGGAAAACAGTATTGTCGCTAAGCGGATCAGTGACTTACGTGCCAAGATCGCGGCAGATACTGACTTTTTCACCGCACTGAGCGCTGCTGATATTTTCCCCCGCTTGTTCGTGCGTTTGCTGGCGCTGGGTAACCGTACCGGTGAACTGGATACCGTGATGGGTAAAGTAGCTGATTCATATGAAACCGAAGTTGATGCTCATCTGACCCGTTTCTCGGGCATTGTTGAACCTTTGCTGGTTGTTCTGCTTTCGCTGATTGTCGGCGCTATACTGCTTTCAGTTATGTTGCCGTTGGTAGAAATCATCGGCGCAGTCGGCTGAGGTGGCAGCCATGAAACGGATAAACCCTCAAAGCATTGCGCTGATTGTAGTAGCCGCGCTGGTTCTGATCATCCTGATTTTGATCGGCAGCGCGCTGGCTGGTTTGCCTGAGCGCCGCGCTGCGGAGCAGCTTGAAATTGCCGCAGTCGCGATAGACCGTGCAGCCCGCCAGTGTTATGCGCTGGAAGGCGCTTATCCTCCCGACCTTGACTATCTGGAGGCGAATTACGGTCTGATAATTGACCGGGATAACTACGATTATTATTACGAGGTGGTCGGAGCCAATATTCGTCCGATCATCGAGGTGCAAAGTAAATGAGAAGTAGAAAAGGCTATACTCTGATCGAGCTGGTGCTGGTGTTGTTATTGCTGACATTTGTCGCGGTTGCAGTATTTTTGCTGACCGATGTCGGTAGTGCAGCTTATGCCAGAATTTACGCCAACCGCGATCAGTCAGCAGATTTACGTATCGGACTTTCTTATTTGGATGTTCGCCTGAAAAAAAATGATGGTGTTGGGACAGTTGAAATTCGGCCGGCACCGTTCGGAGGCGGGCAGGCTTTGGTTCTGACGCAAGAGATTGAAGGCGATGTGTACGAAACACAGCTCTATGTCGAAGCTGGAATGCTAAAAGAGCTGTTTAGCCGCAAAGGACTCGAAGTTAACGCTGATATGGCCGCTGAAATTGCCAGAGCAGATAAAATGGAAGTCAGATTTGCTGGTAAGCAGTTATTGGTTTTGACTTTAACTTCGGGTTCAGATACTCCACTTTCCGCCAGCCAATGGATCCATTTACGTGCCGTGCAGGAGGGAACACCATGAGCGTGCGGCAGAGAGGAAAAAACTCCTTGAGCAGGTGGCGCGCCCTGATTAAAACCATGAATGCGCGCAATAGACGGCGAGGGTTCACTCTGGCGGAAATGATCGCAGCAATTGCTCTGCTTGCTGTTTTCAGCGTTATTGTTGTCCAGCTCTTTGCTGCTGCCCACACTTTAACAACCAGAACCGACCGCCTCGACAGCGCGGTGCTTTGCGCCCGCAATCTGGCTGAAGGCTGGCAGGCAGGTCTTGACCAACCTGAATATAGCGCACTTGCAGATAATCCTTTTACAGCCGGGCCTTTGCAGCCAGCCCAGATTCTGCGCCTGAATTATACTGGTGATTTGCAAGCTGTTGAGCCAGGCAGTGCGCGTATTGAGATTAAGGCAGAGCTAAAGCTGGCTGACCAGCAGGAAACAGGAACAGAAGCTTTACAGATCAACATTTTAAGCCTGGAGGGCGACTTGGTTTTTAAGCTGACAGCTGCCCGCTTAGCACCGGAGGTAACAGCGCCATGAAAAACAAGCGGTTAAAATCGTGGCGCGCCTGGCGCGGCCGCCGCGGCTCGGCTTCTGCCTTAATTGTGCTACTGCTGGTTTTGTTGATATTTTTCGGGGTTCTTTCGCTGGTAACCACCGCAGCTGATAACCGCCTGGCCAATCGCCGGGCTGAGTGGGTCAGTGCCTACTACGCAGCCGATCAGGCCGCAGTTAATGTTGTTGCTGATCTGCGGCGCTATCAGATATCCCAGCAGACTTCTCAACCGGCGGCGACACGAGACGCAACAGTGAAACAGCTGCAAGGGTATCTTGAACAACTGGCTAACGTTGAACAGCTGGAAACCGGGCTTGAAGCTGACAGTGACTTGCTGTTCCGATGCTGGCATGAAGACCAGGCAATAGAAGTAGGATTAAGTCTGGCTGAACAGGCTGCCGGCGCAAACAAACCTCAGCTGGTAATAAACCGCTGGACAGCCTGGCAAGAACCGTTTGATTATGACAGTGACGAAGGCGGCGTTTGGAAAGGTGAGCTTGAATGAGCAGTTCTGATGTACTAAAAACGGCATCCCTGAGTCTGGATGAAAAGTGCCGGGAATATATTCTCGCGATTTTAACTGAGGCAGCTGAACAGAATGCTTCGGATATCCTGATTACAGTTGGTGTACCGCCTACGTTCCGGATCAACGGTGAGCTGCATCCGGTGGAAGGGCGGGACAGGCTTACTCCGGCAGATACCAAAGAAATCGCACTGGCATTTTTGACTCGTGCCGGCAGACCGCAAAGTGAGCTCAACCCCGGCGGCGAACATGATTTTTCCTTGTCGGTCCCACAAATCGGCCGCTTTCGCGTCAACATTTTCACTCAGCGCGGCTCTGCAGCGGTATCGATTCGGCGGATTTATACTTTTTTACCTGATCCGGAAGAACTGGCAATCCCTGACACTGTAATGGAACTCTCACGCCTGCGGCAGGGTCTGGTATTGGTTACCGGCCCCACCGGCTGCGGCAAAACAACCACCCTGGCTGCTTTGATAGACCGGATCAACAACGAACGCTCCTGCCACATACTTACTCTGGAGGATCCAATCGAATATCTGCACCAACACCGCAAAAGCATTGTCAATCAGCGGGAAATCGGTACGGACAGTGATTCCTACCGTATTGCCCTGCGCGCGGCCCTGCGCCAGACACCGGACGTAATTCTGATTGGTGAAATGCGCGATCTGGAGACAATATCCATAGCGCTGACCGCAGCTGAAACCGGGCATCTTGTCCTTTCCACCCTTCATACTATCGGGGCTGCTAAAACTATCGATCGGATCATCGATGTTTTTCCGCCCTCGCAACAACAGCAAATCCGGATTCAGCTTTCCACAGTACTTCAGGCTGTTGTTTCGCAGCAGTTGATAGCATCGGAATCACGTGGTCAACTGGCTGCTTTTGAAATAATGAAAATGAACAGTGCTATTCGTAATATGATCCGGGAGAGCAAAACTCCTCAGATAGACGGTGTTATTCAGATGAACACGGCTAACGGGATGTCAACAATGGACCACAGTATTTTGCGCCTTTATCGTCAGCAGTTAATCAGCCGGGATAAGGCGTTGCATTGCGCCACCAACGTAGAAGCGATGACTCGCAGTCTTGATGCCGATATTAAGAAAGACGGAAACTGAAACGATGTCTGATCCTGGAACAGTATCTTTGCAAGAATTGCGTATAGCCATTGTCGGCCTTGGGTTAATCGGCGGGTCACTTGCCCGTGCCCTGAAAAGCCAGGTCAAAATCGCCTCCCTGACCGCCTGCGATCGCGATGAAGAAGTTTTGCGCCTGGCCACTGTTGATGGTACAGCGGATGAAGTTCTGCTATTGCCGTCAGCTCCGGTAAATGAGACGGACTTCAGCAGCCTTAACAATATAGATATCGTATTTGTTTGCACACCTGCCGAAACAGTTGCACCGCTGGTTAACAGAATAGCCCTGTTTTGTGATGGTATTCTTACCGATGCAGCAAGTACCAAACTTGAAATTTCCGAGAACATTGAAGCAAAGCGCTATATTGGCGGTCATCCGATGGCCGGCTCGGAAAGGGTTGGCTATGCAGCGTCTGCTGCCGGTTTGTTCGAAAACGCGATTTATGTAATCTGCCCGCCGCCAGCAGCAAGCATCCGGACAGACGCGGATGTGAACTTAATCTCAGCATTGGTACGCGCGATTGGCGCTATCCCATTGTACCTGACTCCGGCAGAACATGACCGGGCAGTTGCCGCGATCAGCCACATGCCTCATATTGCCGCAGCCGCGCTTTGCCTTTTGGCGGATCGTGCGGAAGACCCGCTGCTGGGCCAATTGGCTGCCGGCGGTTTTCGCGATATCACTCGCATAGCGTCCTCAAACCCAGACCTTTGGACTTCAATTTGTTTTTCCGCCCGGCCGGCTTTGCTGCCGGTTTTGCGTTGCTACCTTGATTTGATTACTGAGTTTACAACAGCACTTGAAACAGGAGACAAGACCTCACTGCACCGTCTATTTGCTGCAGCCGCCTTGTATCGCGAAGCTTTACCAATCGATGGTCGCGGCGCGCTCGAGGCATTGAGTTCATTAACTGTCAGACTGCCTGACCGCCCAGGCGAGTTGGGGCGGATTACAACTTTATTGGGAGAGCAGGGCATAAATATTCGCAACATCCATATTCGCGACGCCCGGTCCTACGCTGGCGGCGCTTTGCAGCTGATGTTTCCGGATACGCGTCAGGCTCTGGCAGCCGCTGCTTGTTTGAAGGAGGCCGGTTATGATGTCGACTGAACAACTTAACACAGCAAAAGGACCGCATAATACAGAATCTAAACAGGTTTTTCGGCATGGCTTATTGGGCTATCCTCTGGGGCACAGCCTTTCACCTCTGATTCATGAATCACTGATGGCCGCGGCCGGGATCAAAGGCACTTATGAACTGATTGAAATCGCGCCGGAGAACTTAGAAGCGAACATGCCAAAACTCTTCAATGAGTTTGATGGTTTCAATATCACCATTCCTCACAAAGAAGCTGTGATCCCATTCCTGACTGGCCTTGACATCTCAGCGGCAGAATTTGGCGCTGTCAATACGGTTTCCCAACGACGTGGCTTCAATACCGACCGGATCGGATTCCGGCGAGAACAGCTGCCATTGGCTGGGCGCCGGGTTTTGGTTACAGGCGCGGGCGGAGTCGCCCGTACTATGGTCTGGGAAAGTCGCCTGGCGGGTGGAGATGTCTGGATCGCTTCGCGCACAAACAGCCGCAGCGAAAAACTCGCAAGCGAATTAGGCGTAAAAGCAATTTCGCTTGAGGCTCTCAGCACCTCTGAGCCTTTCGATGTAGTTCTTAATGGTACCCCCGCAGGGATGTGGCCGCATACTGGAGCTTTGCCTCTGCCAGAAGCAATAGCTCGTGCTGCCGGCTGTCTCTATGACACGATTTACAACCCTTTAGCGACAAAACTGTTATTAGTTGGTCATTCGCTTTCCCCTGAACATATTCTTGCCGACCTGAAAACAGGCGATAGTGATAAATCGGCAACCAGCAACCTGCCCCGGGTAAAAGAGCCAATCATACGCAATGGGCTGGGCATGCTCTTCGAACAGGCATTAGCAGCTCAGCAGATCTGGCATCCGGATGCCGTATTCACATCGGAGGATCAGGCGGCGATCCGCAAAACACTGCCCGGTGCTGTTTTCAGCCGTTTCCCGATCAAAATTATTCTTAACGGGTTTATGGGCAGCGGGAAGTCAACAATCGGCAAAGGCCTGGCAGATCGCTTAAAATTGCCATTTATTGATCTCGATGCGACAATGGAACGCACAAAAGGGCAGAGCATCCCGGAAATATTCGCTGACCAGGGGGAGCCCTGGTTCCGGGCCTTTGAGCGCCAGACTCTGGAAAAAGTACTTAATCAACCGGGAAGCCTTGTGTTGTCTGTTGGGGGCGGCGCACTGGTAGAACCAGAAACGACAGATTTGCTTAGAGCACACCCGACCCAGACAGTATTTTTACATGTGCCGATTGCGGAATTGAGCAAACGGCTGGCTGACGGGGCTGGCAGGCCGATGTTGGATGGTGATGTTGCCCAGCGCACACACCTGCTGTATGAAAAACGCCTGCCCAGCTATATTGCAACTGCAGATCTCTCGGTCAATGCTGCTGGAGATGAAGCAGCAGTAATCGAAAAGATTGTCTATAGTTTGGGCCTGGCAGATATTTGAAGTTGAAAAACCTGGTCTCTGGCTCGAGCCGGGCTGCTGAGTATAAAACCTTGTACATGACCTGGACATAACAAATTTTAAGGAGTACCACCATGATTCTAATTCTCAAACAGGGAACCGACCACCAGAAAGTTGACGAGCTTTGCTCCCGCCTGCAGGCCGCCTATGGCGTGCAGACAAGCCCGATTTTTGGCAGCAGCACTATAATTGTTGGCCTGGTCGGCGACACCTCGGATATTGATATAACAAGCCTGGAAATGGACGACTCGGTTGAGCGGGTGCTGAAAGTCCAGGAACCTTACAAACGCGCCAATCGCAAATTTCATCCAGATGATACTGTGATCAAAGTCGGCAATGTTGAAATTGGCAGTCAGCGGATTTGCATTGCTGCCGGCCCCTGTTCTGTTGAATCGGAAGAACAGGTAAAAATGCTGGCCAGAGAAGTTTCAGCCTCCGGAGCAGTCCTGTTGCGCGGCGGCGCCTTCAAGCCGCGTTCTTCACCTTATGCTTTCCAGGGCTTGAAGGCCGAAGGTCTGCTTTACATGAAAAAAGCACGGGAACAAACTGGATTGCCGGTTGTTTCTGAAATAACAAACCCATCTCAACTGGAAATGTTCATGGAATTTGTCGATATTATTCAGGTGGGCGCCAGGAATATGCAAAATTTTGAGCTCCTGAAAGAACTGGGCCGCGTGCGCAAGCCGGTTCTATTGAAGCGAGGGTTTTCCAATACCATTGAAGAATGGCTGATGTCGGCTGAATATATCATGAGCGGCGGTAATTCTGATGTTATCCTCTGCGAGCGGGGTATTCGCACTTTTGAAACAAGCACACGCAACACGCTGGATATTTCCGCAGTACCTGTACTTAAGCGGCTGACTCATCTACCAGTTTTTGTCGATCCGAGCCATGCTGCCGGACAAGCGGCTCTGGTACCTGCCCTGGCCAAGGCTGCCGTAGCAGCCGGTGCTGACGGCCTGATTATTGAAGTGCACAATGACCCTAAAAACGCTCTTTCTGATGGGGCGCAGTCTCTGACTCCGACCGCATTTAACCAACTTGTTTCTGAACTGCGCCCGATCGCAGAAGCTGTTGGCCGCACGATCTGAACGAGGAGACCATAATGCCAGAACTTTTATCTTCTGATCAAGCTGGATCTTACCCTATCCGCATTGCCGGCAACGCGTTAACCCTGCACGCCGGAATTGTCGCGGCAAGCTGTTGCCGCGGCCGCCGTGCCGTAGTTGTCACCGACGAAAATGTGGCGGCTCTTTACTACCAATCATTGCGGCAGACACTTGAGGCAGCAGGCTTTGAAGTTGCCTCGGCTGTCATCAGGCCTGGCGAGGCCAGTAAAACAATGGCTACAGCATTATTGCTCTATGAAGCTTTTGCCACTGCCGGTCTTTCCCGCGAAGACCTGGTTATTGCCCTGGGAGGCGGAGTAGTGGGTGACCTGGCTGGATTCGCGGCCGCGACTTACTTGCGGGGCATACCGCTGATGCAGGTACCTACCACTTTGTTGGCTCAGGTTGATTCTTCTATTGGCGGCAAAAACGGAGTTGATCTGCCCTATGGCAAAAACCTGGTGGGTACTGTCTACCAGCCGCAGGCTGTTGTTATCGACCCGCTTGTACTGCGCTCACTTAACCGGCGCCGCTTCTCAGAAGGGCTGGCTGAAATTATCAAAACAGGACTGATCAGCGATGCTGAACTTTTTCGGCAGATCGAACAAAAGACCTATGATCTCGAGTGGGTGATCGACCGTTGTGTGCGCATTAAAGCCGGAATTGTAGCCCGCGATGAACAGGATCACGGCGAACGCATGCTGCTTAATTTTGGTCACACCATTGGACACGCGATTGAGCTGGTAACAGGCTTCAGCAAATATGCTCACGGTGAGGCCGTGGCAATTGGCATGATGGCGGCAATAGCCGTGGGAGAAAAGATCGGCTGCACTCCTGCCGGTATCAGGGAACGCACGGTTGCGGTACTGGAAACGAATGGATTGCCCTTGCGTGCACCGGAGCTTAAAGCTGAGGATCTTTTAGGAGCAGTAAAGGCTGATAAAAAGAAACGTTCTGACCGGATAAATTTTGTTTTGCTGCGCGAACTTGGAGTTGGCTTCGTCCAACCCATGCCACTGACCGAATTTAATCAGGTATTTCAGGAAGTATGGCCCAATGTCTAATGTTTTTGTTGGACCGGGAGTTCTGAATGGCCGGATAACGCCACCGCCTTCAAAAAGTGATGCCCACCGCGCCTTGATTTGTGCCGCGCTGGCTGGAAAGCCTGAAAGCGTACAAGGCCTTGAGCCCCCGTTTTCAGAAGACCTGTTGGCAACTCAGTCCTGTCTGGCGGCGCTTTCACAACCCGGAGCAGTGCTTGATTGCGGAGAATCTGGCACAACCCTGCGCCTGATCCTGCCAATTGCCGCTGCTTTAGGACGGCAAAGCCGTTTTGTCGGCCATGGACGGCTGCCGGCAAGGCCTCTGCGAGAATATGAACAGATTTTGGGCCCGCACGGCATTGAATTTAATTTTCCAGCAGCCGGCAGCCTGCCGCTTACGATCAGCGGGCAGTTGCGTGCCGGTGATTATGCTTTGCGCGGCGATATCAGCTCGCAGTACTTATCCGGCCTGCTGCTGGCGCTGCCGCTGCTCGAAGGAAATTCGAAAATCAGCTTAACGACGCCGCTTGAGTCGGCACCTTATGTTGAAATGACATTAAATACAATGCGCCGTTTTGGCGTGAAAGTTGAGCAGTCGGCAGCTTGCAGCGTGTCCGGCGGTCAATTTGTTGTTTCCGGCGGGCAAAAGTACCAGCCGACTGCTTATACGGTTGAACGAGATTATTCTCAGGCTGCTTTTTGGCTGACCGCCAATTTTAGCGGCAGCAACTTGCAGGTGGCAGGGTTGTCGGCTGATTCCTGTCAGGGCGACAAAAAAATCGTAGAAATTCTGGCTGAATTCAGCAGCGGCCAGGCTGCCGGCAGAAGCTTATATACCATTGATGCCTCGCAAATACCAGACTTGGTGCCGATTATCGCGGTGGCTGCTGCCCAGTTGGACGCTATAACGACGATTGTTCGCGCTGCTCGTCTGCGTTTTAAGGAAAGTGACCGCCTGGCCAGCACAACGGCAGCGCTAAATGCAATTGGGGCTGATGTGAATGAAACAGATGATGGCTTGCAAATAAACGGTGGCGACTATAATCGCCGCCTTTCAACTGGTGACCACAGCCATACTGCTCCGGTTTTTACAGGCGGTATTGCTGACAGCGCCGGCGATCATCGCATAACGATGGCACTTGCTGTGGCAGCTTTGCGCAGCAAAAATGGAGTTACAATACAAGGCGCTGAATCAGTCCGGAAAAGCTACCCTGATTTCTTTCTGGAATTCAGCCGTTTAGGAGGTGACGTAAATGGGCTCGATTTGGGGTGAAAACCTTAAAATCAGTTTGTTTGGCGAATCGCACGGACGCGGCATAGGTGTGGTTCTTGACGGGCTGCCGGCCGGCATTGCGTTGGACGAAGCTCGTATTGCTGCTTTTATGGCGCGGCGCGCACCCGGGCGTGCCAGCCATACAACTGCACGGCGTGAAGCCGATGAGCCGGAAATTCTCTCCGGCTTTTACCAGGGCCGCACCACGGGCACACCTTTGGCCGCGGTCATTCGCAATACAGATACCCGCAGTGCTGATTACGCTGAGCTGTTGGAAAAACCTCGCCCCGGGCATGCTGACCTGACCGGTGCCATTCGGTATGGCGGTGCTCAGGATCCGCGTGGCGGCGGCCATTTTTCTGGTCGTCTGACTGCGCCGCTTACCTTTGCGGGGGCTGTTGCCAGCCAGATTCTGGCAGAACGTGGGATCCGTATAGCCGCTCACCTATATGAGGTAGCCGGTATCCGTGATTTGCCTTTCGACGCAGTTACATCATCAACAGCTCAAATTGATCAACTGCAGACACGTGATTTCCCTGTTTTAAATCCTGAGCTGGAAACTTCTATGGTGGCAGCGATCATGGCAGCTAAGGGAAAGCTGGATTCAGTAGGAGGCATTGTCGAATGCATTGTCCGCGGTTTGCCTGCCGGCTTAGGCGATCCAATGTTTGGCGGCGTCGAACCCCGTTTTGCCAGCCTGCTGTTTGCGATTCCCGCAGTAAAGGGAGTTGAATTCGGCAGTGGCTTTGCAGCCGCCCGTTCGTATGGCTCAGAAAACAATGACAGTCCTCAGTTTATTGATGGCCAGATTCGGACACGCACCAACAACAGCGGCGGCGCCGACGGCGGAATCACCTCTGGAATGCCGTTGCTTTGCCGTGTTGCCTTCAAACCCACCGCTTCAATTGGCCGGGAACAGGATACAGTAAACCTGCGCACCTGCCAGAACGAACGTCTGGTGATCCACGGCCGCCATGACCCGTCAATTGTTGTCCGGGCTGTTCCGGTTGTGGAAGCTGCTGCGGCTATAGCTTCACTTGACTTGCTGATTGGTGACCGCTCGGTTTACTAAAATCAGATCTGTTAACAAACCAGATTTAAAGGAGCACATCCATGAATATAGCCAGCCAACACAAGCGTTTACTGCTGCTTAACGGGCCTAACCTGAATATGCTCGGCCGACGTGACCCAACCCAGTACGGCAATTTCACACTTGTTGACGTGGAAACTGCGGTGCGTGAAGCGGCTGGGAAACGCGGGTACGAATTAACTGCTGAACAAAGCAACCATGAGGGCACACTAATCGAACTGATTCAGCAGGCGCACGCAAGCTGCTCAGGCGTTTTACTCAATGCCGGCGCCCTCACACACTACAGCTATGCTTTGCGTGACGCTATCGCAGACTGCGGTGTGCCTGTGATGGAAATCCATATTTCGGATATTCATAAACGTGAACCGTTCCGGCGGATTTCTGTGATAGAACCTGTCTGCGCAGCTCAAATCAGCGGTCTGGGCTTCAACAGTTACCTGGTTGCACTGGAACAGCTTTGTGATTTACTGGCAGGCCGCGAACTGCCGGAAAAAACATCGGATCTGGCAGAATTGCGCGCACAGCTTAATGACCTGGATGAATCATTATTTGACAGATTTCGCGAGCGGCTGGAAATTGTCCGCCATGTGGCTGACTACAAAAAACGCAGTGGTTTGCCTGTGGTTGATCTTGAAAGAGAAGCAGTTGTGGCAGCGCAAGTGAGCAGCCGTTTTCCGCAAGCAGACAGCCGGCGGGCTGAAAGCCTGGCCCGGACTTTGATGCGGCTCTCGCGGGAAGCCCAATACGAGGATTTATTGCCGCACGATCATGAGTGGGCGCTTGGAGAACGTCTGCATAAGGCAGCTGCCAAACCGGCGCATGCCGCCAGCATTGCCTGTCAGGGGGCCAGCGGCGCATATTCCATGGAAGCCGGAGCTCTGCTGTTTCCTGATGCGGACCTGGTGCCGGCGCCAACTTTTGCTGAAGCTTGCGCCCGAGTGCTGGACGGCCGTTCCGACCTGGCGGTGCTTCCTCTGGAAAACTCAACCGCCGGCACCGTCGACGCTGTTTATGACCTTTTGCTTTCACAACAGCTTTACATAATCCAGTCAATTTTATTACCGATCCAGCATCGGTTGGCAGCTAAGCCTGGCACAACTCTGGCAGAAATCCGGCGGGTACGTTCGCATCCACAAGCCCTGGCTCAATGCCAGAGCTTTATTCGCGCACATGGCTGGGAGACTGAAGAAGCTGCCAACACTGCTGTCGCCGCTGCTGAAGCTGCAGCAGCAACTGAATCCGGACTTGCTGTGATCGCTTCGGCCGCTGCAGCAGAACTGCACGGTCTTGAGGTCCTGGCCGATGATATCTGTGACAGCGGTAGCAATCAGACCCGCTTTGTAGTTATCAGCCGGGAACTCGTCATTACGCCTGACGCCGACCGTGTCAGCCTGGTCCTGAGCACTCCGCACCAAAGCGGTGCCCTGGCATCAACTCTTTCCATGTTCAGTGACCGCGGCATCAATCTGTTGAAAATCCAGTCGCGGCCTGACCCGCTCAAAGCCTGGAATTATCGCTTCTATCTTGATTTCGAAAGCCCGCGCGCTGATACCGAAGCCATGCTGGTGCTCTACCAGCTGGAACACGAAATGCCCAGCCTGCAGCTTATCGGCTGGTATCGGGAACTGGATTCAACAGCTCTGACTGGCACGTTGATTTGAGCTGGTCAGCGATTTGATTTGTTAAAGAAACAGGTTGGCTTGAACCGGTCAACGCGTTGACTTGAACAGGCAGGATTGCAATTATTAAGTTTAGTTTTGTGGCAGGAGGCCGGTAATGATTACGATTCGAAGTGTAAGTAAAACCTATAACGGTAAAGTCAAGGCAGTGGATAAAATCAGTCTCGATATCCAGGACGGTGAAATCTTTGGATTTCTAGGGCCTAACGGTGCAGGCAAAACAACCGCTATTAAAATGATGACTGGCATTCTCACCCCTGACGAAGGCAGCATTGAAATCAGCGGGCACGACATTGTCAAGGACGGCATTGCCGCCAAGCGTGCGTTCGGCTTTGTGCCGGACGACCCGAATATTTTTCCGCGGCTAAAAGCAATCGAGTATTTGCGTTTCATGGGCGATATTTATCAGGTACCCTCAAGTGAGCGCACGGAGCGGATAACCACTCTGGCAAAACGTTTTGAACTTACCGAAGCCCTCGCCGACCGGATCCAAAGCTATTCGCATGGTATGCGGCAAAAGCTGGTGATCATGGGCGCCCTACTGCATAATCCCGATACCTGGATTCTGGACGAACCGATGACGGGTCTGGACCCCAAGTCTTCTTTTCAGCTTAAAGAGATGATGCGCGAGCATTCTGACAGCGGTAAAAGTGTTTTCTTTTCAACTCACGTGCTGGAAGTCGCTGAAAAAATCTGTGACCGAGTAGCTATCATCGACCGTGGCCGGATTCTGTTTATTGGCACAATTACCGATATGCGGGCGAAATTCCAGTCTGATGCTTCGCTTGAGGCAATGTTCCTGCGACTGGTAGAGTCGGAGAATAAGGAGGCATAACCCATGGCCAATTTACTCCGTCTCACCCGCGTTCTGTTGTTTGGTAACGGCTACGCCGGCCTTGGTTCCGATGCCCGCCGCAAACGGCGTTTTTCGGGCATCGGCAATGTCTTGCTTTTCAGCTTCCTGGCCATATATTTTATTGCTGCGATCGGCGCATCCGCCTGGGGTTTGTACGGGATGCTCAGTGCTGTAGGCCTTGAAGCTGCCATGGTAGGGCTTTTTGTCTCCGCCGGTGTTTTGGCGGTCTTTGTATTTGGCATGATGTATGTGATCAGCATTTTTTACTTTGCCAATGATATTGAACGTCTACTGCCCCTGCCGATGCTGCCTGAGCAGATAATCGGCGCGAAATTCCTGGTCACTCTGATTTACGAGTATGTTTTTGTTGGCGTAATTGTTCTGCCCGCATTGGCCGTCTACGGTTACCGCAGCGGTGCCGACTTTATTTATTACCTGACGATGGTTCTCGTCTTCTTGTTGTTGCCTGTTATTCCACTTGCCGTTGCCGCCATTATCATCATGCTGCTGATGCGCTTTACCCGCTTCGGGCGAAACCGCGACCGTTTCAATATGGTCGCTTCGATCCTGGCTCTGGCACTGGGATTGGGCTTTTCATTCGGGATGCAGTCTTTGACCGCGTCCACAACGACCGATATCGGTCAATTAATAACCCAGGGGAGTGAGCGGATCGCCCAAATCACAACAACGGCTTTCCCCGGGACAATATTTGCTACCCGCGCTCTGGCTGACTCGGGCACTTCAGCTGGCCTGGCCAATCTGGCTTTACTTTTCCTGGCAGCGGCAGTTGCTGTTGTGCTTCTACTTGCGGCCGGCCGGCTGCTTTATTTCAAAGGCGTTATTGGCCTGACCAGTTCCACCGCTGTCCGCCGTCGTCTGACTAAAGCTGAGCTTGAAGGCACAGGCCGCAGCGGTTCTCCAATGCTGGCGGTATTTGTTAAGGATATCCGGGTGCTTTTGCGCACACCGATTTTCTTCATCAATTGCGTATTGTTGAATTTTCTCTGGCCGCTCTTTATTATCGTACCCTTTGTAACCGGTGGAGAAGACTTTTCACTTGATACACTGGCAAATATCGTAAACTCATTGCTGCAAGCGGGGGACGAACTCATTGTACTGTCACTGGTTGTGGTTTTTGCCTTTACTGTTTTTCTCAGCGCCACGAACGGGATCTCAGCCAGTGCCCTGTCCCGAGAAGGCCGCCAGTTCTATATTATGAAGATCCTGCCAATCAGCTATGCCAGGCAGGCCGCTGCCAAAATATCAGTTGGCATACTGTTCAGCTTTATTGGTTGGCTCATGCTGTTTTTAATGGGAGCATTTTTGTTTAAGCTGCCCTTGTGGTATCTGCTAGCTGTAGCCCTGATTATGCCTGGCGCCGTACTGCTGCCCAACCTGTTAGGCTTTTTCTTTGACCTGCTCTGGCCGAAGCTGCATTGGGACAATGAACAAACAGCTGTTAAGCGGAACGTAAATGTACTGTACTGCATGCTAAGTTCATTGCTGGTAGCGATTTTACTTGGTGTTCTGGTGTACTTTTTAAACCCGGGTTACGAAATTTCGCTGTTTATACTGGTAGCTATGCCGCTGTTAATAAGTGCTGCGTTAATTTTATATTTGCGCCGCAATGCCGCAAGACTTTTCAGCGGTCTGCAAGACTAGAGCATTACCTGCGTTTATTCACAGTAATAACAGCAGAAAAAATATAAAAAATATAAATGCAGTTTTTTGCCTTAAACTGGTGGCTAAATTGCCGGTTTTTGTGTAGAATGTCTTCCATATGCCGGTTAGCGGAAAAATGATTGCCCATCTGTCCATTTTTTTTCGGACAGCTTATGAAGATGCCGGACTTCTTGATGATATTATCGGAGGATTAAGATAACTATGTCCGATCAGGATTACCTTAGCCTTATCCGCGAAACAGAAGCAAAAGCAGCAGCAATGATTTCTGAAGCACAGGCGCAAGCCCGTGAAATGCTGGAGGCTGCTCGAATTGAAGCAGGTCGGCTGCTGGCTGAAGCCCGCGAAAAAGCTGACGAATTAGTGAGCGAATCCCTGCGCAACGCAACTGAGCAAGCAGAAATCCATACTGACGAACAAGCTGTTGCTGCCGCAGTCCAATCAGAACAGCTCCGCATAGAAGCACAGCAGTCTTTTCCGGAAGCGGTCCGGGCTGTTGCTGAAAGGATCGTGAAGTAACGTGCCGATTGTCAAGATGGACCGCATTACTGTAGTTGGTATGCAGCAGGACAAAGCAGCAGTTGTCGAAGCTTTGATGAAACTGGGCGCGCTGCATGTTGATGAAGTAGCCGCATTACCCGGTCAAGATGCAGCCAGCGTTTGCGACGTGGCTGCAGCAGCTACTGCTGAAACAATTGCCGTTGGCAATCGCCAGCTGACCGTGAACGAAGTCCTGCCTTTGATGTCACGTCTGGAACGGGTTATAGCCGAGAGCAACCGCTTGCGTCCGGTTAAGAAATCTCTGTTTGCATCTAAACGCAGTGTCAATATTTCTGATTTCAATCAGGTGGTTAGTAAACAAAGCGACATTCTGGCGCGTCTGGCAGCTTTCGAGGCAGCCAGCACCCGGATTGGCGAAATTGAAGGCCAGCTGTTGAGGCTCCACAATACAGAAACCATGCTTTTGCCCTGGGAATCCCTGTCGCTCGATCTCTCAGCGCTTAATACCGAACATACCCGCTCTTTTCTTGGCAGTTTCCATAACAGAGCAGAGCTTACTGCTTTAGAAGAGGCGCTCGCAGATGAAGCTCCTGAAACGATCGTTAACGTTTTAACCGAAACCAAGACAGGTATTCAGCTGCATGTGATCACACTTAAGTTACGTGAATCGCTGGTGCAATCGAATTTGCGCCGGCTGAACTTTTCTTTCCTGCCAGTACAGACCGAAACAGCTACACCGCGCGTGCTGCTACAGCGTCTGCAGGCAGAGCAGGCCGCTTTGCTTCAGGAACAGGAACGCAAGCACGGGGAAATGGATGAAATCGCCGGTAATCTGGTTGCGTTTGAAATATTGCATGATCATCTGCAAATGCTGGTGGAAAAACATAATGTCCTCTGCCGTCTGGCTGATACTGAACAAACGTTTATCTTGAAAGGCTGGACTCCGCAAAACCTGACAACACCGATCAAGGAAGGCTTGACCAGACAATTCACAGTTGCTTACGGCAGCCGTCCAGCCGCTGACGACGATAATTTTCCAATTCTACTGCAAAACAATAAACTGGTCCGACCTTACGAAACAGTTGTGGAGATGTTCAATCCGCCGCTGCCGCAGGAAGTTGACCCCACTCCGGTGCTGGCACCGTTCTACTTTATCTTTTTCGGCCTGATGTTGAGTGATGTGGGCTATGGCCTGATGCTTACACTAGGCTGCCTGTTCGGCATCTATAAGCTCAAGCTGACTGGCCGCGCACGTCAAACCGCTGTTATGTTCCTGCAGTGCGGCATCTCCTCCATGTTCTGGGGAGTGATGTTCGGCGGCTATTTTGGTGACATGATTGCGACAGTGACCAGCGGCCGGGTTGTGATTCCGCCTGTTATCCTCGACCCTCTTACCCAGCCGACCGAGATGATGCTGCTCAGCGCCATTTTCGGCGTCCTGCATCTTTTCAGCGGCATGGCTATCAAAGCCTACATGGCCTGGCGAGACGGCGACTGGCAAACCGCGGTTTATGATGTTTTTTCCTGGTATATACTCATCATTGGCCTCGCGCTGTCTATTGCCGGCATCGGTAAACCCTTTACCGGCTATATGGCTATCGCCGGTGCAGCTACAATTGTGCTCTTCTCAGCGCGTGACAGCCGTAATCCTTTTGCCAGAGTAGGAGCCGGACTTTATAACCTCTACGGAATCACCGGCTATTTTGGCGATATTCTTTCCTACTCCCGCGTATTAGCGCTTGTCCTCGCCACCGGTGTTATTGCCATGGTTGTCAATAAAATCGGTTTCCTGGGCGGACCCAGCTTTGCAGGCTATGTCATCTTTATCCTGGTTGGCATTGTTGGCCACGCAGTTAATTTTGCCTTGTCGTTGCTTTCAGCCTACATCCATACCAGCCGTCTCCAGTTTGTTGAATTCTTCGGCAAATTTTACGAAGGCGGCGGCATTCTTTGGAAACCTGAGAAGCTAACTTCCCGTTACGTTGAAATTGAACGTGAACAACCGCTGCCCGCATTAAAGGCACTCGATTCCTGATCTTAAAACCTGACGCTGCTGCGTCAATCCAAAGCTTATCGGACGGCCTTAAGAAGGCTGATCCTGAAAGATAAAGTGAACGCGAATCAATAGGAGGATTCCATCATGGCAAATTTCGTTGAATTAATTGGTCCTGTCCTGACGCTGCTGGGCGGTATGCTTGCCTCAATCGGAGGCGGTATCGGTTCCTCAATCGGTGTTGGTCTTGCTGGTCAGGCGGCTGCGGGCGTTATGACCGAAGATCCTAACAAATTCGGTAAACTGCTCATTTTGCAGGCACTGCCTGGCACCCAGGGCATCTACGGTCTGCTGACCTGGTTTATGGTTATGCAGTCATCCGGCTTACTTACTGGCAACGTTAACCTTAGCTGGCAGACAGGCCTGCTTTATTTCCTTGCCTGCATGCCCATCACCGTTGTCGGATACAAATCTGCTGTCTATCAGGGCAGAACCTCAGAAGCAAGTATTGCCATGGTTGCAAAGCAACCTGACGCTTCTTCCAAGGCTATCGTTCTGCCCGCCATGGTTGAAACCTACTCAATTCTTGCCCTGTTGGCCTCAGTGCTTTCAATTCTAAGCATCAACCCGGTCTGAGCAGTTGTACTACCCCGCCAATTATTACTTGCCTGAACAGAAAGGGGATACATCACTGTGAACGGCCTTGACGCTATACTCAACCGCATCATTAGTGACGCAGAAGAACGCGTTCGCGAGATCGAGGATCAAGCCAGGTCTCAGCGCGATCAGATACTCAGCGCAGCTGGTCAGGAAGCGGATCAGATTTTGAATGCCGCCCGGGCTAAAGCTGCTGAAGAGACTGCGGTGCTTGAGCGCCGCTCCCAAAGCAGCGCCGCCCTGGAAACCCGCAAACACACGCTGGCCGTTCGCCAGCAGCTGATTGACGAGGTCATCACACGCGCTGAGACGAGTCTGCGCCAATTGGCACCAGCTGAAAAGGCCGGGCTTTATGTCAGGCTACTGCGCGACAACGCTGACGGCGACGAAGAAGTTATTGTTCCTGAACCGGAGCGTGATTTCGTTGGTAAGCTAATTGCAGAGCTAAACCGCGATCTGAATTGGAACCTTGCCCTTGCGGCTGATTCCGGCGATTTTGCCACCGGAGTCGTTTTACGCAAAGGCCTGATCGAAACCAACCTGACGACGGATCAGCTTATCCGCGGCCTAAGGCCGGAACTGGTAAGCCTGGCTGCCGGGATTCTTTTTAAATCCTGAGCGGCACCGCTGGACAGAACGGAGCACCATGGAAAGAACAGAAAAAACAAAACCAAATAAACCGGTGCAGATCGACCGCACGCGGTATGCCTACTCAACAGCCAGAATCCGGGCTATGGAAAACGGACTTGTGAACGCATCGCGCCTAAGCCGTTATTTTGAAGCACGCAGCGAAGAAGAGATTGCCCGACTGCTGATAGAAGATGGATATCCCGCGGCCTCTGATCCTGAAAAAAGCCTTCAGCTCGGCCTTGAAGCCGCTTATGAGGATATGCGCGAACTAAGCCCGGATCAAGTACTGATCGATACGCTGCTTTTGTCGCGCGATCTTCATAACCTCAAGGTAATGCTGAAGTCGTTAGCTGTATATTGGCCGCGGCGCAAGCCGGAGCAAAACAGTCGCGACGCCGCTGCGTCAGGCTATAGTGAACCGCCGCCAGTAACGGAACAGAAAGATACCAGAGATGAGTCTGTTTCGGCGCTTTGGCCGGAAATTCACACGCCTGTTACGCTGCAACAATTGCAGCCCCTCCTGCAGCAACCATCGACAATACCGCCGGAAGTAATGTTTACTGCCCTGCGTTCACAAAAAACAGCTGAGCTGCCGCCTGAATTAGTGGCAGCTGCTGCGGAGGCCTCAGCCCGCTACTTACAGAATTACGATGTCAGTGAAATTGATATTTATCTGGACCAAACCCAGGCAATTATGTTCAGCGCGGCAGCTACTAACGTTGAAAATGATTTCTTTCGTGATTTTGTCAGCCTGCGCTCAGACCTCGCAAATGCAGGCATGCTCCTGAGGACCCGTTTCCTGCACAGCGGAGCAGATTATCTGGCGAGGGTGTTGCTGCCGGGCGGGAAAATCCCGGCAGCCAGGCTGCTGGAGCTTTACGAGGCGCCTGTGGAAGAAATTGTAGCCGCGCTAAGTACAACGAGATTGGCCAGTTTGGCCGAGTCGGTTGAACACTTCGCTCAAGGCGGTGAAGCAATTGCCCGTTTCAGCCAGGCGCAGGATGAGGTTCTGATACGGTTTGTCCAGAATGCCAAACGTATTCTGCGCGGTCCCGAAGCGATAATTGGCTATCTGATCGCCCGGGAAATGGAAATCAGGACCATCCGCATAATTATTACTTGTTTACGTAACAATATCCCGATTGAAAAAGCCCGCGAGCTGGCTCGCTTAACTTACCTATAAGCAACCGGAGGAGACGAATGTATAAAGTAGCCGTTATAGGCGATCCAGACAGTATCATTGGATTCCGGGCACTCGGTTTGACCGTGCTGGAAGCAGTGACTCCGGAAGCTGCCGAAGAGCATCTGCGCTACGCCGTAGATGAGGATTTTGCCATCGTCTTTATAACAGAGCCTTGTTTTATAGCCAATCAGGATTATATTCGCTCGCTGCGCAGCCGCAAACTGCCTGCTGTTATCCCGATCCCGCCGATTTCCGGCGGCAGCGGCCTGGGAATGGCCCAGGTACGGGAGTCAGTCCGTAAGGCTATCGGCATGGATATTCTGGGGATTGATGTCACCCGGGATTCCGGTCAGCCAGAGAATAGCGCCAGCAGTGAGTCAAAGGAGTGAAAGCATGAAAAAACCCAGCACAGGCACAATTGTCAAAGTATCAGGTCCGTTGGTTATAGCCAGCGGTATGCGCGATGCGGAGATGTTCGATGTTGTCAGGGTCTCAGACCATAAACTGATTGGCGAGATCATCGAAATGCACGATGACCAGGCCTCAATTCAGGTCTACGAAGAAACCGCCGGACTAGGCCCGGGCGAAACAGTAGTTTCAGAAGGCGCACCGCTTTCTGTTGAACTGGGCCCTGGCTTGATCGGGCAGATTTTTGACGGTATCCAGCGACCGCTTGACCGCCTCGTGGAACTGGCCGGCAACAACATCGCGCGTGGCGTTTCCAGCCCGGCGATTGATCGTGACCGCATTTGGAATTTCCAACCTGTTGTCAAAGTCGGTGACCACGTCAGCGCCGGCGACGTTGTCGGTGAGGTTGAAGAAACCGTGCTGGTTAACCACCGGATCATGGTTCCGGTTGGAATTGAGGGTGAAATTTCTGAGATAACAGCCGGTGAGCATAAGGTCACCGACGTTGTAGCCAGGATCAAGCTTGCTGACGGATCCGTGCATGATCTCACCATGATTCAGAAATGGCCGGTTCGCCGTGGCAGACCGTATAAAGAAAAAATCGCACCGACGGAACCACTGGTCACCGGTCAGCGCAGTATCGATACCTTTTTCCCTGTTGCCCGCGGCGGCACTGCCACCATTCCCGGCCCGTTCGGCAGCGGTAAAACTGTGGTTCAGCACCAGCTGGCAAAATGGGCCGCTTCCGACATCGTCGTCTATATTGGCTGCGGCGAACGCGGAAACGAAATGACCGATGTTCTGATGGAATTCCCCGAGCTGATCGACCCGAAATCCGGTCAGCCGCTGATGGCGCGTACAATCCTGATCGCCAATACTTCGGATATGCCGGTTGCTGCCCGTGAGGCTTCAATTTATACCGGGATCACAATTGCTGAATACTACCGCGACATGGGTTACTCTGTTTCGATCATGGCCGATTCCACTTCTCGCTGGGCAGAAGCACTGCGCGAAATGTCGGGCCGTCTGGAAGAGATGCCCGGTGAAGAAGGCTACCCGGCTTATCTGGGTTCACGTCTGGCTAACTTCTACGAACGCGCAGGCCAGGTTCGTTGTTTAGGCAGCGATGACCGTATCGGCGTGCTGACCGCGATCGGAGCTGTATCCCCGCCAGGCGGCGACTTGTCCGACCCGGTTGTGCAATCGACGCTGCGTATTGTCAAAGTCTTCTGGGGCCTGGACTCTACACTGGCTTATAAGCGCCACTTCCCGGCGATAAACTGGCTCAACAGCTACTCGCTGTATGCTGATGTCATTGACGAATACATGAATGAAAATGTAACCGCGAACTGGAGCAAGCTAAGGGCAGATGCTTTGCGTTTGCTGCAAGAAGAAGCTGAGTTGGAAGAAATAGTCCGTCTGATAGGTCAGGATTCCCTTTCCCAGATTGACCGACTGAAACTCGAGGCTTCCCGTTCACTGCGTGAAGACTACCTTGCCCAGGATTCCTTTGACGTTATCGACACCTACACTTCACCCCAGAAAATGCAGCTGATGCTGAATCTGGTTATGAACTATTACTACGAAGGTTCGAAGGCTATCCAACAGGGAGTTTCCTTCCGTGACCTCGATAAACTGCCTGTGCGCGACCGCATTGCCCGCATCAAGGGAATTCCGGAAGACCGCATCGAAACAGCGGCCGCAGAAATCGGCGAAGCGTTAAAGGCGGAGATATCAGCATTGTTGCCGGAGGGGGTAATTTAAGATGCCAAAAGAATATCGCACCATAGCTGAAGTAGCGGGCCCGTTGATGCTGGTTAAGCAGGTCAGCGGTGTAAAGTACGATGAACTGGGTGAAATCGAATTACCAAATGGCGAAATACGCCGTTGCAAAGTGCTGGAAGTCAGCGGCAGTGATGCCTTGGTCCAGTTATTCGAAAGCTCAATCGGCATCAACGTGGCGGAAAGTAAAGTCCGCTTCCTCGGCCGCGGCCTTGAGCTTGCGGTTTCGCCGGATATCCTTGGCCGCGTTTTCAGCGGCATGGGCAATCCCAAAGACGGCGGCCCTGAAATTATCCCCGAACGGATGATAGATATTAACGGTCAACCGATGAACCCTGCCGCCCGTGATTATCCCAACGAGTTTATCCAGACAGGCATTTCAGCGATTGACGGCCTCAACACTCTTGTACGCGGTCAAAAGCTGCCGATCTTCTCAGCGTCAGGTTTGCCACATGGTCAGCTTGCAGCCCAGATCGCCCGCCAGGCTAAGGTTTTAAGCGAATCGGAAAACTTTGCTGTGGTTTTTGCAGCCATGGGCATAACCTTTGAAGAAGCAGATTATTTTATCAGCGATTTCCGCCGCACAGGCGCGATTGACCGCGCTGTCCTCTTTATCAATCTTGCCGATGACCCGGCAATCGAGCGTATCTCCACACCGCGCATGGCTTTAACCGCTGCTGAATATCTGGCATTCGAGCTGGATATGCAGGTGCTGGTTATCATGACCGACATCACCTACTACGCCGAAGCCCTGCGTGAAGTATCCGCCGCCCGTAAGGAAGTACCCGGACGCCGCGGTTACCCGGGTTACCTTTACACCGACCTGGCCACAATGTACGAACGCGCCGGCCGGCAGAAGGGTAAAGAAGGCTCGATCACGCTGGTGCCGATTCTGACCATGCCGGACGACGACAAAACCCATCCTATTCCTGACTTAACCGGTTATATCACCGAAGGCCAGATCATCCTCAGCCGTGAACTTTACAAGAAGGGTATACGGCCACCGATCGACGTGCTGCCTTCACTTTCGCGTTTAAAGGACAAAGGTATTGGTAAAGGCAAAACCCGTGCTGACCACGCCAATGTCATGAACCAGCTGTTCGCTGCCTATTCGCGTGGTAAAGATGCCAAGGAACTGCAGGTAATCCTGGGCGAGGATGCCCTAAGTGAAGTCGATCGCATTTATGCCCACTTCGCGGATACCTTTGAAGAACGCTATATCAATCAAAGCTTTAATGCTGATCGTTCGATTGAAGAAACACTGAAGATCGGCTGGGAACTGCTCTCCATGCTGCCCCGAAATGAGCTCAAGCGTGTTAAGGACGAATATATCGACCAGTATTACAAGAAGAACTAAACGCCAGTTTCACAGGAGGAAATACATTCTATGGCCAGCAAACGCCTTGTCAACCCGAACCGGATGGAACTGCTGCGTCTTAAACGGCAGCTTGTTACAGCGCGGCGCGGTCATAAACTGCTTAAAGACAAGCGTGATGAGCTTATGCGCCAGTTTCTTGATATTGTTCGTGAAAATAAGCGCTTGCGTGAAGAAGTTGAAAGTAAATTCAGAGTTGCCAATATCCAGATGCTGCTGGCACGGGCGGTCATGTCACCGGAAACTCTGCGCACCGCCCTGATGGCCGGGCATGAAACCCTGACCATCGATGTCGATGCCCGTAATGTGATGAGCGTCAACGTGCCAGTGTTCAGTTCACCCTACCTGATGAGCGGCCAGTTGCAAAACCTGCCTTATGGTATGGCCTCAGCGGCGGCGGAACTGGATTTAGCGATTGTAACCTTGAGTGAGGCTTTTCCTTTGATGCTGGAACTGGCGTCTTCGGAAAAAGCAGCGCAGCTGCTGGCGGATGAGATTGAACGTACCCGGCGCCGGGTTAACTCGCTTGAGTATATTCTAATACCGGAAATCAGCGAAGCGATCCGTTCGATAACCATGAAAATGGAAGAAAATGAGCGCGGTAACCTTACCCGCCTGATGAAGGTCAAGGACATGATTGTTGAACAGGCATTAACCAAAGCACGCGAAAGAACGGCCGCCCTTACGGCAAACTGAGCAATAAATGAACGGATAATAAATCTGACGACGCTGGAGTGCTCTCAAAAAGCATTCCGGCGTTTTTTATTTTGGCTTGACAGCTGCATGCAGGCTGGTTATAATTCGTTTTATTACTTTATCGGTTTATCATAGTAAAGCATCAGGAGGGCTCTGATTGAACAACTGGAAATTTTATCTGCCTGATGGTGTGCTCGATTGGCTGCCGACCGACTGCGAAGCGAAACGGTTGCTTGAAGCTGATTTGCGAGATTTATTCGCGGTCAATGGCTATCGTGAAATTGAGACACCGGCAATTGAATTTTATGACGCCTATGCCGCAGGCGAGGGCTTTGCTCCTCAGGAAGGCCTGTTCAAATTTTTTGACGAAAAGGGCCGGATACTCTGTTTGCGTTATGACGGCACAATTCCCGCAGCAAGGCTGGCCGCAACAACCCTGCGTGACAGTACTCTGCCTCTACGGCTTTCCTATATCGGCAATATGTACCGCTATCAGGAATACGGCGGCGGCCGTCAGCGTGAATTTACGCAGGCCGGCGTTGAGCTGATGGGCTGCGCATCACCGGAAGCCGACGCGGAAGTAATCGCGCTGGCTATTGAAGGTGCCAGACGCTGTGGGATCGAAAACTTGCAGGTTTCACTCGGGCAGGTGGCTTTTTTCAAAGGTTTATTGACTGACTATGAAATATCGCCTGCCGACGCACTTGAATTGCAGCAGGCGATAGATAGCAAACAAGTCGTCGCACTCGAAGACTGTGTTGCCGCGCTGTCACTGCCGGCTTCAGTGCGGCGGGTTTTGCTGATGATGCCGGAGCTGTATGGTTCTTTTGACGTAATTGAGCAGCTGCGGGGTGAGATTGAGAGCCCGTTGGCGCTTGAAGCTCTGGCTAATCTGGAAGCTGTTTTGCGAATTCTACAGGCTGACGGGCTTTTGGACTATATCACACTCGATCTTGGCATGCTTCAGAGTCTCGACTATTATACCGGCACGATTTTTAAGGGATTTACCTATGGGCTGGGATTCCCGCTGTTCAGCGGCGGTCGTTATGACACCGTTGCGGCTGCTTTCGGCCGCGATTTATCGGCCACCGGCTTCTCAATCGGCTTGAATTTTATTCTCACCGCCCTGCGCCGGCAGCGCATCACACCACCTGTCGCGACGAAACCGACGATCCTGCTGGGTTACAAAGCAACTGAGAGGGCCGCTGCACAACAATACGCGCGTCAATTGCGGGCAGCTGGCAGCAAAGTCATCCTTGATTGCGGCCGGCAAAGCGAAGCCGAATTAAAAGCACTGGCAGCTGAAAGCCGCACGGAAATTGCTGATCCTGTAAGTGTCCCCATGCAGATCCGCTATTTTGCAGCTGCAGATGACATCCGGTTACTGACGCCGGAGAATCCTCAGCAACGGACAGAAGGAGCAAGGGCGTGAATACACTGACTATAGCGTTATCTAAAGGCCGTCTGGCTGATCAGGCAATAGAGTTGTTTGAGGAATCGGGACTTGATTGCGGTTTCGCTAAAGAAAAGTCCCGCCGCTTAATTCTCACCGATGAACGCCAGGACATTCGCTTTATCATGGCTAAACCAGCGGACGTCCCAACTTATGTAGATTACGGCGCCGCCGACATCGGTGTGGTTGGCAAGGACACTCTGCTCGAAGAAGGCCGTAAACTTTACGAGGTACTTAACCTCGGCTTTGGCGCCTGCAGAATGTGTGTCTGCGGCGCCCCCGAGCTCGCCGGCCGGATTGATACAATACCCAATAAACGCGTTGGTACCAAGTATCCGAATATTACTCGTGCGTATTTTGAAGACCGCCGCCATGAAAGTGTTGAAATAATTAAATTAAACGGTTCTGTTGAACTGGCACCGCTGATTGGACTGGCAGAACTGATTGTTGATATAGTGGAAAGCGGCCGGACGCTGGAAGAAAATGGCCTCGTTGTATTAGAAAATATTGCTGACATCAGCGCTCGTCTGGTGATAAACCGTGTTAGCCTGAAAATGAAGGCCGCCCGGATTAATCCGCTGGTCAACGCGATTCGTGGCCGGCTGGTACAGCGTGCAGCCGCTGAACAGTTGTTGGCAAAACAATTGGGAGAACAAGCATGAACAGTCTGGTCGATGTCGCGATAATTCATACCGACCGCAATGAGCGTCAGTCAATTGCCGCCCGCCTGGGAGCACGTGGCAAAATGACCCGCAAAGATGTCACAGAAAGAACTGCCGAAATAGTGGAGGCTGTGCGCCGTGAAGGCGACGCCGCTGTTTTGCGGTATACCAGAGAATTTGATTCAGTAAATCTAGCACCGGAACAGCTGATTGTCAGTGAAAGCGAAATCAGCGCCGCATTTGACGCCACTTCGCCGGAACTCATCGAAGTTCTGCGTGAAGCCGCAGCCAACATCACCTGCTTCCACAAAGCGCAAATTCAGCCGCCAGTGGAGCTTGATGACGGTAAAGGCGCCAGAGTAGCGTTGCTCACCCGACCGCTCGATCTGGTTGGCATTTATGTGCCTGGAGGTACGGCGCCTTTACCGTCCTCAGTCCTGATGAACGCCTTGCCGGCCAAGGCTGCCGGTGTACGCCGAATCGTGATGTGCACACCGCCGCGACCTGACGGCAGTATCGCGCCGGCAATATTGGCCGCTGCATCATTAGCGGGTGTTGACAGTATCTACAAGGTTGGCGGCGCTCAGGCTATCGCAGCGCTTGCTTATGGTACTGCCATTATCCCCGCCGTCGATAAAATTTGCGGCCCGGGCAATATTTATGTTAACAGCGCTAAAAGGCTCGTTTTCGGTCACTGTGACATTGATATGTTCGCGGGCCCCAGCGAAATTCTGATCGTTGCCGATGAATCAGCCAATCCGGCTTTTCTGGCTGCAGATATGCTTTCACAGGCTGAACATGATCGGCTCGCTTCTGCAGTTCTGATCACCACCTCAGCCCAAATCGCCAGCGAAACTGCGGCCGAGATCCAGCGCCGGGCTCAACTGATGCCCCGGGCCGAAATCCTTGCGGCTTCACTGCGCGACTATGCCGCGATTCTAGTTGTTCCCAGCCTGGAAGACGCCTGCGCTTTCGCCAATGAGCTGGCACCAGAGCATCTTGAGCTTTGTGTTTATGAACCTGAAAACCTGGTAGATCAAATCCGCAATGCCGGTGCTATTTTTCTGGGGCACTACAGTCCTGAGGCTTTGGGAGATTATTTTGCCGGCCCCAACCATATACTGCCTACCAGCGGAACCGCACGCTTTTTCTCACCGCTGCACACCGCCGATTTTCAAAAAAAGATCAGTTTAATTGATTACTCACGTTCCGCTTTGGAAAGCTGTTGGGAAAAAATCGCTCTTTTTGCGGAAGCAGAACAACTGACATGTCATGCTGAAAGCGTGCGCGTGCGTTTTGATCAGGCTCTGGCAGATGCAGGCCAAAGATCTTCCAAGGAGGCACAATAGTGGAAAATCCTCGCCAAAAGCAACCCGCCAGCCGTTTCTGGAGTTATGTCACACAAACGGTTGAACCCTATGTCCCTGGCGAACAGCCTCGGGAACGCCTGATTAAACTAAATACCAACGAAAATCCCTATCCGCCTTCACCTGCTGTGGCGGCCGCCTTACGCAATATCGACCCGGCCCGTTTACGTCTTTACCCTGACCCGTCCTCACTGCTCCTGCGCCAGAGCATAGGCGCTTACTATAACTTGGCAGAGAATCAGATATTCTGCGGCAACGGCTCCGACGAAATTCTGGCGTTTTGCTTTCAGGCTTTTTTCAACCCGGCCGGGCTGCCGGATTCCAAAGTTGCAGCGCCGAACGAGCAGATTGTATTCCCGGATGTCACCTACAGTTTTTACCCGGTTTATGCCCACCGCTACGATATTCCTTACCGGACAGTAAATCTGCTCCCCGATCTGAGTATGCCGTTGGCAGATCTAATGGCACCGTCCGCTGGCATTATTCTGGCGAACCCCAACGCGCCAACCGGCATGGGTTTGCCGCTGACTACGCTGGCGCAGATAGCTGCTTCCGACCCGGATCGTTTGATTATTATCGATGAAGCTTACATTGATTTTGGCGGTGAAACGGCGGTTCCGCTTCTGGAAGAGTACGACAATATCCTGATCGTTCAGACTTTTTCCAAATCGCGATCCCTGGCCGGCATGCGTCTGGGCTTCGCGCTGGGGGCTCCGGCTCTGATCTCCGGCCTGGAACGGATTCGCGACAGTTTCAACAGCTATACAGTCGACTATATTTCTCAAATCACCGGAATTGCTGCGATGAATGACGGTGCCTGGTTTGAAGAAACCCGCAGCCGGATAATCGCTACCAGGGAGAAATCTGCTGCGGCTTTGGCACAGCTTGGCTTTGAAGTTGTCAGCTCGCAAGCGAATTTTATTTTCGCCCGTCATCCGCAGCACACAGGCAGATTTTTGCAGCAGTCTTTACGCGAGCGCGGCATACTGGTCCGCCGTTTCAACCAGCAGCGGATCACCGATTACCTGCGCATCAGTATTGGTACCGAGCCGGAAATGCAAACACTGGCAGAAGCGCTTGGCGCAATTATTGCTTCACCGGTTGCCGGTGCCAGCGAGCCAACGTTATAATCTACTTAGCTGAATATTTTGGCTTTTAGGAATTATTCCGGATAAGTGCTCCAGAACGATGGAGCGAGGAGGATAATAAATGCGCAGCGCTAAAGTCAACCGCCGCACCCTCGAAACTGATATTACAGGCAGCATTGAACTTGACAGCCAGGCCGAATCTAACATTCAGACCGGTATAGCTTTTCTGGATCATATGCTGCTGCTTTTCTCACGTCACGGCGGTCTTACACTCAATCTCGATGCCACCGGCGACCTCGAAGTGGACACTCACCACACAGTTGAGGATATTGGGATTGTAATCGGCCAGTTGATCGCCCGGGCAGTGGGTGATAAACGCGGTATCCGCCGTTATGCCACCGAAATAATTCCGATGGATGAGGCGCTGGTACGGGTTGTGATCGACGTCTCAGGCCGTCCGTATCTGGTTTTCAACGCTGAATTTTCAAGCCCGAATGTGGGCGCTTTCGAAACCCAGATGACAGGCGAATTCTTCCGGGCGGTTGCCTATAACGCCGGGCTGACGCTCCACATCAGCTGTCTTTACGGTAATAATGACCACCATATAATCGAAGCTGTCTTCAAGGCTTTTGGCCGCTGCCTGAAAACAGCGCTGGCAATCGACCCTGCCAGTCCCGACACCATTCCATCAACCAAGGGTATACTTTAAACAGCTGCAGCCGGTTAGGCCGGCGAGGAGGGTAGAAATGGACCAGACTATCAGTAATACCGATTTTATTGATTTGCCATTACATGCTCAGGGAAAGGTTCGGAACATTTACGATCTTGGCGATTCGCTGGTTATTGTTGTAACCGATCGGGTTTCTGCTTTCGATGTTGTTTTTGATGAACTGATCCCCAACAAAGGAGTTGTTTTAAACAGCATCTCAGCGTTCTGGTTTGATCGGTTGAAACATATCATGCCCAACCATGTTATTTCAACGAACCCGGCATATTTTCCGGCAGGGCTAAATCACTACGCTGACCGTCTGGCTGGACGCTCCATGTGGGTAAGTAAAGCAAAAATGCTGCCGGCCGAATGTATTGTCCGCGGCTACCTCGAGGGTTCTGCGCTTAAAGAATATAACCGCAGCGGCAAAGTCAGCGGCATTCCTCTGCCCGCCGGATTACGCCAGGGCGATAAGCTGCCGGAACCGATGTTTACACCTTCCACCAAAGCAGAGTCTGGCCACGACATCAATATTAACTTTGATGACCTGACCAAGCTAATTGGCCGCAAACGTGCGTTTGAGGTACGTTCCAACAGCCTGGCTCTATACGAAGCCGCCGCCGCTTACGCAGCCGAGCGTGGCATAATTCTTGCCGATACCAAGTTTGAGTTTGGCTTGCTGGATGACCGTCTGATTATTGCTGATGAAATTTTCACACCCGATTCCTCGCGCTTCTGGGCGGCTGAAACCTGGGAGCCGGGCCGGCCGCAAGTCAGTTTTGATAAGCAATATCTGCGGGAGTGGCTTGAAACCCTCACTTGGGATAAAACACCGCCTCCGCCTGCCCTGCCTCAGGAAGTTGTCGATAAGACAGCGGAAAAATACCGCCAGGCATACGAACGCTTAACCGGACGCAATTTCGCCGGTGCTGCCGAAGCCTGCCCCTGGTATACGGAATCGCCAGAACTCACCCGTTAATCCCTGAACAATATGACAAAAAACAGGAGCTAAAATGCCCAATACTACTGAATTTATTATCTTTCCCGCGATAGATCTACTAGACGGCCAGGCTGTGCGCCTGCGTCAAGGCCGCTACGATGAAGTAACAGTTTACGACCGTGACCCGATTGCCCTGGCTTGTCGCTTTGCGGAAGCCGGCGCCCGCCATTTGCACGTGGTGGATTTAAACGCAGCCCGCGATGGTGTACGTGGCCACGACAACCTGATCGCCGAAATTGCCCGCCAAAGCGGCATGCTGGTTCAAACCGGCGGCGGGGTTCGCAGTATGGCTGTTGTCAAGCAACTATTGTCCACTCCGGGCATCTGGAGGCTGGTAATCGGCACGTCAGCGGTGCGTGATCAACAGTTTACGCTGGAAGCAATCAAACTGGCACCCGAGCGCATTGTCATCGGGCTTGATGCCCGCAACGGCATGGTGAGCGTTGACGGCTGGACCAACGATAGTGAAATTTCTGTACTGGAACTTGCCTGCAGCGTTAAAGCAGCAGGCGCACGCACAATTGTCTACACTGACATCAGCCGCGACGGGATGATGACAGGCACAGCAGTAAACGACGTCGCGCGACTGGTTAAGGAAACAGGGCTCGACATCATTGCTTCGGGAGGTGTCGCTTCAATGGCTGATATTGAAGCGGCCCGTGACGCAGGCGCTGCCGGCATTATTGTCGGCAAAGCTATTTATGAGAATAAAGTGAGGCTCGACACATGTTGGCAAAAAAAATAATTCCTTGTCTCGATATTAAAGACGGACGGGTGGTAAAGGGTATTAACTTTGTAAATATCCGCGACGCTGCCGACCCAGTTGAAGCAGCCCGTGAATACTGTGCTGCCGGGGCTGATGAACTGGTTTTCCTCGACATCTCAGCTACTCTGGAAGAACGCAGCACGCTGCTTGATTTAGCCCGGAAGGTGGCCGCAGCCACAACAATTCCTTTCACGATCGGTGGCGGGATCCGTAAGATCGCTGATATTGAAGCCACACTGGCAGCCGGAGCGGATAAAGTGTCGCTCAATTCAGCAGCAGTGGCAAATCCTGAGCTGGTGCGCCAGGCTGCTGAACACTTCGGCAGCAGCCGTATCGTAGTAGCAATCGATGTCAAACTTGAACCGGAAGGGCAGTATGAGGTAGTAACAGCCGGTGGCACCCGTTCCACAGGTCTTAATCCAGTGGAATGGGCAAAACAGGTTGAAGAACTTGGCGCAGGCGAAATACTGCTGACAAGCATGGATTGCGACGGTACCAAAAACGGCTTTGATTTGAATATAACCCGGCAGGTCGCTGATGCTGTCAGCATTCCGGTTACGGCTTCCGGTGGTGCCGGCAGCTATGCTGATTTTTATGATGGCATTATCCTGGGAGGCGCTGAATCTGTTTTAGCAGCGAGCTTGTTCCATTTTGGCGAAGTTGCCATCCCAAATCTAAAAGCTTATCTGGCACTGCGCGATATACCTGTGATACTTGACAACCTGCCGGAAACACTGGCGTCCGGTATAGCCGAGCTGCAACAGCGCGAAAAAGAACGTTCACCTCACTTGCTGCCGCCAGTGGCCCGCGCCGGAGAGTTGTGGCAGTTATTGAAAAAGAATAATGATGGTCTGGTTAATGCTGTTCTCCAGTCCGACACAGACAGCAGGGTTCTGATGCAGGCTTACCAGAACGAAGAGGCCTTTGTTCTCACCCTGAAAACCGGCTTGATGCACTACTATAGCCGCAGCCGAGCCCGTTTGTGGCTGAAAGGCGAGCAATCCGGCCATTTTCAAAAGGTTGTCCAGATCGCGGTAGATTGCGACCAGGATACACTGCTTTATCGGGTTGACCAGCTGGGCGGAGCCTGCCATACAGGGGCCTTCAGCTGTTTCTTCCGGCCGCTCGCAGGGTTACTGTAAAAAGGCAGATTCAGTCAAACCTGTACCTGTTAAATGAAATATTAAATACTGACTTAGTTAACGAAAAATGTTAAACAAATTATTTGAACAGTACCAGGAGGAGAAAATGAGCAATATTGGCCTGATTCTTGACGAATTATATGAAGTAATCACTGACCGTCGCGTTAATCCCCGCGAAGGTTCTTACACCAACTATTTGTTTGATAAAGGAATCGATAAAATTTGCAAAAAAATCGGAGAAGAGTCGGCAGAGGTAATTATCGCAGCCAAAAACACCAGTAAGGAAGAAATAACGTATGAAGCAAGTGATTTGTTTTATCATCTGCTTGTTCTTCTGGTGTCTCAAGGCGTTTCGCTGGAAGATATTTACGCTGAATTGAAGAAACGACGCTAAAAACTTTAAGCGGCAAGGTTCAGAACGATACACGAACAGGAGAGAAAATTGAGTAAAAGAACGGAGTTAATGGACGGTAATCAGGCGGCTGCTTATGTATCATATGCCTTCACTGAGGTCGCGGGTATTTTCCCCATAACGCCATCATCTCCTATGGCAGAATATGTTGATGAATGGTCAGCAAACGGTAAGCTGAATATTTTCGGACAACCGGTGCGGGTGGTAGAGATGCAGTCCGAAGGCGGTGCCGCTGGCACGGTTCATGGTTCTCTGCAATCTGGAGCGCTGACAACTACTTACACTGCATCGCAAGGCCTTTTGTTAATGATTCCGAACATGTACAAAATCGCCGGTGAGATGCTGCCCGGAGTTTTTCATGTCAGCGCCCGCACCCTTTCTGCTCATGCGCTATCAATTTTCGGCGATCATTCTGATGTTATGGGTGTACGCAGCACAGGTTTCGCTTTGCTGGCGTCCTCTTCACCTCAGGAAGTAATGGATTTGGCTGCTGTCGCACATCTTGCTGCCATTCATTGCCGCTTTCCATTTTTGCACTTTTTCGACGGTTTTCGGACTTCACATGAAATCCAGAAAATTGAAACCCTGACATACGAAGATCTTGCTCCGCTGGTGAATTACGAGTCGTTGCGCGATTTCCGGAGCAATTCCCTGAATCCTTGCCACCCATCAACCCGCGGCACCACCGTAAATCCTGACATCTTTTTCCAGTGCCGCGAAGCCAGTAACGACAAAATCGCCGAAATCCCTACTGCTGCTCAATATTACATGCAGGCGATTGGCCAGCTGACCGGCCGGAAGTACAACCTGTTTGACTACTATGGCGCAGCTGACGCCGAGCATGTAGTTGTATTGATGGGTTCCGCAGCTGAAACTACAAAAGAAGTGGTTGACTACCTGAATGCGCGGGGTGGTAAAACCGGAATGGTTAACGTTCATCTATACAGACCGTTCTCTGTCGAGCATTTCCTTGCCAGCCTGCCAAGCACAACCAAGCGTATCGCCGTGCTGGATCGCACAAAAGAAACCGGAGCTGTAGGCGAGCCCCTATATCAGGATATATGCACGGTCTGCAAGCAAAATAATCTGCCAATTGACGTCGTGGGCGGACGCTATGGCTTGAGCTCCAAAGACACAACACCTGCTCAGATTCAGGCTGTTTTTACCAACCTGCAGCAGCCGTCAGCCAAAAACAACTTCACGATTGGCATCGTTGACGATGTGACATTAACCTCCCTCCCTGCCTTGAAAGAAATTGATCTTTCCCCGCCCGGGCAAAAAAACATTATCTTTTGGGGCCTCGGTTCTGACGGTACTGTTGGCGCCAACAAAAACTCGATCAAGATAATTGGCAACACGACCGATTTGTACTGCCAAGCCTACTTTGTTTATGATTCCAAAAAAGCCGGCGGGCTGACCCAATCACATCTGCGCTTTGGCAAGGAGCCGATCCGGTCACCTTACCTCGTGCGCTCAGCTGACTTTGTTTCGTGCCAGAATTCTACCTATGTTAATAAGTACGATATGTTGAATGATCTGAAGGAGGGCGGAACCTTCCTGCTGAACTGTGCCTGGAACAAGACAGAACTGGAAAAGCACCTGCCGGCTTCTATGAAACGTGCATTTGCCGCTAAAAACATTAATTTCTATACGATCAACGCAACTGAAATTGCCCTCAAACTTGGCCTTAACAATCGTACCAATACGATTCTGCAAGCCGCTTTCTTCAAACTGACTGAGATAATTCCACTCGATCAGGCTATACAAGAAATGGCAGACGCTATCTCCAGCACCTATTCAAAGAAGGGCCAGGCAATAGTTGATATGAACATTGCCTCAATAAAGTATGGCATCAGTGAACTCCGGAAAGTTGACGTTCCGGAGTCGTGGTTAACCGCTGAAGATGCTCCCTTAGAGCTCAATCTGCCGCCATTTATTCAGGAAGTGGTTGTGCCTATGAACCGCCAGACTGGCGACTTGCTGCCTGTTTCCGTAATGAAAAAATACGGCCTGGAGGACGGCACCTGGCCTGCAGGCACCACCAGGTTCGAAAAACGCGGCACAGCGGTAAATGTGCCTGTATGGCAGCAGGCAACCTGTATTCAGTGCAATCAGTGTTCACTGGTGTGCCCGCATGCTGCTATCCGTCCGCTTCTGCTGGATGAAGCAGAACTGAACACTGCTCCCGCAAGTTTTGCAACCAAAAAGGCTATCGGTAAGAATCTCGAAAATTACCATTACCGGATTCAAGTTTCGCCTCTCGACTGCACAGGCTGTGGCAGCTGTGTTAATGCCTGTCTCGCCAAAGAAAAGGCACTGGTAATGGACAAGCTTGAAAGCCAGCTGGGAGAAACCTCTAACTGGAATTACGCTGTTGACGAAGTTAAGGTTAAGCAAGATGCTGTAAATGCCAAGACAATTAAAAATTCGCAGTTTGCTAAACCATATTTCGAGTTTTCCGGCGCTTGTGCCGGTTGTGGGGAAACACCCTACATAAAGCTGGTGACCCAGCTGTTTGGCAACAGGCTATATATTGCCAACGCTTCCGGCTGTTCTTCAGCTTATGGTGGTTCCACACCTTCTTCGCCCTATTGCACCGACAAGCAAGGTTTTGGTCCTGCCTGGGCGATGTCGCTTTTTGAGGACAATGCCGAATATGCTTATGGATTTCTGCTTGGACACGATGCCATCAGGAGCCAGCTTGCACAAAAAGTACAGTTGCTGAGTGAACAGGGCACAGCCAGGGAAGCCTGCCTCTCATATTTGGCAAGCGGAGAAGATGCTGAAAAATCGCGTGTTGCCAGCGAAGCTCTGTTAGCGGCTCTGACCGGCGAAACTAGTGAAGAGGCTGAATTTATTCGCCAGAACAAAGAATTTTTAACTAAAAAAAGCGTTTGGGCTTTCGGCGGTGACGGCTGGGCTTATGACATTGGCTTCGGCGGAGTAGACCATGTGCTTGCTTCCGGTCGGGACATTAATGTTCTGGTTCTGGACACCGAGGTGTACTCTAATACGGGCGGGCAATCCTCCAAAGCAACTTCGGCTGGAGCGATTGCCAAATTTGCAGCCGGCGGTAAGGAGACAAAAAAGAAAGATCTTGGTCTGATGGCCATGAGCTACGGCTATGTTTATGTTGCTCAGGTTGCCATGGGCGCCGACCCGGCACAGACTCTGAAAGCTATCAGAGAGGCAGAGGCCTATGCCGGTCCTTCACTGATAATTTGCTATTGTCCTTGTATTGAACATGGCTTGAAAGCCGGCATGGGCAGAAGTCAGGAAGAGCAGAAAAAAGCTGTTGAGGCTGGTTATTGGCATTTATACCGCTACAATCCAACACTTAAAGAGGAAGGCCGAAATCCCTTTATACTCGATTCTAAAACCCCTACCGCAGATTTCCAAAGATTCCTCCAGGGTGAGAACCGCTATGCCGCCCTCGAAATTGGCTTTCCGGAGAAAGCCCAATCCCTCTACGCTAAGGCTGAGATGGATGCCCGGGAACGCCTGGAACTCTACCAGAATCTCAGCAAGGAACGGCCTAAGGACATTTGACAATCAACATGTCCTGTGATAGAATTCGTTTGCTTGTCCGCAGAAGCTCTTTTTTTTATGGGAAGAATTCCGGACAGTGAATCTGTTTACCCACACATGCGGAGGTGTATATACCATGGCAAAACCAGGTGCCCGTGACAAAATAACGCTTGCCTGCTCTGATTGCAAACAGCGTAATTACGACACGATGAAAAACAAAAAGAACGATCCGGACAGACTCGAAATGTCAAAGTATTGCCGTTTCTGCCGCAAGCATACAACCCACAAGGAAACCAAGTAATATTAGCTTGCGTGAAATGAGGAAGTGCTAAGCATGGCTGACAACGTAAAACCCGATAAAAAAGTCAAAGTGTCTGAAAAAGACAAAAAGGGCAAGCCGAGCATCGGCAAGCGCCTGTCTTTGTTCTTTTCCAATTTAAAAGCAGAACTGAAGCGGGTTGTTTGGCCTGACCGCAAGAAGCTCATCCAAAGCACAATGACGGTAATCGCAATTGCGCTCACCGCTGGTATTCTACTGTTTGTGCTTGACTCCCTGTTGGGAGCGATTCTGGAAGGAGTCGGCTTCTATGATGTCACCACGCCAACCACAGTTTCAACAACTGTTGCCACAACAGAGGGGACAACAGTTCCGACTACCACTGCCGAAACAACAGCTTCGGCCGCGACCACTGCGGCAACATCCGGCTGATAGCAGGTTTGCCGCGACCGTCCGAACTGAAGGAGTTAATTTTTAATGGTTGAAGAAAGTGCCAATGAAGCCAAGTGGTATGTAGTACATACCTACTCGGGGTACGAAAACAAGGTAAAAGCGACCCTGGAGCGGATCGTAGAAAACCGCGGCATTCAGGATTTCATTCAGGAAGTCTCAGTGCCGATGGAGGAGCAGATTGAAATTAAGGATGGTAAGAAAAAGACCATTCAGCGTAAGATCTACCCCGGTTACGTTCTGGTGAAAATGGTACTTACTGACGAAATCTGGTACATCGTCCGAAATACCCGCGGTGTAACTGGCTTTGTCGGGCCTTCAAGTTCCAAACCCACCCCGCTGACGGAAGAAGAACTCATGCTCATGGGCCTTGAATCCGCCTGGGAGCCGGTTGTCGACTACGGGGTCGGTGATTCAATCAAGGTTATCAATGGTCCGCTGGAAAGCTTTATTGGCACAGTGGAAGAGATTAACCTCGAAAAGAAAAAAGTACGCGTTCTGGTATCGATGTTTGGCCGTGAAACACCAGTCGAACTCGAACTGCATCAGATAATGCGGCTTTAAGTACAAAAACGAACGGTTATATGCGCTCAGGCGCTGATAATAAATAAAAACCAAGAAAAATGGGAGGTGGACGTAAATGGCTAAAAAAGTCACAGGTTATATCAAATTGCAGATACCTGCGGGCAAAGCCACTCCAGCGCCGCCGGTAGGACCAGCCCTTGGTCAGCATGGTGTCAATATCGCTATGTTCGTCAAGGAATTTAATGAAAGAACCGCCAAGGATGTCGGCCTGATTATTCCGGTCGTAATCACAATCTTCGCGGACAGATCCTTTACTTTCATTACTAAAACTCCTCCGGTTCCGGTTTTGCTGAAGAAAGCATGCAACATCGAAAACGGTTCAGGTGTGCCTAACCGCGACAAGGTGGCGAAAATTCCTAAATCTGAAGTGATGAAAATCGCTCAGATCAAGATGGTCGACACCAACGCTTCAGACCTCGAATCCTGCGCCCGTATGGTCGCCGGAACAGCCCGCAGCATGGGCATCGTCGTCGTAGATGACTAAGCGGGAAGGAGTGAGCTGAATGAAAAGAGGCAAAAGATATAATACAGCTGTAGCATTGCTGGAGCGCGAGTCATCTTACGATACCGCCGAAGCGATTGAGCTTGTTCAAAAGACAGCGACAGCCAAATTCGACGAAACAATAGAACTTCATATCCGCCTGGGTGTCGATTCACGTCACGCTGATCAACAGGTACGTGGTGCCGTCGTTCTGCCCCATGGTACCGGCCGCAGTAAACGCGTTCTGGTGTTCGCCAAAGGGCCCAAAGCTGAAGAAGCCCTGGCAGCCGGCGCTGACTTTGTAGGCGCTGACGATATGGTCGAGAAAATTCGTACGGAAAACTGGTTTGATTATGACGTAGTTGTCGCAACACCAGACATGATGGGTACAGTTGGTAAACTCGGTAAGGTACTAGGTCCTAAGGGCCTCATGCCGAACCCGAAATCCGGTACGGTCACCATGGAAGTTGAGAAAGCTATCACCGAAATCAAAGCCGGTAAAATCGAATACCGACTCGACAAAACCAATATTATCCATTGTCCGATTGGTAAAGTTTCTTTTGGTCAGGAAAAGCTGGAAGAAAACTTCCGCACCTTAATGGATGCTGTTATCAAAGCAAAACCCGCAGCTGCTAAGGGACATTACCTGCGCAGTGTCACAATTTCCTCGACTATGGGTCCTGGAATCAAAATTAACCCTGCCCGCCTGATGTAAGGCAGCATACAATGAACCAGGCTGCGTCTCACGGCTTACCGGATCTGAATTACCGGCTGCCAGCAGAGAGCGGCTGAAAACTAAATAGGATATACCAAGTGCCCTAAGACAGCAGGAGCCCACGTGGCGTAAACGTCAGCCGTCCTGCCGAGGTCATGGATCCATTTCTGCCACGCAGCTTTGCTGAAGTCGGCCCCGAAAAGGAACTGTACCCCTCGCGTCTATCGGCACGAGGGGTATTTTATTGATAAATTCTGAACAAGGAGGTAGCAACAAATGCCCAGCAATAAGATTCTTCAGGAAAAGAAGCAAATCGTCGCGGATTTGGCTGAAGATTTCAAAGAAGCCAAAGCCATTGTCTTCACAGAATATCGCGGTCTCACGGTTGCTCAGGATACTGAGCTGCGTACAGCAATGCGCAAAGCCAACGTCCGTTATCAGGTAATTAAAAATTCGCTGTCAGCCCGCGCGCTTGCTGATGCCGGTATTGAAGATGTAGCCGAGCTGATGAAAGGCCCCACAGCTATTGCTTTCAGCAAGGACGATGTGGTTGATCCCGCAAAAATCGCGAAGCAGTTCGCTGACAAGTTTGATAAATTCATCATCAAGGGCGGCGTTATGGAAGGCAAAGCCATAACTCTTGACGCCGTTAACAAACTGGCCGCAATCCCGGCCCGCGAAGTCCTTTACGCCCAACTCGTCGGCGGCCTGATCTCTCCTATCGCCAGCCTGGCCATGATCCTCAATGCAATGGTTGAAAAAGCCAACGAAGCTGGAATTACGGAAGTAGCAGCTCTGGCGGTCGCCAAAGCCGATACCGAGGAAGCAGCAGCCGAAGAACCCGCAGCTGAAGCCGTAGTCGAAGAACCCACAGCGGAAGCCGCAACCGAAGCTCCTGCAGAAAATGTACCAGCAACAGACGCACCGGCGGCTGAATAACAGCTTTCACCTGCGTTGGCCTGAATCCGGCCAGCGTATGCCTGAAATTTCAGGACAAAGATCACAGACGGCCAGTTTGGCCGATGAAAGGAATTAAAGACATGGCTAGTGAAAAAATTCAAAAAATTATGGACGATGTCAAAGCTTTGACAGTCATCGAGCTTTCCGAACTCGTAAAAGAACTTGAAACCGAATTTGGCGTTTCCGCCTCCGCAATGGCAGTTGCCGCACCGGCAGCCGGCGGCGCAGCAGCACCTGCTGTTGAGGAACAGACCGAATTCACTGTTATCCTTAAGAGCTTTGGCGCCAGCAAAATCAACGTCATCAAGGCTGTTCGCGAACTTACAGGCCTGGGCCTCAAAGAAGCCAAGGATCTCGTTGACAACGCACCCCAGCCCGTTAAAGAAAACGTTGAAAAAGAAGAAGCCGACAAAATCGCCGCAAAACTTAAAGAAGCCGGCGCTGAAGTTGAGCTTAAGTAAGCATAAAACCTTACTGCCAAGTAGAAAAACAGCAAATTTATGCTGCCGTAATCTGACGTCCGGCACCGCCTTCTTTACAGAAGGGCTGGTGCCGGCACGCCCGATTGGCATCAGGATTAAAAGGCTCAAACAGCAGTCTAACAACAGCGGTCTGAAAGCGGTCTGAAATACCGATTTCGGCTTGACAGGAAACGCTCTGCCTGATAGACTTATCAAGCGCCTTGAGCGTTAGTGGCAAAAGCACCTTTACATGGCGGCGTAGCTCAGTTGGTCAGAGCATTCGGTTCATACCCGAAGTGTCGTTGGTTCAAATCCGACCGCCGCTACCATTTACCCGGCCCGTTGGTCAAGCGGTCAAGACATCGCCCTTTCACGGCGAAGACAGGGGTTCGATTCCCCTACGGGTCACCAAATGTGGGTGCTTAGCTCAGCTGGGAGAGCACATGCTTCACACGCATGGGGTCGCAGGTTCAAGTCCTGTAGTACCCACCAAAATGCGGGATTAACTCAGTGGTAGAGTGTCACCTTGCCAAGGTGAAAGTCGCGAGTTCGAATCTCGTATCCCGCTCCAAGCCTGGTCGGCGCCATGCGCCGGCCAAGGCTCATGGCACCATAGCCAAGTGGTAAGGCAGAGGTCTGCAAAACCTTTATTCCCCAGTTCGAGTCTGGGTGGTGCCTCCAAGAAAAATGACTCCGCTACTGATACAATCGGTAGCGGAGTTTTTGCTGTGAGATGCATGATACTCAAGGGTGCCTGGCACCGTACGCAGAGGCTGTCTTAAGTTTGACAATCGGCTATATCCTCCGCATGTTGAATCGGGCAGTTCGCAAGTACATCGGCCGAAGATGAGATCTCCAGTTCCGGTATCAACATGAGCTTTCCCATGTTGCTATTGCTCGATCCAAAATATAAAATTAAAAGAATGGAAAGAAGCTAATTTTATGAAAAAAGAATTGATCAATTTGAAGTGTTTCTGAAGCAGGCCGATTAGTGCATTTCGACTAATGGAGCGTGAGTCAGAAAGGTGAAATTGACATGAGTCAGAGTAGAAAATTAGCGCAAAATAGTGCCATGTTCGGCTACCTTATGATTTTCATTGCAGGTGTTGGGGAACAGAGGGCTTTTTTGTTTCGAAAATGGGAGCAATGGGCGCTACGCCATTTATAACTGGTTTTTTCTGGGGAATGAAGAAGTGGCATAAGAACGCCGATGACGATTATGCCACCGATAAGGCCTGGTGGAAGGCACAGGGATGGATATGAGACCGTGTTCTTTAAAATATTAGTACATATTTATCTCGACTCATATCATGACTCACGTACGTAGCATAGTTGACTTGTTTCACAATAAGGTTTAAACGGCAACCTGTCTAATCCAATCAAGGAGGTCCTTGTAAACAGCCTCTTTACCAATTTCATTTAGTAATTCATGGCGCATATCCGGGTAAAGGCGCAAATCGAGATTGGGAAAACCTGTTCCCCGCATTATTTCGTATAAGCGTTGGACCCCTGCACCCATATCTCCTACAGGATCTTTAACGCCGGCAATTAATAAAATTGGTAAGTCATGTGGGATCTTGTTTATATTTTCCTTCTTCGTAATATAATTCAATCCCTGAAAGATTCCTTTATACATAGATGTGGTTGGCATATAGTTACAAAGCGGATCTGCAATATATCTTTTTTGCACTTCTTTGTCTCTGGAAAGCCACTCCACGCCTGTTTCCTCTGGCTTGAAGGCGTCATTATATTTGCCAAGAGCCAGGTTATCTAATAACTTTGACTTGTAGTAATCGCCTTTCAATGTTCCTATTGCACTTGCAAATTTATAACCAAATCCCGGGATTACACTGGGCATCTGTGCTGTACCCATAATTATGAGCCCATCCAGCAAGTTTCCAGCCTTTGACGCTAAAGTTCTGGCAACAAAAGAACCCATAGAATGGCCCAGTACTATATATTTTGCCTCCGGATTTTGTACCTTTGCTGCTTGAATTAACTCAATTTGAGATTCTGCTAAATAGAACCAGTCTTTATGAAAACAACCTAAAGTGCCTGCGGCCCGGGCTTCCGAACCATGCCCCATCAGGTTTTGGGCGATATAATGACATACGAACTTTAATATACATATAGTCAAATTTTCTTGAAAACAAGAAATTGAAATCTGCAAAATCAGGGAGTATACTTTTTAATGTTGCATTTTTTTGAGGAGATAGAATTTTATTTGTGGATCACCAGCCCGGTTTCGTGTTTTAGGAGAATTTTGAATGGTCCTCTCCAGTAATTTCTGGCCCCGGTTCGGACATGCATTTGTTGAAGAACTCAAACACTTACTGCCCGGTGCTAATAATATATCTGAAGGTATCGCCGAATCACTTGACTATACAGCTCGTTTCTCTGTTAACTTATTTGGTCAATTGATTCCGGTTTCCGATGCTGTCATTTCGATGTGGATCGCGATGGCAATAGTTAGCGCGCTGTGCGTCTGGCTGGGGTTCAGGCCCAAGCTCAATCCTGGTAAACGCCAAACTATCGGTGAACTGCTTTTAGAAGTGGTGGACAGCACCGCGGCACAGGCGGGCATGTCGCCTGAACAGTCACACAAGGTTTCGCCCTACGTGCTGACAATCTTCCTGTTTATCACTCTAAGTAACATTATGTCTATCTTCGGCATTAAACCGCCGGCCCAGAACCCTGGTTTTCCAGTCGCTCTGGCCTTGCTGACAATCGTTTATATCATCATCGCGGGAATTAGAATTGTTGGCGGTCGAGGATTCTGGTTGTCAATCAGCCAACCCATGCCGGCCTTGCTGCCATTCAAACTGCTGGATTACGTAATTAAGCCAATCTCACTTGCCTTCCGTCTTTTCGGCAATGTCTTCGGTGCATTTATTCTGATGGAATTCCTGCATCTTGTGTTGCCGCTGGCTTTACCTGCCCTGCTTGGCCTCTGGTTTGACGTGGCTGACGGAATTATTCAAGGCCTCGTATTTTCATATCTGACAATAACTTATATTGGCGAAATCGTTGAAGGAGCTGAGGCTGGGGAGCATTCGCTGGCCGCAAAAATTGCTGAAAAACCAGCAGGCAGTTCACAGCCGGGTAATCTGGCAACAATAAAGTCCGTAAAGGAGCAATAAATGGATAGAAGTTTAGTAGCAATAGCAGCCGCGCTGGCAATCGGCCTCGCTGCTGGCCTTGGCGCTCTGGGTATTGGCTTTGCCTCAAGTCATGCTCTCGATGCCACTGCACGGCAGCCGGAGATGGCAGGCAAAATCCAAAGCCTGCTTTTCGTAGCCATTGTTTTCATTGAAGCAACAACGATCTATGCCCTTGTCGTTAGCCTGTTGTTGATCTTTGTCTTCAAATAAAGCGAGGATTAAGTCATGACAATAGTAAGTTTGGCAGCCGTGGAGATGTTTTCTCCGGAGGCTTTAGCGGCAATTCTCGTCACCATGATAGCTGTCGTCATTAATGTCGGCATTATGTATCTAGTGATCAAGCGATTCCTCTATAAGCCGCTCCGTAAGATGATTAATGAACGCCAGGCTAAAACCATTGAAGCCATGGAAGTCGCAGAAGCGGCAAAAGTGCAGGCAGATGCCCAGGTGCTCGACTTGAAGGCTCAGCGTCAAAAGGCAGAAACTGATGCGGCACAATTATTGATTGATGCCCGTAAACAGGCAGTCGGCGAACGCGATACATTGCTGAAAGATGCCCGTCAGCGTTCAGAGGAATTACTAGATGCAGCCAAGGTGGATACTTCGCGGCTGCGCCAGGATGTCCTTAATCGACTCAGAGGCGATATAGCGCAATTGGTTATTCAGACAACAGGCGATGTGGTCAAGACAACAGATCAGGAACAGCTGGTAGTTGCGGCGCTGGAAAAACATTTGAGCTCAGAACCTGTTAATGGAAGAGACGCTGACAAATGAGCCTGATTGATAATCCTTACACAGAAAAACACTGTGAAGTAGTAAAGCTTTTTCTGGCACAGCCGGTTTCAACTGAACTGGTGGACCGATTGATAGATGCCTTTTGCAAGGAACATCATCTGGTGCGGGCAACACTTGAATTTAGTGTGATCTATAACCCCAGGCTGGTTGGCGGATTCGCCTTCTATTACTGCGGAAAAATCTACGATTATTCCGTGCAACAGCGAATGGATCAGATGACTGAAACTATCTCCGCGGTTATGACCAAGTCTGTTAGTAAAGAAATGCCGAACACAGCGGACGAACTTTACAGCCAACTGAGCTCACAGTTGAAGCAGTTCGAGTTAGACAAAGCAGAACCAATTGTCCACGAGGCAGGTACAGTTCTGCGTGTTTCTGATGGTATCGCCCACATCGAAGGACTGGCTGGTTGCGCTTATAATGAGCTGCTGATATTTGAAAGCGGTGCTGAAGCACTCGCTCTGAATCTCGATGAATTTGAAATCGGTGCCGCCTTGTTGAGTGACGCTGATAATGTTACCGCAGGCAGTATCTGCCGTACTACAGGCCGCATTATTTCGGTGCCGGTTGGCGATCAACTACTAGGCCGGGTTATTAACGCTTTAGGAGAGCCGATAGATAACCTTGGGCCCATTGATAGTATGAATGAACGACCGCTTGAATCACCAGCAGCCTCTGTCGTAGACCGTGAACCCGTTACTGTGCCGCTCTATACCGGTATCACCGCTATTGACGCCATGACCCCAATCGGCCGGGGACAGCGCGAGCTGATTATTGGTGACCGCCAGACGGGTAAAACCACTATTGCCCTGAATACGATCCTCAACCAGGCGAACGAGAACGTTAAATGCGTTTATGTTGCAATCGGCCAGAAACTGTCGACGGTCGCTTCAATAGTGAATACCTTAAAACGCAATAATGCGCTCAAGTATACTACAGTTGTTGTTGCCGGTGCCGCTGAAATGGCTACAATGCAGTACCTTGCACCTTATGCTGGCGCTGCTGTAGCTGAGCACTGGCTATATCAGGGTGAGGATGTTTTGATTGTCTACGACGACTTGAGCAAACATGCCCAGGCATACCGTAATATTTCGCTCCTGTTGCGACGTCCGCCGGGCCGGGAAGCCTTTCCGGGCGACATCTTCTATCTGCATTCACGTCTGCTCGAGCGAGCGGCCCGCCTTAATACCGCCAACGGCGGTGGCTCCCTGACAGCACTGCCGATTGTAGAGACATTGAGCGGAGATATCTCGGCCTATATTCCGACTAACTTGATCTCGATCACAGACGGCCAGATTTATCTGGAGATCGACCTCTTCTTCGCTGGCCAGCGACCAGCTATCAACGTTGGGCTTTCTGTTTCCCGTGTCGGTGGTAACGCACAAACGAAAGCCATGAAACAAGTCGCGGGAACCTTGCGTCTAAACTTGGCACAATACACTGAAATCGCGTCTTTCTCTCAGTTCGCCTCGAATCTGGACAAGGACACCAGAGAGCAGCTCAGCCAGGGAAAAAGCATTATGGAAGTGTTGAAACAGCCGCGAAATCAAGCACGTACGGCTGCGGAATCAATCATTCTGCTGGACTCTGCCAACCTCGGGCTTTTTACAAAATTAGAGTCAGAAGATATACCTGATTGCGTGAACTTTATACTTACTGAAATGCGGGCACACGATGCAGCGCTCCTGCTGGCAATCACAGTGAGTAAGGAGTATTCATCTGCCAGCAAAACGCAGGCGATTAACCGCATAACAGCCATAATTGAGGATTTTCTGGTTAAGACAGGGAAGAGGCAGGCTCATGATCCAGTCATCTGAACTTGCCAAGCAGATCCATTCGGTTAAGCAGATTCGCGGCATGACCCGCTCAATGCAGCTCGTGGGCCAGGTTATGAGTCGCCAGGCCCGCAAACAACTTGATAACGCGATGCCATTTATCGCTACCTGTGCCCAAACGATGGCGAACCTGCAGGAGCATGCGCCCGAACTGACCACTCCTCTGATGCAATTACGCCAGAAGAAACCTGGTGAGTCCTGGTCAATTGCGTTCTATGTCTTCAGTGGTGACCAGAGCATGGCTGGCAGTTATAATCTGGACCTGCTCAATTCAGCGTCCGCGGCTATGGAGCAACAAATCAGCCTGCGCAATGGTCAGGGATACATGGTCAATCACGTTTGTCGCCTGCTTGGCAAAATTGGTCTTGAACGTCTGGCCGCTCAAGGGTTCAACATGAAACGGGACTTCGTGTTCCCGATTGCTCCGCCTGATTATAAACGTGTTGGCGGTCTGTCAAATAGTATTCGTCAAAGTTACCTTAAGGGTGAGATCGACGAAGTTATCTTTATCTTCACACGTTTCGACGTGCAGCACATCGCCCAGGCCACAGTCTTACGTGCTCTGCCGGCAAACCACAACGAACTGAACCGCCTGTACAGCGGCTTCGATACAGTCCCGATGATCCGCGACAATGTTAATGTTCAGTTGCTCTACTACCCAAATGTCGAAACGGTACTCAGCTACCTTTTTGACACCTATTTGAACGGACTGATTTACGGGGCACTGGCAGAAGCTTTTGCCAGTGAACAGACAGCGCGAGCGGCTGCAATGAGCGCCGCCACGGACAACGCCGATGAACTCCTGGGCAAGCTCGGAATCGAACGGGCACGCGTGCGGCAAGCGACTATCACCCAGGAATTAACAGAAATTACCAGCGGCGCTGAAGCATTGACCCAGCCCGCTGACCGATTAATTAAAAAGAGGCATGCTATGCAAAGCACACTCCAGCATTCCAACACTAAGCCAACCGGGGAGCACGGAGAGCGCGGGGGATATGTCACCGCTGTTATTGGCACTGTCGTCAGCTGTCGTTTTCCGGCAGCTGAACTGCCAAAGATTCACGACCTGCTCACAATCGAAGGCGATGACATGGTTATCTCAGCCGAAGTAGTCCAGCAGACCAGCACCACAGACGTGCGCTGTCTGAGTTTTGATTCAACCGAAGGACTCAAGCGCGGTGCTTTGGTTCGTGCGAGTGGAGAACCTCTCAAAGTACCAGTTGGTGAAGCAACTCTGGGTCGCCTCTTCAATGTTCTTGGTGAACCAATCGATAATGACGGTGCGGTTCAGGCCAGTGATATGTGGTCAATCCATCGTCAGGCGCCCGATTTCGCGGCACAGAAGCCGCAAGCGGAAATAATGGAGACTGGCATTAAGGTTATCGACCTGTTGCTGCCTTACAACCGGGGCGGCAAGGTTGGTCTCTTCGGTGGTGCGGGCGTCGGCAAGACGGTCCTGATCCTGGAATTGATCCGCAATATCGCAACTGAACACCAGGGATATTCGGTATTTACCGGCGTTGGCGAAAGAAGCCGCGAAGGCAATGACCTTTGGCTTGAGATGAAGGAATCAGGAGTTCTGGATAAAACCGTGCTTGTCTTCGGCCAGATGAATGAGACATCTGGCACAAGGATACGCGTCCCGCTGACTGGACTTACAATGGCAGAGTATTTCAGGGATGTTGTCCATAAAGACGTTCTCCTTTTTATCGACAACATCTATCGCTTCGTGCAGGCCGGCTCTGAGGTTTCAGCGTTGTTGGGCAGAATTCCTTCAGCTGTTGGCTATCAGCCTACACTGGCCAATGAGATGGGTGCGCTGCAGGAGAGGATTACTTCGACTGCCAACGGCTCAATTACTTCCATCCAGGCCGTTTATGTGCCGGCGGATGACCTTACAGATCCGGCACCGGCCACAACTTTTGCCCATCTCGACGCAGTTACTGTTCTTTCACGCGAAATAGTCGCGCAGGGTATCTATCCTGCAGTTGACCCGCTGGCCTCATCCTCAAAAATGCTGGATCCGGAGATCGTTGGAGAAGAACATTACCAGGTTGCGGGTAAGGTGCTGGAGACTTTACAACGCTTCAAGGAGTTGAAAGATATTATCGCTATTCTTGGTATTGACGAACTTGACGTCCAGGATAAAAAGACGGTGTCACGAGCCCGCAAGATCCAGAGGTTCCTTTCGCAGCCTTTCCACGTGATGGCTGATTCGACAGGCAGCGCCGGACGATATGTTAAGGCTTCAGACACGGTGGCGGGCTTCAAAGCAATCGTCGACGGCGAATGCGACGACATCCCTGAGCAGTACTTCTACATGAAAGGCAGTTTGCAGGACGTGCGGGCCGCCTGGGCTGAAGTATCGCGCAACCGGCCGGTGGAAAAGAAGACAGCCCGCACTTATGAAGAACAAATGGAAGAGTACGAGGGCTGAATATGGTTTCATTTCTGCTAAGTGTGGTTACACCCGAGGCGATCTTCATCGATGAGTTTGTTGACTTGGTAGTACTTCCCGGCTACGACGGTGAACTTGGAATCCAGGGTATGCACGAACCTGCGGTTGTGACTCTCATCCCTGGAGAACTCCGTTATAGCAAGGGTAAAGAAAGCCATAGCTGCTTTATTTCAAATGGCTACGCAGAGGTAGAGAAGAATTTCGTGGTTGTTGTCACCAACGCGGCAGAGTGGCCGGAGGAGATTGATGTTGAGCGCGCCCAGCGCGGCCTGAACCGGGCCCGTGAGAGGCTCGCGGATCCGAATGCGACAGAGCAGGAGCTTACACTTGCCCGTCATGCTGTGCGGCGCCAGCAAAAACGCCTGGATGTTGTCCGCAGGGCACAGCTGCGGCATCCGGAAAAAATCGCTCAGAAAAGGCCAAGGAATAAGCCGGATTCCGAAGTGCTGGTGCATTTGACACAGCGAGGGGACTGTTCATTATCAATTTAAATCGGCTTTTGATTTTGCTGAATGTAGTTTAAACTAGATGCAACTGATACAAATCCTGATACTACCCAAGGGACGACCGACGCACAAAGCGCCGCCGCAGGCTAAAGCGGGGAGAGGATTCAAGCATGATTATCGACAGACTTAAGAACGCCCACTTTTATTATGGCATAGGCAAACGTTTTGAAACCGGGTTACGCTTCCTGCAGGACAACTGGGACCGTCTGGATGAAATCGAAACAGGTATCCATGAAATTGAAGGCCGCGATGTTTATCTGATAATGCGCCGCTATGATACAGTTAAAGTTGCCGACGCTAAAACAGAAGCACACCGTAAGTACGCAGATATCCAGATTCTGAAACAAGGTAAAGAATGGTTTGGCTACCAAACACTCACTACTTTGGGAGAAATGGTCGAAGACCATCCCGAGCGCGACGTTTCCTATTTTAAAGCAGAACCCGAATTCTTTACGCTCAAGGACGATCTGTTTGTAATAGTGCTCCCGCAAGATGCACATTGTCCTGATACCGCATATCACGATGAACCCAAACCTGTTGTGAAAGCAGTAATTAAAGTGCTGGTAGATTAAGAAGCATTTGTTGCAGCTTACCTGAAACCGCGAGAAGTGCGAGGGATGAAATGACCAAGACGCAAGCGCCTGACTCTGCTTACCATACGGTTGAGGCAGCATTCCGGGTTGCCGACTCGGCCAGGCTCGTCGGCCGGTTCCGACTTAGCAGCGGTGTTCATATCGCCCAAGGCTCGGTAATGCGCAGCATTGATGATTCGGTGACAATCGGCGATTCGACCTGGCTCTTGGAAAACTCGGTGCTGATCGGAATGCCGGAATTTCCTGTGAAAATCGGCGGCAAAACAGTTTTTGGTCATAAATGTCTGGTTCTTGGCGCTGCAATTGGTAATTTTTGCGAAATTGGTAACGGTTCAATTTTCTTGCCAGGCTCAAAGGTGGGGAATTTCTGCATTTTTGGAGAAGGTACACTAGTCACTGCCGACCAAGTTATCCCGGACGAATCTGTGGCTGTCGGTCGTCCGGCGAGGGTTATACGCAAGCTGACAACTGAAGATCGTGCCATGATCGCGCGCATGCGCGGCCAGAACCTTTCGCTGGCACCAAGTGAAGAACACGTTGTCAATTTTGATCCCAAGGGAGGTGCCGACATGGGTAAGCTTTATCTATACGGCGATAAGCATCCAGTTATTGGAGCTACCGCATTCATTTATGATACAGCTGAAATTAACGGTGACGTTATTATAGGCGAAGGCTCAGTTATTGGCGCTGGCGTCCGGATTATCGGTGACTCGCATGGGCCTGTGAGGATTGGCAAAAATGTGCAGATTCTTGAAAACACTGTACTTCACCTTCTGCCCGACAACCAGCTGATTATCGAAGATGACGTTGTCATCGGCCCCGGCTGCATTATCCATGGAACTACAATCGGTTCCGGCAGTGTAATTGAACCTGGTGCAATTGTTTGTGATTACAGCACCCTCGGACGGAATACGCTGGTCACAACCGGCAGCTTAGTCAAACAACGCAGTATTTTTGCTGATAATGACATTGTTGAAGGGTTTCCCGCTAAAAAGGTTGGCCAGAGTACAGCGCGCCTGGCACAGCCCCCGTGGACGTTTCGTGAGTGGAATAAAACACAGAATGAAACACAAATAGAATGATAACTAAAGCGAAGCCCGGCTTGGGAAAACAAGCCGGGCTATTTATCTGATTATTTGTTTGCGCCGAAAAGCTAACTGTCTGCTTAGCCGGCAAAATGAACTTATTGGAACCTCGTTTAGCGGATACGTCCTCTGGTAAACAGATTGACTATTGCCAGCAGGATAACTGCGCCGACAAGTGAAGTCAAAATTGACGTAACGTTGAACGAGCCTAAATCGCCGCCAACTCCCAGCGCTGACAAGACGAAACCGCCAATAAAAGCACCTATTATACCAACTACAATGTTGGCAACGGCTCCCATTTGAGCATTCCTGCCCATAATCATGCTGGCCAGCCAGCCACCGATTGCACCAACTATTATCCAGACAATAATATTCCAAATCATATATAGTCTCCTTTCCTAATGCACAATATCACTTGATATCGTACTAGAAACAACTACTTTCCTTTGATAATACAGGTAAACTTGATTTAGGAATGTCACGTGAGGTACTTAGAAAATAGACGAATTTTTACATATTTTGCCGGGTTGTAAATATTTCGCAAAAGCCTGTTACCAACCTATGCTCATTCACACAAACCAACTGCATCAAGGAAATTACAAAGTGTTACCGTTAGTTCATCATCAGGTTTAATTTATCCATTATTCTATAAGTTATGGATACTTATTATTTTTAGGCAAGTACTGATTAAGTTATTCATATCATCTTATCGGTTTTTGCAATTGAAAGGGGATCAGATTATGAGGGCTATCTGGGCAGGCAGTATATCGTTTGGACTTGTAAACATCCCGGTAAGTCTGATGGGTGCGGAAGAACCAAAGGAACTCACCTTTAGTTTGATGGACTCCAGGGACCACGCCAAAATAAAGTACCAAAGGATCAATGCTGACACAGGAAAAGAGGTCCCCTGGTCTGACATTGTAAAATATTACGAATTCCCTGATGGCACTTTTGTCACAGTTACAGATGAGGACTTTGAGAAAGCCGACCCCAAAGCGGCCAAAGCAATTGATATTGAAGCTTTTATCGAAGCAAGTGAACTTAGTCCGATGCAACTGGAAAAACCTTACTATATCGTGCCGGCCAAAGGCGGTGAGAAAGCTTTTGTTCTATTGCGCGATGCCATGCTCAAAACAGGTCGCATCGGCATCGGCAAGGTCACAATCCGCACCCGCCAGAGTCTTTGCGCGATAATGCCCTGTGCTGAAGGGCTCGTATTAATCCTCTTGCGTTATGATGCTGAACTGCGTGGCATGGAGGCGCTGAATCTGCCCCAAAATGTCAAAACCACCGACAAGGAAATGGAACTGGCTGTTTCACTGATTAACACTTTGGCAGTTGAATGGAGGCCGGAAGACTATAAAGACGAGTATGCCGATGCCTTAATGGCAAGGATTGAAGCAAAGGCTAAAGCAAAAGGCCAGGAACTGCCGTTTGAACCATCAACCGAGCGGGAGCCAACCAAGGTAATTGATTTGATGGCACTGCTGAAGGAATCGGTTGAAACCAGAAAAGCCGGCAAATCAAAAGCAGGCATAGTAGATAAAGCAGAACAAGCCTCAGCTGATAAAGCAAAAGAGAAGACATCATGACGGCGCTGGAAACATATAATAAAAAGCGTGATTTTGCCAAAACACTTGAGCCACAGGGTGAAGAGAAACCTGCGGGCGACACGCTGCGTTTCGTAGTGCAACTGCATGATGCTTCGCGGCTTCACTATGACTTCCGTCTGGAATGGGAAGGTGTTCTTTTATCCTGGGCAGTTCCGAAAGGCCCAAGCTTTAATACCAAGGATAAGCGTCTGGCTGTACAGGTCGAAGACCATCCGCTCGATTACCGGACTTTTGAGGGTACAATCCCTAAAGGTGAATATGGCGGCGGCACGGTAATGCTCTGGGACGAAGGCACTTGGGCGCCGCAAGAGGATTTCGCTAAAGGTCTGAAAGCTGGTTCGCTGAAAATCATTCTGCACGGCAAGCGACTTCACGGACGCTGGGCTCTGATTAAAATGAGGCCAAAGCCGGGTGAGGAAGATAAAAACTGGCTCCTGATTAAAGAAAGAGACGAATTTGTCAAGCCGGATAGCGGGATAAAAGAGTTCAATACTTCAGTTGTTACTGGTCGGACTCTTGAGGAGATCGCCGCTGACGCATCGGATATACTGCAAGGCAAGCTGCCCTTTAGTGAGACTGGTTTCATGCTGGCGAAACTGACAGACGAAATCCCACGCGGCGACAACTGGTTGCATGAGTTGAAATTCGACGGTTACAGGATTATGTGTTATCTGGAGGATGGCAAAGTCCGACTGGTCACAAGAAATGGCCTCGATTGGACTGAAAAATTTGCTCATATAGCTACTGCTCTGACGGCCTGGAATCCCGGCAATATGATTTGCGATGGTGAAATAGTAGTTTTTACTGAATCTGGTAAGAGCGACTTTCAAAGTTTACAGTCTGCCCTGAAGAATTCTGCTAATGACACGATGCATTACATTCTGTTTGATTGCCTGGCGCTCGGCTCCACTGATTTGCGCTCAGAACCGCTGACAGCAAGGAAAGCCCTTCTATCAGAAATATTAAAGGATGCACCGTCGGAAATCCTCTACAGCTTACATCAAGCAGGTGATCAAGGCCAGGCGGTATTTGCTCAGGCTTGTACGAGGGGGCAGGAAGGAATTGTATCCAAACGGGCAGATTCAAAATACAGCGTAGGGCGCGGCAACGACTGGTTGAAAATCAAATGTGATCAGCGGCAAGAGTTTGTCATTGGCGGCTACACTACAACTGACAGCAGCAAAACCGGGCTTTCAGCACTCCTCCTGGGTGTGAATTCGGCTGAGGACGGTCTTACATACATCGGTCGTGTCGGTACAGGTTTCACAGAAAAAATAACAAAGGAGCTCTTAGAAATGTTTCAGAGCCTGAAACGCAAAACCAGTCCATTCGCAACTGATATTCCTAAACGCAGCAACGAAAAGGTTACCTATTTGCTTCCTTCTTTGTCAGCTGAAATAAAATACGCTGAAATAACTGATGATGGCTTATTGCGCCAGGCCTCATTCAAAGGTTTGCGCAGCGATAAGCAGGCGGGCGAGGTTGTGATGGAAAAGTTATCACCCCGGGAAAATTCAAAACCCCAGAAAAATTTCAAAGCGGACAGAATTGACTACGGCGAAATTTCTCTTTCCTCGCCTGATAAAATTATGTTTCCTGATGATGATATCTCCAAAAAGGATGTTGCGGACTACTACTGGTCGATGCGTGACAAAATTCTACCTTATATCACAAACCGGCCTATGACTTTGATCCGCTGTACTGACGGGATCGAAGCAGACTGCTTCTTTCAGAAGCATCTGAACAAAGGCATTCCCGGGATGGATACATTTCCCTTCAAAACCAATAGCGGTGAAGATTCAGAAGCAATGATCATTTGTGATGAGGCAGGCTTGATGGGCTCAATTCAAATGGGTGCCATCGAGTTTCATGGCTGGGGATCTACCGCTGATTCTTTAGATCAACCCGACATGATAGTTTTTGATCTTGATCCTGATGAGGGAAAGGGCATTGACGACGTCCGCCGTGCCGTTAAGGATTTAAAGCAACTGCTTGACGAAACCTCATTGACTTCTTACCTGAAGACAAGCGGGGGCAAAGGGTATCACATAGTGGTGCCTTTGCAACCTGCCGCTGATTGGGAAAAGGTGCGCGCTTTCGCGAAGCTGACAGCAGAGACGATGGCGGCTAAATGGCCTGAGCGCTACACTGACAACATGCGCAAACTGAACCGTAAAGGTCGCGTGTATGTGGACTGGGTACGCAACGGCAGAGGCGCAACCTCAGTCTGTAATTTTTCTTTGCGCAGCAGGAAGGGCGCACCTATAGCCTGGCCGCTGCGTTGGTCAGATCTTACAAAAATATTGCCCAATGAAGTGACCTTGAAAAATCACAAGGAGTACGAAAAAACTCTGGCCGGCTGGAAAGATTTTTTCGCTCAGACACAAGAATTAAAGTAAGCCAGATTCTACTTTAAACCACGGTTTTTCAAAAAGAGGGTAAGTATGAAATTTAAAGACGGTTCGTTCAGACTAATCACAAGCATAATCATGGTTACTTTGATTTTATTCAGCAGTGCTTGTGCGGATCAATCTGATAAAACAACCACGACGGCAACCAGTACAGCCACCCCGACAACCCCAACATCAACCAGTACAGCCGCTCCAACAACCTCAACGGCAACCAGTACAGCCACCCCATCAACCTCAGATCCTGAATTGTTGCCCCCAGTTGAAGACCGTGAGCCGGAAACGGATTATAAACCTGCCTTTAACGGTCAAACAAGGGCACCCGGCCTTCGCACTAAAACCGCCTATACTTATTCAGTTATCAGCAAAGACTTAAAATCGCCCTGGGGAATCGCGGTCCTGCCCGATAACCGCCTTGTTATAACCGAAAAAAGCGGAGCTTTACGGATCGCAAACAGCAATGGAGAATTGAGCGACCGGATCACGGGCTTTCCTGAGCTGGATACGCGCAGCCAGGGGGGATTGCTGGATGTGGCGCCGTCTCCCGATTATACTGAAAGCCGTCTGCTCTACTTTACGTTTTCAGAATTAACAAATGCAGGCTCTGCTACCGCAGTTGGTCGGGCACGCCTGAATGAAACTGAAACGGCAGTGGAGAATTTTGAAACGCTGTTTACAGCCCTTCCTTATTACAACAATGGTTTGCATTTTGGCAGTCGAATTATCTTTGACCGCAGCGGCAATCTGTTCGTTTCATCCGGCGAGCGCTCTAATGCGACTGTCCGCCAAAACGCGCAGCTGCTTGATAATGGCTTCGGCAAAATATTCTATTTGACAGCCGCGGGCAAACCCGTAACCGGTCGCCCCTGGGTTAAGGGCAGACAAGCCTGGCCGGAAATCTATTCTTATGGTCACCGTAATGTGCAAGGACTCGATATCCATCCCGAAACCGGAGAACTGTGGGCGAGTGAAATGGGGCCGCGCGGCGGAGATGAACTGAATCTGATTAAACCGGGACTCAATTATGGCTGGCCTGTCATAAGTTATGGTATCGAGTATAGCGGTCTGGCAGTCGGTGAGGGAAAAACCACAGCCGCGAATTTGGAACAGCCTGTTTATTACTGGGATCCGGTACTGGCACCATCTGGCATGACCTTTTATCGCTCTGAAAATATCCCGGAATGGAAAAATAATCTTTTTATCGGCGGCTTGGCTGGTCAGCATATTTCCCGGCTTGTGCTGGAAAATAACCGTGTCGTTGGTGAAGAACGCTTGCTTGCAAAAGAAGGTCAGCGCTTCCGTGATCTTACAGAACTGGACGGCAGCCTATATGCAATTACTGATAGCGGCAGGTTATACAAAATCGGGAAATGAATTGACGCTTGCCAACTTATAGGTTAGTGTCATAGTGAGAAAAAATTCTACCAACTGAACGAAAGGGAGTATTGCACCATGGAAATACCCATAACGATCGCAGAAAGCTTAATCATAGCGCTTTTCATTATACTAGTTGTTTTCGCAACACTGGTTGCTTTGAACATCATCATCACGATATTTACGAAAATTCTGGAAAAACTTTCTTATCGTGGTACATTAAGAAATTAAAAAAACAGTTAATACTGCGCGAGCACTGAAGGAGATTCTATGTTTATCGATGCTTTACAGGAATTGTGGTTCCAGTCCGGGTTTTCAGCTTTAACCTGGCAGCATTTAGTAATGATCCTTGTTTCTTTTGTTCTTTTCTATTTAGCAATAGTTCGCAAATTCGAACCTCTACTGCTCATTCCGATTGCCTTTGGAATGCTGCTGATAAACCTGCCGATAACAGGAATTATGGCTGAGCCCGGTGCAAACGGCGAACTTGGCGGCCTGCTTTGGTACCTGTATCAAGGTGTCAAATTGGGAATTTACCCCTCATTGATATTTATGGGAGTCGGTGCCATGACCGACTTCGGACCGCTGATTGCCCGCCCCAGCAGCCTGCTGCTTGGTGCCGGTGCCCAGTTTGGCGTGGCTATGGCTTTTGTCATCGCTGTAGCTCTAGGGTTTACCGGTGAGGAAGCAGCTTCGATTTCAATTATTGGCGGTGCTGACGGTCCGACCGCGATTTTCCTGACAACGAAACTGGCGCCGCACCTTTTGCCGGCAATTGCCATAGCGGCTTACTCATATATGGCGCTTATCCCGATGATCCAACCGCCGATAATGCGGGCGATGACATCAAAAAAAGAACGTGAAATTGAAATGAAACAGCAACGCGTGGTCAGTAAGCTGGAAAAAATCATGTTCCCGATTCTCGTTACTACGCTCTGTATTCTTCTGCTGCCCTCTGTTGCGCCCCTAATCGGTATGTTGATGCTGGGCAATCTCTTAAAGGAATCCGGTGTGACCGAACGCCTGGCTAATACCGCTCAGAATGCTCTGATGAACATCGTGACGATTTTCCTTGGGGTTACAGTAGGAGCAACAGCGAATGCTGAAACATTTTTGCGCCCCGAGACGCTGAAAATTATTGGCCTTGGTTTATTGGCTTTTGCTTTCAGCACCTTCGGCGGCATGCTGCTGGGTAAATTACTTTCGAAAATTTCTGGTGGTAAAATTAACCCGTTGATCGGCTCTGCCGGTGTTTCAGCTGTGCCGATGGCCGCCAGAGTTTCGCAGCTCGAAGGCCAGAGGGCCAGACCAGGCAATTATTTGCTGATGCACGCTATGGGGCCTAATGTTGCCGGTGTTATCGGCTCTGCCGTTGCGGCAGGCGTTCTTTTGTCACTGTTCGGCGGCTAATACGCCGGTTTAAGCTAGATATCAAACAGGTCGTTAAAAGCTTCAGACATAGTCGGATGAGCGTAGATCCGGTCGCGCAGCATTGTGTAAGGTAAAGCCGCATCCATCGCCAGTTTGACCAGATTGATCAACTCATAGGACTCGACGCAGAACAGCATCGCCCCCAGAATGCGGTCGTTTTTTGCATCAACAATTGCTTTCAACATACCCTGCGGCTGCT
>JAXGXQ010000006.1:0-134643 GCA_040772685.1 Clostridia bacterium | reverse complement strand
GAGCCTGTGCCAGCGCGACTGGTGCCTTCGAGTTGTGCCAGCAGGCAACTGAAAGACACTTCCCCTTCCCCACTGATAATAAAATCAATTTCCGGAACCTGGTCCAGAATCGTAGTTGCATCATACGAAACCTCCGGCCCGCCGACAGCAATCCAGGCTTGTGGCCGCATGCGCCTTAGTGAAGCGATGAGGTCAAACACCAGTCTTCGGTTCCAGATGTAACAAGAGAAAGCGTAGAAATCCGCACCTGAATCCAGTAGATCGCGGGCAATGACATCAACCGGCTGACCGGTTTGATATTCGCGTATCAGAATCTGAGTGCTTAGTCGTTCAGCAGCCCAGGCAGCAAGTGAGCGGATCGCAGGGTTAGTTTGGGTATAGCTGCAGTTTACGCCGCATATTACAGCAGACCAGCTTCGGGTTGTACCTGCTTCTGTCAACAAAAAATCAGCGGACATTTTGCTGTTGTTCTTCGTTGGTTGTTGCGGCAGCTGAGGAAAACTGTTCGCTGCTTGAAGCGAGCAGCAGCAGAATCTCACGCATCAGTTTTAAAGCTGCAGCCGTGGAAATGCCACTGGTATCGTACTGGGGAGCGAGTTCAACCAGGTCGGCAGCAACCAGATTCAACGGCTTAAGTGCATGAACGGCTGCCAACAGCTCGGAGAAGGATAAGCCGCCCGGTTCCGGTGTGCCAGTGCCAGGGAAAACAGAAGGATCAAGCACATCCAGGTCGATAGTCAGGTAAACCGGTTTATGGCCAAGCTGTTCAGCTAAAGCTTCAACACCTTTGGTCGTGAAAAGAGTCTGGTTGACATGGCCGGATTTGGCAAAAGCAAATTCCTCGCGTTCACCGGAACGGATACCAAACTGAAAAATCCTGTCATCACCAACCAGTTCATGCAGACGGCGCATCACACTGGCATGCGAAAGTCGTTCATCAAGATAAGACTCACGCAGATCCGCATGCGCATCAAAGTGAACAAAACAAAGGTCGGGATAATTAGCCAAAACAGCTTCGGCGGCCGGTAAGGTGACGAGATGCTCTCCGCCCAGCATTAAAGGCTTTTTGCCAGCCTGAACTATTATCGCAGTTTGCTCCCTAATCAGCTTTAGTGCCAGTTCTGTATTGCCAAACGGCAATTCAAGATCTCCGAGATCAGCGATTGCGCGATCGAGCAGGTCTTCGTCTAGATACGGGCTGTAAGTTTCCATGCTGATTGATTCCATACGCATTTGCTGTGGTCCAAACCTGGCCCCCGGGCGATAGGAAACCGTGCCGTCAAAAGGAGCGCCAAAAATCGCGGTATCTGCAGTTGCAAAGTCGGCATCGCAACTGAGAAAAGCGGAAGGGAGTTTTGCCGGGCCTGTATTTAGCATTGGATTAACCTCCTGATTTCAGGGCGATTATAACATAGTGCTGTGGTAAAATGAGTTAAGCGCTCGGGAACTTATTCGCGAACGGCTTAATTTAAAAATTTGGGAGCTGGTACTTTTGGCAAACATGAGAAATCGTGAACATCGTTCTTATAGCTCTATGGACAGGTCAAGCGGCTACAGGCAGCAAGTAAATCGTTCTGCGCATCAGTCAAAGCGTTTTACTTATAGAGTGGGTCTCCTTTTGCTGCTCACATTCTTGTTTATATTTACTTTCACTGCTTGCAGTGATACAAGTAAGACGACGCCGGCTGTTTCTGGTACATCAGCGGCCAACACTACCGCAAAAACCTCCGCTTCAAGCCAAAGCCAAACAACAACTACTACTAAAGCTTCTACTACTTCTACTTCTACACAAGGGACAAGCTCACAGGAAAACAATACATCACAAGTTGAGGGTATACATATGAGGATCAATGCCGAAGCAGCCAAAAAAATTATAGACAGTAACAAGGACGCCATCATTCTCGATGTGCGTACACCGGAAGAAAACCGTGAATTGCGGATTCCCGGCAGCACTTTAATCCCATTGCACGAGCTGGCAGGTAGACTAAGTGAACTGCCCAAAAGCGAAAAACAGCCGATTCTGGTTTATTGCCGCAGTGGGAACCGTTCCGCTCAAGCGGCCGCTCTGCTAAAGCAGCACGGTTTTCCTGTCGTTTATGACTTCGGCGGAATTATCAGCTGGCCTTACGAAACCGAAAAAGGCTGATCAGCTGCCTTTTTCAACCAATGCGAGTGGCAACTTGCAGCGTTTTCAGTTCAAATCAGCTGTAGCAACAACGGCAATACCTGTCTCCAACAAATCGATGAGCAAAACATCACCTGCTTTAATCGGGGTACTTAGCTTCAGATTATGGATCGTTACCAGTGCTTGCCAATATAAGGACTGTGGTATTGACTCGCGTGTGCGCACCGGCAACGGCTGCCGCCGATCAGAAAGCGTTACTAAAGTGGTAAGTACACGCCGCGGATCAATTGCTTCTGCACGAGCATAATCCGCACCACGCTTGCACTTCTGGCCGCTGAAGCTAAGAATAGTTTCTTCGTCCGGCTGGCCTTGTTCCTTTTTTGCTTTTTTTACAGATATTTGGCACCCTTGCGGGCAGAGGATACAGGTAATAATTCTTTCTTCGTTCAGCTCACTCATATAGTCCTCCCGCTTAACTGCCGTTAGCTTTACTTTTGGCAAACAGCGCTGCCTGCCGGCCGGCCAGCTCTCCCTCAAGGGAAACATCATCAACTAAATCATGTACTTTACGTACATTGCCGCAGGCAAAAACACCCGGCAGAGATGTGGCCAGGTTGTCGTCAACCCGCAGACCGTTTGTGCTCGCTAAAAGCTCAATACCGGCTGCTCTTGCCAGTTCAGTTTCAGGTATCAAGCCCACTGAGAGCAGCAAAGTATCGCAAGGAATGGCTTTTTCTGTGCCCGGCACAGGCAGCAGTTTTTCATCAACACGGGCAATGGTGACCGAACTCAAGCGTTCGCGGCCTTCCAACCTCACAACTGTATGTGATAACAAAAGCGGAATATTAAAGTCATCCAGACACTGTACAATGTTGCGCCGCAAGCCGCTGGAACAGGGCATAATTTCAACGCAGGCCAAAACCTGAGCACCCTCGCTGGCCAGGCGCCGAGCCATAATAAGGCCAACATCGCCTGAGCCAAGAATTACAATCCGGCGGCCAGGCATATAACCTTCCAGATTAACCAGCCGCTGCGCGGTACCGGCAGTAATTACCCCGGCTGGCCGATTTCCGGCAATAGCCAGAGCACCGAAAGGCCGTTCGCGGCAGCCCATTGCCAGTACAATACTGCCAGCTTGAATCAGGCGCAAACCAGCGCGCGAACTGATTGTTTCTACCTGAAGCGCCGGGGTAATCGATAGTGCCATTGTGGCGCAGCGCCACTCAACCCCAGCTTCCTCAAGGCGATCAACATCACGTTGTGCGTATTCGGGGCCGGTAAGCTCAGCCTGAAAGCGCTTCAGGCCAAAACCAGTATGAATACATTGTCGAAGTATGCCGCCTAAGGCAATTTCGCGTTCAATAATCAGCACCCGGTGCGCGCCATTTGCCCGGGCTGCCAAAGCCGCGGCGAGTCCTGCAGGGCCGCCGCCGATAACAAGGACATCAACAGCTTCAGTAGTCATCAGCTCTCTGCTCCCTCCAAATCGCGCTGAGCGTCTTGCAGCGTACCGGTCAGAATATAAGAATCATTGCCTCTCTTTGTTACTTTGGTTAATGGGATTCCCAATTCTTCTGCCAATATAGCAACAACCCGGGGCAGGCAGAATGAGCCTTGACAGCGCCCCATACCTGCACGTGTACGGCGCTTGATCGCGTCTACAGTATGAGCGCCGGGTTTGCGGCGAATCGCGGCCCGGATTTCAGCTTCGCTTACTGTTTCACAGCGGCAAATAATATTGCCATAAGCAGGGTCTGCTGCGGCGGCCGCTGCCCTTTCGGCAGTGTTCATTGTGCGCAAAGCCGAGAGATGGGTTGGAACCGGCAAGTAATTAATTTTTGGTCTGGCGTTTAGCTTGGCTGATATTTGCGAGCTTAACTCCAAAGCAACAGCCGGTGCCGCTGAAAGCCCGGGTGATTCCATTCCTGCTGCATTGAAAAAGCCGGGACAGTCAACCGCTTCACCAATGATAAAATCGCGGCGGTCGCTGCGGGCCCTAAGGCCGGCAAAGCTGGTTATAGTCTGCTCAAGTGGCAGTTCCGGCCAGCTGCGCTGCGCTTTGCGGGTTATTTCGATTAAGCCTGTTGCAGTAGTGCTAAGGTCATCTTTGTCCTCAATACTCCTGGAATTCGGACCGATCAGGAAAGTTCCTTCTACAGTAGGAGTAATCAGTACGCCTTTGCTTTCGGTGGTTGGCGTTTGAAAAACCGTTGCCCGGATAACAGGTCCTAAAGCTTTATCCAGCATCAGGTATTCGCCGCGGTTGGGGGTGATAGTGAAATGATCTGCACTGACCTGGTTGTTGAAGATATCAGCAAAAACACCGGCAGCATTAACGACAGTCTGAGCCTCAATCGGGCCTTGATTTGTTGTCAACAGAAAATAAGGCTGCATACTGCCGGCAGCAGTATTTTTTTTGTTGTCTGTACACCGTTGCACCCGGTCAACCCGGCAGTTAAGCCGAAAATCAACGCCATTAGCTGCTGCTTGCTCACAAAGCCGGATGGTTAATTCATAAGGGCTGCAGATGGCACCCGTTTCAGCTAATAAAGCTTTGGTTACCAGCGGATTAAGCGCAGGTTCACGCTGCAAAATTTCAGCCCGTTCGATCAATCGTAAACCTGAAACCCCATTAATTCTTCCACGAGCTATTAATTCCTCCAGCGCCAGTTCTTCTGCTGGATTAAATGCCAGAACCAGCGAGGTGTTGCGCTTATAGGGGCTGTCAAGTTCCTGACTCCAGGCAGCAAACATGTTGCTGCCGGCGATATTGTACCTGGCTTTAAGGGATCCTGGCAAAGCATCAAAACCAGCATGCACAATTGCACTGTTAGCTTTTGTAGTTCCTTCGGCTACATCCGACGCCCGGTCAAGGACAGCGATATTCAATTCAAATCGGGCTAGCTCCCGTGCTATCGCCGCACCGATAATTCCTGAGCCGATTATCACGACATCAAGCATAGACTCTCCAATGCAAGATAATTTCTAATATCACAACTGCATTACAGAAAGGGCGCCAGACGTTTTTCACGTCCTGACGCCCGGTTTTCTGTAATGCATATCAGCTGTGAGATTCAACTTCAAATGAGCCTGATAACAAACGGTCAGCGCCGGCGCTTGGAACGTTTGCCGAAAATGCTCTTTTTCTTTGGCGTCCTGAACAGGCTGACCAGTTGGACAATTTCGCTGACAACTCCGACCGCAGCTCCCAGGCTGCTTGAATGAGTGCCTGCCGACGAAAACAAATTCGTAATTCCGTTGCCAACCTCGGTTACAACGCCGCCAACCGCATCAACGCTTTCGCGTGCTGTTGATGTTACTTGATGAACATCTTCCAACATGCCTGGAACGTCTTCATTAATGGAAACGGTCAGCTGTTCGACATTAGCGCCAATTTCGCTGACTTGATCCATCAGCGCAGGCAGCTTGCGGACTGTATCATTTACCGGGCCGCGCAGATCAGAAATCATCCGGTTCGCTTCCTTGAGCGTCTGTTGCAAACGCGCGAAAGTCACGATCAGATAAATAATCAGCACAATTCCAGCCAGAGCCAGCAAACCCAGCATCAGATCCATTAAATCAATGGTAATCTCCATGTTATCACCTCTTGCCAATTGCCGTTAAGGCGGTTACACATGCGCGAACCGACTCAGGTTAATTGAATTCAGCGGTTTCAACATGAGGATCTTCACATTCGACTGCCATTTCAAAGTCTTCATTTACAGCATCGGCAGCATCTTCAGCAATATCTTCGATTGTATCAACTGCTTTGTTTGCGCCTTTTTTAATTTTTCGCTTCAAGTTGCTCGCTTTATCTTTTGCCAACTGAGCAACATCCTGTGCGGTTTCGCTTACGATATGCGCGCCCTGAACTGTTTTCTCCTTGACAACTTTTGCGCCTTGTTCCGCAGCACGGCCAATATCCGCGCGGGTCTCTTTTCCCGATTTCGGCGCAAACAACAACCCCGCTAAGGCGCCAAGGGCCAATCCAAGGCCCATGCCTGCCGCGGCTTTCTTCTGAGCGTGTTTACGGTTTCTTCCGCTAATGGCTCCCATGACTTCATCAAGTTTTGACATCATAAGTAGACCTCCTGCCTTAATTGCCGGTAACCGACATTTTTTAGAATCAACACTTTTATTCCGCTTGTTCTTGCATTTTTTTAAGAACTAAACGTTATATTAAATTAATTCTAGCACATTGAAAGCGGATTTGACGTGCATCTGTTACAAAAATAGCTTTATCGCGCTTTTACAGTGTTGCGCAATACACCAATTCCGTCTACTTCAACTTCGACAATATCGCCGTCTTTCATTGGGCCAACACCTGCCGGCGTACCCGTAGCGACTATATCGCCGGGATACAAGGTTATTGTTTCGCTGATAAACTCAAGCAACGCGGCTGTTTTCCAGATCAGCAATTCAGTATTGCTCTCCTGAACTGTCTCACCATTAAGCCGAGTACGGATTCCAACCCGGTCAGGGTCAAAGTTGCCAGTAACAATCTCGGGGCCAATCGGACAGAAAGTGTCCATGCTCTTAGCCCTTGCCCACTGTCCGTCCGATTTCTGGACATCACGAGCAGTAACATCGTTCAAAATTGTATAGCCAAAGACATAATTCAGGGCATCAGCTGCATTAACCCGGCTCGTGGTGCGGCCGATCACGACAGCCAGCTCGCCTTCATAATCAATGCGCTGGGAAACACTTTGCGGCGGCAGTTCGATAATCCCGTCCGGGTTGTTGATAGAACTGTTGGCTTTAATAAAAATTATTGGGGATTCCGGCACTTGACCATCAAATTCCTTAATATGATCATGATAGTTTTTGCCTATAGCGACAACCTTGGTCGGCTCACATGGAGCCAGTAAAGTAACGTGTGAACGTTCAATAGTACCGCCAACAGGTTTACCGCCGGCATAGGGAGCGGCGTCAAGCGGCTGCAGAAAGCCGTCAGCCAGCACCTCGGCAAAGATTATCTGACCACCGGATTTACAACGGATATAGCGCATCGGCAATTCCTCCTAAAGTAATTAATTAATAGTATTGATAACATATTAACAGCTTCTTAGCGAAGATTAATACATTTTCATTTTTTAAGGAAGTAAAATGAATTGAGCATATGATAGACACCAACTGGGAATTAATGCCGCCAAGGTCGGTCTCGTATTTGGCATAGGTGAATTTCTAGGCTATGCTCTCAGGCTCCTTGCGGGTGTCCTGTCAGATAAAAGCGGCAAACATTGGGTTTTTATGTTTGTTGGTTATGGCATGTTGCTGGTAGTTCCCCTTATTGGGCTCACGACAAACTGGAATATCCTCGTGGTATTGATCCTAACTGAAAGAATCGGTAAATCCTTAAGAAATCCGGCAAAGAGCACCGTTTTATCAAGCCATACCACAACCTTGATTATTATTGGCATGATGATCTTCGGAATGGTGATGGGCACCCATGAAACCATAATGCGTTCCGCCATAGCCGATATTACGCCGTTTCACAAGCGCGGCACTGGCTACGGAGTTTTCAATACAGCTTACGGTTTGGCCCTTCTGGGTGGGGCGGCATTAATTGGCCTTTTTTACGATCTCAACCAAACTGGATTAATTATTGCACTAACTTTCACAGCAGAGTTAGTTGCTATCGTGCTCTATTACAAGATGAACCAAATGGTCAAGAACAGCCGCTAATTACTCTTTTCTGAAAGGTCACAATCAGTCAATGTGCAGTCTATCTTGGCATCTACTGCGCTTTTAAAAATAAAGGGGATTGTCTCATCTGGAAATCATTTCTGATCTTCCTTTTGAGACAGCCCCTTCTTCATCCTAAGTTGAGTTTATTTTCTTTGATCTTTTTATTCTTCGCCAGTAACTTCGCCTTTTTTCTCGCGCAGATACTCATCTATAGCTTCTGCGGCTTTTTTGCCAGCACCCATTGCCAGAATTACTGTAGCAGAACCGGTTACAGCGTCGCCACCGGCAAAAACGCCGGGACGGCTGGTGGCCATTGTTTCTTCATCCGCCACAATACCTCCCCACTTCTGGGTTTCAAGACCGGGTGTGGTTTGCTTAATCAGCGGATTGGGGCTGGTTCCGATCGACATAATCACTGTTTCAACGTCAAGCACGAATTCTGAGCCTGCTTTCGGCACAGGGCGGCGCCGGCCGGAAGCATCCGGTTCACCAAGTTCCATTTCAATGCATTCGATGCCCTTTACCCAGCCTTCAGGCGTGCCCAGAATCTGGGTTGGGTTAGTTAGCAGACGGAACTCAATTCCCTCTTCTTTGGCGTGGTGAACCTCTTCCAGACGGGCAGGCATTTCAGCCTCAGAACGACGATAGACAATGTACACGTGCTCAGCGCCCAGGCGCTTAGCACTGCGGGCAGCATCCATGGCGACGTTGCCGCCGCCGACAACTGCTACGCTGTTGCCGACTTTAACCGGGGTGTCCACGTCGGGGAACTTATAGGCTTTCATCAGGTTTACACGAGTCAGAAACTCGTTTGAAGAGTAAACGCCATTTAGGTTCTCACCTGGGATATTCATGAACATGGGCAGGCCGGCACCAGTGCCGATAAACACTGCTTCGAAGCCTTTTGCGAAAAGTTCATCCAGGGAAGCGACGCGGCCGATTACCATGTTGGTCTCAATTTTTACACCGTATTGACGCAAGGTGTCGATTTCTCTCTGCACTATTGCTTTGGGCAGACGGAATTCAGGAATGCCATACATAAGCACGCCACCCGCCACATGGAAGGCTTCAAAAACTGTTACCTGATAACCCAGCTTAGCCAGATCTACCGCACAGGTAAGACTGGCAGGGCCGGAGCCGACAACAGCTACTTTTGCCCCGTCAGGACGCGGGCGCAAAACTGAGCAGGCACCTGCCTTTTGCTCTTCCGCCTGCATCATCGCCATATGGAAATCGGCGGCGAAGCGTTCCAAACGTCCGATCGCGACTGGTTCGCCCTTGATGCCGCGAACGCAAAGCTGCTCGCATTGGCTCTCCTGCGGGCAAACGCGGCCGCAGACAGCAGGCAAGTTATTGGTTTCAACGATTTTCTGGTAGGCTTCTTCAAAATTCTTGTCGGCGATATGCTGAATAAACTCAGGAATCGCGACGTTAACAGGGCAGCCGCTCACGCACGGTTTATGCTTGCACTGCAGGCACCGGGCTGCCTCTTCGCAAGCCTGATCCTGATCGTAGCCAAAAGCGACTTCGGCAAAGTTATGGTTACGGATCTCCGGATCCTGTTCAGGCATTGGCACTTTGGTTTTCGACATATTTCTCGCCATTATTTACGCTCCTCTCCGGTGACACGGCAGCGATGCTGTTCCATTGAAAGTGCTTCAGAGGGTTTATACATTGAGGCACGGCGCATGGCTTCATCAAAATCAACTTCATGGCCGTCAAAATCCGGACCGTCCACACAGGCAAATTTGGTTTTGCCGCCAACAGTCAGACGGCAACCGCCGCACATGCCGGTACCGTCAATCATTACGGGGTTCATGCTGACGAGTGTTTTAATACCATATTCACGAGTCAGATTGGATACAACCTTCATCATGATCAGCGGGCCAATCGCGATTACCAGGTCGTATTTGATTCCACTATCGATCCGTGACTTCAAAGCATCGGTGACAAAGCCTTTATTACCATTGGAGCCATCGTCGGTCATAACCATCAGCAAGTCACTGGCTTTTTTAAATTCATCTTCAAGAATAATAATATCCTTACTGCGGAAGCCTACGATCATATCAACTTTGGTGCCCAGTGATTTAAGCTTTTTTGCTTGCGGCCAGGCTATAGCTGTACCGAGTCCGCCGCCGATTACGGCTACGTGTTTATAACCTTCCAGATGTGAAGCAGTGCCAAGCGGCCCGACAAAGTCGAGCAAAGCATCGCCTTCATTAAGTTCATTCAGAAGACTGGTAGTTTTGCCGACAATCTGATAAATAATTGTGATGGTGCCTTTTTCACGATCATAATCGGCTATGGTAAGCGGTATACGTTCACCTTCATCATTTACACGCAAAATTATGAACTGACCCGGCTCTGCCTTAGCGGCAATAGCAGGTGCATCAATGTCCATCAGCGTGACGCTTGGATTCAAGACTTGCTTTCGAACAATCTTAAACAAATTGTACCTCCTGGATATGCTTAATCACTGATCCTGCCCGGTCAATTTCAAGTTTATACTCAGAGTTATCGGTCAGGACACAGCGTTTTGGGATCTGCATCCTTTATTATACTTCAGATCGCACTATTCGTGAATTGACAAAGAAAACGATAAATCCAGGTTTCGTCAGCTGATTCTCAAGAAACTGCTGAATTGATCCGGTTTTTTCCGCATTCTAGCGGTTTTTTAGTTAAAAAATGACTCAATTCGGTAAACGTTTGCAATCCACTTTACTGGTGAATTAACCTTATATAAGACCTTCGAAACTGATACTGACATATGTATAGCCAATTTCCAGCCTTGGCAAGCAAACGTTTACACGCAAAGTGAACGTGCACGCTGAAGTTGGTTTTGTCAGCAAATTTACTCAAAAAAACGCCCGCTTAATTCTCAATTAAGCGAGCGCTTCAAGTCAGATAAGTTCAAAAGGCTTTAATCTTCCGGTGCAAGCAGCATTGTCTCAATATAAGTAATCAAATCAGCAATGGCGCCATCATTGTTGCTTCCCACCACAACCTGGGCCAGATCGCGGATCGCTTGCGGGGCATTGGCAACTGCCACACCGAGTCCGGCCATCCGGATCATGTCAGCATCATTATAATAATCTCCGATACCTACAGTCTGCGAAGCAGGAACCCCAAGAATTTCCGCCAGATGCAGTAAGCCGCTGCCCTTCGTCGTTCCGGCAGGCATCATTTCCAAATAATATGGTGCCGAGTACATTATGTCGAAATGGCTGATTAAAGAACTACTGACATTTTCGGCCACGTACTTTTCCACCACGCTCAGGCGTTCGGCGGTTGAGTAAAACATAATTTTGTACCATGGTTCCGGCACGGCAGCAGCCTCTGTTTGCCGGCGGGGCAAGTCGGCCTGCTCCAGAAACTGATCTTTACAGGAATAAGGGCTGACGATGGCTATCGGGCCGTCACAGTGAATCTGGGCGCAAACATCCGGAAACTGCAAGTTAATCGCATCCAGCATCTGTGTCGCGATTTTGCGGTCCAGACCATGCTGGAATACTGGTTTCATAAGCTTCGTGTCGTAAAGCAGCGTTCCGTTAATCAGGATGGCGGGAGCATTTATCGGCACCTTTCGCAGGTAATCGGTGCACATTGCCAAAGACCTGCCGGTAGCGATCGTAAAGAAGCCGCCTTCCTCCTGAAAATAATGAATCGCATCAATATTTTTCTGAGAAACCTTTTGGTCGTCAGCAATTAGAGTGCCGTCAAGATCGGTCGCAATCAGCCAGCCAGTAAATTTACCCATCTTCAGCTTTCTTGTTTGTTCTTGGCGCGCTGAGCATAATCGTTGATCAGGCTGCCATTGAGGATGATGCTGCGTTCCTGACTGGTCAGAGCGTGCAGTTTAAGCACAATTTCATGTACTTGACCATCAGTAATCACGCTGGCTGGGAATTCACGCTCACCAGCAGCGATCCGCTGACGAACATTCGGCACGAAAATGAAACTGCCCACCGACCAGTTAAATTCCGTATTGGCATCAATCGTGAATGGAATCATGCCCCAGTTTATGCAGTTGCTGCGATAACGTTGTGTCGCGTATTCATAGGCAATGTTTGCCATGCCGCCGAGCACGCGCTGGCTGGAAGCAGCTTGTTCACGAGCAGAGCCATCACCCGGTTTGCGGGCAAAAATTACGGACCCAATTGCGGTTTCAGACAACAGTTCTTGTGCTTTGGCCTTATCACCCAGTACCACCGTCAAAGCTTCAAGCGCTTTTACCGGCAGAGCCGTTGCCGCCGACGTTTGATCTGCTGCCAAGGCAGCAAGGCGTTCTTGTTCAAGTGCTGCTGTTGCTTTTGCTGCCGGGACATAATTTGGATCGCGGCGGCCGAGAGTGAATTCTGCCAACCTTAAAGGATTGGAGCGGTAGGAGGAAGTTTCTCCCGATGGGATCAACTCATCGGTTGAAGTAACAGGATCCTGAATCACACTGGCAAGTTGCAGCAGAATGTTCTCTGAAAGAGGATGCATGGTCGGCCAGTCAGCAATATTCGGACCATACACCAGTTTTTCTTCAGGCTGCGGTTTATTAAAGCCATTATAAACACGTTTTTGATAAACCCCGGCATCGTAGTGATATGTCGGGTAATTACCTTCAGGGAAGCCGCACTCAGTTGCTGGTGTCAACTCGCCTTTATTAGCAGCTGTGGCTGCGATGGAACGGGCATCCATAAGAGCGACGCCGACAATCTGCCCCTGCTGAGGGTTGCTGCCTTCACGGTTGGGGAAATTGCGGGTAGTATGGCGAATCGAGAAAGCTCCGTGGCTGGGCACATCGCCCGCACCAAAGCAAGGTCCGCAGAAAGCAGTGCGCATGGTAGCGCCGATACTCATCAGGTCAGCTGCGACCCCGTTGCGCGTGAGCTCGAGGTTAACCGGCTGACTTTGCGGGTAAACACTTAAGCTGAAAGCATCAACACCGGTGGAACGATCAGACAGAATTCGCGAAGCGGCACAAATATTTTCGTAGGTGCCGCCGGCACAGCCAGCGATAATCCCTTGATCGACCATGATCTTGCCGTCAATAATCTTGCTTTGCAGATCGAATTTCAACTTCGGGTCAAACTGACGTCTGGCTTCTGCTTCGACAGTGGCAAAGATATCGTGCGGGTTAGCGATGACGTCTTTTATTGTATAGACATTAGCGGGATGGAAAGGCAGCGCAATCATCGGTTCGATTTTGCTTAGATCGATCCGGACCAGGCTGTCATAGTACGCGACCGGACCAGCTTTGAGCTCAACGTAATCCTCGGGGCGCCAGTGAATTTCCATAAACTCACGAACCTTGTCATCAGTCTCCCAGATTGAAGAAAGACACGTGGTTTCCGTGGTCATGACATCGATGCCGTTACGAAAGTCAATTGAAAGTCCGGCAATCCCGGGACCGGCGAATTCCAGAATTTTGTTTTTCGCAAAGCCATCAGGGAATAGCGCACCGATCATAGCAAGTGCCACGTCATGCGGACCTACGCCCGGCTGGGTTTCACCTTCCAGATAAATCAGAACAACTTCAGGGTCATCAATGTCATAAGTATTTTCAAGCAACTGCTTAACAATTTCCGGGCCGCCTTCACCAATCGCCAGCGTTCCTAAGGCTCCGTAGCGCGTATGGCTGTCAGAACCCAGAATCATGCGGCCGCAGGCGGCCATGGTTTCGCGTTCGTAGGAGTGGATAACCGCCAGATGTGCCGGCACATATATTCCACCGTATTTTTTGGCGGCAGAAAGACCGAAACGGTGGTCATCTTCATTGATCGTTCCGCCAACAGCACAAAGGCTGTTGTGGCAATTGGTCAGCACATATGGTACTGGGAAGCGCTCCAGACCGCTGGCACGAGCAGTCTGAACAATACCAACATAGGTTATGTCGTGCGAAACAAGCGAATCAAATTTAATCTTACGTTTGTTGGGATCCTTGGAACTGTCATGAGCATCAAGGATGCCAGCGGTAATTGTCGCTTTACGTGCACTTTCCCTGTCGAGCCGGAAATCTGATCCCGGCACCGGCTGTCCCTGGCGAACTGCTTCATCCTTGAAACAAGCTTCGTTCAGGTCAATATCAGGGATTAATGCTCTGTTGTTGTAAAGATATACTCCATTATGTGAAATTTTAATCATCTAGTAACCTCGCTTTCAGTTAGCAACAGCGATTTAATCCGGTTTATTGTACCATATGATAACGCCGGATTCCGCAGTCTGCCGTAACTGATCGCTAGTTATCGGGCGCTAGTTAAGCGGACATCTGAAAACAAAATCGTCCATAAAGAAACCTTGCCCGATATCCACCCGCTGTTCACGCAAAAGTTTGCAGCCCAAGTGCTTATAGACAGCAACGCTGTCTTTATTGTGGCGGTTAACTGTCAATTCGATGCTAATGCAGCCTGCCCTCCGGGCCTGGTCGGCAGCGTCAGCAAATAAAACACGGCCAATTCCTAAGCCGCGACTGGCTTTATGTACATAGAGTTTGCTCAAAAAAAGTACATCCTCAGAGTGTAAAACTGTAGCGGAGTACCCCAGCCAACGTCCGTCAATCTCCGCGACTGTATAACGGTAACCTTTATCCCTGATATCAGTTGTTATAGCGTCGCTGCTTTGGAAATTATCCAGCATATATCTGGTTTGCTCGGAACCAATTATGCCTGCGTAATGCTCTGTCCAGATTTCATTTGCCAGTGCAGCCAGCCTGGCAATCTGTTCAGCTGATTCGATTACCAAGAGTTTATACGCGTTTTGTTTTTCGTTCATCATGCTCGCTCCCCTTTATTGCTCGATTGTTGCGCCGACAGGATTATCTGTCAAGCGTTTTCAGGAGTGAGCGCAGCCATTTCCCCGGCTGACCTATAGCTGGTATCCGCAAGACCATTCTCCCCAGAATCTGTTGCGGTTGAACGGGTCGATCGGCTGAGAGATTGGCATCCCCCTGCAGGACGAAGCCGGCAGGATCTACTGCCTGTAAGCGATGGGTTATAAGGCTGCCCTCTGTTTGATAAGTCAAAATATCACCGGGCTCGTAGCTTGCAGCCTCGTGGATAAGAATCAAGTCGCCGGCGGCTAAGGTTGGCAGCATACTGCTGGTGAGTACAACCGCCTGACGCCAGCCAAACAGACTCGGGTAGTCCTGGCCACTGATTCTGCGAGCCAGCGGAAAATACAGATTAAAAGCCAAGATCAGAATCAGGCAGATACTGATAATCACGCTCAAGCAGGAAAAGAGGCGGGTTCGCACTGATGTTTTTTCCGTCAATTCATTGTTCCTCATTTTTTCAGGAGCTTTGAAGCTGAAACTCCCGCTGCCATACACAACGGTACAGCAGCGGGAATTTTGCGGGCAAGAGTTTGCAATCAGGCTTCGGTATCAGTAAAAGTATCTAGTTGTTCAACTGTACAAGTGACAGCGAGTGTGATGGTAGGTTGGCCAAGAGTATCAGGATCTGAATCAACTGCTAAAGCTGTGTCTTTAAGATCAGTTTGCAGGTCGCTGCCGGTAAATGCCCAACTCCAGCTAATATTCTGCACAGGAGCGGTAACTGCAGCAGTGCCGTTGCTGGCTTTGATTTCACCGATTGCGGCTGCAATAGCATCGCCTAAATCAGCCAAAGAACCGCTAATTAATTGTCCTCCAACGACACTATTTTCTTCGCCGTAGCTGGAGTAATTTTTGCCGGCAAAGGTATAAACCAACGGGATTTTCTGGCCGTCAACAAAAGTTTCGCTGAAATCGAAGCTTGTTTTTACAGCGACTTCACTTTTATTGTTGACGTTGATCTGGAAGCTGCCTGTGCTTCCTGGTGCCACCAGCTTGATGCCACCGTTGCGGTCAAAGTCTGTTTCGCTTTCATTGTAAATGCCAGTATCATCATTTGTTGTGCTCAACAGGTTGACCAGTGCTGCTTCAGTCGTCCAGTTTGTCTGGTCGTCAACGCCATTACGAGCGTCATTTGATGACACATCCACTTGAAACTGGGCAACCCGGGCAGTATCGACACTTCTTACGGTCTGCATATATTTGGCCATCGTGCCTGATGCAAGAGAAAGCGTCATAATCGCGGCAATCAGCAGAATCAACGGGGTTCTAAAAGCTTTTTTATTGGTCATTTGCTCCTCCATAGTGTAGAAATTTTCCAAGTTGTTCCAAATTGTAAATTCTCAGTCTTTGTAATTTGCCTCCGGCAACTGATCAAGGAAAGCCAAACAACATCGCCCACCTCCTTTCACTTGCGTTTAATACAAGCATCAAGCTGTCTGCTTCTGCCTGCGGAAATTTGCCGTTGGTAATAAGAGCAACAGGCAGGGCAGGAAAAAGCAAAGCAGCATGCCAATCGGCGTTTGCAGAAACAGCGCCAGACTGCCTAACCGGGGGATTCTTTGAATCAGAAGGCCTTCCACCTGTCCCTTGGCAACCAGTATTGGCTTTGTCTGCTCATTGGCAGTTGACTTGGTCCGCATGCTGTAGCCATTGTTAACAGCCTGAATTTCTGCGATTTGTTCAACATAAAAAGCATTGTTTTCGCGATACGCCACCCAGTCATCAACTGCCAAAGCGGTTGGCTCAATTGTCTTGATTAATCCCAGCGCCCGGTCGGAATTGTTGCCTGACGGCATTAGAATTAATGCCTTATAACCAAAAATGACCGGCAGTTGATCGGGCAAACGAATTGCCTGAATGACAATGCTCAAGCTTAACAGCATGATCGGTACTAGCAGGACGAAAAGCAGCCAACTAAAGGCTGCAGAGACTCTATTTACGCGGGTTTGACCTGAGCTTTCTGATCCCATGACCGGACCTCCTGAAACGATTTGCCATACCCTAACAGAAGCAAATGAAATGAATCTGAATCGGAAAATGATTCATTATTGATTCACAGAAGCAGGTTACAATCTCCTGAACAGTTTTCAGTAGCTTTTGCTTTGCTAAACATCTCGAATTTCCGGGAGGCGTCGGCAATATGATTCAAACCAAACGGATTGCTATCTTTGAAGCCATCTTGATCATTTTTATTTTGATTTCAGGGATCACGGTCACTGTAACCGAGGCTCGTTATTATCGAAGGGTTTCGGCTGTTGACCAGGCGCGGGTTGCCCGGCCGCAGATCCGTTTATTGGCGCAGCAGGCTTATGCTGACCTGGGTACTCTGGAACCAGGGACAAGCCTTGATTTTAAATTCAGTGTCGCCAACAGTTCAGATTCGGGAGAAATAAGTGAAGTGGTATGTGATTATCTAATTGCTGTTGAACCTGAAGGGCCGCAGCCTTCAGAGTTAATTACAAATCTGTATTGGCTCGATGATAACGGTGACTGGATACTTTGCCCAAAGTCTCAGGATGGTCGGTTTGAAGCCAAATCACCATTGGGCACAACAGCAACGCTTCATGACTATATGCTTAATGTTGCGCTTCCGGCAGAAGCTGAGCTGAGTCCAACCTCTAACACATACCAATTCTTAATCACAATAAGTGCCCGGCAAAGCGATGCTTAGGCCCAACAACAGGAAGGTAAATAATTTATGTCTGACAAACACTTTGCTTTCTTCGTGATCCTGCTATTAATTGTTTTGCTTGTGCCTGCTTTTTTACGGATCACAGGTTCGACTGTTCAAGCCCGCTACGTTCTGAATTGCCATACTGGTTTTACAGTGCATGTTGCAGCTGCTAAAGCTGATGACTAAACACGTAACTAAAAAACCGGCAGATCAGTTTGTCTTTTGGTAAAATTTACTGATAAATGTTGATTAATTAAGTGAATTACTTTCAACTTTGTCATCATATGTCCAAACTATACAAGTACCAGGGATTATTATTTCTGGTACTTGTCATTTCGACAAAGATTTATTTTTTATGCAATAAAACAGGGTGCTGGTGCATTAATTACATAGAAGGAGCAAAAGATGAGTTTAGTTTTTTTGACGTCAATTAATCAAGCTTCCGAAGAACCGGACAATGAATTGCTGGATCTTTATATGGACCGTATGGCTCGCCAAGACAAAAACGCGCTTGCAGAAATTTATGGTTTAACAAAGATCCCGGTTTTCGGATTAGCTCTTTCGATTTTGAAAAACGCGGCTGATGCCGAGGATGTTTTGCACGATACTTATCTGCAGATCTACTCGGCGGCAGGGCAATACAGCAGCAAGGGCAAACCGCTTGCCTGGATTCTGACGATAACACGAAACCTGAGTCTGATGAAAATTCGCGAGCGTCAGAAAACAGTCGATTTGCCGCCTGAAGAGTGGAAAGATTCACTCACTATGTTGCCGAACCTGACTCCTGAAGATCGTCTGGTTCTGGAAAATTGCATTGGGCAGCTGACAGATGAAGAACGCCAAATTGTTATGCTTCACGCAGTTTCCGGCTTCAAGCACAGGGAACTTGCAGAAGTGCTTGCTCTGCCACTATCAACTGTTATTTCAAAATACAGTCGGGCAATTAAGAAACTGAAACAATTACTAACGGAGGGAGAACAATAATGAAACATGCAGAGATAAACCAAAAAATCCGAAATGCTGTTGAACACGCAGTTCCGGACGTCCTTAATTCGATCCTCTCCGATAGTGATAAAGCTAGAGGAAAGGTGATAGAGATGAATCCAAATAAAAGAAACAGACCGCGTTGGTTACGGTCCGCAGCAGCTGCGGCCGCCGTATTTGTATTTGTAATCGCAGGTGTGGCCAGTTATTCCATATATGGAGCACGCGCTGTCGATTCCCTTGTTTCTTTCGATGTTAACCCCAGCCTGGAGCTGAAGGTCAATAGGAATGAAAAAGTCCTGGCAGTTAATGCGCTTAACCCTGAAGGCAAACAAGTGGTTGGTGACATGAACTTCAAGAATACAGACTTGGAGGTGGCTGTTAACGCTTTAATCGGTTCAATGCTTAAGAACGGTTATATTGATAACAATGAGAATTCAATTCTGATCAGCGTTGAAAATCGCAATAGCAGCAAGGGCTCGGCTTTACAAGCCAAACTGCGCAATGAAATTTCCGGTTTGCTTCGCGCCAGCGCTGTCAATGGGGCTGTAATGAGCCAGAATCTCAAAGCCGACGATGATCTCGATGAACTCGCTGCAACTTATGGAATAACCCATGGCAAAGCCAATATTATCCGTCAGCTGATAAAGACAGATGAGTCTTATTCGTTTGAGGAGCTGGCAAAGCTTTCGATTCATGAGTTGAATCTACTGGTGGAAGCCAGAAAGCCTGAATTGCCTGGCATGTCTGCCAGCGGCAAAGCAAACGCCGGCGCCTACATTGGTGTCGATAAAGCGGCCGACATAGCCTTAGCTCACGTCGGCGCCGAGCGCAGTTCTGTGCGCGAACTTGAGTCGGAACTGGACTTCGCTGAAGGCAAATTCCTATACGAGGTAGAATTCAACTTCAACGGGCTTGAATACGAACACAAAATCGATGCCCGCAGCGGCGCGATTGTTGGATATGAATCTGATGACTATGACGATAACGATGACGATGACGACAGGCCTGTCGCCCCAACAACTGTACCCTCAACAAGCCCGACAACCGGGATGACGGAAGTAACAACCCGGCCGACCACCATACAGTCTGAGCGCGACGATGATGAGGAAACTACTGCAACAAGCAGAAAAGAAACAACATCAACCAGTACACAAAAATCGACATCTTCCAGCGGTGAAACATCTGGCTCGCAAGCTCAGAGAATAACAAGGCTTACAGCGAGTGAAGCACGCAACATGGTGATCAGCAAATTCGGCGTCAGTGCCCACAAGACCGGTATCATTGAAAAAATTGAGTATACCTATGACGAGAGCAATCCATTGTATAAGGGCGAAGCGGTAAAGAACGGCAGCAGAGTAGTTTTTGAACTTAATGCCAGAACCAGAGCTTTTGTAAAATGGGATGTCGGCAACGACAACGACTGGGATAAATACGCTGCTGCCCTGCCAAAAATGATTTCAATGAACCAAGCAGCCAACAGCGTGATTGCCAAATCGGGCAATTCTAATACCTTTGTGCAGAAGATCGATTTCAAGTGGGATGATTCAAAGCCGATGTACCAGGGCGAGGCCTGGAATAAGGGAGTTAAGTACAGCTTCGAAATTTACGCCTACGGTGGTTCTTTCGGTAAATGGGACGTCAGCAGAGGCGATGCTACTTGGGAAGAGAAATATTATAACGTCAAGTAAACAAAATCCGGGAAGAACAACAATTAAATTATCTGATACGTTACCTGAAAAGGGCGGTATGACAATGTGCAGCATGACCGCCCTTTTTCTATTTCACGAACAGATCAGCCGCTGATACGCTTCCTGATAACGCCCGTCCACATTAATGTCGAGTTCTTCGCGCATTATTTTCTGATATTCTTCAAATTCGCGGATATACTTGCGCCGTTCCTGCCGCTGTAAATATTGATCAAGCAAATTGCAGTGGCCGTCTTCCGAAAGTGGATTCAGCTGGATTAAAGATTTAAGCGCGGCTTCGCTCTGTCGCGGCTCATTTTGCTGCCAGCGGTAGTCTGCAATCTTGAGGAGTAGATTTTCCTGTGCGACCTCAAGTTCCGTCTGCAAATCATCACTCCAAGGGTAATTCTCAGGAGCAAAACAAGTTCCACGCCAAAGAGAAGCATAAAATTCAGCTTCTTTGATAGTCTTAGCCGATACTTTGATTTGGCTGCGCACGAAACGTGTGTAATCGGCCAAATCGCAAATACCCATGGGCAATCGCAGGCGATAACATTCATTGATTGCTGTGTCACCAAGAATGTGCCTGTTTTGTTCCAGAAACCGCCGCAGTTTATACAGGTTGACGTGCAACAGGTTAACAGCCCGTTCGCCAGTACGTTTTGGCAACAAGCAACTCATGAGTTCGTCGCGCGACACTGTTCGATCCAGATTTACAATCATAAAGGCAAGCAGATCTCTACTTAAACGAGTAGGCAGCTTCAGCTTTATCTCCGGATTATGTGGTTGGCTGATTTCAAAATTCCCAAAACAATGTATTGGATACAGCATACGGCTTCCGTCTGTAATATTTTCTTTATTATTGATAATTCTCCCGCAAATATTCTCAGCAGCTTCGTTTACAGACGTTACTGCTCCGCAGGCATATGCTTCACCCACGTTTGTTAGAGACGTCACGAAGAAAAGCCGGTCGAGTACAGGCTTCAAATTGCTCATTTTCAGCGGCTTACATAGAAATGCCAGTGGATAGCTTTGGAATGCCGCGTAGGCGTCGCCAGTTTCAGCGGCCAAAAAAATCAGGTTTACAATGGGAAAATTGCGCCGGATTTGATTTGCCAGAGCAATGCCGCCGCCAGCGTTGGCAGAAGAACTGGCTTCGCTTGAACTAATAAAACGAGCGGCTAAAAATATTACTTCCGGGAGCTGCTGCTTAACCTGCTTTAAAGCCACTGCAGGTTCCGAGCAGTACCAGATACTACTGAAACGTCCGTCACGGCTCAATAAATTACCCAGTTTTGTCAGGGTTTTCAAGTCATTGTCAATCAGTAAAGCGTTCATTATCACAACCTGCCTTGTAGGTTATTTAATAAACTAAACTGATTTCAATTAATTGGCGTTTATTATAGCAATGCCTGCCGCTTTCTTGAACAGCTCTGTGTGTGATTTAAGGTTTTTTGGGCAGGATCTCGGATATAATGGAAGTTATGTTAATTTCTAACGAGGCAGCGACATATACTGAGGTAAATACATGCCATTGATCCGTGTTCTCCATACCGCCGATTTGCATCTTGGTTCAAGCTTCAGCAGTTTTCCCACGCAGGCAGCAGTATTGCAGGCGGAACAGCTTGAGATGCTGGGGCGACTCACCAGAATGTGTGCAGTGCGTCAGGTTCATATGTTGCTGATCGCGGGCGATCTTTTTGACCAACCGCTTCCTCCGACAAAACTTGTCAATACAGTAGTCGGTCTCTTTGCCTCTATACCAGAAACTGAAATATTTATCGCAGCCGGTAATCACGACCCGGCTTTTATCGATTCCCCCTACAGAACCTGTACCTGGCCGGCTAATGTCCACTGCTTCACAGACAAATTGAGTTTTGTCGATTTGTCGGATTCACCTGTCAGCTTGCCTGTGCGGGTTTATGGTGCCGGCTTTACGGCTACCGTTGCTGCCAATCCTCTGCTGCCAGATGCCTTTAGCGTTGCAGACGACACTCTCCTTAATTTACTTGTATTGCATGGTGAACTGGTCAGCGGTGCCCAAACCAGTGATTACAATCCTGTCAAGCGGGATCAACTTGCAGTTTCCGGCATTAATTACACTGCTTTAGGGCACAGGCACACAGCAACAGATTTGCTCCAGATGGGCTCAGGCTACGTTGCATACAGCGGCTGTCCGCTCGGCCGCGGCTTTGATGAAACTGGGCTTAAGAATGTACGTTATCTGGAATTCAACTTTCCGGATAGCGGCAACGCTCCAGACGCTACTGCTTACAAGCTGGAATCAGAGCTTATTCAGATCGGCGGCCGCAAATTTATCGAACATATTGTCGACTCGACTGGCTGCGAAACCAATCAAGAGCTTGCTGAAATAATTCTTAATCACCTCAAGGCAGCCGAAAACAGTTGGCAACGCGATTGCCAGCGGATAATTCTAAAAGGCTCTCCTGACGCCAGCCTGAGTATTGATCCAATCCTGCTGCGCCAGCATCTGAATGATCAGCTGTTTTATCTGGAAATAGTTGACCAGACGGAACCGGCACTTGACCTGCGTATGCTTGCAGCTGAAAACAACCTGCGCGGCACCTTCGTGCGCCTGGCAGCCGAACGGGTCAGGCGGGCTGAAATGGCTGGTGAACCAGAAGAAGCTGCCTTGGCAAAGCGGGCATTACAGCTTGGACTTGCCGCTTATGCCGGGGAGGTGAAGCCAAATGCAAATTGACAAACTGCAAATTGAACAATTTGGCGGTTTGCGCGACCGCCAGCTTATTTTCAGTCCCGGCTTCAATTTGATTTATGGCGAAAATGAATCAGGTAAAAGTACTCTCCTGTCATTCATTCGGGCTATGTTTTATGGTTTGAACAGCAGCGCACGCAAGATCGCTGAAAATGAGCGGAAACTCCGTTTGCCTTGGGGTGAGGAACGTATGGGCGGCTGGCTTGACTTCACGCACAATGGCCGCGCTTACCGCTTGGAACGCAGTTTCGGCAAAACAAAACGCCTCGATCAAATCAGTTTACGCAATAATCTGACAGGCGAACAGCTTGCAATTCCAAGTAGTCAGGAAATCGGCAACTGGCTGTTTGGCGTTGGTGAAGCTGAATTTAACAATACGGTTTTTATCAGCCAGTCAGCATCAGCAAATGTGGTTTCCGAAGCAGATACTTTGGCCAAGTTGACAAACCTTGCTTCAAGTGGTGATGAAAGGGTTTCCAGTACTGAAGTTGATTCTCGCCTGCGCAAAGCGATGGTTTACTACAAAGCCGAAAAAGGCAACGGCGGCCTGATTGCTGAGCTGCAAGGAAAGCGTGAAAACCTGATCGCTGAGCGAAGGTCTGTGCTTGAGCAAGAAGCGAACCGGAGTGAACTGTTACAAACTTATCAGTTTGCTGATCAAACGCGTGTCAGATTCGAAACCGCGTTAAGCACAGGAAATGAATGTTTGCAAAAATCGAAAGAGCTTGAAAGGGTTTTGCGACTGGAAGAATTCACGCAGCGCCAGCAAGAGCTGTCACGTCTGGAGCAAAAGGCAATTGAATTACGTGCTTCCCTGCAACTGGCTGATGGATATTGCGGCTGGGATGAACTTAATGAGTTATATGATCACCGTAACCGGATCAGCGAAGGTAAAGCTCAGATTGCAGTCTGGCAAGCGCAAAGCGAGCATCAACGAGCTGAGCTTGAGACAATAAGCGAGCGTCTAACTGAAAAAAAAGCAGCTTCGAAAAAAAACAAACGGCTGGCGATCTCGGCATTACTTGGCCTGATCCTGCTCATAGCCGGGATTTTCAGTGGTTGGCTGGTCACACCGGTTTTATACACACTGATTTTGCCTGGTTTGTTGCTTATTGTTTACTACTTTCAACAATCAAGGCTTGAGCAAGCCGGGCACAAGCAAACAGAACTGGAAGCACAAGCTGAGCAACTATCGGCTGCAATCAACCAGCGCACGGTGGAATTGGAAGCTGCAACCACCGAGCAAACAGAACTCGAAGCAGCACTGCGCCAGAATCTGCTCCTGCTGGAAAAGCTGCCTTTGTATTCAGCTGGAAATACAGCTGCAGTAGCTGACGAAGAACGGCTGGCAGCAGTTCGTCGCCGCCTGACTGAGCTTGACCACCTGGAAACAATCATTAACGAACGCCAAACAAACCTGAAAAGAGACAATTTCGCTGACGAAGCAACTGATACCTCCGGTGAGGCAACCGCCAGCGAAACCAGGCAACAGCTTGCCGATTTTTTCCCGGCTGGCTCCACTTCCCTGCTTACCGAGCTAAACGATTATTTTGCCTCACTTGAGCAAACTGGATTGATTGAAGTTAAAATCATTCTGAAACCTGAAGACAGTAATGCATATTGGCTGGAGCAACTGCAGGCGGTCCTGGCTGAATTGCAAAAGCAATCTCAGGCGGCCGCGATTGAAGCAGCAGGGCTTGAAGCTGAATTAAGACATCGTTTTGGGCAACTGCGAAACCCCGAAGATATCGACCGCGAGCTGGAAAAGATTGATCAGCAACTGCGTGAAGCGCAAACTGAATATGCCGCATTAGCATTAGCACGCGCTACTTATGACAGCGCTTTCAGCGAGCTGCAGCAAAGCTTCGGACCACAATTGAACCAACGCGGTGGCGACCTGCTGGCTGAGCTTACTGCCGGTGTGCACACTGAAATGAGAGTAGACCGCGATTTGCGGATAACCATTCCCGATCCGCAAACCGACCAGCTGCATGAATATGATTACCTCAGCGGCGGCACTATTGACCAGGCTTATCTGGCGCTGCGCCTGGCTGTAGCCGAACTGATCAGCGGTGATGCTGAGCGCCTGCCATTGTTGCTCGACGATGTTTTGATTCAATATGATGACGAACGCGCCGCAGCCGGACTGGATTTGCTGGAACGCTACGCGGCAGAACATAATCTGCAAATCCTGCTATTCACCTGCCAGAGCCGTCCGCTTGGCAAAACAACAGGTAATGTTATTAGTTTGAACCCGTCTGGAAATTAGCGCCGGTTTTCCAGATTGCTGAACCAATAGGCCAAAGCGATTCCGGCCAGTAACAAAACGACGCTTACCAGTGTTGTAGTGTTAAGCCCGACATTGGTGCCGCGCGGATATAGAGCAGGTATGGACCCAATCACAAAGCCCAGGATTCCGGCATAGGTTTGGCCATGCCAACGTTGAAACAGCTGATGGATAATATAGGAAATGGCTATGCCGCCAAGCACAGTGCCCAGCCCCAACGGAATAAGAACCAGCAGATTATCGAGAATCCCCTGAATCATTTCGGGTGAAGCCATCGGCAGCTTTAGGATATTCCTCAGGTCAGCAACCGCGTTCAGCACGAGGCCATACTGCCCAATCATAACCAACAGGACTGTGCCGCTGACTCCAGGAATCACCAGCGAAGCGGCAATCAGAATACCCACGAGTAAAAGTCTGCCAAAAACCAGCGGACTCATCGCGACCACAACCGGGTCAACATTTATTTCCCGTGTTTCCAGAATTGTCAGGATTAAGCCGACAGCGAGGGTTATCAGGAATGGTATAACTCTGCTGACCGCGTTTTCACGCGTTAACGGTTCTTTTTCATTGGCCTCCCTGAAGAGAAACGGCAGAGATCCAATAATCAGACCCATAAAACAAAACATGGTCTGCATTAAGTATTTGTCGAGCAGAAAAGTCTGGACTGTTCCGAAACCGACTACGCCAATTAATGCTCCGGCTCCGATGGGAATCAAAGTTTTGATCGATTTAACAGGCGTTTTAAAGATATTGCCTACTGCCGCGACCATGCGCTCATATATTCCCAGAATTATGGCCAGCGTGCCACCGGAAAGACCGGGCGCAATTCCTCCGGCGCCAACAAAAATGCCCTTAAAGAAGTCCTGAAACATTTCTCACCTCTCTGAAATCCAGCTTGGCTGCCAAACTTGTGGTTGTAGCAATAGCCGTTTCATTGTAGACTAACGCGATAAGCCGCGCAATCAAAGCCAAACTTAAAGTCAAACATAAAGTGGGCAGGCTGTTCCTGGAATTATCTGTTGTGAATCGCTGCTGTGAGCAGCTGGAAAGCCCTGAAAATTCGGCTTTTACAACAACCTTCGACTGGCTTTACTTACCGCCTGAATTCTGTTAAAATAACGACAAAATCGAACAAACATTCATTTGACAAAAGTTGTGAAACATGGTAGTATATATGAGCGCCCAAAAAAAGATCCACGCTCGTGTGGCGGAACGGCAGACGCAGCGGACTTAAAATCCGTCGGGATAAAACCCATGCCGGTTCAAGTCCGGCCACGAGCACCAAAACAGTTCAATGCAAGGAATGGGCGAAAAATAGTATAGTGATACCGCGGAGTGGAGCAGCTGGTAGCTTGTCGGGCTCATAACCCGAAGGTCGCAGGTTCGAATCCTGCCTCCGCAACCAATAGACCTTTGAGGCTAGTGGTCTCAAAGGTCTTTTTTTAAACCGGCACGCAGTGCGTGCACAAACAGGAAGCAGCCGATACATTAGGGATTGCGATAGGAAATCGTAATCAAGAAAGAGGAAATCAAACAATGGATAAATCAATCGTATGCAAGGATTGCGGATCAACATTCGTTTTCTCAGAGCAAGAGCAAGACTTCTTCCGTGAGAAGGGTTTTGAAAATGAACCGCAACGTTGCCCGGCTTGCCGTGCTGCTAAAAAAGCAATGCGTGGCGGCGGATCATCTTATGGCCAGCGCGAAATGCATCCGGCAGTATGTGCCGAGTGTGGCCGCGACACCATGGTTCCGTTCAAACCGAACAATGAAAAGCCGGTGTATTGCCGCGACTGCTTCCAACCGCGTCATCGCTGAGTAAAAGTTCCAAACAGGCTAAAGCCTTTCTGGCAAACCTCCTCCAGCAACCGCCGGTGGGGGTTTGTCATTATAAGGCAAAATAATTCGATCAAAATTACCAAGACAATCAGGAGGTCATGAATTGCAAATCAGGAGGACAAACATGGGAATAGATGAAAAGAAAGACGCCATACACGGCTTGGGCCAGGATGTGATCAACACCCCGGCATCAGATGCAGACGTCCCGATTTCTCATGCTGAAAACCGGAGTGCAATTAAAAAAACCACACCCAAACGTTCGGCAAAGAAAAAAGCAAAAATAATTGATATTGAGCCTGAAATTGATGACGAATTCGAAGATGAAGAAATCGATTTTGAGGAAGTTGAAGGTATTGAAAACGACTCAGATACCGAAACGGATGAAGATACCGAAGATACCGATAAAACAGACGACAAAGATGCTAAAGCCAATGAGGTGGACTACACCACGGGCGATCCTTCTATCAATGACTCGGTGCAAATGTACCTGAAAGAAATCGGCAGGGTTGACCTGCTTACCCGTGAAGAAGAAGTTGAACTGGCGAAAGCAGCGCACGAAGGCGACGAAGACGCTCGCACTCAGCTTTGTGAAGCCAACCTTCGCCTTGTTGTAAGCATTGCCAAGCATTATTCCGGGCGCAGCATGAGTTTCCTCGATCTAATTCAAGAAGGCAACCTAGGACTGCTTAAGGCTGTTGATAAATTTGACTATACCCTGGGATATAAGTTCAGCACTTATGCGACCTGGTGGATCCGGCAGGCAATTTCCCGCGCGGTTGCAGACCAGGGGCGCACTATCCGCATTCCTGTTCATATGGTTGAGCAGATCAATAAACTGATGCGGAAGCGTCGTGAACTGACCCAGAAGCTCGATCACGACCCGACTCGTGAGGAGTTGGCGGAAGCTTTGGATGTTACACCTGAAAAAGTTGACGAGCTGCTGAAGATAGCACAGGATCCCGTTTCACTGGAAAAACCGGTTGGTTATGACGGTGATGCCCACCTGGGTGACTTTATTCCCGATGAAGATTCCCAGACACCTGACGAACTTGCAGCCCATTCCCTGCTCCGGGATGCGCTTTGTGACGCGCTGTCAAACCTGACTGCTCGCGAGGAAAGAGTTCTGCGCTTGCGTTTCGGGCTCGATGACGGTCGCACCCGTACGTTGGAAGAAGTTGGCCGTGAGTTTAAGATAACCCGCGAACGTATCCGTCAGATCGAAGCCAAGGCTTTACGTAAAATGCGTTATCCGGGCCGCAGCCAAAAGCTGGCAGGTTTCTTGGATTAAATAATATCAGATAAATATATTAAGCCGCCGCAGGCAGTGAGACTCGTTCCTCTTCAGATGAGAGGGATGATCCCGGCCCGCAGCGGCTTTTTTATTGAACAGTTATTAAGATAATCAGTTACATTTGAGTGCTGAGAAAAATCTGCAAACCAAGCTGTTCGATTTGGTCGCGCAGTTCTTCCAGCTCATCAAGGTGACGGTCTTCATCCTGCAGAATACCTTCCAGCAGATCTCTGGTAGCAAAATCCAGTACATCGCCGGCAAGTTTAATGGCTTTGTTATAAGAAGCAATCGCACCCATTTCAAGTGCCAGATCATTCTTAACCTGTACCGGTACTTCCACTGCGATATTCATCTGATTAAGTTTGCTGACAATTGGCCGGCCTTCCAGAAAGAGGATGCGCTCAATCAATTTTTCCGCATGCTTCATTTCATCAATTGCCTGTTTTTCCGAATGCTTGTGCAGCTTTTCGTAGCCATTGCTGGCATTGATTTCACCATGCACAATGTACTGATTAATAGCGGTAAGCTCGTCAGCCAAAAGATCATTAAGGGTTTTGATCAATTCTTCATTGCCTTTCATGTGGATGCTCCTCTCCCAATTGTAGATCAGTTAATACAATATTCCGGTCTTGGCGCCGCAGGTTTCTGAGATAATTTGAGATAAACGATGGACATGTCTTTACTCAATCTTATCCCTGTTCAGATTGATATTCCACAAATGTAAATAAATTAACACCTTGGCAACAGTTCATTAAACAAAAATTCCCGCAATATCCTATCAGTCGCTGATTGGGGCTTGTTCTTCAGGGGCTTCCCGGTCGACGCCGTATTGGCAGTACTGCTCACGCATCATATCAAACTTGCTGAGCGGCTCAGGCCCGCGCACAACCCGCCTGGTTATCCGCAAAGTACCCTCATGGTCGGCTTTTGTCAGCCATTCCACCAGCAGGATTTTGCCATCGGAGATTTCCATTCCAGTGATTCCCTTGGCGCGGACACAGCTGCCTGTGTTAAAGTAAGGCAATTCCCCTTCCTGTGGATACTTTTCCCGATGTGTATGCCCGCAGATCAACATCATCTTCTGGTTTTTAATCCATTTGTTATACATCCGCTCAATCTTGTGTCGTTTCATGTGGTTGCGGGCGGGGCTGGCCGGGTTTCTGAAGCCGACAACGTGCACAAAACGCCAGAAAAAGCGCATCAGTAAATACGAAATCACCCAAAACTGGTCATTCATCAGGTCACCCTGGTGGCCGTGCAGAACCAGAATTTCCTGGCAAGTTTCGCGGTGGGACAAGACAACTGACTCGTAAGGTATTATGTTCTTGAACAGCTCCCGCTCTTCCTCGTAATACTCATCTCGATAGAAATACAAATTGTCGCGTACCCAGGATTTGTTTTTCAGCCGCATATTGTGATTGCCGTACAGCATAATCAGACGTTTTTCATCAAAAAACTTCTTGATGGCTTGAAATACATCACTGTGGGCGTAACGAATGTAGCGGAACTTGTCGTATTCCCACAGTTCGTCCCCATCCCCCGCTTCAATGTAGGTGAAGTCATTATAGTAGTAATATTCGAGCGCGTACAAAAAAATGTTGCGGTTCTTGGCAAATTCGTCCGACAGCGTGTTGTCACCCCGATGAGAATCGCTAAATAAAATAAACTTCGAACTGTCATCAAAGTAAACAACGCGGGCTTCGCGATATGCCTGCGTCAGTCGCTGTTCAGTGCGCATACAAAAGGCCTCATAAATTTTCTGTCTGTTCTAGAACTCCGTCTGCCTCCGGCGAGCATTTTTCAAGATGGTTTCAGGCTTTATAGGATTGCAAAAAGTCAAATATTTCCTGCAGGTCAGGCAGCTGGGATTTTGGATAGACCTTAACCCAAATCACCTTGCCATTCTCATCGATCAAAATGTTAGCCCGCTTGGAAATTCCTTCTTCCGCATCAAAAATACCGTAATCCTCAGCAACCTTGCCATGCGGCCAGAAATCACAAGGCAGGCGCAAATCGTCGATGGACAAAACAGTAGCCCAGGCAGCCTTACAGGGAACTGAATCGACACTGAAGCCCAGCGGCACAACGTTCAATTCCTGAAAGCGCTCGTAATTTACTTCCAGACTACGCATTTGATCAGTGCAGACTGATGTCCAGGCTAGAGGATGAAAGGAAAGTAACACCTTACGCCCACGTAAATCCGACAAACGGACAATTTGTTCATGATTATCCTCAACTTCAAATAGAGGAGCTGTGTCGCCTGCTTTAATAAGTTCCATATAGCCATCCTTTCAAGTTCGCATTGTACCATGCGTGCTGGTACTAAGTTATCATATTTGTTAGGCTCAGCATAACATATATCAGAGTTTCACTCCATTTGCCATTAGACTGTTTCAACTAACCGCGCTGCCGATAGCGCATGCTTGCCGCAAAGACGGCGGAGGCAAATATGAAAGACGAAGCGATGCAGGAATGCAACGAAGTGCCAGAGCAAAACCTGGCGGAAGAACCACATTTTCACGCTGGTGTCGGACCACTGCAAAGTGACGACGAGCCACAAAGCACAGAACAAACCGAGCTGGAGCGGCTTAGAGAACTAAACACTGCTCAGCTTCAGTTTCTCGCAGTTCTTTCGCATGAATTACGCAATCCGGCAACTTCCCTGACGATGGGTCTTTCATTGTTGGATGTTGTGCCGCCCGACAGTCAACAAGCTTTGCGGGCTCGGACAATTATGCGCAATCAAACCCAGCTTTTGATAAAGCTGCTGAATGAACTGCAGGATATTGCCCGTCTGGAACGAGGCACCTTGGCTTTAAGCCTGGAACCAGTTGATTTGAAAAATATTGCCGCTGAAGAGATTGAGGGTATGAAGCCGCTTTACAATGAGCTTAATGTTGAGCTGCAGGCACAGCTGCCTGAAGGTCCTCTGCGCTTGCAGGGAGATCCGCTTAAGCTGGGGGAAATGATTCGTTATCTGCTCGAAAACGCGCTTCACTCCTCACGCCCGGGCGCAGTTGTTAAGTTTCTGCTGCAGGAGGATTTGAGCACAAACACTGCTGTCGTTATCATTCAGGATCAGGGCCACGGGTACGCAGCTGCCGATTTAGAATTGGTTTTCAAGCCCTTTGCTCTTTCTGACCGCCGCTTCGACAAAATCAGGCACGGTTTAGGTGTAGCTCCTTATATTGTGCAAGGGCTGGCAGGTTTGCATGAAGGACAGGCGGAAGTTCAAAGTGCTGGAATTGGTAAAGGTACCAAGTTTCTGGTTCGTCTGCCTCTGGCTCTGTAAACTGGCTTGCAACAGGTAGCTGCCGGGGTTAGATCCTTGCATTTATCGCATATGTTACCGAGCTTTGAAGCTTGCCTTGCATATAATTAAAATTGATACAGAAGGCAGCGCTGAACAGTGAAGACGCACAAAAGGAGGCGTAAGTTATGAAGACAATTGTTGTAGCGATTGACGGTTCCGAGCATTCAAGAAGGGCGCTGAACCAAGCCGCTGAAATTGCCAAGGCTTTTAACGCGAAAGTGCATGTTATCAGTGTTTATGATGTCAGTAAATCCAAGAATTTATTTAACGCTGAAAAAACAATCGATAATCAGGCAGAGATGACCTCCGATGCTGTTGCTCTCGTTCAAAGGAGCCGCCGGTTTTTGACTGATGAAGGCATAGACAATGATGGTATGGCTCTTGAGGGCAGCGCGTCTGAGCGTATTGTTGAATACGCTGACGAGCATAACGCAGATATGATTATCATGGGGCAGCGCGGTGTTACCGGGTTACGCCGTTTGATGGGCAGCGTAACCTCAAAGGTACTTAATTCAACAGAAGTAAGTGTGCTTGTTGTCCAGTAAACCTGAAAACATGCAGCAGGCTGTTGAACAAACAGAACAACTCTGGACCGGCTTGCCTGAAGCTGAAGCAAAGCGGCGTCAGGCTGCCGGCCAGAGTAATTCTATCCCCCAGATTACGACAAAAACCAGTGCGCAAATAATCCGCAGCAACGCGCTTACTTTTTACACAGTGCTTAACACCTGTTTGTTCATTCTGGTGCTGTTGACCCGCCAATGGGTCAACGGCTTATTTATGAATGTGATCATTGCCAATATCTTAATTGGCATCGCTCAGGAATTGCGCGCCAAGAAAGCCCTTGATCAGCTGAAAGTGATAACAGCAACCCAAGTGCGCGTTATCCGTGATGGCAGTGAACGCCTCATTCCCCAGGAAGAACTGGTGCTCGGTGATCTTTTTCACCTGCAGACGGGCGATCAGGTTGTTGCGGACAGCCTCGTACTTGCCGCGCAGGAACTGGAGGTTGATGAGGCGCTGTTAACCGGAGAATCGCTGCCGGTTAAAAAAGAGCAGGGAACTGAATTGCTCTCGGGCAGTTTTGCCGTTTCCGGCAGCGCAACAGCACAGGTTATCCGGGTCGGCTTGGATAATTATGCCCAAAAAGTAACTGCCGAAGCGAAGCGCTATAAACGCCCGCGGTCGTTGATAATTGAATCATTGATGAAACTCGTTCGCATTGTTGCTTATTTTATTATCCCCCTGGGTTTGCTGCTTTTTCTAAATCAGTATTATCGTCTGGGTTCAAGCTGGCAGGATGCTGTAATCCGTGCAGTTGCCGCCATGATCGGCATGATCCCGGAAGGGTTGGTGCTGTTAACGAGCCTGACACTGGCCATTGGCACTATCCGGCTTTCCCGGCTTGGTGCTGTGGTGCGCGAGCTTTCAGGGCTTGAAGTTCTGGCGAGGGTCGATGTCCTGTGTCTGGATAAAACTGGTACACTGACTACTGGTAAGCAGACTTTTGCCAAAGCAGTCCCCTTGGCCGGAAATGATGAAGCAACTGTACAGCAGGCTGTTGCAGCTTTACTTGCCGCTTTTGAAGATCAAAATGCTACTGCTGAAGCACTGGCTGCAGCCATGGGCGAGCCACCGGCCTGGCAAGCGCTGTCCTGTGTACCCTTCTCTTCTGCCCGTAAATGGTCCGGAGCAACTTTTGCTGAGCACGGGACTATTGTACTGGGTGCACCCGAAACGCTGCTTGCTGACCAGCATAAAACAATCCTCACTCAAGCGGCTGATTACGCTGCGGAGGGACATCGAGTTGTACTGGCCGCAACCAGTGCTACGCACCTGAATACTTCTGATTTAAAAGACGATAGCTTGCCAGCGGAACTAAAGCCCCTCGCTTTATTACTTTTGACAGATGGAATTCGGAGCGAAGCCCGCGCCGCACTGCAGTTTTTTGCTGAAAATGATGTAGTGATCAAAATAATTTCGGGTGATAACCCGCGGACTGTAGCCAGGGTTGCCAGCCAATTGGGACTGGCTCAGGCAGATCAATTCATTGACGCGACTGCCATCGCCGACAATGAACAGGCGATTGAAGAAGCCGTAACCGCAAACGCGATATTCGGCCGGGTTACTCCACGGTTGAAGCAGCAAATGGTGGCAGCTCTGAAAAGGCGCGGCCATACTGTGGCTATGACCGGCGATGGCGTGAATGATGTGCTGGCCTTGCGTGAATCTGATTGCAGCGTAGTAGTCGCCTCCGGCAGTGAAGCCGCCAAGAACACCGCCAACATTTTGTTAGTAAATTCCGATTTCCTGGTACTGCCGGATGTTGTCCGCGCCGGCAGACAAGTCATCAATAATCTGGGCCGGGTTGCCAGCCTTTTCCTGAACAAGACGGCTTACGCGTTTGGAGTTTCACTGCTATTTCTGGTGCTTGGTTTTGCCTATCCTTTCAAACCGATTCAGCAATCTTTACTGGGCAGTTTTTCCATTGGCACGCCAGCTTTCTTCCTCGCTTTAGAACCGAACACAGCCAGAGTTAAACCAGGGTTCTTAAGCAGAATAATCCGATTTGCCCTGCCGGGCGGCATCACGGTCACGTTCTTTTTGCTGCTCATCCAGTTGTTCTACCAGCGTTTAGGTGTAAATAAGAGCCAGGTTCAACTCTTGATGGTGCTGGTAACGGCTTTTATTGTCTGGATTGTGCTGATCCGTGTCTCCTGGCCGCTTACCCTGACACGGCTGCTGGTGATAACAGCCATGGCGTTGTTATTCATTGCCGAAGCCATCATCTTTGCTTCTTTTCTGGAGTTCCCGGTACCAGATCAACTTACCCTGAGGGTATTTATGGTGGCAATGCCGTTATCGCTGCTAACTCAGCAGAGTCTGGCCTGGCTTTTTGATCGAATCTGGCCAGATAAAAGCCTGGCTGATGGAGCAACACCTGCGCTCGGATAATCACAACTATGTTATACTAATTTTAAGCAAGACCCTTAATGTTCCATCGAAAGAAGAAACCAATCCAGGCACCAGCCAACCGTAACGCATCAACTTCAAAGCGCATAAGGCCGTAACGGCCACGGAGGTGTCTTAATGGAACTAATTCTCATACGTCATGCAATTGCTGAACCACACAGCAGTCAAATTAATGACGATGACCGCCAGCTTACGCAGGAAGGTCGGCGGCGATTTGAAGCCGCGCTCCCCGGCTATAAATTGCTTATACCTGAAGAAGTCATTGTCTGGTCAAGTCCCTTGACCCGCGCCTGGCAGACTGCTGAAATGCTGGCCGGTGCTTTGGGGGCGACTGTCGAATGCAAGGATGTTATCGCCGGTGCCAGTTTTGAATCTTTTTTCAAAGTAATCATGCAAGTGGATCCGACCGCATGTTTAGCTGTTGTTGGCCATCAACCATACCTGTCTGACTGGTGCGGCCAATTAAGCGGATTTGATCTGCCCTTTAAAAAAGGAGCGGCAGCTTCCTTGCTGCTCGAGCCGGATACAGCCGGCCAAGCTGAATTACAATGGTTTATGCAGCCCCGGACTTTACGTCGTTTGAAAAATGGGAAAAAGGAGTGATTCAACATGTTCAGTCGTTTACTAATAGCCTCTGATATTACGTCCTCTACCTTTGCCGTAATTAACTGTATCTCTGACCTGAAAGCCTTTGGGGCACGGGAATGCCTGCTCCTGGGTTGTGTTACCCTCTATCCTTATTCACATCTGCCCGAAATTTCGGTGCAGACGCTGATGGAACGGAGTCTGGAAGAACAGCAAGAGCTGCTGGAAAAGGAAGGCTTCAAAGTTTCATCCCGCTGCGTTGTCGGTGTCCCCGAAAACATTATCAACAAGATTGCCGAAGAAGAAGATTTTTCAGCTATTGTGGTAGGTTCGTTCACACGCACCTGGGCAGGTGAAGCGCTGCTTGGCGGTCTGGCCAGCGACATTATTCACACAGCTTCCAAGCCAGTGCTTTTGGTAAGGCTCGAAACCCAGAAGGTCAGCGGTGAAGGCGAACGCCCGGCGAGTGAGGTTACAGCTGTAAGCTGCGACTTTAGTAATCACATTCTTTTCCCGACTGACTTTTCGCAAAACGCTGATTACGCGTTCTCTTATGTGAAACAGCTGGTTGAAGCCGGCGTACGCAAAGTCACACTCGTACATGTGCAGGATAAATATCGAATCGAACCGTTTCTGCTGGACAGGCTGAATGAATTCAACCGGATCGACGAATCTCGCCTGCAACAAATGAAAGGAATCCTGACCAGCCTGAGGGACGTCGTTGTCGATATCCGTATAGCTTATGGTTCGCCTGCTGGTGAAATCCTGAAGCTGATTCGGGAAACGGATGCGTCTTTAACAGTAATGGGCAGCCAGGGCCGCGGTTTCGCCCGTGATATGTTCCTGGGTAATGTCAGCCACACCATCGCGCGCCGCTCCCCTTCATCTGTGTTCTTAATTCCTGAGCCTAAAGAGCTTGTGTGACAGGTAGATTATCATTTCAGGCATACTTTGGGCCGTAACTGCGGGTAATTGCAATTTTTATACGCATATTCACAATATGTTTTGATGACATCTTTATGTAATTACATGTTTTAGAAACTGATCTGTTGACGGAGAAATTACATGACTTCTTTTGAACCCTTCGACTTGCCGACGGAGTTGGAGCTTGGCGCTGCAACTTCTGCAACCCAGATTGAAGGCGGAGATACTGGCAACTCCTGGTTTGAATGGTCCACCCAGCCGGGCAGGATCGCTGACAAAACGGATACTTTGCGGGCAGCAGATCACTGGCAGCGTTTTGCCGAAGATTTTGCTCTGATGGCGCAGCTTGGCATTAAGCATTACAGGCTTAGTATTGAGTGGAGCCGGATTGAACCGGAACCAGGAAACTTCAATTCTGCCGCATTAGCGAGTTATCGACAGCAGCTTACTTTGCTGCGTGAACTGGGTATAGAGCCTCTGGTAACTCTGCATCATTTCTCTAATCCACTCTGGTTTGAGCGGCTGGGAGCTTTTGCTAAATGCCGGAATCTACATTATTTTATCGCTTATGTTTCCTATATTGTGCGGGGACTGGCTGATTTGTGTTCCCAATACATTACCATTAATGAACCAAATGTTTATGCGATAATGGGTTATTTTGCCGGCACCTGGCCTCCTGGCAAGCACTCGGTAGGACTGACGCTTCGTGTGATGCGCCATCTGGCACTTTGCCATATCGAGGCCTACAGGCTGATCCATGAAATTTATCAAGACAAGCCGGTAAAAGTTGGTGCTTCGCACCACCTCAGAATCATGGAGCCGTACAAGCCCAATCCTTTTAACAGCGCAGGTATCGGCCTGGTATCCTGGATATTTCAAGAGCAGGTGGTAGAAGCTGCCATGACAGGCAGATTCCCTTTCCCGATCGGTTACGGTGCGCCGCTCGGTCGCGGTCGCTTCTATGATTTTATCGGTCTGAATTACTACAGCCGTGACTGTATCCGTCGTTTTGGCAAGTACAATGATCCCAGCCGGGCAACGAATATTCTGGGCTGGGAGGTTTATCCAGAAGGGCTGATTGAAATCAGCAGGAAGCTTTACAACAAATATAAAGCGCCAATCTGGATAACCGAAAATGGCACCTGTGAGACAGACGATAACCGGCGGATTGATTTTATTTACCAGCACCTGCAAGCTGTTACAGAAGCAGCTGTGCCGATTGAGCGCTATTATTATTGGTCCCTGATCGATAATTTCGAATGGGCTATAGGTGAGCAGGCGCCTTTCGGATTGATAGGTGTGGATTTTGAGACCCAAAAGCGTGAAATAAAAAAGAGCGGTTATTTCTTTAGTGAAATAATCCGCAACCACGGTGTAACTGCCGCGATGATAGAAAAATATCAGCTTGCTGCGCCGACTCAAAAGCAGAGTTGAGCGGCGCAGCAGGCTGTCAGATCTTCTTACTCCCCTACGCTGCGGTAAAGAGCGACTTCACGAGGCTTGGAAAACATGTCAGGTACGACAGCGATCCAGGCTTTAAAATGGTTTGTGGTCAAATGGTACTCAAAATCAGCGTCTGTCTTGAATATTTCGTACAACACAAAACGGTTCGGGTCATCAGCGCCCTGTTGAAAATCAAAGGTGATTACGCCGGGTTCCTGGCGCGAATTACGCTGGTTTTCAAGAGTAGCCGCAATGAAATCAGCAACCCTTTCAGGCTTTACAAAAAAAGTGGCGATCCGTACATGCATGGTTGTGTCCTCCTGCAGAATGCAGCGCCAGTACGGCGCTGTTTGTTTTATTGTAGTCTGGACTACTGTTTGCGAAGTGTCAAACACGATTTTGAGAATGAATGCTATAATTTCAAGATATAGGCTGCGCAGCGGCAGAAAAAATCCGTTCAAAATCACACATAATATGCACTGAAGAGGGATATGTAATGTCAAGCAATAACCGACGTTTAAAAACCGCGATTATCGGACCTGGTAAAGTAGCCCATTTGCATGCCAAAGCTTTACAAAATCTAGCGGAGTCTGAATTCACCGCTGTCTGTGGCCGCAATCCGGCCAAGACCCGGGAGTTTGCCCGCCAATACGGGATTGAGGCTTTCCCTGATATCAACACAATGGCCAGCTCGGGCGTCGAAGCAGTTATTATCTGCACGCCGCATCCGTTTCACCGTGATTACGCGGTTCAGGCAGCGCGTTCCGGAATGCACGTTATTGTCGAAAAACCTCTGGCTTCTACTTTGGCTGATTGCGACGCCATGATTCAGGCGGCAAACGATAACAATGTTCAACTTGGTACCATTTCGCAACGGCGCTTTTACCGTCCGGCTCAGCGAATCAAGCAAGCAATTGACGCCGGCAAAATCGGCCGTCCCATTCTGGGTACTGTTAATATTTATGGCTGGCGGGATGAGGCTTATTACCGCAGCGACCCCTGGCGCGGCTCCTGGGAAATGGAAGGCGGCGGCGTACTTGTCAATCAAGCGCCGCATCAGCTGGATATTCTGCAATGGTATATGGGACCAGTCGAAGAGGTTTTTGGGTTTTGGTCAAATGAGAACCATCCCTATATTGAAGTTGAGGATACAGCTGTGGCCGTTTTAAAATTCCGTAACGGCGGTCTCGGCAGTATTGTAGTCAGTAACTCACAAAACCCCGCCTTATATGGCAAGGTTTGCGTGCATGGCGAAAACGGCGCTTCGATCGGCGTTCAAACCGATGGCGGACAAATGTTTATCGCCGGTGTTCATACTGAAGTTGACCCGCCATACAATGATGTCTGGACTGTTCCGGGTGAAGAGCATATGCTGGAGATTTGGAAACAGGAAGACAGCTACTTTTTCCGCAGTGTTGACGCGCTGACCTACTACATGGAACGTCAGCTGGAAGATTTTCTGCGAGCGATAATTGAAAGTAAAAAGCCCTTGATAGACGGTGAAGAAGGCCGCAAAACAGTCGAAATATTCACCGCAATATACCGTTCAAACCGTGATCGTACATCTGTACGCTTTCCACTGGTACCTGAAGCCGGCAATGACGCAGACGGCCGTTTACTTTGAGTTAATTACAGGAGTGTAATTACCTGCCAGTTTTTGAGTCAGCCAGATTACAATAACAGGACAATTCCCGCCACTACGTTGGCGGGCTTTTCTTTTCAGTTATAATGACTCCGTATCCAAACTTTTGGAGGTATCTGACCCTGCTGCTCGTTTGCCGCCGATCTTTCCACCCGGACCCTTGAGTCCGAATCTGTTCATTTTGTCCGCAGTGCCGAGAAATCCAGCCAGATTCAGCGCACTGATCGATGCCCCCAATCACAACCACCTTTTTTCTTCATGGAAAGGACCCAGTATGAAAAAAACACTGCTTGTACTAATCGTTTGTTTGCTGACTGCAGCGATGCTGGTGCAGGGCATCCCCCAGCCTGTAGAAGCAACAGTAAATCCAACAGCCACTGGCATGGTCAATTTCGCTTATAAAGCGTTGCGGGAGAAATGGGGTTACATTTACGGAACTTATGGTCATGTTGCCAATCAGGCAACAGTAGACGGTAAGCGCTATCAATACCCCGATGTTTTTGCCGAAATTATGAGTGACGGCAGAACCGCCTATGAACATGCCAAGGAGTGGATCGGCAGCCGAGTTGTTGACTGCGCAGGCCTGTACAAAGCCTATTTATGGTGGGATACAGCCAGCAATGGGCCGAAATACAGCTCCAGCACCGACCGTTCCGCCAACGGTATCTACTCTTCAGCCAGTGTCTCAGGGCCTATCAGCACCATCCCCAATACTCATGGTTTGCTTGTCTGGCGAAGCGGCCATATGGGCGTGTATATCGGCAATGGTGAAGTTATTGAAGCCCGCGGGGTTGAATACGGAGTTGTCAAAACCCGCTTGGGTGACCGTAACTGGACGGCCTGGATGAAATCGCCGCTGCTTTCCTATGTAACAAATGGCTGGACGGTCATTGACGGGCACCAGTATTACTACCGCAATGGCGAGTATGTAACTGGTCCTCAGACAATCGACGGCAAAAAATATATTTTCGGCACTGACGGTGTGCGGCTGCTTGGCTTTCATACCGTAAACGGCAAGATAACTTACGTAACAGAGGACGCCAGGGTACTTACCGGCTGGCAGACGATTGACAGCAACAAGTACTTCTTTGATGCAAACGGCTATGTACTTACGGGCTGGCAGTCAATTGATGGGCGCCGCGTCTTTTTTGACAACAAAGGCGTGCTTCTTTCTGGCTGGCAGCAGATCAGTGATCAGATTTTTTATCTGGGCGCAAGCGATTCAACCGCAGCCGGTACACCTGTAACCGGCGCAGCAGAAATCAACGGCCGCAGCTTTGGTTTTGACAACGAAGGCAAGCTGCAAACAGGTTGGTTGCTTAATAGTTCTGTCCGCAGTGGTTATCGCGATTTAAGCGGTCAGCTGTTGACCGGCCTTAGCAACATCGAGGACCAGGTTTATCTGTTTGATGAACAAGGTAAATTGTTGACAGGATGGCAGAAAGTCGGCGACCAGACTTTCTATTTCAACCCGACAGATGGTGCCCGTAAATCAGGCGGGCTGCACACAATCGAGGCCAGACAGTACTTGTTGCAGAGTGACGCTTCCCGGACAACAGCCAAAGGGCTGGTTTATGTCAATGGTAAGGTTTACTTCGGCAATGCTGACGGTTTGGCTGAAACCGGCGCCCAGGCAGTTGCAGCCGTTGTAGATGGCGCAGCCGCGGTTCCGGAACTGACACTCAGCTTTGACTCGCAAACAGCCGAACTGGCGCAGGCAAATCAAAGTGCCTTCGGCTTACCTGCAAGTCAACAGCTTACCGTCGCCGACCCAATGCCAAGTGCAAACCTGGCGCTTACCGGTACTTCGGCTGCGAACATGGAATGGCTCAGCTTGAATCCGGAAGTAGCTGTGGTTGATCAGGAAGGAAATGTCACCGCCGTGGGTGTCGGCCGCACGCTGATCGTGGCGCGTGACTCCGAACAGCAATATGCTGCGACAGTGCTCACTGTACTGCCGGCGGCATCCTCGCTTAAGCTTAGCGGCACAGAGTTTACAGCTTCTCCCGGCAAGGCTTTGCCGTTGCCGGTCGAAGGTCTTGTCCCCGGGCTGTTGGATGCTTACGAACTGGTCAGTTCCAAACCGGAAGCTGTAGCTGTGCTCCCGGACGGCAGACAACAAGTTAAAACCACAGAAGCTGCCACCATAACACTTAAGCAAAATGGCGGAACGCTTCTTACCTGGAAAGTTACAGGCCGCAGACCGCTTATTGGCATCTCCCTGAGCCGGTCCAGCTTCACACTCCCTATCGGCGGGCGCTACGATAACCTCGCCAAATTGCTCCCGGGCAGCGGAACCGGCCAGAAGCTCACTTTCAGCAGCAGCAACAGCGAGGTTGCCTCTGTTGACAGCACCGGTACTGTACGGGCTCTGAAAGCCGGCAGCGCTGTCATTACAGTCAGTGCTGGTGATCTTAAAGCAACCAGTACCCTGACAGTTATCGGTAAACTGCCTGTCTTGAATCGTGGGGTCAGCAATGACCAGGTTCTGGCTATGCAGCAGGCGCTCCAGGAGCTTGGCTATCTGACCGGTAAACCGGACGGGACATTTGGCTCACGTACTGAATTCGCCGTTACAGCGTTGCAGAAGCAAATGAAAATGCCGCTTACTGGTGAAGCGGATCATGATCTCCAGGTTCTGATTCTCGGCGGTCAGGCTACCAAAGCCACACCGCTGGCAAAGGCAGATAGCCTTAGCCCCGGAGATACCGGTGAACAGGTTTACGTTTTCCAGCTCCGGTTACTGGAGCTCAACTTCCTGAAGGCAACACCAGGCGGCAACTTTGGTCCCATTACCACTCAGGCAGTCAAGACCATGCAGACGCTAAATGGTCTGCCAGCAACCGGTGCTATCGGTTCTGCTGAAATCACAATGGTTTACAATCCTAAGACAGCAGCCGGGCAGGCAGTACTGTCAGCCGGTTCTGTCGGCTATGAAGTATTGATCCTGCAGCAGCGTCTTGCCGCTCTGGGATACTACAATGGTCCTCTGGACGGCCAATATTCAGCCAGCGTAGTAACAGCGGTCAAGAGATTCCAGCAGGTAGCTGGTCTGACGGTGGACGGAGCTGCCGGTTATACAACCCAAAGCAAACTTTTCTACTATAAAGCTCCGGTGAATCCGGGCACAGTACCTGCGCCAGAGCCGACACCTGCACCAACACCGGGACCAGAACCAACTCCGGTTCCAACTCCAACACCTACACCAGCTCCGACGCCGACTCCAGCTCCGACACCGGTCATTACGGCACCTGTTTTTAGTGGGGTGCTCAAGGTTGGCAGCCGCGGAGATGCGGTAAAAGCAGTTCAGCAGCGCTTGAATCAACTTGGTTATGACTGTGGCATAGCAGACGGCATTTTCGGCAGCAAGACTGACAGAGCAGTACGCAGTTTCCAAGCCGCGGCGAAACTAACAGTCGACGGGATTGTGGGACAGAATACAATCACCAAACTATTCCCGCCGGTAACGACGCCTGCGCCTACACCCAAACCGACACCAATTCCAACGCCGACACCGACACCAACTCCAACGCCGACACCAACACCAACTCCCGCGCCCACCCCGACTCCAACACCAACACCGGCACCTGCTCCTACAATCAAAGCACCTGTGTTCAGTGGCGTACTTAAGGTCGGCAGCCGTGGTGAAGCGGTAAAAGCAGTACAACAGCGCTTGAATCAGCTTGGTTTCAATTGTGGCATAGCAGACGGCATATTCGGCAGCAAAACAGGTGCGGCAGTACGTGCATTCCAAACTCACGCAAAAATTACAGCGGATGGAATAGTCGGCCAGCAGACAATCAGCAAACTCTTCGCGACTGCAGGCACACCGTCCGCACCGACACCAGCCCCGACACCCGCACCTACACCAGCGCCGACACCAGCGCCGACACCCACTGGCGGATCGCTCACAGCGCCAACGTTGACTTCTCTGTTGAAAAAAGGCAGCCGCGGTGAAGCTGTAAGGCAAATACAGCTGCGGCTCAACCAGCTTGGCTACAACTGCGGTACAGCCGACGGGATCTTCGGCAGCCGTACCGATACAGCGGTCAGGAGTTTCCAAAACAAAGCCAGACTGGCTGTTGACGGTATTGTTGGGTCAAATACGGTAAATGCACTCTACAAGCAAACAGCGCCTCGCGCTTAATGCAAGTCAAGTAACCCAAACCCAAAGCGGCCGATTATCCTTGTGCAGGATGATCGGCCGCTTTTCCAGGCTCCGCTTTATTTCATTCTGGTTTTGCGCAAGCCTTCATCATCCGGCAGGTACTCGTACTGCCGACCGCAGGTTTCACACAATAACGCTTTATTAAGCTGCATGCCGCATTCACAAACCCAGCCGGTCTGGCGCGCAGGTATGCCGATCATTAAGGCGTGGGCCGGGACACGGCGGGTGACGACAGCACCTGCCCCTACCATGGCATAGCGGCCAATCGGATTACCCATAATAATGGTTGCATTAGCGCCAATTGAAGCACCTTCCCTGACGATTGTACGCTCACAGCTTAAATCGCCCTTGGGATATTTGCTGCGCGGTGTCGCATCATTGGCGAAGCAGCAGGCAGGTCCGCAGAACACATAGTCTTCCAGCACAACGCCTTCGAAAATACTGGCATTATTCTGGATTTTGCAATGGTTGCCGATTTTGACGCAGTCACCAACATGGACATTCTGTCCGAACGTGCAATCCCCGCCGATAACAGCATCTTTGTGAATCGTGCAGAAGGGCCCGATCCGGGTGCCGTCACCAATACTTGTTCCGTCTTCAATGATCGCAGTCTCATGTTTTGTGTAAGCCATACAACACCTCACATTGAGCAGGGATCGCTGACTTTCAGCAGTAACAGCGAAACCAGATTGCCAGTTCACGAACTGCACTGGCAGGTGAATCTGAACCATGGACAGTATTTTCCTGAAAGCTGAGGCCGAAGCGTCCGCGGATTGTATTGGCGTCAGCTTCTGCCGGGTTTGTATTTCCGTTAAGAGCCCGCACCCTGGCAATCGCACCTTTTCCCTGAAGTTCAATGCTGACAAGCGGGCTGCGGGTGATATAAGACATCAACGGTTCAAAATAGGGCTTCCCAATATGTTCCTGGTAATGCTCCATTGCTAAATGCCGTTCTGCTTGCATAAGCTGCATGCGCGTTACTTTCAGACCATTCTCTTCGTAAATAGCGATGATGGCGCCAATCAGGTTTCGCTCTACGGCGTCAGGTTTTATCAAAACCAGTGTTTTTTCCATGAATCTCCTTTTATCATTTGTTTTTTTCGATCTGGTCTATGGATACAGCTTTCGTGTGGCGGATTTCCTCCCAGCGGAAATCCTTCTTATAAATCAATAGCGCGACTATATGCAAGGGAATCGCCAGTATCATGAATAAGGGAAAGCCCAGAATGCCTTTTATTATCCCCGGTTTTAATTTTTTTTCAACAATGACAACAAACAAAGCAAGCGCTATCGGAAACAGGATCGACATTATCAGTGATGGTCCAAACATATCATAAAACTGTGTCAAGGGAAAAAGTGGATATTTCAATACGATCAGGCGCAGCACTACTCCCAGTGAAAAGACAATTATCGATAAATATGTCGCAAAGGGAGTAAGCATATACAACATAAAATCCAGTTTGACTCGCGTAGGCTTATGTAAAGTAGCTTTAATCAGGCGCTGGCCATAAAGCGAAATCACCTGCAGAAAGCCTACCAGCCAGCGGCGGCGTTGCTTCCAGGTAGTATCAAAACCCAGTGATTGTTCGTCATAGGTGATGGCATCAGGAACCCACCCGACCTTCTCATCCGCGAGAATACATTGCATGGTAATTTCAAAATCTTCCGCCAGCGTGCAGCTTTGCAGACCGCCGATTTTTTCGATAATTCGATGTGAAAGCATGAAACCGGTCCCATAGATAATTGAAGAAAGACTCAGGACATGATGCGGTTGATTGTAAAAGCGGCCGCCCAGCCAATAGTTGATGGCCCAGGTGCCAGAATTCCAGGTGTCGTGCGGATTTTTGGTGTCGCGATAGCCTTGAGCTGCTTCGATGCCGGAACAAAGCGCCTGATTCATCTGGAGCAGGAAATCGGGGTGGGCCAGGTTGTCAGCATCAAATATACACACAGCGTCAAATTCAATGTCTGGGGGCAAGTTCTGATAAGCCCAGGCCATGGCATCGCCCTTGGATCGTACCCGCAACGGACAGACCAACGCTCTGGCGCCATGCCGCAACGCAACAGCTTCAGTGTCGTCAGTAGTGTTGTTGACGACAACCAGGATTTCAAATAACTCGCGGGGGTAGTTTTGCTTCAAAAGACTGTCAATCAGGTAGCCAATAACTATGCCTTCATTACGGGCGGCTATCATAATCAAAAACTTATGCTTTGGCGCATGCGGCTCTGTGATACGTTTTGTTCGCTTAAGGCCAAAAATTGCGAGAAACACATAGTAGGCAGCATATAGAACAAGAATAATGCTAATGACCCAGATAATTGTGAGCAGCACTTTATCCATTTTTTCTTCCTGTCACATTGTTATTATGCATTTATTGTTTTCCTTATAAAAAGGCCGATTCACAGAGACTTTAAGCGAGAAATCGGCCTGAAGGGCAAAATTATTTGGCCGGCGGATAAATCAGACAGCATTACTTATTCTAGACGTGATTTGTTTTTTCTGCAATCCTTCAGAGTTACGGATCTTAGCCTGGTTATTGCCATATAAATGTAGTAAATATCCAAGTTATAGCAACCTGCTGTTAATTACAGCCTTAATTGCAGCCTCGGGCGCTTCGGACGACCGGGCATGACAATTCATTGCCCATAGGCTATACTCAAAATGCTGCAGGCTGGTTGCCTGAACAGTATAGAAAGGGCTGCACCACTTCATGTCAAAAATCAAAATCCTGATATTAACAGACCACATGCCATGGGGTCATCGCTCGATCGCCCGTTCCATGTTTGAGTCGCAAAAAGCGCTGGCTGACCCGGAGCGTTATGAGTTTGAGTATCTAGAATTCAAAACAAAAACAGTTGGCGGCGGTCTTGGCTATACCCTGATCAGCCGCTACTTTCCCGCTTCTCACAAATTATTTCATATGCTCTCCAAACCACGGATATCACGTGAATTTGTGCGCCAGTCCTCAATTATTAATTTACCGCCGTTGAAGGCGAAAATCAGGGAAATCCAGCCCGATTTAATTATCTGTACTTATTTTATGTTGACCGATGCGTTGCAAATGTGGCGGGAAAAAGAAGCTACCCGCTTCGCGCTCTGGACTGTGGCACCTGATCCGTGGTCGTTTAATTCGGTTGCTTTCACCAAAGGCTGTGACCTGCACATTGTCTATGATGGCAAGGGGGTGGAGCAGGCCTGCGAATACGGCATTCCGCCTGAAGACGTTCTTGCCACCGGTTGGTGGACACGACCGGAAATGTATCGTCAGTACGACAAAGAAGAATGCCGCCGTAAACTGGGAATCGGCAACGACAGGCCTGTCATTTTTGTCGGTGGCGGCAGTCTGGGCACAGCATCCATAACCCGCCTGCTCCCTACTCTCCTTACCCTGAAAAAAGATGTTCAGTTTATTATCAATACCGGGATCGATAAAAACGCGCAGAAAAGCACTGAACGTTTTGTGCGTCAGCTCAAGCGTTTCCGCAAAGATGACCGCATCCGTGTACTCACCCTGGGCTGGATCGAAAACATGGCGGAAGTGCTGGCAGCCAGCGATATTGTGTTTGGTAAAGCCGGCCCCAATTTTCTGTTTGATTGTGTTGCCTGTCGCAAACCGTTTGTGGCGATTACTCACATTGGCGGTCAGGAGGACGGCAACCTGGAGCTGATTTTAACCAAACAATTAGGCTGGGTGCGGGAAAAGCGGCGTGAAATGGTGCGTTTTCTCAAAGATTACTTGGAGAATCCTGAATATTACGAGCAGATTTATGCAGAAAATATTGAAAAAGAAGCACTCAGCAACCAGCGCAGTGCTGAACTGATCGCTGAGCGACTCCGGAATTTTGTACCACTTGAGGAAAAGCTTCACACGCGGGGCCAAACCAAAAAGTTTGTTAATCATTTGCTGAAGAAAAAATCAAGCAACTCCAGCGAGCCTCTATCTGTTTTCAAGCTGAAACCAAAATCAAAACTAAAGCCAAAGTCAAAGTCTGACCTCAACAGTTAAGTCAATCCAGTAGCTCAGCGGCGCTTATTTTCAGTATGGCCGTGATTTCAAACAAACGGTTCAATGCCATATCCAGCTCACCGTGTTCATACTTTTCGATTTGCGCTTCCGAAGCGTTAATTTTTTCTGCCAGTTCCAGGCGGCTAAGCTGCTGCTGCTTACGTGCCAATTGCAGCCGCCTGCCCATTTCCGGCGTTACCTTAACATTTTCAAACTGCGTCATAGCGCCTCTCAATCATTCAGCAATCCAACTTAGTAATGCTGCTATGGCTTCACTTGCAAAAAATTAAGTTGTCTCTATTCCAGCACCAATGGTTTAATTTCACTGCGGGTGTAGCGCATGATTTCATCCAGTTTCGGCTGGGTCATCAGAGTGGTGAAAGTGTAGGCGGCACCCTCAGTACGGGCTCTGCCGGTGCGCCCTATGCGGTGAATATAGTATTCGTTTTCGTCAGGAATATCATAGTTGATTACAGCGTCAACACCTTCGACATCAATTCCGCGAGCTGCGACATCTGTCGCTACCAAAACCCGTAAAGAACCGCGGCGGAACTGGTTTAAGGTTTTTTCCCGGGAGCTTTGCTGAATGTCACCGTGAATACTTGCCGCTTTAATCCCGGCCGCAGTTAAACGACGGGCGACATAATCGGTAATGTGTTTACGGTTGCAAAAAATCATCACTCTTTTGTATTCATATTTATTCAGTAGCTTGATTACCGTTTCGATCCGGCGCTGACTGCTGACTTCGATACTGTATTGTTCAATCTGCGGTTTATCTTCCGCTTCCGGCTCAACTTTCAGCTCAATAACGTCACGCTGGTAGATCCAGGAAATATCCATTACTGCCCGGGACATTGTGGCTGAAAACATGGCGACCTGCCAGGCGCGCGGCATTTTGTCGAGAATTTTCCTGACGTCGCGGACAAATCCCATATCCAGCATGCGGTCAGCTTCGTCAAGTACTACGGTTCGTACCATGCCAAGGTGCACCGTTCGGCGGTTAAGGTGGTCGATCAGCCGGCCGGGTGTAGCGACAATAATCTGGGGACGCTGCTTTAGCTCCCGCAGTTGCGTGTCAATCCTCTGCCCGCCATAAATTGTCGCTATCCGGATTTCCGGCCGGTTAGCGGCGAGAGCGCGCAGCTCCTCAGTAATTTGCAGGGCAAGTTCACGGGTTGGGGCCAAAATCAAGGCCTGGACATCGCTAAGTTCGGGGTCAAAATGTTCGATGATCGGAATGCCGAAGGCTACTGTTTTGCCTGTGCCGGTTGGCGCCTGGGCAATAACGTCGCGCCAGTCCATCATAGGCGAAATCGTCAGTTCCTGGACGGATGTGGGTTGTTCAAAGCCCATGTCGCGCACCGCGGACAAAGTCTGCTCCGAAAGACCCATTCCGGTGAAGGAACTAGCTTCCTGGTTATTATTCAATTCTTTTGACATGTTTTGTGGGTTCCTCGTATGCTTCATTAGAGTTTTCGGTGCCGCTTTTCTCCTGAAGCACCGAGCCATCCCTTTTCAGGGTCACCTTATATCGTACCTGAATTATGGCCTAATTACAAATCAAAGCTTTGGCTTACGGCGTGCCTGGAACACCAGAATCACAGCCTCCGCCAGCGGCACAAATGCAGCAGCAATGAAACCACCTGCGAAACCATTATTGTATAGATTAACACCGCCATGCAGATAACTTACGTTCATCACCAGCGCCATGTGCAGCATGCCGGCCAGCGCCCCGTTTACAGGGCCAAAACGTCCTGCGATCGGGGCCAGAGTGGTGCCAAAAAGCGTTGCCAGCAAAGCGCTGGTACTATGCGGATCATAAATATTAAGTAAATTGGCGATTAAAACACCGCCAAATATCGGCAGTACATTCCTGATATGTTTGCCATAAGCAGCGAACCCCACAACAGTAAAAATTCCGCCAATTACCGGCCCGTTCAGTTCACCGCCGATCAAGAGTACGTATGCCAGAGACACCAACCCCAACAAGCCCATGTTCGTAAGCGTGAGTCCGATCCCGTTGATTTTGGGGAAATCAGTGGCCAGTCGGCCTTTCAGTTTCAGCAGCTGAAGATAGCCCGCCAGTTTGCCGCGGCTTAAAATCATCCCCCAGATTAAAATTGCCAGAAAAAGAAGCCCCAGGAAAACTCCGAAGAACAGATTGTTTCCCCCTGAAAGAATCGCGACAGGCTCAACCGAAATGCCGAGAGCACGCAGCACAGCGATAAAAAACGTGCCGATAATCCCGGCTGTGAAACCAATATTATATAGGTTGTATCCCTGGTGAAAGTTTAGGAAATGAGCGGCCAACGGCGGAATAACAAAGCCAGTAAACAAGCCGGTGGCAAAACCCAGCAAAATGCGCGGCAGCAATGGCAGCGGCAAGTCAAAAGTCAACAGACTCACCAGCGGCCCTAAAGCACTGGCGAACAGCGCATGTACCAGAAAACGGTTACATGGCTGACGTGTCAGCTTGGCAAAGCAGAATACCCCTAAAGCGATTGGTATTGAGTTATAAATGTTTTTGCCGAAAAATGAAAACCCGGCAACTGTAAAAACAGCCGCGATTAAGGGACCGGTCATCAGGACACGGTGTTTTCTGATCAGCAGCAGGCTGGCCAAGATCATCATGCCGACATTGAGGAAAGCAGCACCCATACCGCCAAGCTCAATGTAGTCGGTCAAAAGAACGGCAGGAGAAGTCAAAATTGTCAGACTTCCCTCCCAGATTTGACGTGGTGTATCAAGCAAAAATGCTAAAACAAGAAAAATTATTCCCAGCGCCAGAAAGAATTCATCGTTAATATAACTATCGCTGGCATTGCTGGCGAGACGCTTAGTCAGCCTGGCTTTGACGCTTTCAGGCGGCGGCGCCTGACCGTACTGCCTTACGTATTCCCTGAGCATAGGTTCATCTGATTTTTTTATAGTTGTATCAGGTACATTCGCTGGCTTGTTTTCTGGCTGGTCTGGCGGCTTTTTCAGATCGTCCACGCTCCTTGTATGAGTGGTTCGGTCGTTTTCTCAGTCGCTGTTTTTGCTGCATTCGAGCCGGTATGCAGCTCGTTATTCTGTTAATAAATTATGACAGAAAGCAGGCTTTGCCGGCAATGGCAAAATGAAAAATTCTCAAACAAATTTTGGGGCAGGAAAAGCAGGCAGTGAAAAAGCAGGAGCGCAAAGGCAGGAGCGCAAAAAAGCAGGCGGTCTGCTAATCAACAAACTGCCTGCTCTTTTTCTATTAATTGAGTTATCCGATTGCGGTTCATTCTAACAAAGCGCGATCTAGCGACCAAGGCCAGAGCCGCTCAGCCAGGGTGCGCCCTGCTTCAACAAAGCTGCGGTTTATTCGGCGATCAGGGGTGCGACTGCGTTGTTGATGAAGTCGAGATCCACCTGCTCGAGTACAATGTCGCCGCCTTTGGCGTTATCAGCTACCTGGTCTACTTTGCGAGCGCCGCAGAGCACGTTCATGTTGTCCATCTGTGCTGCTGTCCAGGCGATCGCCAGGTTGGTCAGGCTGCAATTATATTTTTTGCAGATTGGCTCGAATTTGTCCAGAACTGCCAAAACTTTGGCGCGATTTTCCAGTTCAAACCATTTGATACCCTTTTTGGCAATGCCTTTGATGGGGGTATCCATTGTGACCTTTCCAGTCAGGATGCCGCGCTCCAGCGGTGAATAGGCCTGGAAGGTAAGGCCATGTTCTTTTGCCTTCGGCATTAAAGTTTTTTCGTGGGTACGATCCAGCATGCTGAATTTCTGCTGAATCAGGGAGATGGTGCCGTATTTGCAGTACTCATCAACTTCTTCGGGAGTGACATTGGAAATACCAATAGCGCGGATTTTGCCTTCTTTGACAAATTCATTCAAAGCGCCCATTGTTTCTTCGATTGCATATTTGAAAGGAGGAATTGACTGCCAGTGAGTTACAAAAATATCAATATAGTCGGTGTCGAGTCTGCTCAGGGATTCCTCGATCTGTTTGCGCAGGCTCTTGGCGCTCAGGTTGCGCAGAAGAGTAACGCCGTCACGTGACATCAGCACACTGCCGTCGCCACCGTCCCAAACCAGGCCGCACTTGGTTTCCAGCACAAAGTCACTGCGCCGGCCTTTAAGCGCTTTGCCGACAACTTCTTCACTGTGGCCTAATCCATAGGCGGGAGCGGTGTCTACGAGTGTAATGCCCAGATCATATGCTTCGTGAATGGTGCGGATAGACATGTTGTCATCACTTTCGCCCCAGTTGCTGTCGCCACCGATTGCCCAGGCACCCAACCCGACAACAGAAATCTCGATTTCGGAATTACCTAACTTCTTGTACCTCATTTTTGTCTCCTTTATTTAAATGTATTTTCGGATCGCGGGATAGCTTGCACCCGCGTAGATAAAAGATTGTGTGCATAGTTGTTCCAAAGAACTGCACATACCCTTTAATGTTAGCCATATTCAAGCCGGATTTCAACCTGAATCACAACAAACAGCTGCTTAATTACGCATTTCTGATTGGGTTCGGCGGATATTCCTCGCCTGGTGCCGGCAATGCTATAATAAAAACCATTCGCACAAAAATGTTTAATGCCAAACGGCGTTCAGGAGGCCTCACATGAAACCATATAAAGTCTTAGTCGCAACCCAATTAGAACCTGAAGCTGAAGCGGCGCTTGCTGCTTTCACAGAATACGAAGTCTGGGATCCTGAGGAACCACAAACCAGCGCTGCAGTAGGTGCCCGGCTTGCCGATAAAGATGGATTGCTGCTCGACGGCGGGCTTAAAGTTAACTCAGAGATGCTGGTGCAAGCGCCAAACCTTAAAGTTGTAAGCAATATTTCGGTGGGTTACAACAATTTTGATTTGGCTGCTATGAAGGAGCGCGGTATCGTCGGCACCAACACCCCGGGAATTCTGGACGATACTGTTGCCGACCTTACGCTGGGCCTGATGCTGGCCGCAAGCCGCCGCATCTGCGAATTGGATCGTAAGGTAAGGGCCGGCGGCTGGACAAGGGATGCTTACCCAAACTTCTGTGGCTACGATGTTCATCATCGGACACTGGGAATTATCGGCATGGGCCGAATTGGCCTGGCTGTGGCACAAAGGGCCCGGTTTGGCTTTAATATGGAAGTTGTTTATCACAATCGCAACCGTAAGCCACAAGCCGAGCTGACAATGGGTGTCCGCTACCTCGGCCTGCCGGAACTGCTGCGTGAATCGGATTATGTGGTTCTGATTACACCTTATACACCGGAAACACATCACTTGATGGGCGCGGAGCAATTTGCCCTGATGAAACCAACTGCCTGCTTTGTCAATGTTTCACGCGGTCGCAATGTTGATGAACAAGCTCTGATCGCCGCCTTACAAAACGGCACAATTGCCAGCGCCGGCCTTGATGTATTTGAACATGAACCAATTAAGCCGGATAACCCCCTGCTGCAAATGGATAATGTTGTGCTTCTCCCCCACATCGGCGGTAATACAGCCCGCACGCGTCTAAACATGATGCTGGCTGCAATTCGCAACCTGAAAGCAGCACTCAAAGGCGAAACAGTTAAAGATATTGTACCGGAGCTGAAGTAAAACATTGAGGTGGATGGGAACGAAGATTCGAGATAGTACGAGGTAGCACATGGAAGTATTAACGAGCAACCGTGATTTTATGAAAAGCGGGTTTGATACACCCGGGCGAGAATTTATCTCTGACCAGGAACGTGGCCTGGCTCCGCCGCCGGTCGAGAAAGCCACCGATTACAGCCTGAAGATCATTGATCTGCCACCGGCCGAACCTGGCTTAATCAGTCAGCCTGACATATTTGATTGCCTCAATAACCGCCGCAGCCGTCGCAGTTGTCAAAACGTGCCGCTTACTATTGCTGAATTGTCCTTTTTATTATGGGCATCACAAGGTGTGCAACGAATTATACCCGCTTACAAGAAGACAGGCCACATCACTTTACGCCCCGTTCCCTCTGCCGGCGGCCGTCATGCCTTTGAAACCTACCTTGCAATCAACCAAGTCGAAGGGCTCGAAAGGGGTATCTATCGTTATCTGCCAGTAGAACACAAGTTGGTTTTCCTGCACAGAGAGGAGAACCTGGCAGCAAAACTGATTTGCGCCTATGGTGGTGAAGATTATCAGGATGAAGCTCAATGGCTTGGAAAAATGCCGGTTGTGTTCCTCTGGTCCTGCCTGCCCGCGCGCGGTGAATGGCGCTACCATATGGAAGCACACCGCTTGATGCTGATCGATATCGGCCATGTTTGCCAGAATCTGTATCTGGCAAGCGAAGCCCTTAAGTGCGGCACCTGTGCCATTGCCGCGTTTGTCCAAAAAGAAATGGACGCGCTGCTTAAACTGGACGGAGAAGACGAGTTTGTTGTGTATATTGCTGCTGTGGGCAAACAGAAGTAAAAAATGCTCTTAAAACAACCCAGCCACTGCATCCTCAAACTTCTGACGTTCTTCCACAAGTCGATCCTCGAGCGCATCCTTCACTGGATCTACTATCCGGCCTGATTCGACAAACCAATCGTAGAGCAGGCGCACGCCTTCCTCAAGGTTGATTGCTGCTTCGAATTCAGGCGCGATTGCCTTAATTTTGCTGTTGTCGAATAGACCAGGGTATGTTTTTTCAAAGTAAAGGTGATTTCCAACGCTGGGAGCAGCTTTGAAAAGTATTTCAGACGGAATATGGACAATTCGGGGCTCTTTACCGACAATCTTGCCGAACTCGAGATACAGGTCTTCCCAATAATTACGAAATTCGCTGGTCACATGGAATGCCTCGCCGATTGCTTTGGTGTTACCCGTCAAGGCAACATAGCCGCGTGCCAGATCCGGTGTGAAGGTAAAGCTCCAGGGTGTTTTGCCATCACCGAACATCACTAAGGGTTTGTCTTTGATAATCCGGTCGACGATTCCGTAGTTTTGGCGCAGAACACCAACATTCATTGCACCCGGGCCAAAAGTCAGCGAGGGTCTGATAATAGTCAGCGGTATATCGCCTCGTGCTGAAGCCTCCCAGAGGTACCGTTCCATTTCAGCTTTATGAAAGGCATAAGGAAACGCCGGGTCGTCCCAGAGCTCTTCCGCCGCTTCAATGGTGGGAATTGTTTTATATGGCCTTTTGTATGCGGCTACACTGGAGGTTACAATGACCTGGCCGGCTCTGCCTTTAAAGGCCCGCACTGTGGAACGGGCGTCTGCTTCGTTGAAGCAGATCATATCGATTACAACATCGAAAGAGTGCTGCTGCATTTCTGCTTCAAAAACTGCGCGGTCAGAGCGATCGCCGTTCAGTTCGCGAACTTCTGTGCTGAAGGGCTGCGGGTTACGCCCGCGATTATACAGGGTTACATCGTCGCCTCTGGCCAACAACTGGTCGACGATTGCGCGACTGATCACACCGGTTCCACCCAGAATCAGAATCCTCATATTTATACCTCCACCCGTGTCGCTGAATGTGAATACTATCTTTCAAACTCCAGTTTACCGCTACAGCAAAGTCCACACTGTTACACGATTGTAAATTTGTCATTTTTTTAATTGTAATAGCTTTGAACCCGACAAGAAATACAATACGCTTGTCAGTTGTTGAATGGTTTTGTATGATCAAATTAAAGGTCGGCGCACGAGGACATCATGATTCTGGTAAGGGAGCTGCATTAATATATGAAATCCTTAGTTGTTTATAAATCCAAAACAGGTTATTCCAAAAAATATGCTGAATGGATTGCCCGGGAACTTGATGCGGATCTTTACACAGCAGATAATATACGCCCGGGCCAGTTCGTTGCTTACGACACCATCATTTTTGGCGGTGGAATTTTTGCCGGCAGAATTAATGGTGTTGATCTTATTAAAGATAATCTGCTGGATTTACTCGATAAAAATGTTATTGTTTTTGCGACCGGAATCACGGAGCCAAGTCCGGAAGTTGAAGCTGAAATCATCAAGCAAAACTTCTCACCCGCTGAACAGGATCAAATCAGGTTTTTCTATTTTCGCGGGGGCTTCGATTACAAACGCCTTAACTGGGCGGCTAAACTGCTGATGAGATTCATGCGTGGGGTGTTCAAAGCCAAACAGCGTAAAAACGAGCCTTTAACACCTGTTCAAAGCAGTATGTTGTCCACTTTTGAACAACCACAGGACTATACTGAACAGCAAAACATTGCGCCTTTAATTTTAGCCATCAGGCTTTAGGATTTTTCCCGGATCGTAATTCTAGTTGGTATTACGCCGCTGAACACAAAATTGCGGCGTGAATTAATCCGCAATCTGCGAATTTGCAATTGCGGAACTTTTCGGTAGATCCGCTCAATGTATGATGTATAAATATTTCGAATTTCCTGGTCAGTATTGCCAATAAACGGCCGGAGCGATACGGCACCCAGTTTGATTTCATCAAGTGGCTCGGGCTGCAAAAGTGTGTTGTTTGCAATCGAAAAAGCTGGCCCTTCAATTTTGAGATTAAGATTGCGCGGCATTAAGCGGCTAAGGAATTCTGGTTGGGTGGAGCCGATCAGATCGGGCAATAATTCCTGGCGCATTTTTTCTACGTGAATCCTGCTGCTGGCTGCAAAACGGCCGTTCGCAGGAATGTCGAGTTGGATATCGCTGAAAAGCGAGAACATTGGCAGTAATTCATTCATCAGGGCTGTCGCTTCTGCCGGTGTAAGTTCAAAATTACGCATGGTATAGCGGGAATAATCCAATTCGTAATCAGCCAGCATTAGTTTGCGTTTTTTGTTTTTAGTAGTAAATTCCTCGATTTCAGCAGCGTCCATCCCGGGATAGCTGACCGAAATCCCCGCTTTCGTGAGGGCTGTATTGTAGTCGCGTTGCGTGTAAGTAACGCCAAGGTCAGAGGGAGAAGCAACAACCATCGAAATATAAACGTAGAAAAGAAGGGCGGAGATCAACAACAACAAAGACCAGATAACATAGGTTGAAGGTCGGCGCTTCTTGATTTTTATTCGCCTACTATTTATTTCTGTTGCCGCTGTGTCTGGGCTTACTGCTGCAGCGGCAAAATCATTGTCGGTTGCGGCAGGGGCCGCAGGCTGTTGATTCATTTAGTACCTCGTCGATATAAACAAAGACTATTTCTGCATTGTAGCATGTTGAAGCTGCATTCTGCTACCAGGCACTCTGTTATCAGGCACGCCTGCCGCCCGGTGTTGTGCTATACTTCCTTCTGCAACTGAATTTGCAGAACAGGGAAAAAGAATGAACGACACTCAGAAAGATCAAGCACTTTTTACATTTTCTACTGCATTAAGCAGATTGAAACGTTGGAACTATTTACCCGAGAGCATGCTGTTGCTTGCTTCTCTGATTTGGGGCGGTGGCTTCCCGGCTACAAAGCTGGCGCTAAATTCGGGTCTGACAGCTTCAATGGTTATGGCAATCCGTTTCAGCGGCGCAGCTTTGTTGTTCGGCATCCTGTTTAGGCGCGAATTGCGCAAAATGCCGCTGAGAGAATGGTTAATCGGCACCGGTGTCGGTCTTTTGCTTTATTTCGGTTTTATCACCCAAACAGTCGGCTTGCAGTTGTCCACTCCTTCCCGCAACGCCTTCCTGACAGCCACTTATGTTGTCATGGTTCCTCTCTTCTCTGCTTTGCTCTATCGTCAGCGGCCGCAAAAACGCATCGTCTTCGGGGCCTTTCTCTGTTTTGCCGGAGTCAGTATTCTGACTGTCAGCGTCCAGGGACTTAGTGAAACTCATCTGACAGGCGACTTATTAACACTGCTTTGTGCCGTTTGTTTCGCGTTCCAATTAATTGCTTTGGAATCAGCAATTACCAAAGTGAGTGTTCCCCGTTTAATTTTCCTGCAAATGTTTACTGCCGCTGTTTGCTCATTACTGGTTTTGCCGTTGGATTGGGTGCCGCTGGCCAGCATCAACTGGGCGCAAGGCGGCCCTTCTATGCTTTATTTATTGCTTTTTAGCTCGTGTGTTGCTTATTTTCTGCAAACCTATGCTCAGCGCCACACTTCTGCTGCCCGCACAGCCATTCTCCTCTCACTGGAAGCACTGTTTGGCAGCTTGCTTGCCATCATATTCGGTTTTGACCGTTTTTCATTCCGTTTGATTTTCGGCGGTCTAATAATTTTCTCCGCTATTTTGCTGGTTGAATGGCCAACCAAGCGTGAGCCGCTGCCATAATAGCCTCGCAGCGTTTGCGCGCGTTCTGCCCCGGTGATATCATAAAATCAGCTGGCAGGAGGCCTGCAATCCCGCAGTTGCCTGGCACCAGTCTCGACAAGGAGGTGCTCTTCGTATGTCGGATAATCTCCTCAAAAAATCATTCGATTTTGGCCTCGGCCTCGCAGCCTACTCCAAAGAAAAAATTGAGGAAATGGTCGAGGAAATGGTAAAGCGCGGTGAAGTCGCTAATAAAGACGCCCGCAAAGTAGCTGATGACCTGATTGAAAAAGGCAAATCCAGCCGCGCTGAGATTCAGCAAATGATCAGCAATGAAGTTAACCACGCACTCAAAAAAATTGGCTTGAAAGACGAAGCAGCAAGAAAAGCCGAGCTCGAGTTAATAGTACGTAAGCAGGTTGAAGCAGCACTGGCAGCCCGTGAAACCGGTGTTGGTTCAAGTGCTGTCGAAGCCGCTGCGACATCTGCGTTTGATTCAGCAGCAGATAAAACAGGTTCAATTAGTCCTGACCCACACCCAGACCAAGACACAGATCAACATTCAGGGATGTAGGTAAAAATGGCCTCCGTCTCCCGTCTGCATCTTAATCGTTATCGCCAGATCGTAACAGTTCTGGCGAAAAACGGTTTCGGCTTGTTCTTGCGGCAGGCCGGGATATTCCGCGCTCTTCACCTGCGGCCGCACGAAATTTATACCGAAGATGGAGATGACACGGAGCACAAGAAGGCACCATTAACAGCCGGAGTTCGCTTGCGGCGGGTATGTGAAACATTAGGCCCGACATTTGTCAAAATCGGCCAACTGCTCAGCACCCGCCCCGACTTACTGCCGGCTGAAGTTATTTTTGAACTGGAAAAGCTTCAGCAATCAGTCAGCCCGATACCCTGGCAGGATATTGAAAGTGTGCTGTACGAGGCTTTTGGCAAACCACCAACAGAAGTCTACGCCAGCATTGACAAGAAACCGCTGGCTTCAGCTTCAATTTCGCAGGTACATACTGCCAGGCTCATTTCCGGCCAGCAGGTTGCGGTTAAGGTTCAGCGCCCTGGAATCGAAGCTCAAATCAAAATTGATCTCGATATTCTTAAAGATATTGCTGGATTATTGGATCGCCATACAAGTTTGGGCGAGCAATACGATTTTTTGTCCATGGTCGCTGAACTGGAAACAGCCTTGTTGAATGAACTTGATTTTATCAGCGAAGGCGAAAACGCTGACCGCTTCCGCAAAAACTTCGCAGCTGATACCAGTATTCATTTTCCGGAAATCCGCTGGGTTTATACAACACGCTGCGTACTGACAATGGAGCTCATCAATGGTATCAGTATTAATCAGGTTGAACAACTTAAAGCGGCTGAATGTGATTGCAGCGAGCTCGCCCTGCGGCTTTCACGCACTTTAGCTCAGCAGATGCTGCGTGACGGCTTTTTCCACGCCGATCCTCATCCTGGAAATCTACTGGTCATGAAAGACGGCAAGCTTGCCTTTATTGATCTGGGACAAGTAGGCCGTCTCTCTGCCTCACGCCGGCGAATTCTCAGTGACATGCTGGTAGGCATGGCCAACAACGACGGCGGTATGGTTGTGGAGGCCATTATCGCCCTCGATACCATGAAACAGCGCTCAATGTTGCATCGTTTCCGCAACGACATCAACCAGTTGCTGGAGCGATATCTGGAGCTGCCCATTGAAGAAATAAAGGTAGGCGAGCTGTTACTGGAAATATTTGAACTGGCGCGTAAATATCACGTGCGGATCCCGGGTGAGCTGGCACTGGTAGCTAAAATGCTGGTGACGCTGGAAGGAATCGTGGAAAAGCTCGACAATTCCCTCGATCTCCTGACAATCATGAAACCAATCACTAAGAATCTGTTGCGTGAATCATTTAATCCCCGAGACCAATACAGGCGCCTGCTCTCCACCGCATCAGCCTACGAAACCCTGATCCGGGAAGCGCCCGGCAGCGCGCTCAATTTTCTGCGCAAGCTGGAAGATGACGACTACACAATATATCTGGATTTAAAAAACCGAAAAGCTTTGCATCATCAGCTGAACCAGATATTCAACCGGTTGGCTTTCGCAATGGTCCTGCTGGCAGTAAGTATAATCATCGCCGGGATAATTATCGGTTCAAGCATTATGGCCAACACCGACGCCTCCGCGCTGCTGATCAATTCTTTTGTGCTGCGGTCCAGTATTCTGATTTCTGCGCTTATTGTGGCGGGGCTGATTGTTTCTATGATCCGCGGCCGGAAGATGAAATAGCGAGCGTCGCTGATACAAGGCGGACGGAAGCTCAACAGCCGGAAGCTCAACGGATTGATTAACCACGGGCTGTTCCTTATAATATTCATAACAATCGAACAACATTCAGCTGCTGACACGTTTGCTTTTATAACTGTTGTTTGTCTGTTCAATAAGTTGATAGGGAGATACGTATGGCAATACTTGTTCTGGAAGCGAGTACCTCTGCAGCAAAAGCAATGGTATACGAGCCGCAGAAGGGCGTAGTCAACATGATCACCCGGATGTATCCGGAATCAGTGAGCGATGGTTCAACCATAGAAGCTGACGGCATGATGGCGATGATTTTTGAGATTGGCAACGAAGCTGCCGCAGGTTATGACATTGAAGTGGTTGCACTCAATTGTACGTGGCACAGCGTCCTGATTACCGACAGCAGTATACGTCCAAAAACCCGAATTTTAACCTGGGCGTGGCGTGATGCCTCCGCTATAGCTTTGCCGATCCGGGCAAATGAGGAACTGACGCGCACACTTTATTACGAAACCGGCTGTATGCCGCACGCGATCTACCCGCTATACAAGCTGATGCTCCTGCAAAAGCAAGACATGATCAAACCCGACGACAAAGTGCTCGATCAGGGCAGTTTCCTCTATCATCGCCTGACCGGCGAACTCCGGGCCAGCACCAGCCTGATTTCCGGCACAGCTTTAATGAATACCCATAATCTGGACTGGAATCAGCATACAATTGAAATGGCCGGCATTTCCGTTAATCAGCTGCCTGAGCTGCAGCGCTACAGCAAGGAAAACACCTATGCCACCTTGTTGCCGGAAGCAGCCAGGCTGCTTGGCGTAAAACCGGGAATACCTGTAGGTCTGCCTTATCCGGATGGTTCAATGAACCAGGTTGGCGCCGGCGCGCTTAAGCCCGGAATTATGACCCTTTCCGTCGGCACCAGTGGTGCTTTGCGCGTAACTTCGGACAAGCCAATTCTGCCGCAAAGCCCGGGTACATGGTGCTATTACGCCCCCGACCGTTATATCTGCGGCGCTGCCACCAATGGTGCCACCAATTGTGTCGACTGGTTTAAAATTACCTTCTCGCCTGAAATGAGCTATAAGGAAATGGATAACATGGTTCTGCGGGCTGACATGTCAACGCCGCCGACTTTCCTGCCGTTCCTTTACGGCGAACGCTGCCCCGGCTGGATGGACAGCCGCCGCGGTGGCTTTGCCGGCATTCTGGCGGCCCACCGGCTGCCTGAACTCTATACCGCTTTACTGGAAGGCATTTTGTTTAATCTTTACCAATGCTACGAGCTCTTAACTACAGCCACCGATGCACCGTATGAAATCCGCATCTCCGGCGGCATCAACAACTCACGCATCTGGTCGCAAATGGCTGCCGACTTGTGGAACCAGCCGTTGCGGATCGCCAAATCGAGCCAGGCTTCCCTGCTTGGCGGTGCCGCAATGGGTATGGCCGCGCTCGGTCTGATTAACAGTCCGGAAGATTTTGAAGGTGACCGCGGCCTGCCTTCGGAACCAAATCCAGAAAACTCAGAACTCATCCGCGCCCGTTATCAGCAGTATCTGGAATTTTATCAGCAAGGCAACTGCTAAATTTAAATAGTCCGCTTAAAAGGCAACGGCTGAACACCGTTGCCTTTTTAATTTGCGGGTTTTTGTCTATACCCGTCGCTTTTTTTACTTAATGCCGTTGTCTTCAGATACACCGGTTTCAAACTGACTATGGTACAGCTCGCTGTAAAATCCTTTCGCTGCCAGCAGTTGAGTGTGAGTTCCTTGTTCAATTATGTCGCCGTCACGCATAACCAGAATCAGGTCGGCATCACGAATAGTTGAAAGCCGATGAGCGATGATAAAACTGGTGCGTCCGTGCATCAGGCGAGCCATTGCTTGCTGAATTAACACTTCTGTACGCGTGTCAACCGAGCTGGTCGCTTCATCCAAAATCAAGATCCGCGGATCGGCCAAAAGGGCGCGGGCAATTGTCAGCAGTTGTTTCTGGCCTTGCGAAATATTGGTGGCTTCTTCGTTCAGCACCATATCATAGCCACCCGGCAGGGTACGGATGAAGTGGTCGGCCGAGGCTGCCTGGGCGGCGGCCTGAATCTCCTCATCTGTCGCTTCTTCACGGCTGAAACGAATGTTTTCGCTGATAGTGCCATTAAACAGCCAGGTATCCTGCAGAACCATGCCAAACAACCCGCGCAGCTCACTGCGTTTGAACTTGCGGATATCCACCCCGTCAATTTTAATAGCGCCCGACCGCACATCGTAAAACCGCATCAGGAGCTTGACTATAGTAGTTTTACCGGCACCGGTGGGACCGACAATAGCAACCATCTGGCCGGGAGCGACGTCAGCTGAAAAACTGGTAATAACAGTCTGATCCGGATTGTAGCCAAAGCTTACATTTTCAAAGCTGACCTGACCAGTAATGCCTTCAGCTGATGCGGTTTCAGCCAAGTCATCCGGTTCTTCAGTTTCTTCCAGAAATTCGAAAACCCTTTCAGCAGCAGCTGTGGTTGATTGTAAAACATTAGCCACACTGGCCAGCTGTGTAATCGGCTGGTTAAACATCCGGACATATTGGATAAAGGCGACGATATCTCCCAGCAGGACTGCGCCGCGGGAAGCCTGCAGCGCGCCGATTAACACTACAAATACGTAGCCGAGATTACCGACAAATCCCATCAGGGGCATCATGATGCCGGAAAGGAACTGTGATCTCCAGGAAGATTTATAAAGCTCGCTGTTCAGTTCTTCAAATGTTTCGATGGAACGGGCTTCGCCATTAAAAGCCTTAACCACTAAATGACCGCTGTACATTTCCTCAACGTGGCCGTTGAGATGCCCCAGGAATGTCTGCTGGGTACGGAAATATTTTTGCGAACGCTTAACTATCAGACGAATAATCAGCATCGACAGCGGTAACACAATAAGAGCAGACAGAGTCATCACCAGGCTGATCGAGAGCATCATAATCAGGGCGCCCACTAAGGTTGCAACAGAGGTTACCAACTGTGAAAGGCTCTGATTGAGGGTTTGGCTTACAGTGTCAACGTCATTGGTGACTCTTGAGAGAACTTCACCGTGTGTGGTTTTGTCGAAGTAGCTTAGTGGCAGCCGTTTGATCTTGAGCGATATGTCGCGCCGCAGTGAGTAGCTGATATGCTGTGCCAGACCGCTCATTATGAACCCTTGGATATAAGTAAGTATCGAACTCAGCGCATAAAGCCCGAGCAGCCACAAAAGCACTTTGCCGATGCCGGTAAAATCAATGCCCTGGCCGCTGCCGGCCATTTTGCCCAAAACACCTTCATACAGAATATTGATTGCTTCACTAAGGATTTTAGGTCCGGCAATAGTGAACACTGTGCTGGTTGCGGCAAACAACATAACAAGAATAATCCGGAACCAGTAAGGTCGCAGAAAACGGGTCAGCTTAGCCAGCGAACCTTTAAAGTCGCGGGCCTTTTCGCCGCCCATCATAGCTCCGGCCGGGCCTCCGTGACCCGGTCCGCCTCGGCCGCCGGGCCCAAAGCCACGACCGCCTTTGCCAGCCGGCGAGGCCGAAGCTGTGGAATTATCTTTATTACCCGTTTCTAAATCTTTCCGGGCTTGCTCCAAACGTTTACTCATACCGCCAGTTCCTCCTGTGAAAGTTGCGACAGGGCAATTTCCTGGTAAACCGGGCAGGTTTTTAACAGTTCGCGATGTGTACCTATGCCGACTACTCTGCCTTCATCAAGCACAATTATCTGTTCGGCGTTAATTATTGTACCGATACGCTGGGCTACAATCAGTACCGTCGCGTCACCTGTATCCGCCTTAAGCGCTTGGCGCAACTTGGTGTCCGTACGATAATCAAGCGCTGAAAAACTGTCATCAAAAATATAGATATCCGGCTTTCTCGCTAAAGCGCGCGCGATGGAAAGGCGCTGTCTCTGCCCGCCGGAAACATTGGCGCCGCCCTGGGCGATTTCAGTAGCAAAACCTGCGGCTGACTGGTCAATGAAATCTAATGCCTGGGCAACCTCTGCGGCATGTCTGACTTCGGCATCAGTCGCGTCCGGCTCGCCGTAACGGATATTGCTTGAGATATCGCCTGTAAACAATACGCCTTCTTGTGGTACATAACCGATCCGGGCACGCAGTTCAGCCATATTCACATCGCGGATGTCGATGCCGTCGACGCGGATACTGCCAGCGCTGACATCATAAAAGCGGGGGATTAAATTGACGACAGTTGACTTGCCGCTGCCTGTACTGCCAATAAACGCAGTTGTCTCGCCCGGTTTTGCCCTGAAGCTGATATCACAGATCACATTCTCGTCAGCATCAGGGTAACGGAAGCTGACATTGTCAAAAACCACTTCGCCGCTGGCCGTTGGCGGAAAGGAGACCGGTTCCCTGGGGTCGAGAATGACGGGTTCAATACTTAGCACTTCATCGATACGGGAAGCGGATACACTGGCGCGCGGCAGCAAGATAAAGGCAAAGGAGACAAAAAGGAAGGCGAAGATTATCTGGGTTGCGTACTGCATGAACGCCATCAGACTGCCGATCTGAATACTGCCAAGGTCAACCTGTTTGGCCCCGAACCAGACAATCGCAAGTGTTGTCAGGTTCATGACAAGCATCATGAAAGGCATCATCAGGATCATCAGCCGGTTGACAAAAAGATTAACTCTGGTCAGCTTCTTATTTGTATCATCGAAGCGTTCTTCCTGATGTTCTTCATTATTGAAAGCCCTGATTACCATCAGGCCTGTCAGCATTTCGCGCGTTACCAGGTTGAGACGGTCAATCAGCTTCTGCACCAGTTTAAAGCGGGGCAGCGCGAAAATAAACAAGATCAAAATCAGAGTCATCAGTAAAGCAACTGCCAGCGCGATTATCCAAGTCATCGAAACATCTGTTTGTACAACTTTGAGAATACCGCCTACACCCATAATCGGCGCATAAAACAAAATTCGCAGCAGCATGACCAGCGACATCTGAATTTGCTGGATGTCATTGGTTGAACGCGTTATCAGCGACGCAGTGGAGAAGTTAGAAAACTCGGCGTTTGAGAACGATTCAACCTTGGTGAAAACGCGGGTGCGCAGGTCGCGCCCAAGTCCGGCGGCAACACGCGAGGCCAGAAGACTCACAAGTACTGTAGCAACGGCACCAGCTGAAGCAATTAAGAGCATCAGGCCACCGATCCACAGCATATAGTTCCTTTGAACTCGGTCGGTATCGACCCCAACCGCGGTATATTCGTCTTTGATCCAAAGCGCTGCGGTCTGTTCGAGTGCAGCCTCCGGCAATTGGTTCAACTGCAGTTCAGCCTGAGTCAGCAATGCCTGCCGCTGTTCCGCTGGCATTCCTGCCAGGACAGCGAATAAGTCTGTGCCCGGCGGTAACTCGCCAAACAAATCAGCACCGCTGCCTGCGTCCCCGGGCAAATCTTTGCCGCTGGCGACGGCTTTGATAAACTGAGCTAAGGTCGCCGTTCTGTTAAAGATGCTTTCAAGACGTTGTTGTTCTTCCTCAGTTAGAGCAAGCGGACGCACAACCGGTTCGCTGGCAAGTATGGGATAACGCTCAAGGAGGCTTGCCGTGTTGGTATCGGATATTGACCCTGAACTCGGAGAAGCAGGCACTGATAAAGTCTCAAACTTACTACGCACAAAAGCCTGATCTTCGCTGTTCATCAGCAGCTGCAGGCGTTCAAATTCAGCTGCTCGTATCACCTCGGGAATACTGCTTTCAATGCCGCCGCGCTGCAAACCGTAATCGACAATGCGTGACATATAATCCGGCAGTGCTAAATCTGCCATGGCCTGGCCGAAAAGCAAAGCGAAAATCACAAGGATAGCCAATAAATATGGCTTGAGATATTTCATTAATTTCAACATTATTTAATTATCCTCAGTGGTTCATTCTTTAACGAATGTATGCCTGCTAATGAACTGCACAGAACAGCAACGCATTTCTCGGGCATACTAATTAATGTTATGGCTTTAGCCTGAGCCTGTCAATTGCCTGTAACAGCAGTGATTCCGCAATATTCACCATCGTAGCCGCTCATTATTCGCAATCAAAGCTGGCAGTCAGATGTCAAATTTTGCGGTCTTTATTTGTCAATCTACACAATCTTAGGAGCTATTGTTCTGTTTGTATATACAATTTGCCTTATATTTGGTATATTATTTTAAAAGAAAATATAACGAATCTGAAAAAATATGGCGATTCCGAAGGGATGTCCGCTTATGAAATCAATGGGCGAATGGCGTAAAGTAAACACGCGCAATACTATACTAAATATTATCCGCAGTGAGGGCAAGGCATCAAAGTTTCAACTCCAGAAAACAACTCGATACAGTATGACTACAGTTCTGGCTGCTATCGATGAACTTAGTGATGAGAAGCTGATTATTTCAGGTGGCAAAGGCATTTCCCAGGGCGGGCGCAGGCCTGAATATTTCGTCCTCAATCCTGAGGGCGGTTTTTTTATCGGTGTTGAATTCAATGCGTTGAACATTTCAGCAGCCGTAATCAACTTTAAAGGTGAAACTGTCGTCAGTCGCAGCCGCAGCTTTAATAACGGCATAATGAATCAGGCCTTATTAACACAAGAAGTGATTGACCTGCTGAACGACCTGTATCTGCCTATGGTCCATTCCCGCAAACGCGTTCTGGGTATTGGAATCGGGTCACCCAGCCTGATCGATTTCAAGCAGGCTACAACCTACAGCGATCTCTCCCAGACTCCGGATTTACCGATTCAACGCGCGATTGAAAGAAACTTCGGCTTGCCGGTTTATCTCGATCACAATGTCAATGCTATAGCGCTGGCCCTTAGAACCCTGGTTGATGATCATCAGAATGAGGATTTTGTCTTGTTTTCAATCCGCAAAGGTGTCCACACCAGTATCTTTATTAATGGCCAGCTGTTGCGCGGCCGCAATAATTCAGCTGGTGAAATTGGTCATATACCTGTACCGGGCAACAAACGCCAGTGCGTCTGCGGCCGCTACGGCTGCATCGACACACTGGCCTCCAACGAGGGTATCCTGAATATTCTGCGTGAAGGGTTACGCGGAAATCGCTACCAAAAACTGTTTGATATGATCGACCGGGATGAAAGCAAGTTGACAATCACCAGTTTTGCCGAGTCAGTGCTGGCCGGCCATAAAGATTCGCGATTGTTGTTTGAGGAAATTTGTGACTATTTGGCTTACGGCTTGACTGGCGTGGTGAATATTATTAATCCTACGAAAGTAATTTTATATGGCGAACTGATGCGGGTTGGTGATTTATTGGCAGACAGTTTGCTGGAACGGCTCGACCGGATGGCCTTCCAAATTAACGCCCGCAACTTGCAGATAATTTGCTCGGAGTATGATCCGGAAATCGGAGCTGTCGGCGCTGCCACCCTGGTCATGCATAACATGTTCCCTTATATAAAGACAATCGAATCTGCTGAATTCAATTTAAGAAGATACTAGCCCTTCCGATTGAATTCCAGCTTGATTTTAATCTTGTCACCGCGGAAAGTAACGCGATTATGCACAAAAGGAACATCAGCAGCTGTGTATTCCGTGTTTTCCAGCCGTAACAGTGTAAACCCAGGCTTAACAGCCAGCAGTTCGGCTTCCCTGTCTGTAGCTAGTGAGGTTTCGAGTGTTTCTACTACCCTGCTGGTACGGAGGTGGAATTTTTCTTCCAGAATGTCACACAGCTGGAGTTCTTCAAAGCCGCTTTCCGTGTCCAGTGTGCCTGCAAGCTCTACCGGTACGTACGATATATGTATGCTCAAAGGATCACCCTTAACAAGTCGCAGGCGCTCAATGTTGAACACCTGAGAGCCTTCTGGCAAAGCAAGCTCCCTTTGAATGCGCACTGGTGCTTCAATTTTCCTGATCTCAATCAGTCTGGTTTCACTTTCGATCCCCATCTGATCCAATTGTTCCTGAATACCCATCTGCAGCAGTAATTTATTCGTAATTTTGGGTTCGGCAACAAACGTGCCCTTCCCTGCAACCCTGTACAGCAAGCCCTGAAAAACAAGCCGCATAATAACATTGCGGGTTGTCATCCGGCTAAGTCCATAAGTTTTGCTCAGTTCATTTTCCGAAGGAATCTGAGCATCAGGTTGCCACTCATCATTTTCAATTTTTGCTTTGATGATTTCTTCCAATTGCTGGTGCAGCGGTGTCGGACTGTTTCTATTCAACATAATTTTTCTCTCTTGTCGGGCATTGCGGCGGTGCATTTTCGCTCAACAACCGGATGCCTGGTCGGGACATACGGTTGTTTGATCAAATGACAATCCAGTAACGCAGATGCTCAGATCATTCCGTCTTTTTTCAGGTAGCTGGCAATGCTTTCCTTGATTTCTTCAGCAAGCGGCAGCAAGGGTAAACGTGGGTTGCCGCCGGCCAGCCCAGCGAGGTCCATTGCGTATTTAACCGCTGCGACACCGCCTTTACCGGAAACTGTTGAATTGAGTTTGAAAATCCGTTCGTTAAGCGCAAAAGCCTTTTCCCAATCCCGGGCAATAATCAGGTCATACAGGTCAGCGGTTATGTCCGGGAAGGCATTGGCCAGCGAAAGAATACCGCCGCTGGCTCCCATGATCATGGCATTCATAAAGAAATTCGCGGACCCGGCCATTACGCTCATTTTGTCACGGGCAGCAAACAAATACTTTTCGATATTGCCGGTCGAGGAATCCTTAACTCCGACAATGTTCGGGTGGTCAGCAACTGCTTTGATTACATTTACTGAAAGGGTTGTGCCGGCACAAAACTGAGGAGCATTGTAAACCAGGCAAGGTTTATCGACTGCATCTGCCACAGTTGTAAAATAGCGGATCAGCACATCATCTGTCATCTGCTTTTTGAAATAAGACGGCGGCAGCAGTGTCAAGTAATCAGCACCCATGGCTGCGAATTTGCGGGCAAACTCAATCGTTTCAAAGGTTGATTCGAAGATACAGCCGGCCATGACAGTCTGAGCGGGATGCTTGTTTTCAATTATGATGCGCAGGACTTCAATTTTTTCCTCATTGGTCAGGCTTTTGTTTTCGCCGTTGGAACCGAGCGCCAGGTATCCCTGTAGGCGGGACTTGGCGTAGAATTCCATATTGCGCTTCAAACCAGCGTAGTCAACCTTTTCATCAATAGTAAACGGGGTCGTTATCGGTGCAAAAACCCCCATTAATTTTTTATCCATGTGTATTAAGCCTCCAATTCAGGTTATATCTCTTAAATTATGCTTTAACGGCTGAAGCTGCTGCGTTCATAAAGCGTCGTTGATAGGATATTACTTGATTTGACGAAGTGAACTGCGCAAGGTATCCGGGCTCGGCTGTAATAATTATCCGGTCGAGCATGTCAGCGAATTCCGGCTCAGCAGTTAACTTGTCAATATCAGGATAATTATATGGTCCTTCCATACTGCAGATAATCAGGCGGGTATCCGGCAGGTTGCATTGCCTGAGCAAACGCAGATTATGCCTTACTGAGTCAAGTCCGTCGCTGCCTTCAGCCGAATCGAAATGGCGGTAACGCAGCAGGTCTTCACCCAGTTTCAGCACTTTGAAGAGGTCATAATCAGTGTCACCGCTCGCCAGATAATCCGACTTAATCATATACGCACGCAACTCCACCAGGTACTTGGGATCGTGCGTCAGCTGATAGAACTCAAGCAGCTGTTTAATCATTTCACTTTGAGTTTTGCGGTGACGGATAAAACTATTGATGTAATAAGGTTTAGCCTGCAGGGCCAGGTTGGTCTGGTACGGCTCAAACATCAGGGTGTAGTTGACTCTGTAGCCATGGTCACGCAGTTTCAGGGCCAGATTGTGGCCGCGCAGCGCGTCAACCGTTGTTGGTTCATTGTAGCGGCTGCTGAATTTCTGGTCGCCTGTCATCAGTTCCCTAACGTTTTTACTATTAACTGGTCCTGTATGCGGCACTTTGACAACCAGGCGATAATCAGAAAGAATCTTGCGGTACTTTTCAATCTCGCCAAGAATCTGGTCAAAGTCTTCAGCAAAAGGATCCTCAATTTCTACGCTGATATCGCAACCTGGTCCAAGGATATTGCCGATTTCGGTCATGACTTCTTCCATGGTGGTGAAGCGCTGGCCGACATTAGCCTTGGGATTGTTTATAAACAGGTCATAGACAATACCGGGGTTACAGGTAAGATTCCCCAGCAGCCTGGCAATCGGCTCGATTTCGTAAGGGTTAGCGGAGTCAGCTGAGTAGATAATCTGGGTCGGCCGCTTAACGCCGTTTTTGTCGTAGCCGATATCGCGCACCAGGTCGATCGATAACAAGCCGTCGGCAAGGAGTGTGCTTTCAATCCGGAAGCCCGGCGGAGTCTCCTCGGCCGGTACACTAAAAGTTCTGATTACATCGCGGAAGCGGTCGGTAACGCTAATCGCCTTCACCGCGCGGCTTAGCAATTTATAATCAGCTGACGAAAGATTCAGGTTACTGACTCGGTTAACATATTCCTCATCACCTGAAACGGCTGGTTTGTTGAGGCTCCCCAAAGTAAAATTAATTCCGAGAACGCCTTCGCCGATTGAACGGTAATTGACATGATGCATAGTGACCTCCTTGCTACAGCTTGTCTGCTCAGCTTAAATTACGTTGTACCTGTATATACCATACCATACAACTTGCCGACAGTCATTGTTTTCAAGAATTTTTTCTGTCACTTCAGCCGATATAAATTCCGCCATTTACGTCCAAAGTAGCGCCGGTTGCGAAGCCGGCGGCTTCAGAGGCAAAATAGACAACAGCCGAAGCGATTTCTTCCGGTGTGCCGAAGCGCCCAACCGGGATCGAGGCAGTAACTTTAGCGAATTCTTCTTCGGTATAGCCTTTGACGATATCACTGCTGGTGGGGCCCGGAGCAACCACATTAAAGGTGGTTCCGCTGTGGGCGTATTTACGCGCCAGGCTGCGCATAACTCCCAAAATGGCCGCTTTTGAAGCAGAATAGGCAATACCTGAACCGATGCCGCCGCCACGCCCGGCATTGGAAGAAATGCTGATGACACGGCCGGCCGGACTGCGCAGGATCGCCGGTAATGTGTACTTGATCATGAAAATTATTCCTTTGAGGTTGATGTCCATTACCCTGTCCCACTCAGCCTCGGTAATATTATCCGGCCAGGCAGTACTCAGGATTCCGGCATTATTAACCAGAATATCGATTCGCCCGTAAATTTGTTCAACTTCATTTACCGCAGCTTCAATATTTGCCACGTTACTGACATCAACTTTAAAAAAGCGGGACTTGCCGCCGGCAGCTTCAACTTCCTCAACAGCTTCTGCTCCGGTAACCGGATCAATGTCAAAAATTACCGGCAGTATACCGTCACGGGCAAGAGCCACGGCGATAGCGCGGCCGATTCCTTTGCCTGCACCGGTTACAATAGCTACTCTTTTTTCTTCCATTTCTTCCTCCTGTTATTTGGACAAATTTACCGGCAGGCGCCCCGGGTGGAGCGCCTGCCGTTATAAACAATCTGGTGCGGTTTTATTTGGCGATGACACGCTCAACTGCTGCGACTACATTTTCGGGGGTGAAGCCGAATTCACGGAACAGAACAGGCGCCGGCGCCGAAGCACCGAAATGGTCAATTCCCACTACTTCGCCATCGAGGCCGACATAACGGCACCAAGGCATCGTTGCACCGGCTTCAACTGCCACTCGGGCTTTGATCGATGCGGGCAGAACCTGCGCCTTGTATTCCTCGTCCTGTTCTTCGAAGACTTCTGTTGAAGGCATCGAAACAACACGTACATTAATGCCACGCTCTTTAAGCTGCTCGTACGCTGCGACTGCGATTTCAACCTCGGAGCCGGTTGCGATAATCAACGCTTGAGGATCTGGGGTATCCTTCAAAATATAACCACCACGCATTGCGATGGGGCCACTTTCGTCCAGAGTGATCAGGTTTTGCTTCGCAAGTGCCATTGCTGTAGGTCCTTTGCGAGAAAGGGCCAGAATATAGCCGGCAGCAGTTTCTTTGCCGTCAGCAGGTCGCCAGACAGTGACGTTTGGTGTTGCCCTCAAAGCAGTAAGATGTTCGATCGGCTCGTGAGTGGGCCCGTCTTCACCAACTCCAATACTATCGTGAGTCAGGACAAAAATTGAAGGCAGATTCATGATCGCTGCTAAACGGATGGCAGCCTTCTGATAATCACTGAAGACAAGGAAAGTCGCACCGTAGGCAAATAAGCCGCCGTGCAGGATCAGGCCATTGACTATGTCCGCCATGGCGAACTCGCGAACACCGAAATGAATATTCCGGCCAGCGTAGTTTTCCGGGCTTAACCAGTCGATACCCTGCATTTCAGAATAGTTGGAATGTGCCAAGTCAGCGCTGCCGCCAATAAAGTTTGGCAATTTGTTTCCCAACATTGTGAGAATCATTTCGCTGGCTTTGCGGGGTGCCAATTGGCCGCTGAAATTCCAAAAATCAGGATCAGACGCGAGGTCGGGCAGATCGCCTGCCATCTCACTTTTATATTGTGCAGCCAGTTCAGGATACTCTTTTTCCCACTCGGCAAAAAGCTTGTTCCATTCATTCTCAGACTCTGCCAACGCGGTTTTCTGCTCTGCCATGTAATCATAAACTTCCTGCGGTATGGCAAAAGCTTCGCTGAGCGGCCAGTTAAAGTATTCCCGAGTCTTGGCTACATTTTCTGCACCCAAAGGGTTACCGTGAGTTTTTTCGGAACCGGCGAGCGGGGTACCATAAGCAATTTGGGTTTTAACAATAACCAGTGACGGCTTGCTGGTTTCTGCCTTAGCCGCCTCGAGAGCCTTTTTCACAGCCTCGGTATCATTGCCGTCTTCAACGCGCAGCACCTGCCAGCCGTATGCTTCGAAACGCATGCCGACATTTTCCGTCATGGCAAGATCAGTATCACCTTCAATGCTGATGCGATTCGAGTCATAGATCGCAATCAGCTTACCTAATTTCAAAGTTCCCGCCAAAGAGGCGGCTTCACTGGCGACGCCTTCCATCATGCAGCCATCGCCCAGCATAGTGTAGGTCCAGTGGTCAACAATCGGGTAGCCGGGCCGGTTGAAACGTGCGGCTTTGTGAGCTTCAGCCAGCGCCATGCCAACGGCAGTCGCGATGCCCTGGCCAAGAGGGCCGGTGGTTGTTTCGACGCCTACAGTGTGGCCGTATTCCGGGTGACCGGGTGTTTTGCTGCCCCATTGCCTGAAGTTTTTCAGTTCTTCAAGCTCCAGTCCATAGTCAAACAGATGCAGCAGTGAATAAATCAGCATTGAAGCATGGCCGACGCTAAGTACAAAACGGTCGCGGTTGTGCCAATTGGGATTGCCGGGGTTATGCTTCATAACCTCCGACCAGAGTGTATAGGCCATGGGAGCAGCACCGATCGGGGTGCCGGGATGGCCTGAGTTTGCTTTTTGCACAGCATCCATTGAAAGGACGCGAATTGAGTTAATCGCCAGTTGATCGAGTTCTTTTGATCTAACCATGGTTACCTCCTGAATTTCTATTTATAAATGTTGCCGGAAAACCAGTTAGCGTGTTCATCATAATTTAAATAGAAATTTAACACGTCAATTCCGGTGATCTCGGCTAAATCCGCCACTAATGCCCGGGCGAACTCGGCTTTCTTTTCGTCAATCTGTGATTCGTAGTCTGCTTTTACAAATAATTGTAACATTCATACATGTTGCCGATCTGTAACAACTATGATCGTTTTAATAATTTTAAGCACATCAGGTTGTTTCAAGGTCTGGCAGTAGGTAGATTATGACGACAATGGTCAGCCTGTCTGGCGATTATAGATCGTTGAAAAAACTAAAAATCCGATCTGACGCGTAAAGGATTTTTTCGTGCCCATAGTCGTGGCTCAAAAGCATTTGTTTTGGACACTGCAATTTGTTGTAGATCGCGAACTGGGTTGAAGGTGCGCAAAGGGTATCCATCAGGCCTGTCTGCCACAATACTTCAGCCTTTACCTGTGTGGCGAAATTTTGCACATCGATGTAGCCGAGACGCTCAAAGAACTCGTCCTCGTATTCATGCAAAGGATCATATTTACGAAAAAAAAGCCGGAAGCCCTCATAAGCGCCTTGGTCAAAATCAAGCTCAACAATACGGCGGAAATCAGCAAGAAAGGGATGAATTGGGGCACAGCGCGCAATCCTGGGGTTCAAGGCTGCTGTAACCAAGGCCAGCGCACCGCCCTGAGAATTGCCACTGGTTCCGATTCTGTCCGGGTCTACCCCTGGCAGTGACATGAGTATGCGCGTTGCCTGGACTGCGTCGAGATAAACGCAACGATAAAACAATTTGTCAGGATCCGGATCAGCAACACCACGGACTATATGGCCAAACAGCGTTGGCCCGGCAGCGTTCGCCGGATCAGTTGAAAGACCGCCCTGGCCGCGCACATCGAGCGAAAGTACAACTTTGCCGGCGTAGGCATGAGGCAGTAGATCAAACCAATCGCCGCTGTGGTGGGTATAGCCATGAAACAGCGCGACCCCGGGCATGCCACGCGTTTCTGCGCCTGTTTCACCTGCAGCAGCCACGTCATTAGCAACGGCGTTGTCACCTGTGTCAGTGGCAGGGCGCACGAGCTTGCAATGCAGCCGGGCGCCGCCGACGCCGGTAAACCAAAGGTGCTGGCAGTTTAGCCCCGGTGCTGTGAAATCCGCCGGTTCCAGCTGGTATGTATCAGCTGCTGGCAAAGCGTCCAGTTCCGCCAATGCCCGGTCCCAGTAGGCGTTAAAATCCGCAGGCAGCGGACTGCTGCCGCGGTATTCCCGTAATTCGGCCAGACTCATTTCAAATGCAGGCAAATTTTGTACCTCCTGATTTATCGTTCTGCTTCATAAGCTTCTCGGATTAAGCGGCCGATTCCTTTCATGGCTGAATTTTCAACCGCTTCAAATTTGAACTGTGGGAAGACCTGTCTTTTATAATCAAATAAGGCACCAGCACCACCGCCGGTATAGTAAACAGTGTCAGCCAGCTTGCCGGCAAAGCGCTTGAAATCGGCCATGCCATCCTCCAGTTGACCTATCATGCCTTTAACCAGGCCTACCAGCATGTCGTCGCGTGAAGTTGCAAGAGTGAGGCCTGTTACCACTGCAGCCTTATTAATCACACTGCAGCGGTCACCTGCCAAGTACGGTGTCATCAGCACATCAGTATCCAATTTTCCCAGCAGGCTGGGCAGATATTCGTTAAAGAATTCCGACTTGCTCATTTCGCGGCAGAAATTATTATAAAACCAGTTAAGGCTTTCGCCGCCCGCCCCGATCAGGTTCATCACGATCCAATGGCCTTTATTGCAGGCAGGCCGCAGCAGGTAACGTCCTGTGGCGTGCGGCTTATCGGTACACATGGCCATTACTTCAACAGTGCCGGTTGAATTAAGCAATGTACCATTGGTGTCACACCCGGCTCCGTATACGGAACAGGCTGTGTCGCCGCCACCGGCAATAACCAGAATACCTGCCGGCAACCCGGTAATTTTGGCGGCCTCCGGGGTAATGCGCCCGGCTTCTTCATAGCACATTTTGATTTCCGGCAGAATGTCGCGGCGGATGTCGAAGGCCGCGCAGATTTCCTCACTCCAGCCGGTCATGCCTACAGTGTCATACAGGCCGTTAAACCCGGCGTTAGTGGGATCAATTACGAAGTTGCCAGTAAGGCGGGCGATAAAATAACTGGTTGTGTGACCAAACTTATAGGCTTTATTGTATATATCGGGTTTATTATCGCGCATCCACATCAGGCTGGTTATCGACATGCCTCCGGGGCAGGGTACATTGCCGGCAATAGAAATGAATCGTTCCTCACCAAATTTTTCTACAATTTCCAAGCCTTGTTTTTCGCTGCGCCGATCCAAATGAATAATTCCATTATCGAGCGAATTACCCTTTTCATCCATCAGGATAAGGTCGGGGCAAAGTCCAGAGAAGCCCATGGCTTTCACATAAGGCAGATATTCGCGCAAACCCTCCAGTGAGCGTAAGAACGAGGCGAAGAGCTCGTTGGGGTCAATCTCAACCGCGAGCCCGTTGGTAATATAACTGTGCGGTGATCTGGTTTCTGCGACCAGGTTCAGATCAAGGTCAAACAGACCTGTTTTAACTGAAGAAGTGCCACAGTCAATGCCAAGAATGTATTGTGGATTATTCATGCCCTTTCCTCCTTGAGCTGGTTGTTCAACGGTTTGCGAGTTCACGGCGGTTGAAGACAAATTCCGGTTCACGCCCTTCAATTGCCTGAATAATACCTTCGGCGGCAGCAGTTGCCACTCTGACGACACATTCCTGAGTTAAAGCGGCGCTGTGAGGAGTCATAATCAGATTCCTGGCTGTCATTAAGGGACTGTTCAGGGGGACGGGCTCCTGCGAGAAAACATCAAGCCCGGCGCCGGCAATTTTACCTGCTTCTAAAGCCTGTGCAAGTGCGGCTTCGTCAACAATACCGCCGCGTGATGTATTAATTAAGAGAGCGCTGCTTTTGAAGTGAGCCAGGGAATAAGCGTTTATAAGGTTGCGGGTTTCTTCTGTAAGCGGCAAATGAATAGATACGAAGTCAGACCTGCGGTAAATTTCCTCCAGCTGGTTAACCAGCTCAATTCCCTCAGGCGCTGTTTTTAAATAGGGATCATAACCCAAAACATTCATATTAAAGCCATTGCGGCATTTTTGTGCCACCAGACGGCCGATACCGCCACAACCGATTAAACCAAGTGTTTTACTATCTATATCAACCGGTAGATTAAGCCGTCGGGCTTTGAAGTTATCAGTACGGATGCTGCTATCCAGGAAAAACAGCTGTTTTGCCAGAGCCAGCATTAGCGTTACTGCATGTTCCGCCACTGAAACCGCATTAGCATACGGCGTATTCAGTACCATGATTCCCCGCTTGGTGGCAGCAGCAATATCGACATTGTCGACACCTACACCGGTGCGGGAAATGACTTTCAGATCAGGTGAAATGTCCATCAGCTCAGCAGTAAATTTTACCCAGGTACCCAAAAAAACGGCGTAGGCTCCCTTAAGCTTTTCCTTGAGATCCTCAACGCTGCCTTCATCTACCTGAGCAATTTCTGCTTTTTCCGCCAGCATCGCAACTACACTTGGATTGGTTTTTTGGGCGATCACTACTTTTTTCACAAAAATTCTCCTTACCCAACCTGAATTATCTTTGATTATTATGCCGTTTTTTGGTCATAAAAAGCAGCCTTGTCTGTTGAATTCCCTTGTATTCAGCATAGACAAGGCCACTTTGAGTGTCAAGCGCCTTATACTTGTATTAACTTGTATAGCTGTGCCAGCTCGATCGAACAGTAAACACTGGAGCAAAACTCAGCGCATCAGCTTCTCGAGAATGTTGTCAATTTCTGTCAGTTTCTCGCGCTGGTTATCCGGATCTCCGCTTTCATAAGCTTCCATCACGCAGTGTTCAATGTGGCTGTGAATTATACTGCGGTTCACTTTTTTGAGGATCGCCTGCGTTGCTAACAACTGATTGGAAATGTCGATACAATACCGATCATCCTCAACCATTTTCAAAATTCCGTCAAGCTGACCGCGCGCTGTTTTCAACAGCCGTGTTATTTGTTTGTTATCGGCTTTCATTGTTTCACCCGCTGTTTCACCCATTTATTTGTTGAGCAAGCTTTTTTTCTCACGAATGGATACCGGTTCGTACCCTGCTTCACGTACTGCAGCCAGCAGAACATCGTCGGCCAGAGCCTCGGCCAGCGTGACTACAGCACTTTTAGTTTGCAAATTGACTTCTGCTTTAACACCCGGCAGGGCGTTCAGGGCTTTTTCAACTCTGGCCTGGCAATGCGCACAGGTCATGCCTTCAATTTTAATTTCTTTTTTCATGTTAAGTGTCTCCTTAATTCCTTTTTTCATTAAAAATCTCATTATGTTTTCTGGAACTGATCTTATTATTGTTTCCAGGTACTGTTTGAGGGTTTGAAGCGGCGCAGGCGCAGGGCATTTGTCACAACGCTGACTGAGCTGAGACTCATCGCCGCAGCAGCAAACATCGGGCTTAAGCGCCAGTTAAGCAGGGAGTAGAATACCCCCGCGGCTAATGGAATTCCGGCAATATTGTAGGCAAAAGCCCAAAATAAGTTTTGTTTAATATTGCGGATTACGGCTTTGCTTAGTTCCACCGCTGTTACAGCGTCTTGCAAATCACTGCGCATCAGTACAATATCGGCTGATTCGATGGCAATATCTGTACCAGCGCCAATCGCGATGCCCACATCTGCTCTAGCTAAGGCCGGCGCATCGTTAATCCCGTCGCCGATCATCGCCACTTTTTGACCGCTCTCCTGAATCCGACGAATTTCAGCTTCTTTGTCCTGCGGCATTACTTCAGCTACCACCCGGTCAATTTCAAGTTGACGGCGTATGGCTTCAGCCGTTCGTTGATTGTCGCCCGTGAGCATTACTACATCGATACCCAGCTTTTTAAACTGCCTGATCGCATCGCGGCTGGTCGGTTTGATCACATCCGCTACAGCGATAACGCCGAGTGCACGGCCGGAATCCGCAAAGTAAAGCGGGGTTTTACCGTCCGCCGAGAAAGCATCACCCAAGTCCTGCAAAGTGGAAATTTCAATATCCTGCTCCTCCATGAAAGCCGGATTACCAGCCAAGAGGAGTCTGCCTTCAATTTCAGCGCCGATGCCGCGACCGGGAACAGCTTCAAATTCATCAGTAGGGAGCAGCGCCAGACCATCTTGTTCAGCGCGGCTGATAATCGCGTCCGCCAGCGGGTGTTCAGAAGGTTTTTCGATTGAAGCGGCAAGCTGCAATAGAATCTGCGGATCCACACCTTCTGCCGGGACAATGTCTGTCACCTGCGGTTTACCTTCGGTTATAGTGCCGGTTTTATCCAGTACTACTGTGTTTACTGTATGAGCTATTTCCAGTGCTTCGGCTGATTTGATCAGAATGCCGTGGGTAGCGCCTTTGCCGGTGCCAACCATGATCGCTACAGGCGTTGCCAGGCCAAGCGCACAGGGACAGGAAATAACCAGCACGGCAATGCCGATTGAAAGCGCAAATTCAAAACCATAGCCGAGCAGCAGCCAGACTACAGTTGCTGCTACCGCAATCGTGATTACTACAGGAACGAAGATACCGCTGATCCGGTCTGCCAGTTTGGAAATCGGAGCTTTTGATGAAGCGGCTTCCTCAACCAGCTGAATTATCTGGGCCAGTGTAGTATCGTCGCCAACTTTCTCAGCCCGGAAAACAAAGAAGCCGGACTTGTTGATGGTTGCCGCTGAAACCTTATCGCCAGCCTGCTTCTCGACCGGGATGCTTTCCCCAGTAAGTGCCGCCTGGTCGACAGATGTACGCCCCTCAATTATGACACCGTCAACGGGGATACTTTGGCCCGGACGGACTACTATCAGATCACCCACAACAACTTCCTCGATCGGCACTTCGGTTTCCTGGTCACCGCGCCGGACAACAGCAGTTTTAGGAGCAAGGTTGATCAGCTGATTAATCGCGTCGGATGTTTTGCTTTTAGAGCGGGTTTCCAGGTATTTGCCCAGTGTAATCAACGCCAGGATCATAGCTGCGGATTCAAAATATAAATCGTTCATATAGTGATGGACGACTTCCAGCTCACCCAGTCCCATGGCGTGATTGATACGGAAAATCGCGAAAATTCCGTAAAGCACAGCAGCAGCCGAACCAATGGCAATCAGCGAATCCATGTTAGGGTTGCGACGCCATAAAGTTTTGAAACCGACCTGGTAATACTTATAGTTAACAATTACTATCGGCAGAGTGAGCAGAAACTGTGTAAAAGCGAAATTTGGCGCACCCTCCACCCCCTGCAGCCAGGCAGGTAAAGGCAGGCCAATCATATGCCCCATTGCCAGATATAATAACGGCACTAAAAACACAAAAGAAACAATCAACCGAGTGCGCATTGTGCGCAAATCTTCTGCAAAAACGTCACGTCGTTGCACGGTTGTCTGCTTGCTGTCAGCAGCAGTTCCTGCGCCTGCTGCAGTGTTGACCGGCGCCGCGCTGTATCCGGCATCTGCTACCGCTTTGCTGATCAGATTACTGTCAACAGCAGAATCATCATACTCGACAATCATATTATTGCTGAGTAAATTAACGTTAACAGCATCGACACCGGGCAGTTTAGCCACAGCCTTTTCTACTGCGGCTGAGCATGCCGAACAAGTCATGCCCTTTATATCGAATTTCTCCTTCATCGAATCACTCCTTACTACACCCCCGTGGGGTATGCAAGAAGTATTATGCAATGTCTCACTGTAATTGTCAACAATAAACGCAACCATATTTTGTTCAACAGCGAAAAGCAAGTTGAGAGATGCTGTCGGGATTATATGCGACTTTATGACTTTACGACTTTGCGACTTTGCGACTTTGCGACTTTACGGCTTTACGGTTTTACGGTTTTACGGTTTTACCATTTTAATATGGCTGCCGCTGGTGCTGCCATATACGACCAGCTTATGCTCGATTCGCTCCTTAAGCTCCGCCACATGTGAAATGATACCAACCAGTCTGTCGCCAGTTGCAAGGCTGCTAAGAATATTGATTGCCTGTTCCAACGATTCATTGTCGAGGGCGCCGAACCCTTCGTCAATGAACAAGGTGTCGATTGCTGCGCCTCCGGCAGATTGTTGAACAATATCTGATAGCCCGAGCGCCAGCGCCAGCGATGCCTTAAACGATTCACCGCCTGATAACGAGCGGACAGCACGGCGCACGCCTGTGTACTGATCCATAACTTCAAGATCCAGACCTGACTGGGAGCGCAGGTCTTTGGCCGTTTCCTGCCGCAACAGGGTGAAACGGTTGTCGGTCATCAGTGCCAGGCGCTTATTTGCTTCCACCAGAACCTGATCAAAGTAGGCAGCCTGGACGTATTGTTCAAAAGCAATTTTCTGCTTGCTGTTCAATTCGCCGTTTGCCGTTTTAGCCAGGCCGCTGATCAGAGAAAGTTTTTCCAGATAACGCAAACGCTCGTTTTCACTTTCCTGTAACCCTGCGGCAAGCCTTCGGTTCTGGTCGAGACGCGCGAAAATAATTTTTTCCAGCTTTTCCAGTTCATTCTTCAGATCTTCTGCCTCTTTAAGTTTTTCCTTAAGGCTGGAGATATCTACGATCTTGCGTTCGCGTGTCGCTTCTTCTAAACGGTCGATCTGATCGGCAACCCGTTGACGTTCCTTTTCGTATTCACTCAAGGTTTGCCGCCCGGTTTTCAGTTCCGGCTCGGGAATCAAGGCTTGCTGGTAGTCTGCTTCTGAAGCGAAACCATGAGCTGTCAACGCGGCTGTGAAAGCTTCCCTGGTCTCAGCCGTCCTTGCTTTGACAGCAGGCAGCCTTTCTGCCTCCGCCAGCAACAGAGTCTGTCGCTCATTCAGAGCATTCTGACCCTTTTCATGGTTTTCCTGGGCCGTCTGAAGTGCTGTCTTTAGTTCTTGCAGTCGTTGCTGTGCCCTTTGCAACTCAGCCTTCGCCGCCTCCAGAGTTGGACAGGCCAAACCGCTGCTCAAGTTTTGAATATTGCTTTCAGCGGTGCCGATAGACACAGCCAGCGAGTTGAGTTCCGTGTTTATTTCTTCCAGCAGAGAATCGTCTTTTTCCCTTTGTTTATCGGCAGCCGTCAGTTCCGCCATGGCCTGAACCCGGCGTTTGGAAAGGGCTTTTAGCTTTTCATGTTCGACAGCTGCCAGCTGTCTGCTTGTCTCAAATCTGGTTTGAGCTTCTTGGAGCGCAGTCTGCAGTTCACCTGCTTGTATTGATTCCGGCAAGGAATCTGTCTCGAGCACTTCCGCAGTTTGCTCTCGTATATTATGCAAACCGGTTGTTACCCGGGTTTGCAGCTCACCGGCAAGGTTGCTTGCCTTTTGCACTTCAGCCTGCAGTCTGTCGCAGTATTCTCCCGTTTCGATAAGCTGTTCCTGGCTTGGCGGCTGCGAGGCAACCACTGCTTTATGTGGATGTTCAAGGGATCCGCAGACAGGACAGGGCTCTCCGGGGCGCAGTTTTTCTGCCAGCAGTCCTGCCTGTTCGTCGTAAAAAAGCGCTTCTTGTTGCCGCATTTCCTGCTGGGCTTTTTGATAGCATTGCAGCTGCTGCTTGTAATATTCCTGAGCTTTATTTTTCTCAGATGTCTGGCGGCGGATTTCCGCCAGATTGCCGGTTAAGCGCAATAATGTATTAAGGCGCTGGTCGATCTGGCCAATCTGGTTCTCTACTCTGGCCAGTTGTTGATCAACGTCAGTCAGGTTCTGTAGTTCAGCTGTTAAGTCAGTGTATTTTTGATTCAGAACGATTTTATCTTGCAGTAGCTGAACACGCTGATCCAACAGTTCTTGCTGCCTTTGCTTCAGCGCTTTCAGTCCGTGGCTGTGTTTGTCCAGGGATTCGTACTTTGGCAGTGAATCTGTAAAAGCACGGACATCTGCCGCTGCCTGCTCACGCTGTGGCTCGCGTTCCTGTTCCTGCCGCAGTGACTGCTGCAACGAAGCTACTGCGGGACGGCGCTGTTCAACTTCTTTGGTGAGTTCAGCAATACGACCTTCTGTTTCTAGCAAAGTGGCTTGCTCTCGCTGCCAATCCTTTGCCAAAGGCTGAACTTTAGTAACAGCAAGTTCGGCTCTGCTAATTTTTTGCGCAAGCTCTTTTATGGCATCTGCGCGAGCAGCCAAGGCAACCGACGCAACCTTAGCCGACTCCAGCTCAACAAACTGGTCGTTAATGAATCCTGCTTCAGTGATTTGCCTGGTCAGGTCTGTTACCAGTTTATCCAGTTGCGCATTCTGCCCGCATAGCGCTTTGTCTGCTTTGGTATCGCTTTCATTCTGGGCCGTCAAAAGTTGCAGCACTTGATCAGCTGCATGCTCACTGTTCTGCGCGATTAAGGCCGTAAGCTCTGTGGCTGAGGCATTTTCAGGATCGATTATTATCGCGGCCATGCTCTGTAGTTCACTGCGTTTCAACTCTTGGCAAACCTCACGCAGTTCCTTTTCCTGCAGCTTGAGCATTTCCTGAACCCGCTGGTAGAACCCAGTGTCAAATAAGCGTCGGAAAATTACGGCCCTGTCTTTACTGTCAGCGAGCAACAGCTGCAGGAACTCTCCTTGGGCAATCATGGCAATCTGTTTGAATTGGCCATGGTTGAACCCCAGTAGTTCGGTAATATAAGCGGTTACGTTCTTATCCTTGTCAATCACGGTTTTATCCGGCAAAGTCAGCGTGGCATTGCCATTTACGCGGGTCTCACCCTCACCATTTAAAAGAGGGCGCATATACGAAGGCTGGCGGTAAACGTGATATTCCTGACCATGATGCTCAAATGTCAATTCAACGAATGTTTTCGTTTGCACCGGCGCGAAATCACTGCGCAGAGTGTCATTGGTACGATTGCTGCCACTGGCTTCACCAAACAGGGCAAAACTTATAGCATCAAAAATAGTTGTTTTCCCAGCACCGGTACTGCCTGTAATCAGAAACAAGCCGCTTTCCAGAAATTCGCTGAAAGGCAGCTCGCAACGGTCGGCGTATGTCCCGAATGCACACATAACCAAATGACGTGGTTTCATTGTTCTTCTCCTGCTTTAACCATGACCGTGCGCATAACATCTGTTTGTTCAGCATTAAGTTCGCGATTATTCTGGGTTTCATAGAAATCACTGAATAATTCCAGCGGTGAGCGTTTGATGACGTCGAGCCGGTCAGCTGTTCTGTCTGACTGGCTTTGTAGGCGGCGATTATCGAAACCAAGCGTCAGTAAATTCGGGTAATTGATTTTCAGTTGTCCGAAGGGATCAATTTGTTCGGCCTCGTCAGTCAGGATTGCCCGGGTGTAATCATGGCAGGCTTGGCCTGTCTCCGCTTCAGCTTTACGGGCAGCGTCAATCAGTCCAGCTAAGGGGCCTTTGATTACCCGCAGGTCATATTTGGGCTGCAACGGCAACATTGTGACTTCCAGATCGTCGCGATTGTTGTAGTCAACCATACAGACACCTTTAATGTGGTTCACTTCGGAAAAAGAATATTTCAGAGGGGAGCCGGCGTAGCGCACCCCAGTCCGGCCGACTGACTGCGGTCCATGGATATGTCCGAGTGCAACATAGTCAAAGGCTTCAAAAAGTGAAACATCAACATTGTCAACTCCGCCTACATTGAATGTTTCCGATTCAGAGCGCTCCGGTTCGCGGCCGCCGCTAGTAATAAACTGATGAGCCAGCAGAATATTGCGCACCTCAGGGTTCGGGGCCGCGGCTGCAATCACAGTGCGTACAGCGTCCTCGTAACTTTCAATTACAGCTTCAGGAAACCAGGGACGGACAAAAGCCGGCTTAATGAATGGTAAAAGATATATTTGCACCGGACCGGTACTGTCGGTTAACTCTACCTGCTGTAATTCGCCGGCAAAGCTGCCGCAGATATGAACCCCCTGCTCACGCAGCAAACGGCTGGCAAAATTTAGTCGTTCCGGCGAATCGTGGTTGCCGCTGATCAAAAAAATCTGAGTTCCCGTCTGAGCGAGGTTTGTCAGAAAATCGTCAAGTACATTCACGGCTTCACCGGCAGGAACACTGCGGTCATATATGTCACCGGCAATCAGCACCGCGTCAGGCTTGTATTCTTTTGTAAGTTCTACAATCTGAGCCAACACCATAATCTGGTCATCCAGCAGACTGGATTTATGCAACTGTTTGCCTATGTGTAAATCACCCAAATGAAAAAAGCGCAAGCCTCTCCCCCCTTGTAGATCAGGTGCAGACACCCCGTAGAATTTCCGTGGTGTGTTCGTTAAATCGATCGATCAATTGCCTAATATAAGTTTCCAGATCACCTTCGGTAATCAGAGGCAGGAGATTGAGCGCGTAATTTACTGCCTCAGCAGCATCGGTGGTGTGCGAACTGTTGAAGGTTGCGTTGGCCTGCTGACGGCCGATCACTGCCAGATCATAACGCTTGCCGCCGGCAATTTGTGAACTGTAAACCTGCAACAGCGCCCGGCGCAATTCTTCATGCCCTGAAACATCCAACGAGATGCGCTCAGGTTCGTCGACCCAGTCAAGAGAGCGCCAAACCTCACAGCCATAAATTATTTTCGGCCTTGCCACAGCAGGCTGTTGGCGTAAAGCCTCCAGAACCCGGGCACAAACTGCCACATGGGTCGGGTGCCGGTCTGCCGGCTGGTGTGTGTAAAGAATTTCCGGAGTGGCCAGGGTAAACAGCTTAATTAAATCATCAAGAATGGCCGTGCCGGTGTCGTGTTTTACGGCTGCACTATCATAGTTCAACAAGACAACTGCGGAGTATGCGCCGATTTCAGCGGCCCTCAATTGTTCTTCGCGGCGCAGAAGCACCAAACCATCATTTGTGGCTGCAGCATAACTGCCAGTGCGTGGACTGCCGCTGCCATTGGTCAGAATTACAGCGGTAAAATGACGGCTGGATTTTTGATAGCAAGCAAGAATGCCGTGCTGTGCCATTATCTCGACATCATCAGGGTGAGCCCCGACAGCAAGATGCGTTGTCCGCCGGAGCGCTTCCAAGGGATCGATGCCTTCAGGCACATAGATTTCAGCCAAAGGATTAAGGTCAAAAAGAGCTGGCATTGCTCGCTCCTTTGTGATTAACGGTTGCGGCCGCGGGCGTCCACCTTGAGCATCTGCTCTACTTCATCGCCGCGCATACCATACATTTCATCAGTCAGGTTTGGCAGTACGCAAGCGTGGTTGGGAATTATGGTGATGCGTTCACCAATCGCGAACTTAATGCGATGTTCCGATTTCAAAAAGCCATGTTCCTCATTGAGCTTAACGATCTGAATCTGACTGTCCTCAAGAACATAACCATAACCGGGGCGCTGGGCGTTCAAATCCGAAGTCAGCGTCTTGGAACCGGCATCGATAATCGCTGAATACTCATCCGGGCGGCTGATTACAGTAACCAGGCAAGTAAGGGCACAATTTTCCGGACGGGCATAGCCTACAACGAGCTGTGACACATCATTAAAAACATAGGTGCCGGCTCTGACTTCGGTTAAACCCTCAAGGCATTCAGGATTCTTCGAAGTAAAAGATGAGCCGCCGCTGAGAATATCCATAGTATGGCCTTCAGCACGCAGTATATTCGCTGTATGGACTATATCATCACGTTCACGCAGGCTCTTTTCGATTACGTTGACAGGCGAGTCCTTTTTCCCCAGACCACCGCCGAAGTAAAGGATACCGACAATTTTGATACCCGGCAGATCTTTAATTTTCCGCGCGAACTCTACTGCAGGCTCGCCCGGCTTCAGGCCGCCGCGATCCATGCCGCCATCGATTTCGATCAGAATCTCGACGGGTTGCCCCAGCTGCTCGCCGACTTTGGATATACCGGTAGCGCCTTCAACACTGTTAACTACAGTGCGCAGAGTTATGTCCTGCTTCAGCAGATTCTGCAGTCTTTGCAGCTTGTCAGCGCCGATCAGTGGATAAGCGATCAAAATATCTTTGAAACCTGCCGCAGCCATAACTTCAGCTTCGCCGAGCTTGGCACAGGTGATGCCTTTACAACCCAGTTCAACCTGTCTTTTCGCCAAAGCAACACATTTGTGCGTTTTTATGTGCGGCCGGTGAGTTATTCCATATTTGCGGGTGCCCTCTACCATAGCGCGGATATTGGCATCAACCACATCGAGGTCGATAAGAACTGCAGGTGTCGGTATTTCGGTACGGTTCATCATGTATCTCCTTCCGTAGCTTCCGCAGCAGCTACAGCAGCTGCAGTGGATAATCAGCAGGTTTGATTGCTTCAGCTGGCAAGCCGTTCGGCGAAGGCAACAACCAGCGGCATCGTAATGACAGAAAATGTATTCGTAATGGTTACTATTTGTGTGCCCAGCATTACATCTCCATTATACCGTTCAGCTAAAAGGCAGCAATTAGCTGCGGCCGGCAGGGCCAGGGTCAAAGCTGAAACGGTCAGCATCATGCCGCGGAAACCAATCAGCCACATAACGAAAGTCACCAGCAGCGGGATGCCGAGCAAGCGTAAAAACACGAGCACATATACACGCGCGTTTGAGAAGAATGCTTTCAGCGGGAAATTGGCTGTCAGCATGCCAACAGTCAGCATGCCTACCGGCGAAAGGCACGCGGCCAGCGAGTCAATGCTTGCTTTGACCGGCGCCGGAAAGCGAATTTGAAAGGTCATAATAAAAAGGCCGACAACCAGAGCGATGATCGGAGGGTTTAAAAATATCTGCCGGAAAGTCAGCCGGTCTTTATCATTTACGCCCCGCTGCATCACAGCGGTACCAAAGGAGTTATAGGCAAACCGCATAACCAGCACATACATGGTCATATAGAATAAACCAAGATCACCGTAGACAGACGAAATTATCCCAACCCCGACAAAGCCAAAATTGGAAAACATCAGAGAAAAATAAACAATATTGGATGAAGGTATTTTCAATTTCAACAGACGGACAATCAGGAACGAAAGAAAAAATGTGAAGATCAGCGTGACGGCGCCGGCTAAAATGAGGATCGAGCCTTCCTGCAGCATCTGGGGTGTCATCGGCGCTGAAAAGGATTTGATCAGCGAAGCCGGCAGGAATACCGAAATACTGAGCCAGGACAAAAACTGAGTAATTACCTGGTTGGATTTGTACAGATGCCCGACAAAAAGGCCAATGAACATTATTATGAAAAGAGGCGCTATCTGTTGCAGAACAATTAAAATACTCATTAGATTATGATATCATCTTTCGGCTGAAGTTTGGAATGGTAATCGCCCCTCTTTGTCCCATTCAGCCAGAATGGTTAAAGCTTCCGAAGCTGCCAGGCAAGCCCGCGCTTCTCCGCCGTTGTCACCCCAGGTGTCATGCACGCGGTTGGAGACAACAGCCAAAATTGCGCCCATGCGCATGGCATGTAAATACCCGACTACAAATTGAGCTGCTGCTTCCATTTCGATATTGGTAACCCGCGCCGATTGCAGATCGGGTATGATTTTGTCGGCAAATGAGGGCCAGTAGCCTTTACCATCTTCATTCAGCGGCCGGCCCTGGCCAATATAGAAAGACCCGACTGTGTAGCTGAGTCCCAGTCCATAGCGGAATCCCAGACGTTCACAGGCCTGCATCAAGGCCATTACGACGTAAGTGTTGGCGAATGCCGGAAATTCAGGTTCGATATAGGTTGCTGAAGTACCGTCTTTGCGCACAGCTGCTACCGGGATAATCAAGTCGCCCAGGTCAAATTCCGGTACTATGCAGCCTGTGGTACCCACCCGGATGCAGGTATGTACCCCCAAGGTATTGAGCTCATGAATGGCGATTTCCGAGCTGGCGCCGCCGATGCCGGTTGATGTTGTGGCGAGGTGTGTGTCTTTGTATTTTCCGGTTACTGTTTTGTATTCACGGTAGGAGGCGACTTCGCGCACGTCTGTCCAGTCTTTGGCTATTATCAGAGTCCGTTCCGGCGCGCCGGGCAGGATAACATAAGGAGGCACGTCGCCGGGCTTAAGCTGTAGATGATAAACGCCCTCATTTTCCGCTTGCGGCGCAACCGCCCGGTTGACTTTTTCGTTATTCAGATCCGTTGACATAAATCCACCTCCTGATTTTCATTATTCGCCCAAACCGGCTGCAATTTTCGCCGAAGCTGCTGTAACCCGGGCGCGGATTTCAGTCAAGTCAGCTGTCATCAGGTTTCCACGCTCAACTACATGGTTGCCGTTAACAAAAACATCACTGACATCTCTGCCGGCAGCATTGTAAACCACCAGCGAAGCCACATTTTCGTGAGGACCCAGCCGCAGCGGCGTGAAATGCGCCTGCTCGGCATTGATCAGGATCAGGTCAGCGCGTCGGCCGACTTCAATGCTGCCGCTTTCCGCGCCCAGTCCAAATGTATTTGCCCCATTAATGGTCGCCATATCCAGTACTGCCTGCACAGACAGGCTGCGGATACCGGAATTTACTGTGTGCAGCAGCAGCATTCCTTTCATTTCACGGAAAATGTCGTTGCTGTTGTTCCACATGGCGCCATCAGTCCCCAGGCTTACGCAGATCCCTGCTTGAACCATTTCAGGAATCCGCGCTATACCGTCAGCGATTTTCATTTCGCATAACGGAGTATTCACAACCTTTACGCCATGTGCAGCCAGCAGCTCCAGGTCGTTAACGGTTGTCCAGACGACATGCGAGCCAAGTATCTTCTCGTTCAGACAATTATGCTTCGCCAGATATTCAATTGGAGTGGAGTTATAAAGCGTGGAGACATGCTTTACTCGCCAATCGGTTTCCGCCAGATGGCAAGTAAGGAGCAAGTCAAACCTGGCACGTTTAGCTTCAATCCGCTGCAGTAAGTCAGCGGCATAATCTTCTTCTGATATACCGCCCAGGACAGGAACCAGACCATAGCTTCTGGCCTGGCTGGTAAAATCAGCCACTTCCCGATCGCCGAGCAGTTTTTCCGGCACAGTGAAGTCATAGCGGACATCTTCGCTCAACGCGCCGTTTATGCCAATTTCGCGCATTGCAGCCGCCGAGCGGCCGCCTAAACTCCAATACATGTTTTCATTTATGAATGTTGTCCCGGAAAGCAGCGCCTCGCAGTAGGTCAACTGACGTGAATAAAAACGGTCATCTTCATCGATCAGCGTCGAGAACCAATCAGTGTCCGCAAAAGCCTCGTTTTGCTCCAGCAAGGTAAGGTCATCGCCCAGCCCGCGGGCCAGCGTCATGTCGCCATGGCAGTGAGCATTAACCAGACCCGGCATGAGGATGGATCCCTCTGCATTTATCAGTTTTGCTGCTTCGCCAGGCGCTATCGGCTTTTCACCAATCCAGGCGATTCGGCCTTCACTGATACCGATACTGCCAATAAACGGGACATAGCCGTTATGTGCAGAGAGGATAATCGCGTTATTGATTGCCGTAGCAAAGGGCATAACGTTTTACCTCCGGTTACTAGAATATCTGAAAACGTTCAAGTACAAACAAGTAAAAAGGTATCGCCAGCATGCTGAATGCTGTTGTGAAGGTAACAAGCAGCGAGGCATATTCATAATCGCAGCCGGATTCTCTCGACATTATGCCCAGCTGAGTCATAACCGGCATGGTAGCCATCAGGAAAAAAATCTGTTTCATCTGAGTAGAAATGGCAAACGGTTTTAGAATCAGGATCAGAAAAACCGGCGTTAAAATGAAGCGCGTGACTAAAACCAGAACAAGGTCACGAGATACCTTTAAGTTTTTAAAATCGGTACCGCGGATAATAGCGCCGGTGAAAATCATGGCTATTGGGGTTGTCATGCTACGGAGGTTCATTAGAGGCATCATCAGAAAATCAGGTATTTGCAGCCTGGTCATTATTACAACTATACCCAGAGCGACAGCGAACAATGGCGGTGACAATAAACTGCGGAAAAACCTGACTGCGACAGCTCCAGGTTTTCGCGCGTTTATCGCGGCCGCGCAGGTCGATACAGCAACACTGCCTGAGCCACTGAGCCTGTCATTTGCTTCTCTTGTTAACGGAGAAACAACAGGTTCAGCGCCAACCGGGATAACATAATTGCCTTTGCCTGGGGCTGAATCAGCCAGTTCACGTGCCTTTTCTGCGTCCAGCCGCAGCATTGCGACTCCGACTGTCCAAAACAAAGTAGTGTTGCCAAAATAATACACCATCGCATCGGGCATAGCGTCAGCGCCAAAGATAGTTTCTACCACCACAAAGCCAACCAACACAGTATTGGTAAAAGAAATCGCGTTTATGAACACACCACGGCGTCTGGGGTCAATTTTCAGAATCCTTGTCAGCACCAGGCCTAAAAGCAGGCTGGAGCCAATGGTCAGGTAGGGTATCGGCAGGTTCCGCACCAGGCTGCCCAGTGCCTCGGGCGTTTTGATTGTCATAATTGTACTGGTAAACATATGGCAGGGTATGGCTACTCTCATACTAAGTTTCGAGAGAAATGATGTCCCCGTTTCGGGATACCAGGATTGTCCAGCGACAACATAGCCAACCCCGATCAGAATCAGCAGCGAAAGCACACTTTGAATTGCTGTGTTTACCATTATGAATTCCTTAAAATGTTATTCTGGCAATTGCCAGTTGAAAAATTTGTAGTAAGGCTGGCTCCGCCGCACCCGGAAATCTGCCATGTCTGTTTTGGACCAGTCAAGGAACCCGCGGCCTGTTTTGCTGCCCAGATCGCCTGCTGCGACTTTCTCAGCAATAGCCGACTGAACTCCCTGCGCTGAGCTCAATAAGGGCAAAAGGTATTCTTGAATGCTGGCGCAAAGATCAAGACCGGCGTTTTCCATGTGTTCAAACAAACCGATGTTCGAATAGCGCGGACCAAAACTGGTCATTAGTGTCCGGTCAATATCCTCAGCCGTTGTCACCCCCTGTTCAATCAGGTGGACAGCTTCACGGAGCATGGCGTATTGCAGACGGTTGGCGATAAAGCCGGCAACGCTTTTTTTCAGCACAACAACTGTGCGTCCAACAGATTCAAACATACTTATGGTTTTATCAACTGCCGCGTCTGTGGTTGCGGCACCCCTGACTATCTCAATGCAGGGTACAAGGTGAGGAGGCATGAAGGGGTGAGCAACCAATAAGCGTTCGGGATGAGCCATTTCGCTGGCCAGCTGGTCGGGCGGAATGCCTGAGGTTACAGATGCAATAACGACATCGGGTTCGCATACCGCTTCAATTTGACGATAAAGGCTGTGCTTGGCAGCAAGGTCTTCAACTATTGCTTCAATCACATATTCAGCATTTTTGATATCGTTGATATCCTGCGTTATTGTCAGCAGAGCCTGGCAGCGCCCAGCCTGTTCTGCTGTTACCAAACCTGCCACAGCCAGATCAGCGAAATAATCCTTGTAATCCTGCAGCGCCCGGGCACTGCTGGCTTCAGAGCGGGAGACGAGCCAACAGGGACAGCCGTTCCCCGTAAACAGCACAGCCATGCTGGTGGCTATTTGTCCAGTACCGATTATCGCGATTACAGACATCTGTTTACCTCCTGCTTGCGGTATCTTATTGTTTGCCTTCTTCCGGAACTTCAGGTTCCCAGTTGCCGGTAGCAGCCAGGCATTCCTCGGCCTCAGCCATTAAGTCGAGTGAGATCGCGTGCCTGCCGCCATCGTAATCAGTTGTCAGCCAGGCGTTGAGAATGTCCAGAATCTCGAAAATGCCAGTGATCTTGCCGCCGAGGCAAAGAATGTTGGAATTGTTGTGAGCGCGGGTCATGCGGCCCATATAAGTACTGGTGCAAACAGAAGCCCGCACGTTGGGATACTTATTAGCCATTATGCTCATGCCTATGCCTGTTGAGCAAATCAGGATGCCACGACTGGCTTTGCCTGTGGAAACGGCACTGGACACCTGCGCGGCATAATATGGGTAACGCACGATTTCTGTGGAATGGCAGCCACAATCAACATAGGGGATTCCAAGTTCATCGAGTCGCTTCAGGATTTGAACCTTGGTTTCATAACCACCGTGATCGTTGCCAATGTAAATAGTGTCTTTGTTCATCTTTTTCTCCTTATTTCCTATAATCCAAGGTAGCCGCCATCAACAGGCAGGATCGCACCACTGATATAGTCTGAAGCCGGTGATGCCAGGAACACAACGGCACCTGCCAGATCTTCCGGCTTGCCCCAGCGTCCGGCGGCGATGCGGGCTGTGGTCATTTTGCCGAGCTCAGTGTTGATCAGGTTGGCTGTGAGTTCTGTATCCATGTAGCCCGGTGCGATAGCATTGACATTTATCCCTTTAATGCACCATTCGTTGGAAAGCGCTTTCGTAAGCTGCATTACACCGCCTTTACTGGCGGAGTAGGCCGGAATGCGACGGCTGGCTACAAACGAGGTCATTGAGGCGATATTGATGATTTTGCCGCCGCCTTGTGGAATCATGACGCGGGCTGCCAACTGACTGAGCAGAAAAACCGCTGTCAGGTTAACATCAATAATCTTATGCCATTTATCTGCAGGGAAATCGATAGCATCTTCACGATACTGCAATCCGGCGCCATTTAGCAGGATGTCCAACCGTCCGCCGAGCAGTTCCACAGCTTTAGCAAAACCTGTTTCCATACTGGTCTGATCACAAAGATCCGTCTGCACAGCAAAATAGCGGTTCTCCTCACCGCCCATCAGCTGTTGTAGATTAAAGACTTCTGGTGAAACGTCCATTAACACTACTGAGGCACCAGCATCATGCAGTGCTTTTGCCATGCCGTAGCATAAGCCCGAAGTTTTAGCTGCGCCCGTGACAATTGCTGTCTTGCCGTCAAGTGAAAACTGCTGGATAAAAGAATCATTCATAAGTAGTCTCCTTCTCAATCAGGTACTCTGTTCTGGTTTTCTTTTTCCTGTTCGCTGACCATAAGCTTCAATCAATCAAATTATTATAGCACGATCGCCAGGTTTCTAATGCTCGCTTTGCTTTTGTTACAGTGATATTACTTTTGCCAGAAACACGCAATGGCAAGCAGGCTTGTCATGTTCATTTTCTTGACATATATAACAGGATAAGCGAAAATCCAAGTGACAGCTCAAAGTTGTCACTTTATTGACTACATGAGGAGACATCGCGTCAACCGAAGCAAGGAGACCCTTTTATCATGCATACGAACCGGAGCACCATAAAAGTTCGGTTTGCAGCATTCGTACTTTGTCTGGTTATGGCAATGGGACTTATGCTGGATTTCACCGCTATTTCACCAGTTTATGCCGAATCTACCTCCGCTCAACTTGATCAGGCACGTCAAAACCAGACCGCACTGGCTGATAAGCTTGCCCGGCTTGAGCAGGAAAGTGCTCAACTCGCAGACAGCAAAAATAAAATCAGCGGCCAACTCAATTGGCTGAATGACCGCTCTGAAGAGCAGCGCCGGCAATACGCGGAAAAATCCGCACAGCTTGCAGCTGCTTATTCTGAAATGGCAGCTGCTAACCAGGCTTATATAGATGCCTGCGACAACCTGGCAGCCAAACAGGTGCAATATCGTTCTCGCTTGCAGACCATGTTCTCCCACAGGCAAAAATCATATCTGCAGATTTTTATCGAATCAGGCAGTATCAAAAACTTTTTTACAACAATTCAATTCATGGCAATGGTTGCGGAATCAGATCAGTTGATGATCGACGATCTTAAAATTGCACAGGATGACGCCGAATTACAGCAGCAGGTGGCGGAAAAAACCACTGAAGACATGACAGTCGTGGTAAGCCAGATAGAAGCCCAGATGGCAGCCTTGAAGCAGCAGGAAACCACAACTCTGGCTGAGCTTGAATCCATTCAGCTTAAGTTAAGCAGAGCCGCTGAGGATGAAGAAGCCCTTACCCAGGAAGCACTGCGCCTTGACGGTGAAATCAGTACCTTGCAGCAGAAACTTGAAGCTGAGCTTTCTGCAAAAGCGACTGAGTCAGCTAAAGCAACAGCTGCAGCACAGGCAACCGCCGCAGCCAAAGCAGCAAGAAACAAAGAGAAGCCTAAGGAGTCTGTCTCCTCTCCCTCTGCCTCTTCCCCAAACAGTCGTGGTTGGGTTTGGCCTTATCCCGGCGATACCCGCGTCTACTCACCATACGGCTGGCGGCTGCATCCGGTTTACAGAGTACGGCGTTTCCATTCTGGTGTAGACTTGGGAGGCAGTTACGGCAGACCAATTGTAGCTGCTCGAGACGGCACGGTAATAATTGTTTCGAATCCGGTTCAAGGCCGCAATAAAGGTGGTTCAGGCTATGGCAATTATGTTGTTATCGCTCACGCCGGCGGCCTGTCAACCCTATACGGACACATGAAAGAAACATTGGTTAAGAATGGTCAATCCGTCAAAGCTGGTGACCGGATCGGCTTATGCGGCAGCACCGGTACCTCAACCGGCCCGCACGTCCATTTCGAAGTCCGCTCAGGCGGCTCAACCAAGAATCCCATGTCCTATATTGGCTGACAGAAAAGAAGAGTTGACGAAAGCTAACCAGCGAATGCTGAACGGGATCAACTGAAACTAATTTGAATATTTTATTTGGCTTATGTCAATCGACTCAGCCGAAAGAAACAGCCGACGATTGTCATCGCCGGCTGTTTTGTTGATTATTGCTAAAAATTGCTGTTGTTGGCAAGCTACAGCTTTACTCCAAAGATCAGGATGTTTTTTCCATCTTCCCTTGATAGCGGCCGGAAATAGTTTTACGCAGCGGTTGCCAGACAACGCGGGCGATGGCAAAGTCAATCAGGCTGTGAACTACAGTGCCAAGACCGACCAGGAGAATAACTGAGGTAACAAAGCCACTGGCGTAATAACCACTTGTCATACTGCCGCCAAAATAAAACGGCATTACCACCAGTACTTCTGTGGTTGCGTGTAATAAACTGATTAGCAAAGCAAAAACGACCATAGGAGCTGTCTGGTCAATTATTTTGCTGTTTTTCTTAAGAACATAAGAGCCAACAAACGCGAAAACTAAATGTGAGGCAGCTCGCACGACAACAACAGGCGGGAAAGCAGCCAGCAGAAATCCCAGGGTAGTGCCGGCAGCCACTGAGAGCGCGACCCCCGGCGAAATAAACATGGCGATATAAATGGCGACATGGCTGGCAAGCGTAAAAGACGCCGGTTCCAGCAAAATTTTCACCGGTGAAAACAAGGGGATTATTATGCCAATAGCACTAAGCATTGCGGCAAGCAGCATGTTATAAAGCTTTTTATTTTTCATTGGTTCACCTTTCAGTAATTTCGAGCATATTAAAAGGTGTCTTGACACCTGTCATGACTATTCTAGATAGTTGAGTTATAGCTGTCAAGAAAATTCGATTTGCGAAGAACCGGCTGAAATAATGATTGCATTTACAGCGTCGTCGTCAATAGGTTTCTATTCGAAAATTACACCAAGTTTTGCTAACGCACCCTTTATCCGGAGAAATGCCGCTTCGTCCTGGCAGTGAATTGTATGCAGGTGGATTCCATCGGTAACGTCTGACAAAGGGTTGCCTTGAGTCGCTTCAAGCTGTTCGGCAAACTCATCTACATCATGGCGGGAAAACAGGTGAAGCTGACCAACCAGCTGGCCATATATAGGGTGCTCCACAATTACATCAAGTACGTTGCCGCCATTATCAATAATCGCGTAAAGCTCAGCCCGCATTTCCTTCCTGCCGTGACGGCAGGCAATTGTGCCAACATAGCCTTCCAGATCTGTCTGCAGCATAACGTACCCGCGCGGAGTAGCCTGGATATCTATTCCCGCAGCCCGGAGCAAGGCTATATCACCAACAATAACCTGCCTGCTCACAGAAAATTGCGCTGCAAGTGTGCTGGCGCTGATTGGTTCCGCAGCACCAGTTAATAATGCTGCTATTTCTTCCCTGCGTTCAGCAGCAGTCATTCTATCATAACCTGTGCACAATTTCTGAACGTGCCTTATAAATGCTGTTTTCCGGCACTACGCCGCGGACACTCGACAAGGGATATATGCTGGAATTACGTCCCACAACAGCGCCGGGGTTGAGTACGCTGTTGCAGCCAACTTCAACGAAATCACCCAGAACAGCGCCAAATTTGCGCAAGCCGGTTTCAATATGTTCCCCGCCAAAGGGCACATAAACCAGGGTTTTGTCACTTTTGACATTGGAGGTGATGGAGCCGGCGCCCATGTGTGCTTTGAAGCCGAGAATGGAATCACCTACATAGTTGTAGTGCGGCACCTGGACTTTGTTGAAAAGCAAGCTGTTCTTAACTTCCGTGGAATTGCCAACCACTGCGTCCTGGCCAATAATTGCCGAACCACGAATAAAAGCACAGTGACGTATTTCCGCACCGGCACAGATGATCAGCGGTCCGGCCAGGCTGGCAGTAGGTGCAACCACAGCAGTACGGGAAATCCAGATATTTTCGCTGCGCTGTTCATATTCAGTTTCGGGTAACGTTGCGCCCAGCCTGAGGATAAAATCCTTCAACTTCGGCAACGCCTCCCAGGGGTAGGTTAAGTCACGGAAAAGATCAGACGCGATAGTTTGGCTTAAATCAAGCAGTGTTTCAATCCTGATCGCATTATGCATAAGTTGTTTTCTCCTAGTATATTTGACGGGTTCCTCTGTGCTGCAGGTTATTCAACTGTTACGCTCTTAGCAAGATTGCGCGGCTTATCGACATCGAGACCTTTGTGTACTGTTACATAGTAGGCGAACATCTGGGCTGGCGTTATCGCCGCTATCGGTGAAAAGACCGGATCTACCTCCGGCAGTCTGATTACCACATCACAAACCTCATAAGCACGTTCGCAGGCTGGCGTCGCAATACCTAAAACAACGGCTCCCCTGGCTTTTACTTCCCTGATATTGCTGATCATTTTGTCTAGTAACTGCGGTTGGGTTAACGGACAAACCACCAGGGTTCCTTGCTCAATTAAGGCAATTGTACCGTGTTTAAGCTCACCCGCTGGATACGCCTCAGAGTGGATATATGAGATTTCTTTGAGTTTGAGTGAAGATTCCATGGCCAAGGCATAATCAAGGCCGCGCCCCATAAAGAAAATGCTGCGTGCGTTAAAATGCTGGGAGGCGAAACGCTGAATTTCATCCTTTTCTGCTAAAACCTGTTCCAGTATGGCTGGCAGTTTCTCAAGTTCGGAAATATAACGGGCATATTCAGCAACATCAATCTGGCCTTTGCGATAGCCGATTTCAACAGCCAGCAGGCTTAAAGCAGCCAATTGAGTATTGTAGGCTTTTGTTGAGGCTACTGATATCTCAGGACCGGCACCCGTATAAATTACTGAATCTGCTTCACGTGCAATTGAGCTGCCAACTACATTGACGATTGCCAGAATCCGGCCGCCACGGCTCTTGGCCTCGCGCATAGCAGCCAGGGTATCGAGTGTTTCTCCGGACTGGCTGATAATAATTGCCAGAGTTGTGTCGGTGACAATTGGATCGCGGTAGCGGAACTCTGAAGCATAGTCAGCTTCAACCGGAATTCTGGTCAGTTTTTCAAAGAGATATTTGCCGACAACACCTGCATGCAACGCAGTACCACAGGCAATTATTCTGATACGGTCGATACCTTGCAGCAAACTGTCGAGGTCAATTTCAGCAAAGCGGATCGTATTGCCGCGTATACGTGGCGAGATTGTATCGCGGACTGCTCGCGGTTCTTCATGGATCTCTTTCATCATGAAGTGCTCATAGCCGCCCTTTTCAGCGGCTGCACTGTCCCAGGTGACGTGGAGAGGTTTTCTTTCCACCGGCCGCCCGAATTCGTCCCAAAGCTCGATCGCTTCCTGAGTTACCCGTACTACTTCGCGGTCTTCCACAATCATGACTTCCCGGGTGCGAGACAAAATCGCAGGGATATCTGAAGCAATGTAGTTACAGCCGTCACCCAGCCCGATAATTAGAGGGCTGTCTTTGCGGGCGGCAATAATCTGGCAGGGGTTTTCAGCGTGAAGAACAGCGAGTGCATAAGAACCTTCGAGGTCTTCCAGAGTGGCCCGGACAGCTGCCAGCAAATCTAATTGCGGTTGTTTTTCCAAGTGATGTTCAACCAGATGGCCGATAACCTCTGTATCAGTTTCGGAAAGGAATTCATAGCCCAGGTCAGTCAGGTAGCGTCGCAATTCCAGATAGTTTTCGATTATTCCGTTATGGACAATAGCTATCTTGCCGTTGCGTGAAAGATGCGGGTGTGAGTTTTCATCACTGGGCGCGCCGTGCGTAGCCCAGCGGGTATGGCCGATACCAATGTTTATCTGTGGGTCATCGAGCAGGTTCGCAGCCGCAAGTGCTTCGTTAAGAACGGTAAGGCGGCCTTTCTTTTTGCGCACATCAATCTTGCCGTCACGCACAAAAGCAACTCCGGCTGAGTCATACCCCCGGTACTCAAGTCTTTTCAGACCATTCATTAAAACTGAGAGCGCGGCTTCGGATCCAACATAGCCAACTATTCCGCACATAATGTATTCCTTCCGTTGTGCCGGCTAAAGCTTCAAACTCCGTACTTGCTGACTATGAGACGGGTTATCTGATCAGCCATTTCGCTGATTTCGTCAACTGATTCGCCTTCGATCATTACCCTGATTATCGGCTCGGTGCCGGAAGGACGCACTAGTATGCGGCCGCGCGCGTTGAGTTTTTCTTCCAGCCGTTTGCAGGTATCCAAAATATCCGTATCTTCCATAGCACGGGCTTTTTTCTCGTTGGGGACATGGGCACTGCGTAGCACCTGAGGCAGCGATTTCATCACCTGGCGAGCCTCAGAAAAGGTTTGCGATCTGTTATCTATGGCACGAAGCAGGCGCAAGGCGCTGAGCATGCCGTCACCGGTTGTAGAATCATCCAGCAAAATTACGTGGCCGGATTGTTCGCCGCCGATCATATAACCGCCTCTGAGCATCTCTTCCAGAACATAACGGTCGCCGACCTTGGTTTTAACCAGATTAATGCCCTTTTCGCGGGCCATTATATCGAGCCCCAGGTTACTCATTACCGTGACCACCAAAGTATCGTCTGGCAGCTGTCCTTTGCGCTTCATGTCGAGCGCTATGATCGCCATAATTACATCGCCATCCATTAGATCGCCGTGTTCATCAATACACAGCATCCGGTCAGCGTCACCGTCGAAAGCGATGCCAAGGTCACAATCCTCTCGCCGCACCAGCTGGCGCAGGCGGTCCAGATGAGTGGAGCCGCAATTGTCGTTGATATTAAGACCATCTGGTTCAACACCAATAGCCACAATTTCAGCACCCAGATCGCTGAACAGATTGGGCGCTATATGGGCAGCGGCACCATTGGCGCAGTCCAGTCCGATTTTTAACCCTGTAAGGTCAACACCCATGCGGCGTTTCAAGTGCTCTGAATAGTCGCGCGAAGCATTTTTCTTTTCGATCCGGCGCCCGACTTCGGCACCAATTGGCCGCACCATTGTTTCAGCATCATAGCTTTGGACCAATGCTTCAATTTTGTCTTCAGTGTCATCGGGCAGTTTATAGCCACTACCGGCGAAAAACTTGATGCCATTATATTCATAAGAGTTATGTGAGGCTGAAATCATTACGCCTGCGTCGCAATTGTATTTGCGTACCAGATAAGCGATCGCGGGTGTCGGAATCACACCGCAGATCAGCGCATCGGCGCCGGCAGAGCAAATTCCTGCAACTAAAGCGGACTCGAGCATGCCACAGGAAATCCGCGTATCAAGCCCAACCAGAATTTCAGGCTTGTGGCTGGTTTCTCCTGCCAGTACCGTCGCACCGGCTAAACCCAGGCGAAATGCCAAGTCGGGAGTAAGTTCTTTATTTGCGATTCCACGGACGCCATCGGTACCAAATAATCTAGACATGTAACACCTCTTGCGAATAATTCTATTTTTACTTAATAGTTTTTGAGTTTTAACAATGAATAATTATAGCAGGTTATCAGCTTATTGGTTACTGCGAATACTGATTGTTATTTTCATCGGCGAAATATCAGTAGGCCGTAAATGCGCGAGCCGCGCCACCCGTACCTGTACAGGCAGCTGCAGAATGCCGGTGCTTTCAACCTCAGCAAAATCAATATAGGCAGTGACATCTTCAGAGCGCAAGTCAACTATCGTGTTTTGCCGCCCCATCAGGGTCACTTGAACAGTCTCGATCGGCACCTGGACATCGAAGCCCTTGCTTTCCGCTATCTCAATATTCTCGTAACTCAACGTTGTTGTGAAAGTGCGCGAGTCAACTGGATTGATAGTAACCTGGACAAACAGGAAGAGTACAAGCGCGATCGCAAAGGAAAAAACCATAAGTAACACGCGTTGACGGCGCGGCGTCCGGGAACGCATTGCTGATTTGGGATCGTCGATTAGTTGCGCAGAGCGGTTGCGCATCGTCCGTGAGCGGTTAGCTGTTGAAATTGACGGAGCAGAAGGTGAAGACGCAGGCCGTTGCTGGCTTGTGCCAGGAATTTTACTTGCTGCAGGTTGTACCGTAACTTGTGCAGCGGCTTCAGCTGCAGTGATATCATCAGACTTGGCTGGTTCTTTTTTACCGGACTCAGGTTTGGCAGCTGTATCTTCAATTTTTCTATCAGTTACCCGTTTATCGCGCAGGGCTGCCACAGCCGCAGCCCTGTCAGCGCGGCGCCCACGGAACAGACTGCTCCAGCCTTTCGCCGGTCGTGTCGGGTTGAGAATCTTATGTAAAAGTGTACGCAGAGCATCCGCGTTATCGAGGACAAAAAGCCTGCCTTCTATGGCAATACTGATGGAACCGCGTTCTTCAGAGACAACTATGGCAATGGTGTCGCCAATTTCGCTGGCTCCAACGGCAGCACGATGACGTGTACCGTAATCACGCCGCAAATGGTAATTATCGGAGAGCGGGACATGGATCCGGGCGCCGGCAATCCGTCCGTCGCGGATCAGCACAGCACCGTCATGCAAAGGAGAACCCGTGTAAAAAATCTGCTGCAAGATTGTGGAAGATATGGTTGAGTCGAGAGTAACGACGTTTTCCTGCTCTAACAACTCGGTCAGTCTTGTTTCGCGTTCAATAATAATCAGAGCACCGGTATGTGCTGCCGACATTTGCTCACAAGCCCGCACTATTGACTCAATCATGTTATGGATAACGCCTTCTTTGGCGGGTGATTCAGGGCCGCCCAGCACAACAAACGAGCTGCGGCCCACGGTTTCAAGGGCGCGGCGCAGTTCCGGCTGGAAGATGATAACAAAGGCAATTGCGAGGACAGAGATGGTGTTATTGAGAATGAAACCAAGTGTTGTCAGGCCGGCAAGGCTTCCCGCCAGTGCGAATGCGATTATCAGAATAAGGCCCTTGAGCAGTTGCCAGGCGCGTGAATCGCGCAGAAGACGCAAAATGTAATAGATAACCAGGGTTGTGATCAGGACATCAACAACAGCGATCGTAATATCAAGCGGACCGCCGAATAAAATAAGCCCATTAGTAATATCCTGAAATAGTTCCTGGAAAAATCGCCCGATCCCCGACAACAAGTCACCATTCATCCGCGCTCGTTCACCTCCCTGATGCTCTATTGATTATATACTACCAAACAGCTTGGCGCGAGGGTTTGCGGGCATAGTGAAGCAACTTGCCGCGGGAATTACAACACCTGATAATCAGCAGAACCGTCTGGTTGCAATACAACAGCAGACGGTCCTGTCAGTCAATATGAATGTCCCGCTCAGTTGCGGTCGCGGCGCAGGGTTTCAACCATTCCGCGTTCAAGGCCTTCGATATCCAAAAGCCAGATTACCCGGCCGCTGACACGAATCAAGCCATCCCGCTCCATTGTGATAAGCTCACGGGAAAAAGACGGGCGCGGCATAGCCAGCAACCTGGCAACAACCTCTTTGGAAACAGGCAGCTCGACCGCCTGGGTGGAAACAACCGAGCGTGTTGGCTGCGGGTCTGCTGCTTCTTCTTCACGTTGTTCACGCAGCAGTTCCAGTAAATAACTGGAAATTTTTTGCCGCAGACTTTTTTGTGAAAGCAATGAAATGCGGCGGCTTTGCGCCAGCACACGATCAGAAAGAACTGTAAGGAAGTTTTCCATGATAACCGGATTCTGCTGCAGCATTGTGTTTAGCATATCGCGCGGTACCATAATTATTTTGGAATTAGAAACAGCCTCAATGGTATTCATGAAGGTTTTATGTGTGCCAAACATAAGGTCTTCACCGAAAATATCACCAGCAGACAAAAGTTCTATCGTAGCGAAATCTCCTGAGCTTGTATATTTTTGCAGTGCGATTTGTCCGTCAATTATTATGCCGATACCAGGGCACAAATCACCTTCATTGGCAATAACTTCGCCCTTCCAAACCAGCCGGACCGTAGTTTTCATACAATACTGATGGAATACACTGTGATCAAGACCATTAAACAGGACGGTGCTGCTTAGAGCTTCACAAATTTTCTTCATGGTTCCCCTTCCGCTTTCTCTTTGAGTATTAAAACACTTGTGCTGATTAAGCGAAATTGCTACTGCGCAAATCAAAGCTAATTCAACTAACATGAATTATACTATAGTGGAATAAGGCAAACACGAATTAATCGTAAACAAATTGCTACAGATAATACATTTGTTACCGCTAATCTTGGTTTTAAGGTATTAAATGATAAGTTTAGGAGACCCGCACCACTGCAAATTCCGCTTATTAAACGGATTTTTTGAGTTAGCTTAATTCTATAATGTATTGATTATGGTAATTATACCTGATAAAGCCAAAAGAATATAAACAAGTTTCTTGACTGTTTTAATATTTAAGCGATTCAGGATACGCAAACCGATTGATTTCCCCAGAGTCATGCCGATCATGCCCGGAATTATCAAGGGCAGGATGCTGAGCAGGTCAATACCTTTCGAAAAGCGGACTCCTGTGGCAAAAATATTATTTATTACGAAAAATAACTGGATCGTAGCGACATAAGCATAAATATCATCTTCAATCGCTGAAAGCAGGTAAATAGCGATCGGCGGACCGCCGATGCCAAAGAATCCGTTTCCCAAGCCGGAAATTGCTGAGGTAGTTAAGGCTGCAGGGACTGTTGGTTTAATGTGAATTCTATGTTCAAAAAAAATAAAATATAGAGCCAGTATGACCATAAAGAAACCAAAAATAGATTTTAGGCCTGAAACATCAATTCTGGTTGATATGTCAATAGCAATGTAACAAAAAATCAGTGAACCGATCAGCGGGATTTTAATCAGGTCGTACCTGACGCTTCTTCTATATTGAAGAAACAAAGTAAACCCGAACCAGACATTCAGAATTGTTGTTAAGGCGGATGCCTGAAGCATGGGCAAGAATAAAGGCATAAAAATCATTTGCACGATGCCGGCGCCAAAGCCGGTTGATGCCTGGACGATGCCACCAAGCATGCCCAGAATCAATACATAAAGCATTTCAATGGTCAAAGGGACACTCCTGTTCAATTCGCGTTATTGGAATTTAGCTGAACTAACGCGCCAAGCATTGATTATCGTTCATTTCACTGGCAAAAGCAATCGGGCTGGCCCGGAAAAGACGATCAGCAGCTTTGCCAAAGTAAAGCTGCTGACCGAGCTGAGCCAGTATGAATGTTTTTGACTGGACAGTTACACCTTATGCATCTAACTAAGGAAATGCAAGATTCCAGCCTGGGCAAACAAGGAGACAAATACCACTGATGTATCGATTATTACTCCGGCTAACATTGGTTTGATTCCCACTCCAGCCACTTCTTTCAGGCTGGTCTTCAAACCGACTGCAGCCAATGCCATTGCCAGAAAGAATTTTGAGAGAAATGTTACTGCAGAGATAATATTGGCTGGCAGAATCCCTGTGCTTCTTACTGCTACTACCCCGAGAAACCCTAAAATAAACCAGGGGAATATTTTGCTGATACGAATCTTTTCACCGGGGATATTATTCGCTTCTTTCCGGGCATATATCCAGGAGAACAGCAACACGATCGGCACAATAAACAAGGTTCTTGTCAGCTTGACGATTGTTGCCAAAGAGCCAGCGGCATCTGAAAAGGCATACCCTGCCGCGACAACCGAGGATGTGTCGTTGACTGCGGTGCCGATCCAAAGCCCGTAGCTGGTATCACTCAAGCCAAGCAGGCGGCCAAACCAGGGGAAGCAGATTACAGTTATCAGGTCAAAAATAAAAGTTGCAGAAATCGCATAGGCGATATCACGGTTTTTCGCCCGGATGGTGGGGCCCAATGTGGCAACTGCAGTTGCGCCGCAAATCGCGGTACTGGTTGAGAGCAGGCTGGCCAGTTTCCAGTTGATTTTGAAAACCTTTTTACAAATATACCCAACCCCAAAAGCTGTTGACAGGGTAAATACCATCAGGATCAGAGCATATTTGCCGGCTTGTAACACTTGACCAAAGCTTAAAGTTATTCCGGCAAGAATAATACCGGCGCGCAGGATTTTCTTGGAAGTCCAGGTAACGCCGGGTCCAAAACTCGCATAGCGGCTGACTATCGGGTTCAGCGACATGCCCAGCAGCAGTGCGATCAGCGTGCCGCCAAGAATGCCGGCAGGAACAATCGCACTAATTAAAAATGATAAGCCGGCTATAGCGGCCGAAAGCAGTATTCCTTTTTGGTGATCTTTTAAGAAGCTCATTTCGTAAACAGTCCTTTCTGGTTTAGCGGTGTCTCCATAGATTAAACCATAAGAATATGATAAAATAAAATTATAGTTTATAATATCATCATTAATTAAACTTATAGGAGACAGACTCTATGCTCGATTACAGACACGAAACTTTTTTGACAGTTGCAGACTGCAATAGCTTTACCAAAGCAGCAGAAATGCTGCACATTACTCAGCCCGCTGTCTCGCAACACATCAAATTTCTGGAGGATTTATATGGTTGCAAGCTTTTCGACACAGCCAACCGAAAAACCATGCTTACTACACAAGGCGAACTGCTGAAAGAATTCGTTACAACTGTCTATTCTGATGCCAAGCATCTAAAGGACAATATCAGCGCAGTTGAAACCGAAACCATGCAGTTTTCCTTTGGAGCCACCCTGTCTGTTGGCGAATATGTTATGCCCCGAGTACTTTCCCGGATGCTGATAAAGTATCCAGAATTGAAGTTTCACATGTCAGTTGCCAACACGCAGATCCTATTGGAACGACTGAATCATGGCGAACTGGATTTTATAGTTGTTGAGGGATTATTCGACAAATCTGAATATGATTCCACACTTTTCAGCATGGAAAAGTTTGTTCCAATTTGTTCGCCGGAATCAAAATTAGCCAAGGGCAGAAAGCGATTCTCCGATATTACAGATAACCGTTTGATTCTGCGTGAGCGGGGATCCGGTACGCGAGAGATATTTGAAAATATTTTGCAAAAGAATAATTACTCGCTCCACGCATTTGATAAAGTTATCGAAATCGGCAACATGGCTGCCATCAAGAAGATGGTTACTAATAATCTAGGCATATCCTTCCTGTTCGAGGTAGCCGCAAAAAAAGAAATAGATGACGGAAGCCTGGCACTAATTGATATCGCCGGCTTTTCCGAACAGCGAGAATTCAATTTTGTCTTGCTGAAGGGCAGTTTTTTCCGTGAACGCTACATGAACATTTACAAGCTGCTTAAGCAATCCTTCAGCGAGACCAATCTGTAGGTTGTCGGCTTAAGTTTTTAATTGCAATATTCGCCGCTAAATATTCCCGGAATAGACATAACGCAGCGATTCCTGCGCAATCTCAACCAGATCAAGGATTGTTTTAATCGGCGTTGGCAGCCGATTGCTCATTTTGAAAGCCGGAAAGAATCGCGAAATATGCAGCGGAATTTCAGGATTAACTGAAGCGAGCCAACTGCTTAGTGCCCTCATTTCTTCTTCGCTGTCGTTATCACCAGCAATTACCAGCGTTGTCACTTCGACGTGCCTTTGCTTTGCGGCCAGTTTGATTGATGTTTTGACTGTTTCCAGATTACCGCCGACGCTTCTATAAAACTCAGGCGAGAAGCTTTTGAGGTCAATGTTAAAGGCATCAATTAACGGCAGTATTTCACTGAAGGGTTTTTCGTTAATGTAGCCGTTTGTGACAACCACATTTTTTAAACCTTTTTTCGCAGCCAGATAAGCGCAATCGCGGACAAACTCGTAGCCAATCAGAGGCTCATTATAAGTGTAGGCCACACCAATATTTCCTCTTGGGATCTGCTCCAAAGCTCGCGAAATTAATTCCTCAGGAGTAAGCTCCAGGTAGACTGTCGAGTCGTTACCCATTGAGATCTCATAGTTTTGACAGAAAGGGCAGCGCAGATTACAGCCGTAGCTACCAACGGAAAGAATTCTGCTCCCGGGATGAAAACGTTTCAAGGGTTTCTTTTCGATTGGATCCAAAGCCATGGAGGTAATCTTGCCGTAGTTCGCTGCGACAATTTTACCTTCACTGTTAGTTCTGGCGCCGCAAAAACCCTTGTGCCCTTCAGGAATAACACAGGTTTTGGGGCAAATTTCGCACAATACTCCCTTGTTCATTGATAACGTACCACCTCAAAACGCTCCAGGCTATAGCTGGAACCAGGTGAAATTCCCGCTTTTTGCAGCGCAATTTCGACCTGCTGCTGCGGGGTGGTAACGCCCTCCAGGTTTGGCAGCAGTAAGCCACGTTTTCTGCCCTGGCTGACAATTACACCATAGCGATGCACATCAAGCTCAGCAATTGAACTGATCGGTTCTGTTTCACCCAGAATATCAACGCTATATACCAGCTTATCCAGCTCGTCCGCTTCGACTGGTTCGAAACGTGGATCACAGGTTCCGGCGCTTACCGCATTGCGAATGATTTCCGCAGCGATGCTGCTTTCGACTGGGTAAATCGTACCAATGCAGCCTCTTAAACAGGTGTCTTTTTTGATCGAAACAAAAACCCCTGCCCTGCGGTCCTTCAACTCTGCCGGCAGCTCGGCTGGCAGATTTATATACTTTCTATCGCGCACATATGATTCCAAAGACATACGGGCCAAATCCACGGCCGGACTTACGCTTTTTCTGATTTCCTCGTTTTCAACTCCAGCTGAGTCAACAGGCAGGAAGGCAGCAACTGCATAGCCAACACCGAAAGGTCCTTCATAGGAGAGCAGCTCAGAATTCACGGCTGTGCCAGCCAGAGCACCGGCCATCATGATAAATGAGCGCAAGCCGCATTCAGCAGCCGCTTCAGTAAACTCTTCCGAAAATTCCATAAAAGCCGGAAAATCACCGTTTGCCATGGCTTGAGTAACTTGTTCATCAAAATCAGGTCCCTCCGGCGCAAAGCCATAAGGTCCGTCTTGCTTAAGTTTATGAGAAAGGTCGCCGCTGGCAACGATCGCCACTCTGCGGAAAAGCTTTGCCGCAGCTTCTTTAATACATTCACCAAACCGGTAATGCTCTTTCGCTGGCAGCCCGGAGATGCCGATCCGAACCAGACGGTAGTTTTTCAGGTACTGATCAATAAAGTAAAGCGGTACCAGTGTGCCGTGATCAAGCAAACTGTCACGTTCACCACTTGTACCGGCGGCGATGCCAGCTTTTTCTGCCAGTTGTTCGATCACAGTGACCAGTTCGCTGTCGTAATCAACTTCAATTCTGGTTTTGTAGTCACCGAACTGGTTCAGGTTTCCAGCCGCCCTGCTTCCGGGAGAAATGTGGATGTAATCCTGATACATTACAGAATGGGGCGTGATCACGACTACAGTGTCCGGCTTCAGCTCGCCGATTTGCCTGGCTGCCTGATGGTATGAATCAACTGTTTTTCGGATTTTACGTTCTTCACCTCTGCCAACAGCAGGAACTATAAGCGGTGGATGCGGCACTATATAAGCAGCAACTATCGACATAAAATTCACCCCTTGAAAAAATCCGCAAAAGGTGCGTTGACAAAATATTCAGTGGCTGGTTCTTAACAATTATTTACCGAATTTGTTTTTTGCCATAGTCAGGCCGATATTGATAGCGTCAACCAGACTTTCTTCATTGGCTCTGCCTTCGCCAGCTTTACCAAAAGCGGTGCCGTGGTCGACAGATGAACGGATAATCGGCAAGCCGATCGTGCAGTTAACACCGCTCATAGATGAATATTTATTAGTTGCCAGATCCAGCTTAAAGCCATCAAGCTTCAAGGGAATGTGGCCCTGGTCGTGATACATGGCAACAACCACGTCATACTGGCCAGCCCGGCATTTCACGAAAACAGTATCGGGAGGCACTGGGCCGTCAACATTTATTCCTTCAGCTTTTGCCGCTTCAATTGCCGGAATAATTTCCTGTTCTTCCTCCCAGCCAAAGAGACCGTCTTCAGAGCAATGAGCGTTCAGGCCGGCAACGCCGATTTTAGGATCTGCGTAATCCAGCAGGCGCAGTCCTTCGTCCGCCAAGCGGATAACAGCCAGGACACGGTCTTTTTTAACCAGATCACAGGCTTGTCTCATCGAACAGTGTGTTGTTACATGAATAACTTTTATTGCTTCACCGATCAGCAGCATGCCGTAATCTTCAGTATTTGTGTAATCAGCGAATATTTCCGTGTGACCGCTGTAATGATGACCGGCCATGTTGATAGCCGCCTTATTGATCGGACCGGTTATAACCGCGCTGATTTTCTTGGCCATAGCCAGTTCTATGCCTTTGATAACATATTGGAAAGAAGCCTCACCGCAGAGCTTTTGCACCTTTTTATACTCCCAGCTGCCGGGAGCCAGAAAGTTCAGATTGATTAAATCGATCGTGCCAAACTCGCCTTTGGCATCCTCCACGTTCTCAATCTGATTAATTTTCAAGTTGGTGTGGGAAAACTCATTAGCATCCTTGATCGCCTCGTAATCGCCGATGACAATCGGTACGCATTTATCATAAATGTCCTTATACGTCAGCGCCTTAACGGTAATTTCGCCGCCTATGCCGGCTGGATCCCCCATAGTAATACCAATAACAGGTCTCATTGCTTTTATCTCCTTTCAGCCGCGTCCAATAATTACTTCTTTCCGGATGTCTATTTTATATTCAAACCTGACCTTTTTTTCCGCATTCGCTTGCACTGGCAGAGAAAATTCCACTTGCCAGCCGTCTTTTTGCTTGAAATCATGGCTGGCAGATACCATTTCCCAGTTCCCATTCATATGATGCCGAAAACGGATATCTGCGCTTTCGTCGCGGTGGTTATTGATTTTGACCTCATATGTGAAGTGCTCAAAGCCGGCGATTTTGCGATGATTCAGTTCCATATACTCGAACGCAATGTCAAAAGCATTGCCAATGCGCAATTTGATCACTTCATCCACAGGTGTATGATCCAGCTCATCTTCACCGATAAATTCAAGAGTTCCGTCAGAATCGTCGGCCTGATAGAATTTGACCTTGCCTTTGGGGAAAGGAAGTCCAAGTCCGCCGGCCTTACGATTGGCGAACTCAATCACAACCTCAGCCTTTTCACTATACTGGTCAAACTCAAAGTGCTTCTGATAAGGAATGGCAGCTGCACTTAGCAGACAGATCTGCTTGGATTGGTTGTTTTTCAGCGTGGTTGGCTGGTGCAGAGTATACATATGGTATTCAAAGAAAGATTTCTCCTCGGCAGCGGGCGTTGCTGAGTACATCAATTTACTGGAAATAATCCTATCTGCATACTCATCCTCAACTCGGTTAACATCACCAGCGATCAGCTTAATCCGGGCATCAGGAAAAGTTGTACCGCTTTCATTTTCGATTTGAGCCCAGCCGACTATATCAAGAGTTTCCTTAGCCAATTCGACAACATAATTGGCTTGCCACTTGAAACCTTTACTCAAGTAGGAAACTTTTATCATTTCGGTTTTTGCCGGTTCAATTTTCCAGATTAACGCCGGTTTAACCAGAAGTCCGGCCGGCAGTGAAGGAAGAATCAGTTCATCCCTTGAGTCAACATATATCTCTCTGGTTGCACAGTCTTCCAGAACACAATTGGTTTCACCTTCAGCTGCTAAAAGCTTACATCGTCTGCGTTCCCCGGTTTTTCGATCCTTCAGGAACACTTCCTGGCCAAGGTACTTCTGCAGTAGTTTTCCTCGGCCAACCAGGTCATATTCGTAATTAAACTCCTGAATAACAAGCCCTTCAGTAAGCAAGGAATCAGTTTCGATTAGTTGGGCTACGTCAGCATAAATCAGCTCAGTTTCAGAACCATCGAGGTTGACTGTGCGCAGCTCTTTTACCGCGCCAAAGCCACCATTGTAAATAGTCAGAGAAAGGTCTTCAGTATCCAAAGCAGAAGATAATTTCCGGTTCATACTTCACCTTATCCGTTATTTTTTAATTGCTGCTCACCATTGCATGACGCGATGAAAACAACTCAGTCGCAGGTGCACTGTAGCTTAGCTTACGACAAATGAGAAGTTTAGTAATACGTTTATTTTATCACACCAGGCAGATGAGAAACTCTAACTTCTACTCAGTATATAATAAGTAAAAGGATTGCATGTTAGGTAAGCTCTGCCCTTACAATTTTTTAATGGCGAACTTAAGCACCAATGCAGCGGCACCAATCAGGATAATGGCAGCAGGCAAAAGCAGCCCTGAACCCGGATTCGATTGAAGATTATCTGATGATTCTTTTTCTATCGGTACTGACGTTGGTTGTGTAGTAAATGTTGGTTGCGTGGTTGATGTCGTTTCTACAGTTGACGTCGGTTGTGTAGTCATTAATTGTGTAGTTGAAATTGGAGCCGCCGGTGCCTGCGTTGGCGTTGACGTCGATAGCGGCTGTTCTGTATTGCTCGACGCAGTTGTCGGTTCTGGTGAAGGTATTACCGTAGGAGCCGAAGTTAGCATCGGCGTGGGCGCTGGAAAAGGCGACGGTGAAGGTGCCGGCGCAAGTGTTGGCATTGGTGTTGGCGTAGGTGTGGGCGTTGACGTCGGCGCAGATGTAGTCACCGGCGTTGGCGTCGGTGTGGGCATCGGCATTGTCGGCGTCGGAGTTGGCGTTGGGGCCGGCAAAATGCTTATTGACACCTTAACAGATGCAGGCAAGTAATTTGCATCCCCTGCTTTTGTAATCAAAATCTCCGCAGTACCTGCTTTCAATATTGTGACTACACCAGTTAGGGGATTAACCTCTACAGCGTCACCATTAATAACGCTAAAATTCAAATGTCCAAAACCACTGCCACCCTTGACTACCAAAGCAAACGGGCCATCACCATAAGTAATCGTACCAGGTATGCCGTTTATAGTCAGTGGAGCCTGCTCTAAACGTAAAACCTCATAATTCAAGCTGCCTTTAGTAGCTGTATAGTAGCTGTCCCAGTCAGGGTTTGGCTCATATTCAGCTGTAATATAATAAGTGCCCGCGCCAGAAACCCAGCTTGGACGCAATACGGACAAGGCATTGGCAGAGCCATCGGCCATGCGGTTCAGACTTGCGCGACCAATTTCCCAGCCGTTGCTGCGGAATACAATTTGTCCTTGCGGTTTTTGTGCAGAAAGACCGCTGAAATATGCTGATATTTCAACAGATTCAAATGCGTGCACATTAGTTGTCGGCGAAGCCTGAACAGCTGTGCAGGTTAACAGCTTTTTCCCATTAAGATAATAACCTGCATCAAGCCGCGCTCCGGCGCCGCTGACTGTACCAGTAACATAATTCTTTAGTGAGTCTGTGCCGTTGCGTGTGAGGTTAACAGTCGCGTTGTTAAGCAAAACTATGCTGCCGCCGAAAACTTGTCTATTCCCTGAACCAATGTCAAACCCTTCAGCACCGCCTGTTGCTGTAAGTGACGTTCCTTCACCCTGAACAAGCAGGTCACCGCCATCGCTTCCGTTGCCGCCGCCTACCCCAGCGCCGCCGCCCATTCCGACTGCCGTAACCTTACCGCCGTAGACTCCGATTTTGCCGGCAGGGGCGCCGCTATTGCCGCCAATGCCAGCACCATTGAAGCCGCCGATGGCGACCAGGCTGCCGGAGCCCTGAATTGATAATAATGAATCGCGTGATACACTAATACCCGCAAATCCGGATGAACCTGTCAGATTGTTTTCAAATAAAAGGCGGATATTTGCATTTACCCCAACAAGACTCAAAGCGGAACCAAAAATTGGCTTAATATCTGTACGAACCAGAATCAAGTCAACCTTTCCCGGTAAAGTGCTAATGCTGCGCAGGTTTGTATTACCTGTCAAAAGGAATGGCTTGCTGTGCATACCCTGCAATGTCACTTTATTACCGTCTACTAAATACCCTTCCCCGCTGGACAAGGACTCGGCTTCAAGGTCAATCAAAGTCGCGTCGAGCCGATTTCCATCTTCATATAGACCTGCTAATGTACCCGCTGCCGGGCCTTTGAGCAGGCAATCTCCAAAAGATACTGTAGATGGCTCAATTCCTTTTTTTGCCAGGATAACTACCGCATCATTTGTAATTTCAAGTGTACCGTCAACACCGCCGCGGCCACGGCCTATATCCAAACTGTAATAAGCTCCCGCAGCTGTTACTTTGCCGCCAAGGATTCTGATTATTCCGCCGTTATGTGTGCTTGAGCTGTTTGTTCCGCCGGCACCAATACCAGCACTTCCAGTGTAACTGGTGGAGTTGCTATAATCTCCGGCATAAGCCTTCACATTACCACCGGTTATCGTAATGTTGCCGCCGTTACGATCGCTGCCGCTGCCAATGCCGGCACCCCAGCTGCCGCCTTTTGCGGTGACATCACCGCCGTCAATGGTGATATTGCCACCGGCGCCCAGACTTCCACCGCCTATACCGGCACCGCCGTATTCGGATGTAGCCCGGACGATCCCTCCTTTGATGACAATCCACCCGCCGTCACTGAACATACCCCCGCCGATCCCGGCTCCGCGGTAACGGCTGCTGGCGGAAATATCTCCTCCGGAAATTTCGATATTGCTGCCAATTCTGTCGTAAGAGCCGCTCCCAATTCCTGCACCGCCATCAAGCGCCTTCGCGACAATAGTACCGCCGATTATCAGGATACTGTCGGCGTGTCGCCCAGAACCACCGCCGATACCAGCCGGCCCGGAAGCATTCACCACGTCTCCACTTGTTGCTGTTATAGTGCCACCGGAAATTGAGATAAAACCGCCTTTTCCCAGGTTGCCACCGCCAATCCCGGCGCCATTGCCGTTACCGGTGGCTCTTACAGTGCCGCCAGTAATGTTGATTGTGCCACCGGTACCTGTTGGCATTCCGTATTCTTGTCCTGTACCACCACCTATGCCCGCACTGTCGGAACCACCTGTTGCTGTAATAGTTCCGCCCGTGATAGTTGTTGTACCGGCAGTTGTATTATTTCCGCCCCCAATTCCCGCGCCATTTTGTCCGCCAGTTGCCAGGATTATTCCGCCGTGGATATTAACTTTACCGCCGGGCTCTCTATTATTGCCGCCGATTCCTGCCCCGTATTGGCCGCCCTGGGTAATGATTTTTCCTGTTCCAGCTTCCTGGGCATAAATTGTCAATGAATTACCGCTCGTTACAGCAATTCCTGCTGAACCATTGCTGCCTGCAACAGAGAGTGAACAACCATCCATAAGAATTAATGTAACTTCGCCACTTATATTAATTGTTCCCGTACGGGTAACATTACTGTCAACAACATACCAACCATTTACCAGAATCCCTGAATCAGCGGTAATTGGCGTCACAGTCCGCGAACCGGTTTTTTCAACTGCATTGTTTTCATTAACGTAGGAATAGCCGGTCTCTGCCGATAAAATTGCAGGGGATATAAAATTTACCAATAGTACAATCACCAGCAATAAAACACATTTCTTAGCTTTCATGATGTCGCCCTTCTGCTTAACTCTCGGTGCAGCTATTTATTGATAATGCTATAATAAAACCAATCATGACCATAGTCACTGACTATAGTCACTAACCTTAATTATATTAAAACATCAAATAATAAAATCATAGGTGAAACGATGAAAATCGCAGGAAAAATTTCCAGAAAAGATAAGGCGCTGACCACAAAAAATAAGCTCATTGATATTGCCGAGAGCCTGTTTACCAAGCACGGCTATGATAATGTCAGTGTAGATAGAATTGTAGAAACAGCCGGCCTGGCGAAAGGCACCTTTTATGTGCACTTTAAGTCCAAAGACGAGTTATTGATTTCCTTGATTTCTGAGTATGTTGAAGCTGTAGATTTAGATTATCAGGAGTTTATTGAGAGCTTCGCAGCTGATGTTCCCGTTTCGGAAATACTTCTGGCTCTGGTGGAGAGAATTTCGACTGTTATCAAGGATTATGTTGGCGTGGAAAGAATGAAAGCGCTATATAAGGCTCAGCTGACTGCTATATACAGTACTGGAACTGCAGCCAGCGATCAACGTCTGCTTTATTCTACAATTAAAGGCCTCTTAGCCCGAGGAATAGAAAAAGGAGAATTCGCAACAAATCTGGCACTGGACGAGCTCGCTAACCACATGGTTTTAAGCATGCGCGGCTTAGCTTATGAATGGTGTATCAGATATCCCGATTTTGACTTGAAGGCACAGGCCAACCAACACTTCAGACTATTCCTGACTGGTATTCTGAAGCGGCATTCAGATTAGCAGACCTGTGATAATTGCCTCTTTACGTGATAAAATGAGTAAGTTGAAAATCTAAACATCCTCTGAATTGCAATGCCTCAATCCAAATGTATGAAGAGAAGGTTCGGCATGATATCAACAGCACTTGTTGTTAGCATAGTCCTTGTTCTAGGCGTAATTTTTGTTAACGGCTGGACTGACGCACCTAACGCCATAGCCACTGCAGTTTCCACGCGTTGCCTTACGCCGCGCGCAGCGGTCATTATGGCCGTGGTTTTTAACACTCTTGGCGCAGGTGTCATGACTTTATTTAATGCAAAGGTAGCCGAGACCATCACCAAGATGGTGCACTTCGATGCAAGCGCTGCAGGAGTAAATCAGTCTTTGATTGTTCTGGCGGCTTCACTCGCGGCGATTGTAATCTGGGCTACAGCCGCATGGTATTTCGGCATCCCGACTAGCGAAAGCCACGCGCTCATCGCCGGAATTACCGGCGGTGCGATTGCTTTGGGCAACAGCTTCAGTGCTATCAATATGCAGGAATGGCGAAAGGTATTGATCGGGTTGGGTATTTCCTCCGTGCTTGGCTTCTTTAGCGGGTTTCTGTTTGTAAAGCTGATAGTCATTATTTTTGCTCAAGTCAAACGTCAGACAGCAACACGCTTTTTCACCCGGGGACAAATCTTCGGCGCCGCCAGTATGGCATTTATGCATGGTGCCCAAGACGGGCAAAAATTTATGGGTGTATTTATGCTGGCGTTGTATCTCAATGGTGCGGCAAATAAAAACCCGGACGGCAGCTTCGTGATTCAATGGTGGCTGATTCTGCTTTGCTCTGTTGTAATGGGGTTGGGCACTTCGGCCGGTGGTTATAGAATCATCAAGGCAGTAGGCATGGACATGGTCAAACTAGAAAAATACCAGGGATTTGCGGCAGATGTGGCTGCTGCCGGTTGTCTTTTGCTGTCCTCACTTACTGGAATTCCTGTGAGCACAACTCATACCAAAACTACTGCGATCATGGGTGTTGGCTGCGCCCGCCGGCCGTCCTCAGTCAATTGGAGAATCGTCAAGGATATGGTTCTGGCCTGGGTGCTTACCTTTCCCGGTTGCGGACTTATCGGCTATTTAATGGCCAGGCTTTGTCTATGGATTTTTTAGTCACCAAGAACCTGTGCAGGAAGGCAACGTTTCAAGTTACAAGGAGTGGCGCTAATGGTTCGTAAAAAAGAAATCAATTACTTCGACGTTCTGATCAAAGCGGCTTCCTATGCCAATCAGGCCGCTGTCGCGCTCGAAGAACTGTTGAACAACTATGTTGATGTCGCTGTCAAGGCTAACGCTATTCACGAGCTGGAACATGCAGCTGATGATGAGTGCCACCGCTTGACTGATGCGCTGAACATAGCTTTTATCACCCCGATCGACCGCGAGGACTTATACGGTATGATCAAGTCGATTGATGATATCACAGACCACATCGAGGATGTCTCCAACCGCTTTGATATGTTCAATATCCTGGTTGTCCGGCCTGAGGCTATTCAGATGAGCAAACTCATTGTCCGGGCAACCAGCGTGTTGTACGAAGCACTGATGGAGTTTAAGACCTTCAAGAAATCAACAAAAGTCCACGATCTTATCAAGGATATTAATACTATTGAAGGCGAAGGTGACCGGTTATACAGAAAAATTGTTAAAAGTCTTTTCACGGAAAATGAATTAATTGTCGATATAATCAAGTGGAAAGATATCTATGACGATATGGAAAATGTACTCGATTCCTGTGAGGATGTAGCTGACATTATTGAAGGCGTATTGATGAAAAACTACTGATTTGGCGTATTGAGAGTATTAAATGACGACTTGGTAAAGTAGCCCAGGGCAGACAGGCATATTTAGTGCAGATAGAAGGCTCTTCCGACATTAATGGTGTCACACTAAATATGAGGGATGCATTGGAAATAATGGAAGAAGACATTCAAATCGAGGCATTAGAAGAATCACATTTCCTGGTAGTAGAAATGAAAAAATAAATAGTTTTCAATTACTACATCACAACCCCACAATTATATTTCATAATTTAATTAATTATGGAAAAGCAAACTAAAAAAATTATCTACTTATCCATAGCTCTATTGGTAGCAACATTTGGCGCCATTGCATTTATTGTTGTCTCCAATTTCCTTTCCCCTGCCCGGAATCTGGATTCTACCGTTAATGCGCTTAAGCTTCCAGCGTTGCTCGAGGACATGAATTCTGACAGCAATACGGCAGATTTTGTCTTAAATGCTCAAGCGGGGCAGACGCAGTTTTTTGATGGTTTGAATACCAGTACTCTAGGCTATAACGGTTCATATCTTGGCCCGGTTTTGCGGATGCGAAAGGGCGAAAAGGTAAACATTCAAGTAAATAACCAGTTAATCGATCCAACCACTGTCCATTGGCATGGTCTGGTTGTCGATGGCGACCAGGACGGCGGTCCGCACCAGGGTATTGAGCCTGATGCCAGCTGGAGTCCCTCATTTATTGTTGATCAGAATGCCGCGACACTCTGGTTCCATCCGCATCTGATGAGCACTACTGCCGACCAGGTTTACAATGGGCTGGCCGGTCTGATATATATCGAAGATGAAATTTCTGACAAATTAAATATTCCTAAGGACTATGGTGTAAATGACTTTCCTTTGATCGTGCAGGATCGAAGCTTCAACAAAGATGGCAGTTTTAATTATCAGGTTTCCATGATGGGTGTCGTTGCCGGCGATACAATTTTGATAAATGGAACCGTTAACCCATTTCTGGATCTCAAAAAGGGAAATGTCAGATTCCGGATCCTCAATGCTTCCAACTCGCAGAATTTTAACTTCAGAATGAGTGATGGCAGTCCTTTCCAGCAAATTGCATCTGATGGCGGCTTTCTTGAAAAGCCATTAACCCGGCAATCAATCTTCCTCGCACCGGGAGAACGAGCGGAAGTTATTGTGGATCTAGCGAAGACAAATGGTGACAGCATATCGCTTTTGGCCGGGCAGTTGCCAATCCTGAAAATTAATCTGGCAGATACTGCGATTCGTACGACCGTAATACCTGAATCTCTAACAACAATTGAGCCGATTCCAAGCAGTAATAATCCAATAACAAGAGTATTCGATATGCAAAGCATGGGCATTAGCGGCACTATTAATGGCAAGTTTTTCGACATGGACCGCATTGATGAAGAAGTCGCCCTCAAGGAAAGTGAGATTTGGATAATTCGGAACAGCGGCGGCATGATGCAAACCAGCGGGCACCCATTCCATGTACACGGCACCCAGTTCCAGGTTTTACTTCGTAATGGCGAAACTCCACCCCCTGAGGAGCTTGGCTTTAAGGATACGGTGTTCCTCGATGTCGGTGAGGAAGTTGTGATTCGTGTTCGTTTCACACATCCCGGCATTTTTATGTACCACTGCCATATTCTGGAACATGAGGACAGAGGCATGATGGGCCAATTAAGGGTGCAATAACAATTCAGGGCGAGTGAATTAATATTCATCACTATTTTTGGACATATGATCTTTTCAATGCTATAAATAGGCAAGCCAGTCGACTACTCGACTTTGGCAATTCGCGTTTTAATTAATGCCGCGTTTATCGGAGGTCATGAAATGAAATATCGTCAGCTCGGGAAAACCGGTCTCATGGTCAGTGAGGTCGGACTTGGCTGTGAAGGGATGATCGGAGCAACGCCTGAGCTTGTAAAGCAGCTTGCAGAAGCGGCACTTAACTGCGGCATGAACTTCTTTGATTTGTTCTGCGCTGAGCCTGATGTTCGGAGCAACCTGGGTGGAGCTCTGAAAGGTAACCGTGGAAAAGTCTTTATCCAGGGACACATAGGAACATGCTGGCAAAATGAACAGTATCTGCGTTCGCGAGATCAGGCTTTGGTTCCTGCAGCTTTTGAAGACATGATGCAGCGCCTGCAAACGGATTATCTTGATGTAGGTATGATTCACTATGTCGATAATGAAACCGACTTTAATGTAGTGTTCGATGGCTGGCTGGCTGATTATCTGCTGAACCTGAAGAAAACCGGGCGAATCCGTTACACAGGCCTCAGCTCGCACAACCCTGAGATTGCTCTTAAAGCTGTACAAACGGGGTTACTTGATGTTCTTATGTTCAGCGTTAATCCCTGTTATGATTTACAACCGCCGCGCGAAGAATTCGATGAAGTCTGGACGCCTAAGAACTATGAGCAGCCGCTTACAAATATAGATCCGGTCCGGGAAAAACTCTACAGAACCTGTGAGGCGCAGGGTGTAGGCATTATCGTCATGAAAGCCTTCGGCGGCGGCGACCTCCTGGATGAGGAATGGTCACCATTTGGTGTCGCGATGAAACCAGAACACTGTATTCACTATGCCCTGACCCGGCCGGCTACTGCCAGTGTTGTCGGGGGCTTCCGCAACGTGGATGAGGTTTACCAGGCAGGCAGATATTCTGAGCTGCCTGATGAGGAAAGAGACTACGCGCCCTTCCTGAAAAGCATCCCCCGCCACAGCTTTCAGGGTAAATGTATCTACTGTGGCCATTGTCAGCCCTGCCCCGTCGGCATCAACATTGCCATGGTCAATAAGTTTAACGACTTAACCAAAGTTCAGGAAACAGTGCCGGAATCGGTCCGCAGCCACTACGAACTGCTCGAGCACCATGCCAGCGAGTGCATCGAATGCGGCCAGTGCCTGGAAAACTGCCCGTTCGATGTTCAAATCATTGAAAAGATGAAGGATGCCGTGGAGACTTTTGGAAGATGACGCTGGTACTCGCATAACTTAGAATACCAGTAATGTTCTAGATAGGTTCATTAAAGAAAAAAGATTATGTCTGTATTTGTTTTTGACGACATATTAATTGAAATTTTTACAAATAGTTCAGTCAGTAATAAATATCTTTACGATGACCGATTTCGACAACAGTAATTATGACTCGATGATCATCAATTTTAGCCAGTATCCTGTAATCGCCAACTCGATATCGCCATATATCGTTATAGTTACCTTTTAACGCTTTACCGTTTATCCGAGGATCTTCGCAATTCACTAGCTTTTCATCGATATACGAAATAATGAACGCAGCAATTTTCCTGTCCATTTTTTTCAGTTGCTTAACTGAGGTTTTCGTATATTCAACGCAATACATCATAAGTCAAGCTCTTTTTTGAGCTGCTCATGACTGATTCTTTTCTGATCCTGCTCTTCCTCCCATACTTTGTTAAATAAAGCCAGATCATACTCATCTTCTATTTTCTCGATCACTGTCTGCCGAATAAAAGCGGATAACTCCATGCCATTTAACTCTGCATACTTTCTGATCAGCGTATTATCCCGATCGTTCAATCTTAATGATATAATGCCCATGGTTTCACCCCCTAATGTGTAATACGTTGTATTACACGCAATTTTATCAGCTTTCGTATTTATTGTCAAAAATTCTTTTTGAGCAGATTTCCTATTAGCCTGGCATCAAATAACCGCATCAAATAAGGCAAGAAAAAAAATGACACAAAAACAAAATAGCATAAACCAAGACGCAATGCTTTTATAATAATGGCGAAACCTCAAAAGTGTATGTTAAAGTAAAGGCTATCGCTATGCTCGGCAGTATTTGTCAGATTTTAGCGGTTGAAAGATCGCCTCACTAATATAAACTTTGACCCGGAGCTGGTGAAAGAACATTAAATTCCAGAAGAGGATTTCACCTAAAGGAGCACCACATGAAAATCACCTATCGGATGAAAAAACAGGATTACCTGGACAGTGCCAAGTTAAGACGAGTGTTGAACAGTCAAGGAGCCACTTTAATCAGGCTTACCGGTCTGCTTGCCGTAGCCAGCGGCGTTTACCTTAGCGCAGCCGCACTTACCAGAACTACGGGAACCGAACATCCTGTTCCCTACGTGATCGCCTTTCTGGCTGTCGCCTTTTTTATAGTTGTGACCGACAGCCGGATTTTACCGGCTTTAGTGTTCAATCAGAAACTTAAAGGCAAGGAAATTCCAGAGGGACTGATTGGCACTCACGAACTTGAACTCTTGCCCAATTATTTACAAATAAGCTATGGCGGCCACAATTTTCGTTTCCGGTACCCCGCCATCGCTGGCTTAAGCAATTTTAAAAAGAATATCCTTTTATTCACTATTACCGGTCTTCTGGAAGTAATCCCGAACGAGGCGTTCCTTTGGGGTGTCTCCAGGCAGGACTTTTTAGAATATTTGGAAGAAAGGGCGCAGGCTTTTGAAGGCCAGAAGCTTGATACACCTGTAAAAGGTTTCACCGAGTTCGAGGGAATGGAAACGGCTGATCAGGTAAACATTGATTTTTCCGAAGAAGATGTCCTCCATTCCAGCCTGCTGCACAATCGTCAAACACGGCGAAAAAATCTCAAGGATCCTGTAATGCTGGGCTGGCTGGCTATCGCGATTTTTGTGGCGGCAGGCTCAGTAGTTGGGCTTGTCGACTTCGCAACTAAGCGAGTCGCACTTCCTTCAATAATTATTGCTTTCACTTACATTATCAGCCTCATCATAGCCCCAATCATTTTTCTCCGTATTTTACCGCCTGATGCTTTGGCTGAGCGACTTGCAAAAAAAGCACTGAAAGCTGAACAGTATCCGGAGGGGTTCATCGGCAAACGTACAATCCGCTGGAATGAGGCTGGCATTCAATATGCGTATGGTTTTATCGCCGCTTGTCTGAACTGGTCGACGTTATCCGCAGTAATTGAAGATGACCAGGGTTTCTATTTGTATCAGGGTTCGAATATGGTCCTTGCGATTCCGAAAAAGCCGTTTACTGAAACGCAGCTTTCATCATTCAGGAAAGCTGCAGATACCGCAGGGTTACTTAAAACGGAAACGAAGTGAGTGAACACAAAAAACTGCTAAATCGGCTTAGTTTTGCGCCGAAATCGCTTCATCTTGCGGTTGTCGGACGGCAAAGGGATTGGCTGTATCAGGATGGTCAAGTCGCATTTGATGTCAAATTCGGCCAGCTCTGAGGCGAAACGCTTACGCAGCTGGCTGAGGATGCTGGCAGTGTCGCTGTAACCCCGCGATTGATTGGCCTCGTTCAGCAAATCCAATGTTATCGTCAAGGCATTATCGGCAGTCTGTTCTACTGAGAATTCACGGATTCTGTCATCGGTGGTGATGATCCAGCGGCTGACCAGATCGGGGAAAACCGCCCGCAAAGATCCTTCATTCGTCTTTAAGTACAAAACATCGTCGTCGCGGCCGACAATCCGGCTGATCACTCGAAAATTGCTGCCGCAGGCGCAACTGTCACCAAGTTCGATTATGTCGTTCATCTCATAGCGGATGAGTGGCTGTACGGTGTTGACCAGGTTGGTTACCAGCATGCGGGTTGCGCGTTGTCCTGGCTGAGTCACAGGCTGGCCGCTGTGGTCCAGCAATTCAACATATACTAAGTCTTCATTGATATGCAGGTTGCCACAGCGGCAGGGGCTGCCAATCTGCCCCTCGCTCGCTTGATAGATTTCAACGACCGGGGCTTGAAAAGCCGCTGTGAACCGGGTTTTCTCTTCAGCTTCCAGCACTTCGGCATAGGTGATTAGCCGACGTGGTGGCTTCCGGATTTTTTTGGCTAGTGGCAGCAGCTGACGCAGCAAAGAAGGCGGTGCCATCAGGATATTGGCACGCATCTCATTTAGTGCCTCAATTATTTTTTCAGGTTCGGTCATCGAAGGCAGGTAATTGAGGCTGATCAAAGGTGCGTTAATGTCGGCAAAACCCTGACTGAATACTCGCAGGATGAAAAGGATGCGCAGCGGCAAGTCGGACAGACGAATACCGCCGCGGGCTAGAAAGACGCCAGGCAGCCGTTTGGTTAATGCTCGGTCTGTTAAATAGATGCCTTTGTTGCCGCTGGTGCCACTTGACAGCCCAACAACGTAGCGATCGCGGTAATAGCCCAGATAATCGCGCCGCATTTCTTTTTCCAGAGCAAACTGCATGACATCGTTCAAATGCAGGCCAACTGTATTCAGATCATCAAAATTGGCCATCATCATCGTTTTATTGATGGTTGGCAAACGGGCGAATTCCTGTAAATTATCTACCTGATATTCCGCGTAGAGATTACGATAAAACGGGCTGGCTGTCCGTCCTTTGGCCAATAGCGCCATGACGCTGTTCTGTTGTCTCCGGGCGATCTTCGCCGGCGAGTCGTGGTAAAGGTGATGGTTCAGGCGAACATAGTCAACCAGATTCTGTATCAGGCTCATGCTGCCCCCTATTCGCGCAGCTTAGCCGCTTTACTGCTGGTTTTGCCGAATTTGCCGACAATTAAGCCGTAGAAAAATTCAATTGACCCAACATAATGGAATTTCTCCCAGAGCAGCAGGATGAAGCCCCATACCAGTGCCAAACCGGTGCCATAAAGCAGAGCACCGCCTATATTGAGTACGAGATCAGGAAAAACGGCAGTCAAAATACGCCAGACTATAGCAGCCAGAATACTTTCCCAGAAAAAAGCTGTTAAGCCCGCATAGCCAAACCTCTGAATGAATCTGATAACAGGACTATTAGTCCAGGGGGGCGGGCGATCCCGGTCAAACACAGCTAATGCTGCCAGAACCATGAGTAGAAATAAACCCAGCTGAATCACCATGATGCTGTACCATTTTAAATCGATCATCCGCTGCAGCATGGTATCCGGCAAAAGAATGTACAAAGCCACACCTAGAATCAGAAGTGACAGCCCTAACCACAGCGCGGGGCGGCGCGACCGGCCTTCCTCCAGGCGCAAACCAAGCCAGGCGCCTAGCAAGCCAAAAGCCAGAAATGGCAAAACCGGGTTGTTTTTATTGACCAGCCAGAACAAGGCAATAACCTGCAGCCAATTTTCCTGCTCAAATTGCGCCAGATAAATTGGATAAAGCGGCAGACGGAAAAGAGAAATAGCCATAACAATCCCAGCCAGAGCGAGCAAGGTTTTTGGGCGCAGTTTGCCAATCTTCTGCAACAGGATCCAGATCAGTGATACAAACAGGATGTTGCTGCCGATCATCACCAGACTGTCGACATAAAACAGCCTCTCCAGACTGATGCCTGTCCAGCGGCCATATCTGATCCATTCAACCAGGATGCTGTTATTCATGTTTTGTGTGGAAAAATCGGATAGCCCGGGACCGGTGAGCAAAAAATAGGTCCAGGCCACGATCAGGATAAAAGCCGCGGTAACCAGCTTTTTCTTGAGAATATTGCCAGGATGCCAGCCATCACGCAGGCGCAGCCGGTTCATACTGATACCATGAACTGCGCCGCTGATAATCGCAAATAAGCCGGCGAACATTAACAGGAAACCGATAAGGGTGATGATCAGAGGCGGGTTGTCCAGATCCAGCTCCCAAAGCCCTCCAAAATAGTAAAAGGCCGAATGCATAATCAACAGACCAAAGATGCCCAGTCCACGTAAAAAATCAAGTCCCTGCCAATTTCTGCCCATAGGATTCTCCTCGCAAATGTTGCTGGCAATATCGCGGATTCTGTTTCAATAAAAACACGAGGCTCCACAAAAGGCAATAAAGATTTCATTAACATAATCTGTGTTAAAGGACAATGCTTCTATTCTTCAAGGCTATTTCCAGATACGTTATCTATTCAGCCAGGTAATACTTGATTGCAGCACTGTGGCAAATGAGACCCACAGCAGATAAGGAATGTTTACCCATGTTATCCAAGGTGCAAACGGGTATATTTTTAACAAAGCCCAAATCAATGTGAGCAGGATCAGAAATATATCCAAAAGCGCGAGATTATTATTTCTTAGCTTAAACTGTAAAGGGGTAAAAGCAATGTTGAACAAAATGTTCAGAACGAATGGCAAGAGCACGAGCCAGGATATTTGCGAATTAGCAAACATGTAGGCTACCGTACCATACGTGATCACAATGCCAATATAAAGAACCGTCCATACCGGACCAAAAATGCGTGCAGGAGGAGCCCAGGAAGGTTTCACTAATTGTTTATACCATTGATTCATCGCAGCATCCTCCTGCCATATTTACAAGCTTTTTCTCTCTGGAGAACAATCATGGTTGCATTGCACCGAATAGAACCAGCCAGGCCAAAATCGATTTGGCCACAAGACTTAGAACAATGTACGTTCTTTCGCCATACAAGTAGTTACTCCATTTTCCAACTTTCTTATACTGCAGAATCATGTTAACCGGAAAAGTATTGAATGCAACAAAATAGGTTCCGACGATAGCCCAGACAAACCAGGGAACTCGACTGAATTCACCGGTACCAAACATATACAGCAAGATCGCAATCCAGGGAGCAAGCCCCGCGATTGATCCCCAGATAAACGGTCCCCAGCGAACATTTTCTTTGTTGCTGCCTTCATTCAACTCCTCCATGACAAGACCAAATAGATTCATGCAAGCATTTACGATGAAGATCAACATTAAGGTTGCTATATCATATATGCCAAATAAGGTGGAGATCAGAACGATCATTACGGAAGAACTAAGAGCATATTCGAACCAGCGAAATTTATTGATTCCCTTGGCCAGATCCCTGTTATAGATCGCGTTCAGCCCTTTCGGCACGGCAATCAATCCATGGAAGAAAGCCGATAGTAGAAGAAACACCGCCACTAAAACGCCAAATGGCAAATCAAATAACTCTCTTGATGCTGATACCAGGGATTGCGATTGCGGATCAAATGTCAGATAAAACTGAATAATCGTCGGCTTAAACTCGGTAATGTTCTGAATGACTGTGGTTGCAAAGAAAAGCATCGCAATTCCCTGAATACCATGCAGCGCCCCCATAATTAAGTTGAATCTTCGTAAACGGGCAAACTGATCAAGTCCCATTTGAGTCATCTCCTTCTCCATCATTTTCACTTCGGTTGCCAGAGTTAACCATTCTTTTTCATTATCTCAGAGGGAACGGATTTTTGTATCGGTTTAGGGTTGTTCAAATAGTGATTTACATGACGCGTGGTTCATTGCGCTTATGACGTTTCGTTTTGAATCAAGTAGATGATGTCCACTTCTGGTATTTTCCCAGGATGGCTTTCCCAGATTGCACCGTGAAAACGAATATAAACTTCACTGCCAATAACAAGATCTGTAAATTCTATTTGAGTATTGTCAGAGGCATTCAGAAGCAGTGTGTTATTCGAAATATTGAGAACAAACCTGCCTCTATAATTGATCGAGTTCTCAGGGATTCCTCTCACAACTATTTCCTGGTCTCCTATCTCATCAACGATTGCATAAAAATTCTCATACCCTCGTCGACCAAGTTTAAATTCTTCATGCATTGAGTTTTGGCCGATATAAAATCCTGTAATTCCAGAGACGAATACAACAGCAATAATAAAAATGGAGATTTTTAGTTTATTATTCATCTGCAATCCGCTCCGATTCTCTATATGGTTATTATTCTAACCTTTACAGCAATGATTTGCGCTACTTTTGATTCACAAGCAACCAAGCGAGGTCACTTTTTTATGCTTTTAATATCTTCGACAGGCAGCCAGTCATCCATATATAATGACGCATTTCCAGGCTGTGCCGGATACAGGCGATGCCGTCGTGATTCTCACAAACAGCCAATGAAACTGGCCTTTCATTGCACAAAGCAACTACGGTGAAAAAAGTGGAATCTACAAAATAAAGCCCGACGGAACCGAAAAGACTTTAATTTATGAAACGAACGCGGGAAGAATGATCACGCCTTATGAAGCAAAATAATACCACCTTCTGTTAGAAATCATTCTGTCAAAAGGTGGCATCTCTTTTGGCAAAGGTACTATCTATTGATAAAATGCACCGCCCCAAAGCAAATCGTTAAGACTTGCACCCCACTATTTTGGAGCGGTGCATTTTTTAACGATTTCAAAGCTTGCACCACCCATGAAAAATAATAGTGATTCGCCCTACTTTTTCTCCACAGGCAACCAAACCTCACAGCGATAATCCTCGGCCTGTTGATTCCCTTCGAAATACACTTCAATATCTGGTGCATCTGCGTATTCGTAGCCAGAACTTGGAAGCCATTCACTGATTATACGCTTTTGCAGGGCTTGGATAGCCGTTGGCATGGGACCGACGCAAGTAAAGATTGCCCATGTGCAAGCCGGGACAGTATATTCCACTAACCCTTCCGGTACAGCCATGTCGCTGGGGGCGGCAATGTAATAATCGAAATCCTTGCCTTTCATACTGCTGGTTACGCCCAGGATTCCTTTGGGCTCTTGATTCACGAGTCCTAAAATCTGCGAAAATGTGCCGTTCTGCACTATTTTCTGCCAGAATGCCGGAATCTGCGTGAAATTTTCCTCCACATTCAGAGCATAATGCTCTTTAGCCCCAACAATTCTGAAAACATCCTTTTTTTCAATACGATAGTTCATTTCAGCCTCTCCTTTTATCATAATTTTGAAGCTGATGGGCAGATAGGCTTTCAGGACTGCTCCTGATTTGCGCGCTTCGGAGGGCGCGATTCCGTGTATGCCCTGAAAGTCGCGGTTGAAAGCAGTGGGCGACTCATATCCATATTTCAAGGCTACATCAATGATCCGCTCGCTCTCATTTTGCAAATCCACCGCCGCTCTTGTCATCTTTCGCCGACGTATATATTCACCAAGCGGCACCTCCGCTAAATAAGAAAACATACGTTGAAAGTGAAAAGAGGAACAACAGGCGATTTGCGCCATGCGCGTCAGGTCAATCTCATCCTCCAAATGCTCTTCCAGATACACGATTACTGCGTTTAGCCTGTTCAGCCATTCCATGCCACCATCTCCTGCTTCTATGTTAGAGGAAGATATCCGCTTCGTCCTCTCTTTTTTCTGCACAAATTAGTGAGGTCACTTTTTTATGTGCTCAATATCCTCAGCCGGAAGCCAGTCGTCCATATTTCCGTACCCGCTCCGGTCGATTGCAAAAGGTGTAACCTCCTGCACATTCTCTACTTCTATAAGCACAAGATATCGTTTGCCGCCCCACCGCTTTATTTGGTTGGGGGTGAGGCACAGCTTTGACTGATTTTCTGAAATAGCATCTTTTGATTCCTGCTCAGTCAACTTTTCTGAATTAAAAACCTCTTTTACAACGGCACGACTTCGTACTAACCCGTCGCCGCTGTTTTCAACAAACCATAAAACCTCGCCGGGATGAACCCGTCCGTGGGGCAGTTTTCTTCCGGCAGCTCCCCGGATAATCATACTTTTCTGGCCGCTTTTGAGCTTGTCCAGCTCCTTTTCTTTCGCCTCAAGATATACAACATGATCCATAAGTCAAACCACCTTTAATAATTTATTTTGTGTTAATTGTTGCGGTCTTTTTCCCCTGCCAGCGGCAAAATAGCCAAGAAAACGCAAGCATTTGTAGTGCAATTTCCGGGTATCCGATGAATGGATTGAAGGAGAATCGAGTATACAGAAATCCTTCAATCGATCCTGGGCCTGTAATAACCGCCCCAATACTGGTGAGGACAAACAGTAAAAAGAACAGCTTGAGCCAACCTAATTTGCTTCCGATGATGATCTCGCGGAACGGATAAATCGCAAGCGCTAAAAGCGCGCCGCGTAATATCTGTACAAGAGGTGCAAGCCCGACGGACAAGGAATCGGAGGGCTTCATCACCAAGTCAAATATCGGGTCGTTTTTGAAATATTCAAAATATCTACTGGCCAGCATAAAGAAAATCCCGAACGCAACATAAGTCAGCGTGTGCACAGCAATGTATCGTAGGGTAAAGGGGATGATTAGGTGTCGGCTAATCGCATTTTTCATGGTCAATCCTCCACTATGTTATTTATTCCATATCCATTATAAAAGAATAAATTGTCATATGATAAGTGACTGCAGTAATATAGCCGGTAACAAAAACGGAAGCCACACCCCCGGAGTTGAATCCATAATTATAGTATATCCTTTCTTGGGTGTGCGGGTAACAACGCAGACAACAGCAGCACGATAGAGAACACTAATACCGCGCCTCCAAGCCACACAGCCAGAACCGGAAAAACCGAAGTTATAAATAAGTATTTCTGGCAAGCGCACCAGATTAGAACTCCGAGCAGAATAAATGCTGCACTAACTCGAAGCAATTTGAACCCCGTTCGCTTGTGCTGATAAAAGGTCAAGACCAGCCTAAATATCACCAGTATAATTATCGTGATCAGCATACCGATCACAACGCAAAGTCCATAATGCCCCCAGATAATCCTGCCCATGCCGACGGATGGAAACGCTCGCCACTGCGCCCAATCAGTTAAAACATATGCAATGAAAGGCCAGCTTCGTTGGCTGTTTGTGAGAATCACGATGGCATCGCCTGTCTCTGGCACAACCTGGAAATGCGTCATGATGCCGTTACCCTGGCCGCCGTGAGATACTGAGAGCTCACCGTTTGACAGCTTTTCGATATAGTGACCAAATCCATACGCCTCAAATATAAAACCGTAAATGCCGATTTTATGGCTTTGGGGAGCGTACAGCAGCTTGATGCTTTCGCCACTTAACACAGGGTTTTCTTTCATCCCTACCGCTGCAAAGCGGGCAATATCGTTAGCAGTGGCAAACAGACCACCCGAAGCCTTTGAGGGATAGATATAGACCGGCACCGGCTTCCCACTGAGGTTATAACCCGTGGGTGGATAAGTATCCGCAGCTGTGTCAATGTCAAAGAAAGCGTTTTCCATACCCAGCGGAAGCAGAATCTCCGTATATATATATTCCGAAAAGCTTTGCTCCGTGACATCCTCGATTAATATTTCTAATAGATTATAGCCTGTGTTGGAGTAGGAAAATCCCGTCCCCGGCTTACGCTTTAATACCGCTTCCGCAGTCATTACTTCACGATTAGAGGGCATCTTATCGCTGGGAGCATAGATATTAGTGAAATCACCTAAAGGCATCCCCGCAGTGTGACTTAAAAGCTGTCGTGTTGTAATTTTCTCTGTCGAATAGTCCGAACGCGGAAATTTCCAGCTTTTCAGATATTGCGACACCGGAGCGTCCAAGTCGATCAAGCCCTTTTCCACAAGTCGCATTAAACCCCAGGCTGTTACGGATTTTGTAATGGATTGAACACTCATAGGCGTATTGGCCGTCAATTCTCTGCCGCTTGCCACGTCTGCATACCCATAGCCTTGTTGCCACACGACTTCGCTGTCCTTCACAAGCGCAATGTTGCAGCCTGGAATACTATACTGCTTCATCAGAGCAGGAATACGCTCATTTATATGTGCCTTAAATTCATCAAGCGGCGCATTGGCACGCAAATTCCACTTGAATTGCAGACTGTTGGAAAATAGCATGATGAGCAAGCTAATAATTGTGGATGTAAGGATAAACCATATCCACATTCTGTGACCTCCAAGAATTCTTATTTTTTTCATACTTGCACCTCACAATTTTCTCACTGCTCGGCACGCACATTCCATTCCAAATATCTGAGCCTCGACAAGGTGAGAACCGTCATAAAAACGATAATCAGCACTGTTATTGCTATCGGGATAAGTAACGATGGAGTAACCGATGGTATAAATTTTTGCGCTTCAACCAGTAATCCAGAAGGTGTCCAGCTCTGGACATTGAGTAAGGAAGAAGTAAAGTGTATTCCGAATGCTGTTGCCAATGTCAAAAATCCAGAGGGAATCGGTTTTCTTGTTATAACACCCCACATCATCAGGCAGGAGATTAAAAATAACACGTAGATTCCCTGTAGCAGCCCGCCATATAAAATAGGTATAACGCTGATTTCAAAACCAAAGAGAAGCCCGGAATAACCGTAATCGACAAGCAGCGCGATGATGGGGGTTAATAACATCAGAACACCGAAAACCAGCAGTTTCGCACTAACCATCCGCGCGAAGCGTTTGCCGGCGCACAAGGGCAATACCCATGTATTATCCCGAATCTCAGACGCTGTAAGTCCGCACAGTGTGAAAGCAATGATGATTGTTCCGATTTGCAACACATCATCCATATAGTTGCGAATGCAGTCTAGTTGCGTCATATCTGTCAGGCCAATGACACCTTCTTGCGAAGCTTCCCCGGCAAGCTGTCCGGATAATACCATCGGAAGCACTACTTTGAGCATCACAGGCGTAAGCAAAGCAAAAAACAGAAAGCTCGCAAATAGAATCAAAGCTCGACCGCTTCTTAAGGCATATCGCAGTTCCTTGATAATCTCTGTTCTCATTTCGTCTTCACCCCCTGCAAAAACAAATCCTCTAATCGCGCTTTGCGCAGGGAAAAGGATTCTATCACGATTCCACTATCTGCCAAGAACCGCATCAATGATACGGAAACCGTATTGTCCGCCACTTTGATCGTGAAGTTGTTTTCTGATTTTGTCAGGGATACTACCCCTGGCAGCCGTTTCAATGCGTCCAATATACTCAATTCGACTGAATAAACAGGAGTGATATCAAAAATTGACTGCGCGCTCTCTTTTCGAAGCTGTGCAAGCGGCTTCTCAAACATCATCTGCCCGGCGTCTATCATGCCGACTGTGTCGCAGACACGCTCCACATCGTCTAAAATATGCGTGGAAAACAAAATGGTTTTACCCATGTCTTTCAGGTCTTTGATCAGGCGCAGTACCTCGCTTCTTCCCTCTGGGTCAAGGGCGGAGGACGGCTCGTCAAGGATGAGTAGCTCAGGATTTCGTATTAGGGCAGCGCCAATGCCAAGGCGCTGTTTCATGCCACGAGAGAAGCCGCCCACACGGCGATCCCTTGCGTCCAAAAGTCCTGTCCACCAGAGAATTTCTTTGGCGCGTGCAGCGCTTCGTGTCCCAGACAAGTAGTCAAGGGTTTCTTGTGCGGTCATCCAGGAATAGAATTTTGGCTCCTCAGGGAGGTATCCGATATTTAGATTACCGGGATGAGTAAGCTTTTTGACATCCAATCCGCTCACGGTACATTCTCCCTGCGTAGGGCGGGAGAGACCAGCAAGAATGTTCATCGTCGTGGTTTTGCCCGAGCCATTTGGGCCTATAAAGCCGTATATTTCACCTTTCTTTACGTGCATATCAACGTTCTTGAGGGCATAAAAGTCTTCAAACTTCTTTTGAAGTCCCTTTACAGTTATCATTTAAATTCCTTCTTTCTACCTGCCAAAAGGAACACAACAGGGCCAATTACATTAACAAACAGACAAATTAAAAACCATGTCCATTTGTTTAAATTTTGAACACCTTCTCTGAAAATTTTTATGCCGCAGTATGCCGCCAGGCTAAGTTGAAAGAGAATAAGCGGAGAGAGGATTAGGAGCATTTCCTTTGTAAGTACAAACTCGTTCATAACGTTACACCTTCATTAATGGGTTATTTCCCTCGCGGTTTTTTATTTGCAGAAACCGCTCCGAAAACCACTCCTACACTGGCTCCGATGCACAGCCATAGAACCACGTTCTGCATAAGTGCCCCAAGCACTATGCCGACAGCAGCACACAAGCCGATAGCTGTCCCCATATTCCAATAATCTGACATTTTCCGATTTTTCATTCGATTCACCCTCATTTGGTTATTTGTATAAATAGACTAATTTATACTTTCTCAAAACACAGTTTCTGGTTTTACCATGTTCAATTTAAAAGATAAGACGGTCATATGATTAGTTACCGAGGTCATATATCTGGTAATAAAAAACGGAAGCCTCAGCTCCCGCTCTTAAGAATATTCCTTTAGAACCCTAATCGTTTGAAATGCAATATAGCGTTTGCTCGGTCAGTGATTCCGGCTTTGCTGTAGATTTGACTGATATAGTTCTTGATCGTACCAACAGTTAGAAAAAGTGTCTGAGCGATTTCCTGATTGCTTTTCCCTTGCATCAGCAAACGAATGATGTCCTGTTCACGCTGAGTAAAGTCCTCAAGCGATGTTTGCGCATTGCCTTGCTTGCCGATATGCTTTGTGATTTTGGCGGCAATGTTCCCCGGTAAAACGACGCTTCCTTTCACGGTGTCACGGATGGATTCAGCCAGTTTTACCCCGCTGATGTCCTTCAGAAGATACCCAGAAGCGCCATGGGTGATGGCGCCGAGAATGGATTCGTCGTCATCAATTGTGGTTAGTACCAAAACCGCTGTTTCGGGAAAATCTCGTTTGATCAGGCGTGTAGCCTCCACGCCTCCCATTCGCGGCATTCGGATATCCATAAGTACAACCTGCGGACGATGGATTCCCGTTTGTTCATAGGCTTCTATACCGTTTTTTGCTTCCGCCACCACCTGAATATCCGAATTTGTTTCAAGTAATGCACGTAACCCATCCCGGATAATTGTCTGATCGTCAGCTAATAAAACGGTGATTTGATTCACTGCACATCCTCCTTTCTTTACACTGTGGGAATAATGAGACTGACGGTAAATCCTTCTTCCGGTGTGCTTTCTATTTCAAGTGTCCCGCCTACACTTTGCACACGCTCCCGCATAATGGATAGACCGGAGCCGGACTTTATATTATCCGTTCCGCTGCCATTATCTGTAAAAGTCAGCCGTAGCTGTTCTTTATACTCGCCAATCAGGATGTCCGCATGCGTTGCCTGTCCATGCTTGATTGCGTTGGTTGTACATTCTTTTATTGCTGAAAGCAGAACCCCGGCTTGATGCGGGGGCAGGCTGATTTCCGACTCCACAACAAGGTGAATATCAAGTCCGGTGTCAGAACGGATTTCCTGCAAAAGCTGCTCAAGAACAGCGACAAAATTTGTTTCGATTCCTGCCCGAACTACTTTAACAGAAGCGCGAAGCTCCGAAAGCCCTCGCCGCACCTGCTCTTTGCCTTGATAGAGCTTATTTGCAGCCTGCGGCTCTGATACAAGTCCCTCTGCCGCTTCTAACGTCAGGACGGCTGCAGTCAGAGTGTGGCCGACCGTATCATGCATTTCGGCGGCGATGCGGTTTCTTTCCTCCACGACTGCTAAGTCCTTAAGCTTCTCAGATTGCTCATTCACTGTGCGGAGAGCTGATTCTAACTTTACACTTGTAATCATCTGCTTTTTCAAAGTGTAAAAAGCAAGTAAGGCCAGCAGAACCACAATTGTGTTGACAAAAAAGTAGCGAACCAGATCAGCCATTTTAGCGCTTTCGGATAAAATTATTGTTCTTGCAGTGCTGCCCAATAGATAAGCACCCAGCGCACCTATTGCATATGCTTTTGCGCGGTATAGCGACGCGTAGTTGATTGCACTGAACCCTGCAATGATTGAAAGAAATAAGTTGTCCCCCGAAACATCCAGGTATTGGATTGGTATACATAGTATAAGCTGCAATACTGGCAAAAGAGGTACGGCTATGAAGCTCTTTTTCTCGGGTAGTTGATAATACAACAGCATTAAGAGAAAAGAGATTGATAGCAGCCAAACCAAGAGGGTGTACGAAGGAGTTCCAACATTCTCTGCCAGCATATGCAGCCCCATCACTTGATAGGCAATCAGTAACAGGAAAAAGATACCTTTATTTGTTAGATGATTAACCCTTTCCACTTCAACGGTAGTAGTGTCTTTTGGTTGTGTTTTTTCGGCACGAAGCAGATGATAGGCAATAGCAGCCAACCCCAAAATAGCGATAGACAAGATATATAGGGCGCGATGAAATGGCTTTCGATTATCTTCTCTTACGCCCTCCACAATACAGAGGATCTGCATCACTAATTGAAGCAATACCCCCGGAAGTAGAAAAGGCCAAATATCTCTAATTTGCATATTGTTTCTTCAACATCTCAATTAACCTCGATGTTTTGTCTTGCTCATAATCGTATGCAAGCAATTTGTCAGCCATTGCCTCGTAAAACGGTACCCATTGAACCACATCCATTGATGTGTTTTCATAGATTGTTT
>JAXGXQ010000005.1:0-162517 GCA_040772685.1 Clostridia bacterium | reverse complement strand
CCGAATCTCGTATCCCGCTCCAGGGCTGGTGATTCCAGCCCTTTTTTTCTATTAGAAACTCTGGTCAGGCAGACTGAGCACAGTTCTTTACTGGGGCAGAAGGTAGGTTTTCATGTCATCCGTAACACTAAAAAGCATTATTGCTGAATTTGATCTCGAGGTCATAACTGACTATGGTAATTTTGAGGATGTACTAATTTCAGTTGCTGACGTTACCCGCCCCGGCTTGCAGCTTGCCGGCTATTTTGAACACTTTGGCCCAGACCGCATGCAAATCCTTGGCAATATGGAAACCGCTTTCCTGGACAGCCTCAGCTCGGAAGAGCGGCTGGCCCGGATCGACGCTCTGTTCAGCAAAGGCATACCCTGCCTGATTTTGTCCCGTAACCACTTAACTTCGCCGGAAATGCTGGCTTGTTCCGAGAAATATCAAATTCCGATTTTGCGCACAAGTGAACCGACTGCTAATTTCGTCAGCTCCCTCGTTAAACATCTTAATGTCGAACTGGCACCGCGGGTGAGCCTGCATGGCGTGCTGATTGAAGTCTACGGTGAAGGTATCCTGATCTTGGGCGAGAGCGGTGTTGGTAAATCGGAAACCGCACTCGAAATTGTCAAACGCGGACATCGGCTGATCGCTGATGACCTGGTGGAAGTGCGCCGTGTCTCGGATACTACGCTATTGGGCCGGGCACCGGAAATTATCCGCCACTTGATCGAAATCCGTGGTATCGGTATTCTCGATGTAAAGGAACTTTACGGTGTTTCCTCCGTTAAGATGCAGGAAAACATCGATTTTGTAATTAACCTTGAACTTTGGAATGAAAATAAAATCTATGAAAGACTGGGCATTAATGAGGAAACCACAGAAGTCCTTGGCATTAATGTACCTTCAATCACCATACCTGTCCGCCCCGGGCGCAACCTGGCAATTATTGTCGAGGTTGCCGCCATCAATTTCCGCCAGAAAAAGATGGGCTACAATGCCGCCAAGGCCCTTACTGACCGGGTTTTTGGCCAAAAACTGCCCTGACAGCTATACAATTGGAGACAATACATGACCGACCTTACAGCTTTCGCTACGGTTCTGCCCGGAGCAGAACCGCGTATCCGATTCGCTGAGCCGATGTCGCGCCACTCGACCTTTTCAGTCGGCGGCCCAGCGGATATATTTTTCGAACCCCAAAATATTGCTGAAATCCTTAGCGCCCTGACTTATGCCCACAAACACGAAATTCCGGTAACAGTCCTGGGCGCCGGTTCCAATGTTGTAATCGCCGACCGCGGTATTCGCGGGCTGGTGATCAGCTTCGGCCGTCACTTTGCCGCCCACTCAATTACAGATGGCGTAATTGAAGCTCAGTCAGGCTTGCTGCTTGCAGGTCTCTCTGCTGTAGCGATGCGTTCTTCTTTGGGCGGCATCGAATTCGCATCCGGCATACCCGGCACTGTCGGCGGCGCTGTGATGATGAACGCCGGCGCCTATGATCATTGCCTTGATGAAATCATTACCGAAGTAACTTGCTTGACCCCGGAGCTTGAACTGTGTTGTCTAAAGCCGCACGAGCTTAATTTTGGCTACCGGCGCAGCGTGTTTTCCGCCGGGGATGAACTTGAAGGCGGCGTGATTCTGGGAATGAAGATAGAGCTTGCAGAGCGGCCATATGCTGAAATCCGCGATGCCGTGATCGAATACGGCAGGCGCCGCGCTGCTTCACAGCCACTGGAATGGCCAAGTGCCGGCAGTGCTTTTAAGCGTCCTCCCGGATATTTTGCCGGCAAGGTTATTTCCGACTGCGGGCTCAAGGGCTGGCGGATCGGCGGAGCCGAGGTTTCGCAAAAACACGCTAACTTTGTAATAAATCAAAATCAGGCAACAGCCGATGACATCCGCAGACTGTTCCGCCATATTCAACTTACGGTGTACAAGCAGACTGGTATAACCCTGGTTCCGGAAGTGCGTTTTATCGGAGACTGGGATTCCGCTGAAAGGGAAGACCTGCCGGATTGCGCACTTGCTATGTGAGGTGCAAGATGGAAATGGAACTGGTGATCCTGACAGGTATGTCCGGCGCTGGTAAGAGCATGGCAGCCAATTACCTAGAAGACATGGGCTACTTCTGTATCGACAACATTCCGCCGCAGTTGCTGCCTGTGCTTGTGCGTGCTTTCCTTAAGGGAGCCAACGCTGAAACTCCCACAGTGATCGGCATCAGCCACTTGGCAATTGTGGTGGATGTCCGCAGCGCTGACTTGCTGCAGGGCTTTCGGCCTGCTGTGGAAGAAATCAAAAAAATGGGTGTGCCGCACCGGATCATCTATTTAGAAGCAACTGACAAGGTACTGCTCAGCCGCTACAAACAAAGCCGGCGCAATCATCCGCTGGCTCAAGGCGGCAGCATCGCCAAAGCCATGGAGATGGAACGTGATCTCCTGGCGCCGATCAAGGACATGGCCAACGCAATTATCGAAACCTCCGACTTTAAGCCGGGCAAACTGCGTGACCGACTCTATGAACTGCTTTCAGATAATATTCTGGAAAGCCGGATGACCATCCTGATTCAGTCTTTTGGGTTTAAGTATGGTATCCCCCTGGACAGTGATCTGGTGATCGATGTGCGTTTTGTGCCCAATCCTTACTACATTGCCGAGCTAAAAACTTTAAGTGGTCTGGACGAGCCTGTTAAGAAGTATGTTTTCAGCTTTGAAGAAGGCAAAACATTTATGGATCTGCAGGAACAGGCGATCCGCTACGCACTGCCATTTTATGTCCGTGAAGGCAAAGTCCGCCTGACCATAGCCATCGGCTGTACCGGAGGCAGACACCGTTCGGTGGCGATGGCTGTAGATTTGGCTGCACGGTTGCAAGACACCGGTTATCGCACTATTGTCGATCATCGTGACATCAATAAAGATCCCAGTCAAAACCAGACTTTTACCTTATGAAGAATTCAACCCGAAAAAAGAATAATACGAGCCGAACGAAATCATTTTCACGCCAGGTTAAAGACGAACTTTGCCAGGTCAGCGTGAACACTTCCTGTTGTCCACGTCTGGAACTGCTTTTAGGCCTGGCCAGCGCCGGCAGGTTTCAGCCTGACAGCATAACTTTGGCGACCGGCCATGCTGCTTATGCCGATCATCTAATTCAACAAATGAAAGAATTTTATGGCTTTATTGTTGATGTTCGTCATGGCAGCGAATTATTGACTCTCAACTTTTCCGGTCAGTCTGCCCGGGAACTGATGCTTGCTGATCTGAAAGAGTTGGTTGGCTTTGACAGCGAATCGGGGCTGATGACCGGCCATCTGATCAAAGACGAGTGCTGCCAGCGGGCAGCACTGCGCGGCGCTTTCCTGGCCTGTGGCTCCATCGCTGAGCCAAAGCGCTCCTACCATCTGGAGTTTGCTGCTCATCGTGCCGAGGCTGCTGAGTGGATAGGCTTTTTGCTCAAGCAGCTTGATATCCGCAGCAATCTGTTGGAACGTAACGGTTATACGGTGGTTTATATCAAAGAAGGTGAATTGATCGCTGAATTCCTTCTGCAGACTGCTGCGCATGTATCGCTCTTATTGTTTGAATCACTTAGAGTCGACAAGGAAATGCGCAATACCGTGAACCGGGTAGTCAACTGTGATAACGCCAATACCCAGCGGATAGCGAACACTTCTGCCCGCCAGTTGCAACTGCTGCATGAGCTGGAAAACTCAAATGTCCTGGGATTGCTTTCGGCTGAACTGCAAGAGGCCGCCCGCGCCCGCCTGGCAAATCCGCACCTTTCCTTGCGCGAGCTGGGAGAGATTATGGACCCGCCAATTGGAAAATCAGGCATGAATCACCGATTGAAAAAACTGGAGACGATTGCGGCCGGATTGCCGCAAAATGAAGACGTTGTCCGCACCACCTACGACTAACAGCGTTTTTGTGTTTCACAGGCTAGATGCTATAATACAGTGAAATCAGTTGCCCTTGTTTGGAGGATAACCACCTAATGAGTTTTCGTAATAAACCGGTATACGTTAAGCGACCGGGAAATAAGCGGGGTCGTAACCGAACCGCCCGCACCTTTCTTTACTTTGTCATGGTTTTGGTTGCCATTACCATAATAGTGGCCGTGGTAAAATACGTACCGCCGTTGCTGGCCGGCCCCAGTGAAATAAACCAGCCAGGCAGCAGTGCAACTACAGGCGGAGGAACAACCGGTTCCACAACATCTCAAAAAGGCACGACAACTGCAGCTCCTACACCGGTGCCGACAATACCGCCTGCATCTGCTAATCCTCAGTTACTGCCGGTAGTTGAATTAAAAGCTCAGCCGATTGGTACAATCGCCTCAAACCGCACTCCCGGCGCCAACAAACTTACTTATGATATTCTCAACGGCAGTGGCAGCCTTCTTGCCAGCTTTAACAGGAAAGAGCCAGTTTCTCTGCTTAATCCGATAGGTTATCAGCAAATCCCCGGTGTCCTCACTTTCCGCGGCAATAATTTCCGTAATGCGGCCGCCTTTGGTTCTTTAGACAAGTCGCCGGAAAGCCTTGCTCAAATCTGGACCCGCGGCGTGGGCAGTCTGCCTTCTTCCTCATGGAGCTTCTCCTGGACTGGTACTGGCTGGACCGGCCAGCCGCTCCTGGTACAGTGGGATGAAGACGTGCGAAAATTAATGAATATCGTGCCGGACAAAATCAATAAAAAAGGTCTGGTGGAAGTTATTTATGCCACTATGGACGGCAATATCTATTTCTATGATCTGGATGACGGTAAAAACACACGTGAACCAATTAAAGTTGGGGCCCCGATTAAAGGCACGCCGGCAGTCGATCCCCGCGGCTGGCCGATACTTTATGTCGGGCAAGGTGATAACAATAAGAATGTCGATGGGATTGGCTTTCGCATATTCAATCTGATCGATCAATCTATGCTGTACTTCCATAACGGCAATGACCCCAAATCGTTCCGTCCGGGCTGGGGCGCCTGCGATTCTTCGCCGATTTTTGATGCCGCTACAGATACACTGTTTTACCCGAATGAGAATGGCACGGTATATACGGCAAAAATGAATACTGTCTTCGACAAAACGACTGGTAAGGTCAGCATCAACCCTGAGTTCACCAACTATCGTTATAAAATGCCGAATCAAATCCTGCAGGGCATCGAAAGTTCAATGGCGATCTATAATAATACAGGGTATTTCAGCGATAACTCCGGGGTTCTACACGCGCTGGACCTCAATACAATGAAACCAGTCTGGAGCGCACAGTTGGAAGATGACTCCGATGTAACCCCGGTAATTTCCCAAAAAGGTGATGCTGTTGCTGTTTATACCGGTACAGAAGTAGATTGGCAAAAAGACATTGTCGGTACCTATCAGGGCGACGCAATACTTTACAAATTTGATGCTTTAACTGGTGAAATAGTTTGGAAAGCATCTCATAAGGCTTATACCAAAAACGCGGCTGACCACGGCGACGACGTAAATGGCGGCGTGATGGGCACACCGATAGTCGGCAAGAAAAGTATCGACAACTTGGTTATTGTCAATTTCTGCATGACTAATGGCGTATACAGCGGCACTTCATTAGCGGCGTTTGATGAAGCTGATGGCTCGCTGGTGTGGGAATATAAAACCAAAGCATATTCCTGGAGCTCTCCAGTCGATGTTTACGATGAAGAGGGCAACGCCTATATTCTTCTTGCTGATTCTTCAAGCCAACTCCACCTTGTTAATGGCAAAACCGGCGAGGGGATTAAGGTGCTTGAGATCAAAAAGGCAGATGGCGAAACAAATGGCGGTAATATCGAGTCATCACCGGCCGTTTTTGGCGATACACTTGTAATCGGTACCCGCGGCAATGTCATTGTCGGCGTAAAGATCTCTTAGCTTATGAGTACGAATGGCGACTATCAGGAAATTATTTCGCTCGTCGCTGAATTGAGCGCGTACCGTAAAGGAACGGTGTCCGTTTTTATTGATTTAGAAAGGGGCTATCTGACCTGGCGAGAAAGCAACCGCTGGTGTAATAACTTTACACGCACCGTCACCCGTGAACAAATTCAGCTTTTCAGAGAACAACTCGAAGCCTGCAGGGTGCTCAGCTGGCGCAACCTGCATAACCAACTGCCTGTGTCCGCTGAAGGAGCAGAAGAACCGCAAAAGCCGTTTTTCAACTGGAACTTAAGTATTCAACTTAGCGACCGCTGTTTTAAACGCAGCGGTGAAAACAGGCTTCCCGGCCGTTGGCCGGATTTCCGGACTGCAATCGAATATATTACTCGTACAAATTTCGATATTTGATTAAAGCGCGCTTGTTGAATTATTGTCGTTTCCGGTTCTGGCTTAGCAATTGCTGATGCGATTGCAGATATGATACAATACGTGCGGTTATCGCAAAATAGTAATATCAGACGGGGTATAGCTTAATGGATTTTCTGGAAGGGTTTTTGCTTGGACCACTTTGGAGTGATACAGAATTCGAAACCAGAAAGCATCGTGGATTCTATTGGTCCTTCGGCTTGGCATTCAGCTTATTGCTTCTCTACCTCGTTCTTTTCCCCGAAAAATCACCGTTGTTGCTGGGCTTTTCATTGACAAGCCTGGTTGTGCTTTTTATTATTCTCGCACTTATCTCACCGTTTATCAGTCACCTGTATTATCGGATGCTCTTGCCGGTCAAGCTGGGTATTCTGCTCTTGCAGGCTTTGAAGTATGCTGCCGGTATGCTGTATCTGCTAAGACAGGTTATGACCAGGATTCACTTTGATTCAAGCAGTGTAGGGCAGGATTCGTTGGACTTGATTAACAAGATAATCGGCGCGACAACGGATTATTTCACTGAAATGGCCCAAGGCACCGGAATGATCGTTGGCATAGTTGTTGGCGGTTTGGGTGTTGTTTTGGGCATAATTGTTATTGTTTTGCTGGCGCTGGTCATTCCGATTATCTGGCTGTTCCTGTTGCGTTTGATTCAGAGCGCCATTGATCAACTGGCTGTCCACACTGTTATTAAAGATCTGAATTGAGCAAAGTTAACGCTGCTCAGTAAGACTGGCTATCAGCATAGCCGGATATTTTCATTGGAGTTATTATGCGAAAAACAAAAATTGTCTGTACTATGGGTCCTTCAGTTGACCAGGATGATATCATGCGTCAGCTTATTCTGCAGGGTATGAATGTTGCCCGGTTTAATTTCTCCCATGGCGGGCATGAAGAGCACCGGCTGAGGATAGATCGTCTTAAGCGGCTGCGAGAGGAACTGGACCTGCCAATTGCGGCGTTGCTCGATACCAAAGGACCGGAGATCCGTACCGGCGTATTTGAGAATGGTTCAATAACGCTGAAGGAAAATGATACTGTAATTGTTCAGGCCGGCGACATGCCCGGTAACGAAAAGCTGATACCGGTAAGCTATGCCACAATCGCTGATGATGTTTCCGAGGGCTCGTCTATCTTGATCGATGACGGTCTGGTAGAACTTGAGGTTCTGCGGATTGAGAATGGCCAGGTCATCTGCCGTGTGCGCAATTCAGGTACTATTTCCAATCACAAAGGAATCAATTTACCCGGCACAAGCATTAACCTGCCGGCATTGGCCGAAAGGGATAAAGAAGATATTATTTTCGGCATCGAAAATGGTTTTGATTTTGTTGCCGCCTCATTTGTCCGCAAACCTGAAGATGTCATGGAAATCCGTCGCTTTCTTGATAAACACGGCGGTGAAGCGCTGAATATTATTGCGAAAATTGAGAGCCGGGAAGGAATTGAGAATTTTGACCGGATTCTTAAAGTTGCTGACGGGATTATGGTAGCGCGCGGCGACCTGGGAGTTGAAATCCCGATGCAGGAAGTGCCGATTGTGCAGAAAACTCTGATTGAAAAATGCTATAAAATCGGTAAACCCTGTATCACAGCAACCCAAATGCTTGATTCCATGATTCGAAACCCAAGACCGACCCGGGCAGAAGTGAGCGACGTGGCCAATGCCATATATGACGGCACCAGCGCGATTATGCTTTCTGGCGAAACGGCGATGGGACGCTACCCGGTTGAAGCTGTCATGATAATGGTGAATATTGCCGAGCAAACAGAAAAAGCAATCGAGTACTGGAAAAATTTCGGCAACACCAAGTATGAGATGCTGCCAAGCGTGTCCAACGCCATCAGTCATGCTGCCTGCACCACTGCAATGGATCTGCGGGCTACAGCCATTGTCGCGGTAACGCACTCCGGCCGCACTGCCCGTTTGATTTCGCGCTTCCGCCCGGATTGTCCCATAATTGCCCCAACCGTTTCTTCACGCGCTTACCGCCAGCTGGCGCTTTCCTGGGGCGTCAGACCGTATCTGGTCAGAGAGTACGACAATACCGACGCGATGTTCGAAATGGGTATGCAGCTGGTTCTTGATTCAGGCATCGCCAAGAACGGCGACATTATTGTCACTACCGGTGGCACACCCACCGGAATGAGCGGCACAACAAACACGCTTAAGGTTCAAATCATCGGCCGGGTGCTTGTACAAGGGAAAAGCATCGGTCATGGCTCTTTGACTGCTGAAATTCTGGTAGTCAATTCTATCGATGACTTACGTGGCGCTGACCAAATGATGGATTACATCCTGGTTGCCAATAAAACTAATAACGACTTATTACCTTATATGAAAAAAGCTGTCGGCTTTGTTGTCGAGGATTCTGATCCTGCCGGGCATGCGCCTACTGTTGGACTGGCGCTCGATATTCCTGTAATTTATGCCAGTGAAAACGCGACCAAAATTCTCAAGACCGGTATGACGGCCACCGTTGATTTTGATCGCGGTATGATAACTTGAGAAATTTCAGAGCCTGAAGCCGGAGGTGACAATATCCTCTACATCAAGCAGTTTTGGCATCCGGTTTTGAATCAGACGCTGTGCTTCGCGCGGGGATCTGTAACGAATGGCGTTATCTAAAGGCGGCATCAGCTTCAGAGCCAGTCCCAGAACTGAATCGGGCTGAACACAAAGACCATGGCAGATGCGGCTGAATTTAACCATACTGATATTATTTTGCCCGTTTTCAACATTACTGATGTACGAGACATTCATGTGTGCCCTGGTGGCGACATCTGCCTGGGTTAAATGTTGGTCTGCCCGCACTTGCCGGAGAACAATGCCTGCCGCGAGCGGCAAAAGCATAAGATCTGTGGATTGCTGAGCGTGAAGTGGTCTAACTTTGGTACTTTGCATAGAAGCTTCCTTTCGATAGTATTCAATTGTCGGTGCCAATAATTAAGCTGTTTGTTGCGGATCTATACCGGATTGTGGTATTCATTTGTCATTATAACTAATTAAATTTGCTGCAAAACACGAAAAATGCGATATATCCACAAAAACGACCGAATTTCAGCAAAACCCGGCAATTGGAACAAAAATTTTGAGAAACTCAACGCATTGTTAAATCGAACATTTACATTGCATGATTGCAGCACAAAACTGGCAGGGAGATGTTTAGAACATGAGTGAATTTTCTGAATCGAGCTGTACTTCACCAGTTACAGACGAATTTTCGGAACGGGCAGCTTTAATTGGCATTTATACGGGTGTACCCGGTGATGACCTGGTTGAAGCTGAAGCCTCGCTGGCAGAACTGGCAAGCCTTGCCGCTGCTGCCGGTGCCAAAGTTGTTTTGCGCACACTGCAAAGAAGGGCAAGCCCCGAAGCCGCAACACTTGCGGGCAGCGGAAAACTGGAAGAGCTGCGTCTGGCAGCACTCGAGCAGAACGCCAATCTATTGATTTTTGACAATGAGCTGTCGGGCTCACAGTTACGTAATATCGAGAAGATAACCGGTATGAAGGTTATTGACCGCACTCTGCTCATTTTGGATATTTTTGCCCGCCGAGCCCAAAGCCGGGAAGGGCGCCTGCAGGTCGAGCTGGCGCAACAGACTGACCGGCTTAGCCGACTCACAGGCATGGGGCAGGCCCTGAGCCGCCTTGGCGGCGGTATCGGCACACGTGGTCCAGGTGAAAGTCAGCTGGAAAGTGATCGCAGACATATACTGAGGCGTATACGGGTGTTGCGTCAGGAACTGGAGAGAATTTCCGAACGCCGCGACCGCACCCGCGAACGGCGCCGGGATGACTCGATCCGCAGTGTTGCCATTGTCGGCTATACCAATGCTGGTAAATCAACTTTGATGAATCGCCTTTGTGCCAGCGACGTCCTGGTAATGGATCAGGTTTTTGCCACACTCGATCCCACAGCCCGCAAAATCCGCCTGCCTGACCAGCAACTGGTACTTGCAGTTGATACAGTCGGTTTTATCCGCCGGCTGCCGCATGGTCTGGTTGACGCTTTTCGCGCTACTCTGGAAGAAGTTACAGAATGCGACATCATCGTACAGGTAATTGACGTAGCTGACCCAGATGCAGAAAAACATCTGCAGGTTGTGGAAGATATTTTGACAGAACTGCACGCAGCCGAAAAACCCCGAATTCTGGTGCTAAACAAACTGGATCAGGTGGGTGGGGAACCTGACCCGACAATTGCCGCCCTCTTCAGCCGGATCCGCGGCCGCTCTGCTGAACGTACGGTAGCGTTAAGCGCGCTGTCAGGCAGCGGTGTTGATGAATTATTGACAGCGATCTCGGAGCTGGCCCGGGGCCAGCCAATAACTTTGCAGCTTGTACTGCCTTTTTCAGAGACAGGCCTGATTGACTATATCCGACGTTTTGGGCATATTCTGGAGCTGCACCACGAAACCGACGGAATTCATTTGACAGTGGAGCTGGAACAGTCGCGTATAGGACCTTTACAGAATTTTATCCACCTTGCATAAAACACCCCGAAACAGTAAAATATTTGATAATCAAACATTTATTCCCCTTGTGACTTGCCGGTGCGAACGGCAGTTGCGGTAAGCTGGAACGAGGCGCACATGAACGAATACGACAGCACCATCAATGATCTGCTGCTGGACATCTACGACAAGATACTGGTGACAGAAGAGAAGGCTCTCCGCAGGGGCAGCTTCAGCGACTTGTCAATTGCCGAAATGCACACTTTGGAAGGCATCGGCCTTTACGAAACCCGCACCATGAGTGAGACTGCTGCCAACCTTGGCATCACAACGGGGACCCTTACAGTCGCAGTCGACCGCCTCGTGCGCAAAGGCTACGTCGAACGCCGGCGTGATTCCAGTGACCGCAGAGTGGTGAGAGTTTGTCTGACCCGCAAAGGCAAGCTGGCTTTTCGCATGCACAACAAGTTCCATAAGCTGCTGGTAGACCGCATAGTCGGGCCATTGAGTGAAACCGAGCGGCAAATGCTGCTTAAGCTGCTGCAACAAATTGCAGGTTTTGTCGGTGACCAATATAAAAGATATAACCTGGGCTGAACAGAAGCCGAATGCTGTGCTGCTTGTAATTGTTTAACAGGAGGCTGAACTTATGGCTTTCAATCGGGCTGAAATTGAACAAGAAGTATTCGAAGCTATTGCTGTTGTTGCGGGTACTGAAACCGCTGAAATCAAGCTTGATACTGACCTTGTAGTTGATTTGAATCTTGATTCGCTCGCCTTATACGAACTGGTGATTGAACTTGAGGAACGCTACGGATTGCGTATCAGTGATGAAGATCTCGATCGCATCCACACCGCTGCTGATGTAGTTGAATACATTGACCGGCATGTGAATATTTGATCGGGAGATACAAATGCAAATACTAAAAGGTAAGTTTCATTATACCGTCGAGAATCATACTGATTTACGGGCGATGCTCGTTGCCAGTGAAGAAAAGTACGGTGAAAAGACGGCATTCCGCTTTCGGCAAAATCCTGGCGCTGAGCCCGAAACCCGAACCTACAAACAATTTAGCAGCGACTGCCGGGCTCTCGGCACTTCGCTCACCCATTTGGGGTTAGCCGGCGAGAAGATTGCCGTTATCGGTGAAAACTCGTATGGCTGGGCTGTAACACATACCACCGTCCTTAATGGCGTGGGCGTCAGTGTACCTCTTGACAGGCTGCTCCCTCCTGACGAAATTTTTAATTTGTTGGAACGCAGTGGCGCAGTAGCCATTTTTTACGATTCAACTTTCCATGCTGAAATGCTGCGTGCTTCCGAGCGGCTGCCCGGGCAGATCCGGCTTTTATGCTGCCTCCGGCCTGATCGGGTAAAAACAGCTGACGCTGACTTCAAGGCAGTACCGACACAATCTGATGCTCTGAGACAGCCTGAAAGCGGGCCGGTTTATTTGCGGTTTGAGGAAATGCTTACAGCCGGTGAAAAACTGCTGGCGAATGGCAACAAAGCCTATTTGGAAGCTAAAATCGATCCGGATGCACTTGCTTCATTGCTCTTTACCTCCGGCACAACCAGTGTTTCTAAGGCTGTAATGCTAAGTCATGGCAATATTTGTGCTGATATAGCAGGCGTGGCAGGCATTATTCACATTCCGGTTGGCCTACGTCTTCTTTCGATTCTGCCGTTGCATCATACCTTTGAAAATACCTGCGGCTTGTTCATGGCTTTGTCTTTTGGCTGTGAAACAGCTATTTGCGATGGCCTGCGTTATATCCAAAAAAATCTGCAGGAATACAAAATTGAGATGGTTATCGGAGTCCCGGCTCTGTTTGAGAATTTTTACCGGAAGATTCAGGATTCTTTACGCAAACAAAATAAAGAAAAACTCGTTCGCAGAATGATCACTTTGACCAGAGTTTTGCGCAAATTCGGCATTGATATTCGCCGTAAGGTATTTAAAGAAATTCATGCTGCCTTTGGCGGCAGTTTAAAAATGGGCATTTGCGGAGCTGCGCCGATTAAAAAAGAAATAATTGATTTTATGGACGATATCGGTTTACGTATTGTTGAAGGCTACGGCTTAACCGAGACCTCTCCGGTTGTCGCAGGCAACGGCGATTTCGTTTCAGACAGCGGGACAGTCGGACAGCCCATCGGCGGAGTCGAGTTGGCAGTAGATAGTGAAGCAGCTGGTGAACCCGGTGAAATTCTGGTACGCGGACCCATTGTGATGAAAGGCTACTTTAATGACCCCGAGGCTACAGCGGAGGCCATAGATGCGGACGGCTGGTTCCATACGGGTGATGTTGGCGTGATTCATCCTGAAACCTCAAATCTCACAATAACCGGCCGCCTCAAATCGATGATCGTTCTGGACAACGGTAAAAAAGTATTCCCCGAAGAAATTGAATTTCTTTTGAACCAAAACCCACTGATTCGCGAGTCGCTCGTTTGGGGTGAAAAAGAAACGAACGGCAGTGTTGTCGTTGTCGCCAAAGTAGTTGTTGACCCTGACCAGGTGGCGGAAGCCGGCATCCCGGCTCAGGATGAGACTGCTTTGCGTACTTATCTGGATAAGTTGTTTGCCGATATAAATTCGCGTCTGCCCTCGTTTAAATCTGTGCGTCACTATGTATACAGTTTCAGCGAAATGGTAAAAACTACCAGTCTCAAAATCCGTCGCCAGGTGGAAATTTCCGGTATCCAGGAATTGTTGGAAAAGCAAAAAATCCGTTTACGGGAGCTGGCGGGTCAGAATCTGGACTCTCTGTTTGGTAAGGCTAAAGCTGAAGAAACGGAAGAACCCTCACCCGAAAAAGAAGAAGTGTTTAACAGCGAAACAACGGTAAAGGACGGCTCTGCAAACTGATGAAAAGCCACGCTTTTTTATTCCTGATCAACCCTGAAGCCGGAAAAAGAACCAGCCGCAAGCTTGCCAGAGAAATTAACGCTTCGATGACAAAAACTGACACCTCGCATGAATACGAAATTGTCATGACAGAAAAGAGCGGTCACGCCTGTGAGCTGGCTCGCAGTTTTGGTCAGGAGCACGGTGAGAACGGTATAGTGTATGCCTGCGGCGGCGATGGTACTGTAAACGAAACGGTTAACGGTATTTATGGTACAGGCGCGGCCTTGGGAATTCTGCCGATTGGCACAGCCAATGATTTTGCCCGTCATATCCTGCCGGGACTGGAACCGGAAGATATACTTCCGCGGTTGCCTTTTCCTGAACTGCGGCCGATCGACCTGATAAAAATAAATGAAGAAGTTATTTGCGCCAACATAACCTCTTTCGGACTTGATTCTAAGATCCAAAAAATTGCCAACACCTTGCAGCGCCGCTTACATATCCACAGCGAACTCTTACTTTATAACCTGGCGATATTATTTGGTCTGGTCGGCGGCCGCGAATATGATCTCGAATATGATATCTTGACGACTGAAATCAAGGATGGCCAGCCGGTACGTGTAATCGGCTCAATCAAAATGGTATTGGCCGCTATTTGCAACGGCAGATACTATGGCGGCGGCTATAACCCGGCACCTGCGGCCAGCTCAAGTGATGGCATGCTTGATATTGTGCTGGTAGATAACCTGCCTCTGACCCGGATTGTTAAATTATTGCCCAAATATAAAGCCGGAACACACGTTGGTGATCCGGCAATGCATATGTTCAGTGCTACTGAAGGGGTGTTTCGCTCGCGCGGCGTTTTACTGCCAGGCAATTATGACGGCGAATTGTTTGAGGCCGCAGAGATCAGTTTCAAAGTACTGCCTGCGGCCATCCGGTTTGCGCATTATTGAGCAAACGGGAACCAACACCTAAGTGTGGCTGGGACTAAATTTCCGTGGCACCAGCTTATTGCGGAATTTTTCTGTCATCCAGGCGGTCAGGGCATCAGACATTGACTGAGTGTCCTTATAATCCTCAGGACGAAGCGGTTTGCCGAAGTGCACCACAACCGTGCGGCGTTTGCGGTTTTCGTCAAATGGGTGCGGCAGTTTCATGTGACGGTTAAAGACTTCATATCCACCGTCAATAAAAACCGGCAGCAGGGGAACTTTGGCTTTCATGGCAATATAAGCGGCGCCGTTTTTCATCTCGCCGAGCAGGCCGTCAGGTGAACGGGTGCCTTCCGGGTGCACCAACATGATATTGCCTTCTTCAACTTTGCGTTTGGCGATAATCAGACCGCGTACCGGGTTGCCAAAGCGGTCGATTGGCACTGCGCGGCCGACGCGGCAAATCAGTTTGCCAAATAAGCCGTGCTCACTTTCCAGATCGGAACCGGCAATACAGGCCATTTTTCTGAAATGCTTGCGCGGCAGAAAAGACGCGATCCACATTCCGTCTACATAGGTTTCGTGATTGGCTGCGATTACATAGGGCTTATCGGCAGGAATGTTCTCCAGGCCTACTGCTCGTAGATGTATCAGCATTTTCGTCAGGAGCATGCCGCCCCAGTTACCGAGATGGCCTGCCAGACCGCGTTTCATTGGATATTTGTCATCTTTTGACTTATGATTAGCTACAGTAGATCCACTTGCTGCAACAGAATTTTTTTGACTGGACAATATTGTTGTTCCTCCCAGGATAGATAAGCGCATTTGTTGAATATTAGCACAGTTACTGGTAAAATGCGACAATTCAGACGATACTCAACTGTTTTTTATTGACAGTCGGAGCTGATTTATGAAAATTATTCTCCACAATTCTCAAATTAAAATAACCGTGATTTTGCAGGTTATTGTCCGATGAGGCTTTTATTCAGTCCGGATTCAGAAGCCCTGACATCGTACTGTCTGGCTGAATTACGTGCAATGACCGTAAATTTTCCTGAGCAACGTGCTTTCTTCATTGTTCCGGAACAAAACAAAGTGCAAATGGAACGGGCTTACCTGGAAAAAACTGATACTTCCGGCTTGATGATGGCTGAAGTTATCAGCTTTCGGCGCCTTGCCCACCGGCTGCTGGACGAAACCGGCTTGCTGCCGCGCCAGTCAATTGATGCTTTTGGACGCCAAATGCTTTTGTTCCGGGTTCTAAAAGAAAATAGCGCTCGGTTGCATTCTTTTGGTCATCTGGCTGAACGCAGCGGCTTTTTGCAAGAAGTCGATGCTGTGGTGGGTGACTTGAAGCGCCATAGTATCACTTCGGCTCAGCTGTTCGAAGCAGCTTCGGCAGCCTCGGAAGCCAAGGCTGAAAAATCGCTAAGCAATAAATTTCTCGATTTAGCAGTGCTCTTGCAAGGCTATAATGAAGCATTAACCAGCCGGCAGATCGCCGATTCAGATGATGACCTTGAGCGATTGGCGGAGTTACTGGAAAGCATGGCGGCTGCGGCTTCACGGGACAGCACGGCCCTTCCTTTCCCTTACAATCGCCTTCAGTATTTGAGCAAAAGCAGTGTTTACGTTACAGGCTTTGGTTTCACCCGCGATTTTACGCCGCAGGAATATCGGGTTCTGGCCGGCTTGCAGCGCCTTGGCGTCAATTTGAACGTAGGTGTTCAGGCTGACGCATTTCCTACTACTGCTCAGGCAATCGAAGCAGGACCGGAAGCTTTTCTGATTGGCCGCAGGACACTTGCTCACTTTAAACAGCGTTTCCCTGAATCTGAAACGCAGCAAATTAAACCTGAATTATCGCGTTTGCAAACAGCAATCGCTGTCTTAACGGCAGATGCCAGCGGCAGCCATTCTCCCGCAAACCAAACTGAGGCGCCCGAGAGCGAAGGCCTCACATTTATCCAGTTACCTGGCAAAGAAGCTGAAGTTGATTATGTAGCTGGTGAAATCCGCCGCCTGACTCAGACTAAAGGATATCGTTTCAAGGATATCGCGATCGCGCTTTGCGATGCTCATACTCAGCTGCCTTTACTGCGGACAGCCGCCCGGCGTTACGACCTGGCGCTTTTCCTCGACGAAACCCGCTCTCTGGCCGGAACCTCGCTGCTGCGCTATTTGCTGGGTTTGTTGGATCTGCCTTTGCGCAACTGGGCGCGCGATCCTTTAATGACCGTGTTGCGCAGCGGCCTGATACCACTGGAGTCCACTGCAATTGACTTACTTGAGAATGACTTACTGGCGCGAGGTTTATTCCGCCGTGACCGCTTATTCTCCAAGCGGGTTTTAACTGAACCTCAGGCTGATGATCCTGCAGCTCAACGAATTCATCAAGCTGTGACAACGATATTTGCACCAATCCGGGCATTTACTGACAAGCTGAATAAGGCTGGCACGACTGCCGAATGCTGCAATCTGATCCGCAGTTTCTTTAATGAACAGGGGATAACAGCCCGAGTAGAAAATGAAGCAGAAAAGCTGCGTGTCAGCGGTGAAGCTGACTCGGCTTTGCTGCTGGTTTCAGCTTACAGCGTTTTAGGCGACGTGCTGGAACAACTGGAAACAATTACCGGAAACCTGCCCATCAGCTTAACCGATTTGCGTGACACACTGCGATCGGGTTTGAGCAACGCCAATGTCACACTGATCCCCTCGGCTCTAGATCAGGTTGTTGTAGGTGACTGGCGCCGGGTAAGCCAGTTGCCGTGTCAAGTAATTTTCGTCCTTGGAGCCTGCCAGAACATGTTCCCCAGCAAAGGTTCGCCTGAAGGTTTGCTCAAAGATCTGGACCGCCAGTTCCTTTCTGACCAGCTCTCGGTAAGCCTGCCAAGTATCGCTCGCGACCATGTTTTTGCGGACACCGCGCATTTGCACCAGCTATTAACCAGGCCGAAGCAATTATTGTATATTGGCACTTCCGGAGGCGAACCGGCGGGAATTGTGCAACAGTTAAAAGCGGCTTTTCCTGGAAATAAAACTATTGAAGCCGATGATGCAGCGGATTTCTCTGATCCCCGCCTGAACTCCCGCGCCGCTGCCTGGCACAGCTTGTTGCGTTTGAACGGACTGAACCAAAATTTGAATCCGGCAACCGCAGCTGCCTGGCGCACTTTGGCGCGCAGTCTTTCCGTTTGCACCGGCGACGGTAATTTTAATCCGCTCAACCAAAGCCTGCTGCCGTCTGGTGTTGACTTTGGCTCCGGTGCCTTACTGGCTTTTCAACCAGCAAAACATGCCGCGTCAGCATCCCTTTCTCCTGTTGCTGCGGCAGGAGAAGAAATCAGCACTGAAATTCTCACTGGCATTTATTCCGATACACCTGCACTAAGCGTTTCCCAATTGGAAAAATACGCGGCATGTCCGTTTTCACATTTAGCTGCTTATATTTTAAAGCTGCGGGAGCGTTCGGAATACGCGCCCCAACATACTGATACCGGCCGGATTTTACACGGGGTAGCGGAGCTCGCTTTAGCTGATCTGACCGCCCGCCTGACAACCGCTGGTTCTGATTCTGAAGCCATTAAAGCGGCTCTGGCAGATTTTTGTGCTCAGGATGTTACCCAACTTACGCGTAACCTGATGGTCGACGTGATTGAACGTGAATCCATGGAGGCGCTCAACGATGCCGGAATTAAAGCCGATGTTGGCCGCCGTCTCCAGCGGATATCCGCTGACTCACTCCAGGCGATTATGGCTCAGTTGCAGCCGGAAGGCTTCTTGCCGCAGAAAGTCGAATGGAAATTTGGACCGAATCAGCCGGATAAATTCGCGCTGGAACTTGCTGACGGTCAAGAGTTGCAGCTGCGCGGCGTTGTCGACCGGGTAGACGTGCATCTTCAAAACGAACAGACTGAATTTAAGGTTGTTGATTATAAAAGCGGCGACGTTAAGGTAAACTTTGAGACACTTTACTATGGGCTGGCCCTGCAGTTACCTGCTTATCTGGCAGCCTACGCTGCGAGTCATCCTGGCGTAATGCCTGTCGATGCTGCTTACTTCCGTTTCGACCGTCCAATGCTGAAAGATTCAGGAGCGTTGCTTGAACCGGCAGCGCTCGAGAAAAAGCTGGCGGGCACTTTCAAACTGCGCGGTTTAGCGCTCGATTCTGTTGTTTTACAACTTTTGCTGGAACATACTTGTGAAAAACTGGCGGGATTAGCCCGGACATTATTCGCCGGCTGTTTTCCTGTCGCGCCTGTCCGGGTGCGCTCAGCCAAGCCTGCTTGTACTTATTGCAAGTTCAGCGCTGTTTGTGGTTTTAACCGCCGGGATTTCATTGATTTACGCGCACTCAGTCAAATCAGCGGGGCTGACGGTGAAAGCGGGAAAAAAGCATTGTCCCGTATACTGACAAACAAAGCTGCTGCCAGTGATCAGGTAAGCAGTGAATCTGGTTCTACGTCAACAGAAGGGAGTAATACCGATGGCACATCTGACACCAACACCTGAACAACAAGCTGTTATCGATGCTCCTTTAAGTGATACCCTGATTTCCGCTGCTGCCGGTTCCGGTAAGACAACTGTGATGACGGAACGTATCGTTCAACGCCTGGCAGCGCGCGAAGTCGACGTAAATTCGATTCTGGTCATGACTTTTACCGACAAAGCCGCCCTGCAAATGCGGGAAAAAATCGGGGAGAAATTACGTGCCGCATTAGCAGCGGCTGAGAACGAGGAAGACAAAGTTTATTTGCGGCGCCAATTGATGCAGCTGCCGGGTGCTTTAGTTTCAACAATCCATGCTTTCTGCCTCTCAGTGATTCGGAATTTTTATTACGAAGCCCGTAACGAGAAGGGTGAGCCCTTGGTTTTACCTGATTTCAGGATCGATGACGGCACCGAGACAAAAATACTGCTTCAGGACGCATTGGATGATCTTCTGCGCGAATGTTACGAAGCGATTGATCTCTCCGAAGCGGGAGCAGAACCGCTGCAATTACCGCTGCAACTGCCGCCGGAGCTGAAGGCTGTACTGCCGCAATATTTGCGTGAAACTGGCTTTACTGATGTATTTTATCGTCTGACAGATGGTTATGGCGGTTCCCGTAATGATGATGCTCTGAAGGATTTGCTGCTATCTGTTTTTAGCAGCCTGCGCAGCATGCCGGACTACCAGCAGGTAATCGCAGATAAAGTCAGTACCTACAAACAAGCCAGCACCGATTTTGCTGCCAGCCGGGCTGCAGAAATTCTGCTGGAACAACTTGGTTACCGCCTGGACCGAGCCATGACAGTTATTCCGGAAATGGAGGATCTGCTGCCGCAGGTTATTTTTGCAAAAGCCAAAAACAGCCAGGCTAATTCACTTGCAGATATGCGCGAGTGTCTCAGCACTTTACGCGTCCTGCATGAAGGCATCCGCTCCGGCAGTTTTGATTACGATGCTGCCTGGCAAGCCAGTCGCCCACTGGCAGGTATCAAAATTCCACGCAGGAACAAGAATACCGATTCAGCAGAAAAGACTGCCTTTTTAGACCTTTTTTGTGAATTTATCGCGGAGGCGGTTTATACAGCGGCGGGCAGCTGTAAAAATGAAAAAACAGTTAAATCGTTCCAACATAAACCGCTAATTGTCTGCGAACGCCCTTCTGCAGAAATTACGGCAGACCTTCAGGAGATGCTGCCTGTAGTTGAATTGTTTTTTGCCCTTATCCTCGCGCTCGACCAGCGTTATGCAACAATGAAACAACAATACGGCATAATTGATTTCAGTGATTTTGAGCACCTGACACTGAAAATTTTGCGAGCCCCGGAGGCAAGGTCTTATTATCGATCTCGAATAGCTGAGATTTACATTGATGAATACCAGGATACCAGTCAAATCCAGGAAGCAATAATTGCTGAGATACGTAACGATAACTGCCTCATGGTTGGCGATGTTAAGCAGAGTATTTATCGCTTTCGCCACGCCCGGCCGCAAATTTTCCTGGAACGTCTGATTAGTTGCCGCGACGGTGAAAGCGGGAAACTGTTCGAACTGAATCGCAATTTCCGCAGCCAGATACCGATTATTGATACAGTGAATCAGTGGTTTGGGCAGCTGATGTCGCCAGCTGTAGGTGAAATCGATTACGGCGCAGGCCATGCTCTGATCGCCGGTGCCAAAGAGTGTGAGGATTTAACTTTACCTGCGGTCAAACTGCTGGCTTTGAATCTGGAAAGTGAGCCGGAGGCTGAAGCGGAAACGATAAATGGTTCAACAGCAGAAGCAGCTGACGAATCAACTGACGATAACAATTTAGAGGTTTCTGAAGAAGAAGACGGTGAAACAGCCGCTGAATTAAGCAAGTACGAACAGGAAGCCCGGTTAGCAGCGCTGGAGATCAAAAAATTGCTCGCTGCAGGCGTTGCCTGCAGCGATATCGCCATTTTGGTACGCACACGCAATATCATGGATAAGTGTGCTGCAATCCTGACTGACTATGGGATTCCTCTGGAAGAACCGGAAGCCAAGCCTTTTCTGGATACGCCGGTACTGCGTCTTTTGGAAGCGCTGGTGCATGTACTTGACAACCGGCGACAGGATATCCACCTGGCAGCGGTTATGCGCTCACCATTATATGGCGGGGGATTCAGCGATAATGAGCTGGCTCAGATGCGTTTGGAATCAGGCCAAACTGACTGCGACCATGTTTTCTTCCATGAAGATGTGGACTGGTACGCGGACAACGGGGCAGATGAGGTGTTGCGGACCCGGACAGCTGGCTTCTGCAGCTTTATTGATGATTTAAGGCAGCGCGAACCTGTACTGTCGATTGTTGAGTTATTGCTGTTAGTTCTGGAAAAAACGGGTTTCCGTGATCATTTAGCACGCTTGACCGGTGAACCGACAGCCTTAGCCGAACTAAATATGTTCCTTAATTTTGCCAACAATTTTGAGCAGCGTGGACGGCGGGGGATCTACGCGTTTGCCCGTCATATTGAACGTCTGCACCAACTTAAGCAGAAGCTGTCTGAAGCTGACGAAAGTCCTGAAAAAGTAACAGCTGTCCGGCTGATGACCATGCACGGCAGCAAAGGACTTGAATTTCCGGTCGTTTTCATAATCGGTGCCGGATCACAATTGAAACTACATGAAGAAAGCCAGGCAGTTTTGCTGTCAGATGACGTTGGCATCGGGATCGACTACGTTGATCCGGAACGCAGAGTCAGATATCCGACCCCGCTCAAACAGGCAATGTTTGAAGAGTTAAAAGCCCGCAGCCGCTCAGAAGAATTGCGTTTACTTTATGTGGCTTTGACTCGGGCTAAACAAAATTTATATATAACAGGCAGCTTTGCCCTTGGTGCAGCCGGTGATAAAAATGCTGTCAGGCTGATTGAAGCTGCACGCAAGGTTACGACGCCGCTGCTGCCGGCACATCTGGTCCTGGCAGCCAAGTCGTACCAGGACTGGCTGCTTCTGGCTATTGCCCGGAATCCTGAAATTGATTTATCACCATTTTATGGCAACCCGGAAAATGAAGACTGGGTTGAACCTACGGAGCCGGCTGCTCCCGTGCTGGAGCCAGTCAGCGGCTTATCAGTGGAGTATATCTCTGTTGACAGCCTGCCTGGGCCGGATGCTGCCACTGAAGCAATCAGCATTGAAGCAGCTGCCGCACCTGATGCGGAGCAATTGCCTGAAATCGTCGTAGCTGCCTGCGAAACAACGTCAAGTCCGGACTCTGCAACTAAAACAAAATCCTTCAATTCAGGCTTGTTGCTTTATGATCCGTTGCCGCAGCAAGTAGAAGAACCGCTTGTTTCAGCGGAACAGCAAGCAGCGATCGAGCAGCGGATTGAAACTGAAATTTTTAGTGAATACCTCTGGCCAGGGACGGTTCAGCTGCCGCAGAAAATTTCGGTAAGCGAACTCAAACGGCGGGCGGATCGCCTGAGCACTGCGGAGCCAAATGAGGACGGCAGCTTTGTTGTCCAAGGCATCAACCGCGAAATTCGCGAATGGGCTGCTCCTGAAACAGCAGCAGCAAAAGTCTCAGCTGCGAAAATTGGCACGGCAGTTCATCAGGCAATGCGGTTTCTTGATCTTGGTTCCTTAGTTCGGAATCCAACTGAAGCCATGTTGGTGCAGCAATTAGAAATTTTGACAGCTCACGGTATAATCAGCGCTGATATACATGAGTACATACTGCCTTATAGCAATTCTATGCTGCAGTTCTTCGCATCGTCATTAGCGCAGCGGATGTTGCTGGCGGAACAGGCGGGCATGCTTTATCGGGAAATGCCTTTTTCCATCGCGGTGCCGGCCGACAGCATTAATACTACAGGCGGCAGGGTAAAAGAAGACGACAGAGTCCTTGTGCAAGGTATGATTGATGTGTGGTTCCGGGAAAACAACCGGGCAGTGCTTTTAGATTTCAAAACTGATCGTCTGGCGGGAAGTGCCGACCAGAGGGCAGCTTCCCTGCTGGCAAAGTATCGGGTACAGCTTGAATACTACGCCCGGGCGATAACGCTTTCTACCGGACTGCAGGTTACAGAGCGTTTAATTTACTCATTACGAGACGGGCAGCTGATAACTCAAACTTCTTCTTGAGCGGAAGCTTCCGCTGTGGCATTCAGCGGCACGCCTTGCTGTTTAGCCCGGTAAATACACCAGACTGTCACCAGGGTGAGAATGAAAATGCCGGCAAAGATTGTGGTCAGCGCCGGTTTTTCACCGTTGAGGAAAAATACGAAGATCGGATTGAGAATTGGTTCAATTACCGGCACCAGAATGAGTTCAAGCGCTGTTACATAGGGCAAGACGGCCGTGTAGAAAACATAAGCCAGGCCAAGCTGGAAAACGCCGGCGATAGCCAGCCACATCACATTTTCCCAAGAAAATGTGGAGCGCAGTAAAAGCGGCAGAGCGGCAAAGAAACAAATCAGATTGCCAGCAACAATTACCGACTCGGTAGAAAGTCCTTCGTCACTTGTGCGTCGGATCAGTACCGCCTGCAAAGAAACAAAAACGCCCGATAGCAAGCCCAGAGCATTACCTAGGGGTGCGGTCGACATCGGCTCAGCTTTGCCCAGACTGTCCAGAAAGAAAACGACCAGACCGGCCAGAATCAGGAATGTTACCAGAACATCAACCTTGGTAACCCGCTCTTTCAAAAAGAAGTAAGAGAGCAACAAAACCCAAATCGGAGCAGTGTACTGCAGCATGATCGCGTCGGCGGCAGTAGTCAGGCGGGTGGCGAACACAAAGCAAGTCATTGTAGCTGCATAAGCCAAAGACGCTCCAATAAATGCTGGCCTGCGCGAAAAGCGCGGTTTGCCGCGTACCAGAATGAGAAATAAAGCAGCGAACATACTGCGGCCACCGGTTATCGCGAATGGCGGCATATCGACGGATTTAATCAAAAAACCACCGGTGCTCCAGAGTACGGCACAAATAACGAGGAACCAGAAAGCCTTCTTTTTAGTCATTGTCATGTGTCTTCTCCTGTTGATCGATATTTAAGAATCTTGTTACTGCGGCTACTGGTTTTTGCCCGGTCAGGCTCTGCTTACGACGCTGCCCGCTGCTGCCGCGCTCCCGGTCCCGAGTGCGCAATGCCTTAAAAAACAAGCGCAGCAGTTCCGCTGATTCCGCGGCTAGAGGACCAGGTTCACATATTATTTCGTGAAACAAGGGTAATGATTGAGCTGACACAACTGAGCCGCAAGCGCCGCCTTTTGGATCGGCAGCTGCGTAGACAACCCGTCGGATGCGGGCGTTGATCAGGGCTCCGGCACACATCAGGCAGGGCTCCAAAGTGACGTAAAGCTCACAATCAGTAAGCCGCCAGGATTTCAAACGACGGCTGGCCTGACGGATAGCCATTATCTCTGCATGCTCCGTCGCGTCTTTTCGCGTTTCTCTGCGATTATAACCGCGGCCGATCACCCGTCCTTCATGAACAATAACTGCCCCGATTGGAGTTTCTCCGACAGCAGCTGCTTTGCGGGCCTGATTCAAGGCGAGGCGCATCCAGCGTTTGTCATTTTCGCCAGCTGCGTGGTTTTTTGATTCGGCAAGCGGCTTATTATTATTCATTAGTATCATGAAGCTCAATATTGGTGCGTACCAGTTCAGATAATTGGTCAAGCCGGATTTGCAGAGGTTCATCTTTAATTCCAACAACCTGAAGCCCGCAACGATTCAGCGGCAAGAGGATTTTTTCGGCAGAACTGGCAGTAATAGCCTGGGCCATTGCCGGGCTCAACTCGCCCAGCATGGAACCGCCGGCCAGTATGCCAATGGGGCCAATAATATAATCAGCCTTTTGACTGTTATAAATTACGGCGCTTTCACCGCTGGCAGCCGCATCAGCTCCAGCCTTCATCATTGCCTGTGCGGCAATCGCATTTGTGCCAACAGCATGGAGTTCAACTTTGTCGTTAAACTCACGGCGCAAGCGTTCCACAATGGCTCGCCCCATCCCACCGCCCTGGCCGTCAACAACCAGAATCCGCAGTTTTTTCATCAGATTCCTCCTGCAAATTGGTAATTTCAAATTAATACTGGCCAGCTGCTTTTTCAGCGGCCAACCGGTTTGTGTTATCTTGCAATCAGGGGCACGTAAGCTATATAATACCATGGATATCTAAAACGATTCCAGATCCTGCACTGCTTTGTTAAGGCAGGCAGTGAACTGTCAGGCTAAAGAACAAAGGATGGTCCATCATGGCAATTAAAGAAGGAAGATGCCCGAATTGCGGCTCTTTGCTGCAACTCGACACTGGTATGGAAAAGGGTCACTGTCTTTTCTGTGACGCTGTTTTCGATAACCAACGCGCTTTTGAAATCGCGAAAAATCCGACAGGGGTTGAATTCCCCAACGAAGTTCAGCCAAAGTACGAAGGGCCTTCACTTGAGCCTCGCGGTACTGCCGGCGCGAACATTGCAGCTGTTCCGCAGAAAAAGAAACAGCCAGCCAAACAGGTACAGCCTGAGCCGGAGCCTTATGTTATGAGCAAGCCTGTTGCCCGCAAGGATATCAAGCTTCCGTTCCGGACTCATTTGCTGATCGGAGCCGCGCTTCTGGCTCTCGTACTGGTATTTGCTGCTATAACCATTCCATTAACAACCAGTCGTGATACTAACCGGGCGTCAATACTTCAGGCTTTGCCTGCTGCTTCACCGCTGAATTTTGAGGCGGATAAATCAGTTGCCGTCCGTGGTATGGATAACAGCTATTTACTGATGGCAGTTGGCGAAACTGTTACACCCGCTCAGGCAACAGACATGTTCAAGGCTTTCTGTGAAACCCGGGCTAAAGCTGCCGGGATTGATCAAAATCAATATGACCAGGTATATGGCAACGCAACCTTGCGCCTGGCGCATTCAACAGGTGGTTATCTGATTGATAAACCTACTCAGGCCGATCTCCAAAGCGGCGCCGCTTTACAAACATTTTAATTAATGCTTAATCAGCCTGGCCGACCGGAAATTAACCGGTCGGCTCTTTTTATACAGGAGTGTACCTGATATGACTGAACTGCCCGAGTTATCGCTGCGTGCCAAGCTTGCCAAACGGTTGCTGCGCTTGATTTCTCGCCGCCGCGCCCAGGAATTCGACATCGATGAACGTCGCTCCTGGCCTGATCTGGCCGGCCTCTTGCGCCAAAAAAGGCATCCTGACCTGGAGATCGTGCCGATAACCATTGGTGGTGTCGAATGTGAATGGGTTTACCGGCAGCATGGCAGTCCGCTCACACGCCCGCGTGTACATGAAGAGGTTGTTGATAAAATCGGACAATCAGTGCTGATTTACTTTCATGGCGGAGGCTACGTAACCGGCTCACTGCTTAGCGCCCGCGTGCTGTCCACAAGCCTGGCTTTTGAAATGCCCTTGCGGATGTTGTCTGTAAATTACCGCCTGGCACCTGAGCATCCATTTCCGGCGGCTTTGTTGGATGCGCTGGCCGTTTATGACCAATTACTCGCTGACGGTTGGAGCCCTGCTAACATAGGCTTTATCGGCGATTCTGCTGGCGGTGGCCTTGCTTTATCTGCAGCAATGGCAATCCGGGACTCTCACAAGCCTCTCCCGGCCTGTATCGCGCTTATTTCGCCCTGGACAGATTTGACAGGCGGCAGTTCCTCCTTTCAGGAAAAAGCTGAAGAAGATGTAATGTTGATACCTGAAGAAATAAACGAATACGCCCAGTTTTATGCTGGCGAAAACCGACCGGATAATCCTTATATTTCGCCATTGTTTGGTAACTTTGAGTCCTTGCCGCCAATGCTCGTCCATGTCGGCAGCGAGGAGCTGCTTCTGGATGATGCCACACGGGCAGTCGAGAAAGCGTTAGCTGCCGGAGTTGACGCGAAGCTTAAAGTCTGGCCGGGTTTGTTTCATGTTTTCTCATTGGCAAATGAACTTGTTCCCGAAGCCAGAGAATCCATGACAGAAATCATGGCTTTTCTCGAGGCGCATTTGCTTAGAGACACTGGAAATCAAAAAACAGACGAGATAAGCGAAAATGTTAACAAATCTTCCACAAACACGCTTTAATGTAGACAAATAATCCTGTTAACCTAGGGACAAGCAAGACAGGGTCTGCTTGAACCTCCTTCTTTCATACTTTCTCCTCCAAATGATGAGGATGGCCTTTCGGAGTGGTGCCCGAAGGGCCTTTCTCATTTTTGCCTTTCACAAAACAGAAAATTCAAAAACAACTGGACAAAAACCACATCGTAAATTCACATCCCAAAACTACGTCTGGCACAAAAAATTACCAAATCATAAAATATTACAAAAGTTGACGAATAGCGCCATTGAAAAAATTCCAGGTTTATCGCTACACTTTCATATATAGGGATTCAGACAGATGGAAGGAAGAGATACATGAAAAACCTGAAACAGATTCGCCTTGTGGCGCTGATTCTATGCGCCGTGCTATTATTTACCGCTTGCGGCAGTACAAATTCAACTACAGCGTCAGCCACAACCGCAGCTACAGCCGGCACCACCGGCACAACGACGGCTGCTCCAAACGGAACCAGCTCTACTACTGCTTCTACGCCAACCACAACCACAGCCGTGCCTGATTTCCCGGTAACGGTCAAAAACGGTATGGGCGAAGACGTTATTATAAAGGCAGAACCAAAATCAATTGTGATCACAAATGTCTGGGCAGCGGAAATCCTGTTTGAGCTGGTGGATATAAATCAGATCAAAGGGCTGTCAATGTGGAATGACAAGCCGGCTGTCACCGTAACTTCTGACAAAGCAAAAGCAGTCGAGGCACGTGTTTCCACGCAGCGCCCGGAAGAAATTGTTGCCCTGGCACCCGACCTGGTCGTAATTGACTCCTTTTCCGATCCGGACGGTTCACTTGCCAAAACTCTTACCGGGGCAGGTGCTGCCGTACTCAGCATGGCATCGCCTACCGACTTTACCATGATTACCGCGGCTATAAGCACACTGGCAAAAGCCACCGGCGCCAGTGAGGCCGGCAAAGCTATAATTGCTGAGATGGAAAAAACACTTAGCGCTGTAAAAGCCAAGACGGACAAAATTGCTCCCGCCGACCGGGTAAGAACTCTGTTTTATGAATCATATTATGATCAAAGCGGCACCAATGCCGGCATGCTTGCCGCTTACGGCAAAGGCTCAACCTTTGACGCTATCGCCGAAGCCGCAGGTTTGGTAAATGTTTGCGATGCGCCAAACTACTCAGCAATAAGCAAAGAAAAAATCGTGGGGGAATGGCAGCCAGAGCTGCTTGTCGTCCCCAGTATCATGTACAATGATCAAGGTGAACCGGTAAATGACAGCTCTAACACACTTATTAAAGCTGTGCTTGAGGATCCGTTATTGAAAACTCTGCCGGCTGTGCAGAATAAGCAGGTGATTTCGCTGACAGAAACTTACCGCGGATCAACTTCACAGTACATGGCTAAAGCTGTTGAAGAACTGGCAAAAGCAGCCTACCCGGAGTTGTTTAACTGAAAGGCGTTTAAGTGAACTCTGTTATTGAAGTCAATAAGCAAAGCGGACCAACGCCACAGCTGCGACGTGTTTCGATCCCAAAAATCTTAGCGATTGGTTTGCCGTTGCTGTTGCTGACAATAATACTGGCGACGGCAATCAGCTCAACAAACATTTCCCCTGCCGCCATTATCGCGATCCTGCTGGATGCAGTCGGCATTCCAAGCGGAATTGATTATCCGGCAACTGCCGATACTGTAATTATGCAAATCCGTTTGCCTCGAATTATGGCAGCCTTGTTTGCTGGTTGTGGGCTCGCCGTTGCCGGAACAATAATGCAAGGCCTGTTTCGCAACCCGCTGGCGGAACCGGGCATCCTTGGTGTATCAGCCGGTGCCAGCCTCGGTGCTTTAATCGCCCTGGTTGCTGGAGCAGGCAGCTTTTTCGCACTGCCGATTTATGCCTTTGCCGGAGCTTTTCTGGCTGTTGCTATTATTCTCGCACTTTCCTTGCTCACTAAAGGCTCCGGCCAGACAGTTACTCTGATCATGAGCGGCATGGCTGTCAGCGCTTTATTCAGCGCTCTTTCATCACTAGTGCTTACCATGGGCAACGAATACCAGGTAGCCAGCTACATCTTCTGGACAATGGGAGGACTGGCCAACCGCCGCTGGGAACACGTAATCGCAATTGCCCCGATCGTGACGATGGTAATCCTGATAGTTATATTCCGGGCCCGTGACCTGGATATAATGCTTCTGGGTGACGAAGAAGCTCGCGCGCTTGGCGTGGCTCCGGGACGTACCAGATTTCTGATGATAATCCTGGCTTCGCTGGCAACCGCCGCGATAGTTTCAGTTACCGGCCCGATCGGGTTTGTTGGTTTGATTGTGCCGCACATTATGCGCATGCTGGTTGGCCCGGCTCATCGCCCGCTGGTGGTGGCAAGCGCGATCGGCGGCAGTATTTTCCTTATAGCCTGCGATCTGGTCACCCGTGTGCTTTCAAGACCTACGGGAGCAGAATTATCGGCCGGAGTTGTGACAGCGATAATCGGCGCCCCCTATTTCCTTTACTTACTATTCAAGTCTGCCCGCCGCGGCGGGAAGTTGACGTGAATGCCACTTGCGCTGTCCGGAGGTTGAAGTGAACAATGAATTTTCGCCAACTGAATCAATAGCAGGCAAACCTGCTTATTCAGATAATAAAAATTCGCTATTGGCCTGCCGCGACCTGGGCTATTCAGTTTCAAATACAGCTGATAAATCTGCTGTAAATATTGTCCACTCAATCAGCAAAGACTGGCAAAGCGGTGAATTTTTCGGTATTTGCGGTCCTAATGGTGCCGGCAAAACTACATTGCTGCGTTTGCTTGGCGGCCTTTTGCAACCATCAGCCGGTGAAGTCTTGTTTGAAGGCAAATCTCTGGCTGGTATGCAGCCCCGTGAAATTGCCCGTCAAATCACATTTATGCACCAGGATACAGTAGTACCGTTCGAATTCTCCGTGCTTGAGGTGGTAATGTTCGGCCGACATCCCCATTCCTCGCCTCTGCAGGGCTATTCTACGAGTGACCGCCAGATCGCATTGGACTGTCTAGCTGAAGTTGAATCTGAACACTTGGCGGCCAGATCCATCAGCACGCTGTCCGGCGGCGAGCGCCAGCGAGTGATGCTTGCTCGCGCCCTGGCTCAGAATACGCCGATTCTGCTGCTGGACGAACCTACTTCCAGTCTTGATATCCGTCACAGTCTGGCAGTATTTGAAACTTGCCAGAAATTAGCGCGTCAAGGCCGTTTGGTTATTGCTGTATTGCACGACCTGCGTGCCGCTGCCCGTTTTTGCACCAGACTTTGCCTGATGCACGAAGGCACAATTGTGGCGGATGGCGACCCGGAAGAGGTTCTGCATGAAGGGCATATCGCTTACGTTTATGGCGTCAGGGTACACACGTACTGCAATCCTGCAGGTGCCTGGGATTATGTCATTGACTGAAATGCTGCCAACGTTCAGACTGTAGGCAGTGATGACGCAAATGCAGCGGCTGCTGCAGCCAAACCGGCTAAAGGAGGAGCTTATGCATACCCCTGAAAAAGTAACGATTAATTACCTTGCCCACAGCGCGTTTATCTGTGAAACAAATCAGCGAATTTTGATTTTTGATATTGGCCGGGTACCGCCGAGAGCTCCTGCACTTGAGCCTGATTGGGCGAATTTGCTTAACGGCGTAAAACCGGTATTTGCCTTTTCCTCCCATAATCACCCCGACCATTATGACCCCGGCCTGCATAAATTGTTTGACGAGTCCGAAAATGTCCGTTATATAACCGGCGATTTTGCTCGCACTGAAAAGCGGACAGTAAGGGTTAATCCGGGCGACGATTGTCAAGTTGATGATTGTCGGATATTTGCCGTGCAAGCGACCGATAAAGGAATAGCGGCTTTGCTCCAGTTTCCTGAAATTTCGATCTACTATGGCGGTGATCATGCTATCTGGGACGATTTACCGGAGTTTCAAAAGCCGTTTCGCACCAGCATGACGAAGCTCGCCCAGGCAGGCATTTGTCCTGATCTGGCCTTTATACCAGTTGGAACAAGTGATGGCTGGCAGGAAGATGCCTTGATAGACGGCTGCCGCCTAATGATCGAAAAACTGGCACCAGCAGGCGTTGTTCCTATGCATGCCTACGGTTATGAATCATTTTATGCTGAGTTTGCTGAAAAGGTGGCTGATTTGCAGGTGCCGGTGGCACCGCTGCGCAAGAACGGCGACCGCTTTAGTTTTGAAAACAGGGTTTTCAAGCCAATTTAACTGTCCATTTCGGTTGCAAGCACCATCGCGGCTATACCGGCAGCGCGCAGATCGCTGCCATAAGGCTGTCTTTCCAGCCTGAAAATAATGCCAAAATCTTTTTTCAATTCTGCAGCTTTATCCGCGGTTTGTGGAAACAACTCGGGCATGGTGTCAAACAACTCACCGCTGACCATGATGTTATTCAAACCTGTAACACAGGAAATCCCTACAACAGCAAGCGCCAGCTCAGAAGCGGAGGCTTTCAGCAGACGTACTGCTTTTTTCTTTTGTTGCTTCAGTGCCAAACAGAAATCTGCAAAGTCCAGTTCAGGGCGATTGTGGCTCAAGGCAAAGCGGCGGCCTAAAGCTGTCGGTGAAAGCAAATCACGTAAAGGCCGTAAAGGCTGGTCCTTGTCCTCCAGATGATCAGGTAACGGATAGGCGCCAATAGACGTAGCAGGTGTATTGGCGGGAACGGCATGACTAAACCCGTTAACCAGCTGAATAGGATCATCGAGACTGAGCAAGGCAAAAGATCCTTCCTGCTGATTTGAGGTGTTGCCTAATAAAAAAGGGGCGCCGGTAAGTCCGTCAGCATATAAAACAGGGCAACTGAAATGAGCTGTGAGAGCTGTCTGCAATGCTGCCTGGTCTGCTTCCGTAAGCAGTCCAAAACCATCGATACCGATTCCGATCAGGTATGGAGAGCCATCATTTTTTGCACCGTCCGATGTTGCACTATCCGGGGGTATCGTCAGCCTGGCAGCCCGTTCAAGTTCAGCAGCTGCCGCAGTAATTTCCACGGCTGCATTGCCTGAGGACAAAATCAGCCTGTTCTGCACAACCGGCCTGAGTGAAAGGTCAAGCATCATCAGGTGGATTGTTGCCGGAGATGACGGTTCAAGTGAGATCCCCAGCATCAAGCGGGCATCGCTCCTGATCTGGAACAAACTCGCGGGCCTGCCGCCAGTTGATTCCGCCTGACCGGTTACTTCAATCAACCCTGCTTCTGTCAGGCGATCCAGCGCCCTGTTCAACGAAGTCGGCGGCAGATTCAGCTGTTCCAGTATTTGTGGACGTGTGAGCCGACCTGCTGAGAAAATGCAGCGAAACAGCTGGCGGGACTGTTCTTGCACAGCCAGATTACCACTGAACAGCATAGACGGCATCGTGTTATCCACCTTTCTTAACTTCGAGCGGAATTTCCTCACTCAATGCCGGAGCAGTTCTGGCTTCACCATGCCGTACCTGAAGCATACAGACAAAAGCCAAAAGGAAAGCAACGGCCGAATAAACAAACAGGTTGTCGTAATCCTTAGTCAGGTCGTGAATCAGCCCGAAAAGTGAAGGACTGACAATAGCGGCACTGAAAGAAAAAAAGTAGTAGTAACCCGTGAAGCTGCCGATCCGGTCGCTGGCTGCCAGCTCAACCACCATAGGCAGCGAGTTGATATTAACCAGAGCCCAGAAGGAACCGGCCACAATCATGAGAATCTGCACCAGAGTTTTACTGCTGACAAAAAGCATCGGTGTGAAAGCGGCGATTATCCCGGCAAGACCGATCAGGATCATTCGGCGGCGCCCAAAACGCGTGGCCAGAATACCCGCTGGAATTGCGAAAGCAACCAGAGCCAGCGAAAAATAAGTCAGCATGCCGGCAGCTGCTCCGGCTTCAAGCCCCAGGTTGGTTGTTGCGTAGGAGGTAAAGAAAGTCTCGACGGCATTGAAACCGCAAAACCAGAAAAAAATCGCGAACAAGAGGGCGAACAGGCTTCTCTTTTCGTCTTTGGTCAGATGTTTGGCCGAAGTACGCGCAGCCGTCAATGTTTCCGAGTCATCTTCAGACGTTGATTTATCTTGCAACGGCCGGTTTAAACGGGTATCCGGCTCACGGACAAAGAGCATGAGTACTACCAGGGCAAGTACCATGACAATGCTGCCCATGATAAATGAAGCTTTGAATCCGCCCCAGGTTGTCAGGCGGCCGCCAACCATAAAAGCAATAATCGCGCCAATGCCGCCCATCATGTTAATAATGCCATTTGCCTTGCTGCGCAAAGGAGACGGGGTGAGATCGGGCATCAAGGCAATAACTGGTGAACGCCAGGTGGACATGATGAAATTGAAGGCAATAATCGCTGCCATTGTGGCAACTAATGTCTGCATAAACGGGATCAGGGAAAAGGCGATGGCACATAAGGGAATACCAATCATTATGTATGGCATGCGTTTGCCAAAGCGAGTGTGGGTTCGGTCGCTTAGTTGGCCGAACAATGGCTGGAAAACCACGCCGAAAATATTATCAATTGTCATGACCATGCCGATTAAAAGACTGCTGCCGACATAATCTCGAAGGATAAGGGGTACAAAACTGTTATAGAGACTCCAGGCAAGTGAACTGGCTAAAAAACCAAAACCGATCAGGAAAGTTTTCTTGTAATCAAGTTTCATGAGTACCTCATTTTCAAGACGTCAGCGTAAGCAGCAATCAGTGGACAGACGGTTTTTATTTAAAGCCATTGTGTTTCAAGGCGATTATGTCTGTGAGGCCAGCTTTATGGCAATATCTGGCGTGTTGGTAATAATTGCGTCTACTCCCAGCCGGAAGGCTCTAAGCAAATCTTCTGGCTGGTCAGCAGTCCAGGCGTGAACGGATATCCCGGCTTTATGGCTGGCTTCCACATAACCCGGAATCGCCAGCATCAGGTGATGCGGGTGAATTGCCTGCATGCCAAACTTCGCTGCATAGTTCCAGGGTTGAAACAGCACATTATCGAACAGAATTCCACAGTGTGCCTCAGGCTGCAATTGCCGCAGCTGCACAAGCGAATAGTGATTAAATGAAGAGTACCAAATGCGTTCGTTGAGATCGTATTCAGCTGCCAGGGCCAGAACTTTTTCCTCGATTTGCGGATAGATAACCTTGCCGCTTTTGATCTCAATGTTAATTATCAGTTTGGTTTTTAACAGCAACTCAAAAACCTCGGCCAGAGTTGGTATCACTACAAAGCCGAGTTCAGGAAAGCGCTGTTGTTGATTGAGGTTTAGTTTTTTAAGTTCTGCCAGGCTGAGATCGCGCAGCCTGGCGTCTATACCTGTCAGGCGGGCCAGTTCGAAATCATGAAAGACAACCGGTACACCGTCTTTGCTTAACTGAACGTCAAGTTCGATCCCGTCGGCACCAAGTTCCACCGCCAGGGCGAACGCCGGCAGCGAGTTTTCCGGGGCTTTAAGGCTGGCGCCGCGATGAGCCCAGATTTTTGTCGTCATCAGCATTTCACCTCGCATTTGTGATTATAGCAGAAGAAGCAGTCGCCATGGGGCTGTGTTTCATCAAATCTCATGCCATGTTATAATAAAACACTGTTTAGCCGAAATGGGAAAAATCACTTTCGGCCGCAGCACCAATCGGTGGCTGAGCTAGTGAAAAGAGGTGAAATGAGTGGCAGTATTACCAGAAATGACTATAGTTACGGTTACAGACCTGGAATCTTTCCTGGGCGAGAAAAGATTGATGGAAAAAGCTGCCGCTCAGGAAAAAATCTTTTCTGACCAGCTGGAGCGAGTAGCTCGCCGGGCCGCTGATCCGTGTATCACGGCTGTACTGATTTCAGGACCTTCGGCTTCCGGTAAAACGACTACAACCCACCGGCTGGAGGATCTATTGACAAGCCTTGGCCGCCAGCCACTCGTGCTGTCACTCGACGATTATTATGCCAGTTCAGCGGTTGACTACGACGACGAAGGCCGGCCCGACTTTGAAAGTATCAGTACCCTGGCGATTGATCTGATTGTCCATGATATTGCGGCATTATTGCGGGGAGAAGAAGTGCATATCCCAACCTTTGATTTCAAAACTCGCTCCCGCCGCTATGAAGATAATAAATGCCGCCAACTGGCTGATGACGGAATTTTGTTAATTGAGGGCTTGCATGCGCTGGCTCCGGAAATCGGGGGCTCGCTGTCGCCGGAACAATGTCTGAGTATTTTCCTGATGCCCTACGGTGCCTTGCATCGTGACCAGCAATTGCTGAATTACCGCGATATCAGGATTCTGCGCCGTGTTTCCCGTGATGTTACCCACCGAGGGTCAACTGCGCTTTCGACAATCGATTACTGGCCGATGATGGATCGCACGGAACAGGCGATTTTCCCGCCTTACCTTGCCAGCGCGGACATTATGATCAATACTGTCTTGCCATATGAATTCTTAATCGTTGCACCGCTCGCCGCGGCTGCCATTCGTGATTCTTTGCGCAAGTACGAACAAGGAACATTGCCTGGCTCTGCTTACCACAAAGACAAAAGCAGTTATGCTAACCTGCCGCTTGCGCTGAGCGAAGCCCGCAGGCTGGAAGAGGCTGTTCTTTACATTCCGGCCGCACCACCGGTATTTGTTCCGCCGACTTCAATTCTGCACGAATTCATAAGCTGACCCCAGTTGCTTTTTTGACCGTATTTATCAGCTGACCCCATAGCTCAGGAGGAGCACTATGCCAATTAAAATCCAGGACAATCTACCTGCCGCTAACATTCTGGAGCAGGAGAATGTCTTCGTAATGTATGAAAACCGTGCTTACAGCCAGGATATCCGCCCGCTGCGGATAATCATCCTGAACTTGATGCCGACAAAAATCGTGACCGAAACACAGCTGCTGCGCTTGCTTTCCAATACACCGCTGCAGGTTGAGGTCGACCTGCTTTATACATCTTCATATAAGCCGCGTAACACCTCCATGGATTACCTGACCAAGTTTTATGAAACTTTTGATCAGATACGGGAACGGCGTTATGACGGCATGATCATTACTGGTGCGCCGGTTGAAATGATGCCGTTTGAACAGGTGTCCTACTGGAACGAGCTGGTCGAAATAATGGAATGGAGTAAAACCCACGTTTATTCTACCCTCCATATTTGCTGGGGTGCCCAAGCTGCGCTGTACTACCATTATGGCGTGCCCAAGTATGAGTTGGCAGAAAAAATGTTCGGTGTTTTTCCGCACTATCGCAGCTGGATGAAACCGGTAAAGCTTTTCCGTGGTTTTGACGATGTCTTTTACGTGCCACACTCACGCCATACTGAAGTAAGGCGGCAGGATGTTGAAAAGATTGATTGTCTGCGTATTCTTGCTGAATCTGACACCAGCGGAGTCTACGCGATCTCGGATCTCTCGGGCAGGCAGATATTCCTGACCGGGCATTCTGAGTACGACCCGTTAACACTTAAGTTTGAGTATGAGCGCGACCTCGAACGCGGTTTGCCAATCAGCCTGCCACAAAACTATTTTCCGGCTGATGACCCCGCCCGGCCGCCTTTTGTCCGCTGGCGCAGCTCAGCGTACCTGCTTTTTGCCAACTGGCTGAACTACTATGTCTATCAGGCAACTCCGTTCGACCTCACAAGCCTTTCCGCCGGTACTTCGGGACCGGAAGATGTACCGCCCTCAAAGGCTGCCTGTGACGGTTCCAGCTAAGGGTAAAAAGTGATGTAACTAAAGTTACTGACCGCAATTTGCCCCGCTTTTATAATTCTTTTATACAAAGGCTCTGTGCAGAACAGCTGCAGTAACCATAGATTCGGAGGAGAATAAAATGGCCTTGACCATAACAAACGACAATTTCCAAAAGGAAGTTATGCAAAGTGACAAACCGGTTTTGCTGGATTTCTGGGCAGTCTGGTGTGGCCCATGCCGCATGGTGGCACCATCGATTGACCGACTGAGCGAAGAATATGCTGATAAAGCCGTTATAGGAAAGGTTAATGTGGACGAGGAATCCGCTTTGGCTGAGCAGTTTAAAGTTATGAGTATTCCAACAATTTACGTGCTTAAAGGCGGCCAGGTTGTTGAAAGACTTATTGGAGCTCGCCCTTATGCTGAGCTGGCAGCTGCTCTTGATAAACACGTTTAAGCAGTTTATTAGCAGTTTGGCTTAATTAGATTAATTAAGACTTAATTTAGTTATATTGGTGGCAAACAAATAAAAAACTGTCGTTTTATGTAACGGCAGTTTTTTGCTTTTCTCAAGTATAAATGAGCCAAATATGTGTTGCTGTGCGATAATATCTGCAACAGGCACGTATTAGCTTACCCTCTATATGATGAACACGGCAACAGCTTTGACCGTACTTTGAAATTTGGAAAGGCCATGATCATGTGGACAATCGGTAGAGCGCAGCAACAGGCACTGGACAGTTTGATCGAACAAGAGCTGGGGATATCTGTAGCTGTTTTAATGGAATACGCAGGTGTTGCCGTGGCACGGACGGCAAAGCAGTTACTGCATAAAGCCCCAAGCGGCTTTCCCATCCATATTCTCTGCGGTCACGGTCAAAATGCCGGAGACGCGCTGGTGGCAGCGAGGTTGCTGACTGCTGACGGCTACGCAGTCTTTTGTTATCTGGACGGCAGCAGCACGGGCACTGCTGAATTCTTTGCGCAACTGAAAACAGTTCAGGCACTTGGTATACCTTGTCTTAGTCTTGCTGATTTTGCCGGAATGTCGGCAAAGCCGGCATTAGTTATAGATGGTGTATTTGGCACGGGTTTTCAAACAAACCGACCGCTGGCTCCAGAGATTGCAGCTAGTTTCCGACAAGCGGCGGCCGTTCGCGCTGCCGGAGGCCTGGTCTTAGCAATTGATTTGCCTTCAGGGCTCAGTGCCGATACGAGTGAGTACGTGACTGACGCGATCAAGGCAGACGCCACGGTAACTTTCCTATACCCAAAAACCGGTCTGGTCAGCGACCCCGGCCGCGACCTCGCAGGCGAAATCAGTGTTGACCGCCTCAGTGTTCCGGCTGCAATACTTGACTCTTTGTTGCTCAAGATTGAACCAAACCAGCGTCTGCCCGAACTGATTGAACCGGCAGAGATCCGGTTCTGGGCTCCACAGCGTCCGCGCCGCTTGCACAAGACTCAAAGCGGACGCATGCTGCTTGTTGCCGGAGGACCCGGACTGGGCGGGGCTGCGCTGTTAGCGGGTGAGGCTGCCTTGCGCAGCGGTGCAGGTCTTTTGAATATTCTTACTGATGAATCAATTACTACAGCCATTCTGACCAGAATGCCTGAAGCAATGGTACAGGGAGTAAACAGCAACAACGACCAGGAGGCTTTAGCACGCTTGAATGCGATGTTTGCTAAAGAGCCAAAAGCGGTGGGAATCGGGCCTGGTCTATTAACGAATGAACAGTCGGCTGTTTTACTTGAATTGGTAATCAGACAGGCTCCTAAACTGGTAATCGATGCCGGAGCCATAACAATAATCGCGGCTGATCAGGCACGTTTCGTGCCCCTGCTACAGGCGCGAGCCTCCGCTTCCACTGGTTCGCGGCCGGCGGTTTTGACCCCGCATCCTGGTGAGTTCAGGCGGCTGGCGCCGGAACTTACTGGGTTACCTCGACACGAAGCTGCCGCCCGGCTCGCGGACAAGCTAAACTGTGTTATTGTACTCAAGGGCGCTGCCACGGTTATTGCCGCACCTCAGGGCAGGATCATGATCAACAATACCGGAAATACCGGTCTGGCTAGCGGCGGCTCTGGTGATGTACTGACAGGACTGCTGCTGGGGTTCCTGGCACAGGGGATGGAAGAATTTCCTGCGGCTGTAAGTGCGGTTTACCTGCATGGCAGTGCTGCGGATTTAGCTGTACGCGATAGTTCAGCCCGAGTGCTGATTCCCAGCGATTTGGTCCGTTTTTTACCTGCTGTATTTCGTTTGGTCGGCTGGGAAAGTGCAACATCAACATTATCAGATAACGCTAAACTGAACGGAGGTCCCTTTCACCTATGACGCTCTTTGATAAATCACGACAATGCGGCGCTGAAAACTCTAAAACGGATGATCGCAATACCGGACACAGCTTTGAAACCCCGGACATTTTTTTAAACCGCTCCTGGGCGGAAGTCGATCTCAGTTGCATTCGGGACAACATCAGCAGTCTGCGTAAGGCTGTTCGGCGCGGAACCGAAATCTGCGCTGTTGTTAAAGCCGATGCTTACGGCCACGGCGTTGCTGAAGTAGTGCCGGTTTTGTTGGCAAATGGCGCCTCTCGGCTGGCTGTTTCAATGCTCGATGAGGCTCTGGAACTGAGACAGGCCGGAGTTGAAGCACCGATTCTGGTTCTCAGTTACACTGACCCGCGGCGGGCTGAAGAAATTATCGCCGGCAACGTGACCCAGACAGTATACAGCCGCGACCTTGCTGAAGCCCTCTCAGCTGCTGCTGTAAGGCTAAACAGCGATGTCCGGATTCATATCAAGGTTGATACAGGAATGGGGCGCGTGGGTTTCCAGTCCGGCTACGAAGCAATCAAGGCGATTACTGATATCCATGAAATGCCGCGGATTATTATCGAAGGTATTTATACTCATTTTGCTTGTGCCGACGAAATTGACCCGACTTACACTTGGGAACAGTTTGAACGTTTTATGACAATAAATCGCGAACTTGACCGCATCGGCATGCCCATACCGATTAAACACTGCTGTAACAGTGCCGCCACCTTGCTATTCCCTGAAATGCATCTCGATATGGTACGCCCGGGACTTATCCTTTATGGCATGCTGCCTCCCGGTTGTCCGGCGCCTGTCCTGCCGGTGGCTCTTAAAACTGCAATGACCCTTAAATCGAACGTGGTCATGGTTAAGGATGTGCCCGCCGGCACTTCGATCAGCTATGGCCGGGCTTTTATTACCGAGCGCCCTTCACGCATAGCCACAATTCCGATCGGCTACGCTGACGGCTATTCTCGGCGTTTGTCCGGCGAAGCTGAAGTGCTGATCCAGGGAGTCCGCTTCCCGCAGATTGGGCGAATCTGTATGGATACCTGTATGATTGATGTTACAGAAGCTCCGTTACCTGTGGCAACCGGCAGTGAAGTGGTTCTGTTTGGTCGCCAGAAAAGCGGCGAAAAAATTGCTGAACTGAGTGTGGATGAAATTGCCGCGCTGGCTGGCACCATAAATTATGAAGTTACCTGTGTTGTCGGCCGCCGGATGCCGCGTGCCTACCGCACCGAAGAGGGAATTAACGCGGTACGCAGCTATCTGCTGTAGGATGTTGCAATGGAGTTGTACTGCGTTGCTGCGTTATGTTGAAACAGGGTTGTCATATACAGCGAACGTGCTATACTGAATTTGACAATTAAATCGTTCCGGGGCAGGGTGAAATTCCCGACCGGCGGTGATGCATGGTAACATGACAAGCCCGCGAGCGGATCCGGCAGGGTCTGCAGACAAGGTGAGAACCCTTGGCCGACAGTAAAGTCTGGATGGAAGGCGCGACACAAGTCGACTTTTTATTAGCCCCGTCTTTAATTAGACGGGGTTTTTTAATGGGAAAAGTCAAGCACAAGTCCTGAGTTACAGTAGATGTTCAGTAACCATGCCTCTGGACAACCAAAGAGAGGACCAAAAAAATGAACAACAAAACAGTCAAATTCCAACAAAAAGCTGAATCCGCGGGCTTCAACAGTGCCGTTCAGCATCCACGGATTAATAAACAGCCTCAGCTTGAGTGCGACGCCACCAGCCGGGTGGATCCAGTGAGGAACCAGGAATGCGCCCTTGCCACCAGACGCCGGGCTGTTCGCTATATTGCCAAAACCGGTGTACTGGCAGCAATCGCTGTAGTGCTGATGTATCTCGAGTTTTCCGTGCCCTTGATGCCGACATTCCTTAAACTTGATTTCAGTGAAGTGGCTGTATTACTTGCTGCTTTCTCAATGGGACCGGTTTCCGGCATTATCGTGGAAGCCATCAAGAACCTGGTGCACTTGCCCGCAACATTTACCGGCGGTATTGGTGAACTGGCAAATTTTGTCATTGGTTCGCTTTTCGTCGGCACTGCCGGATTGTTGTACAAGAAGTACAAAACTAAACATCGGGCCTGGTTTGCCATGGCTATGGGTACTTTGGTAATGACTGTTGGCGCCAGCCTGATCAATTACTTTATTATGATTCCGATCTATGTCAATGTCGTCAATTTCCCGCTGCCGGCCATCATTGCCGCCACCAACGCAGTTGGCAATACGCTGGTAACTGATCTTAAATCCTTGATTTTGTTTGTCTTCGTTCCCTTTAACATTTTTAAAGGAACTATGATTTCATTGATTGTTGCGGTAATTTATAAGCGCATCAGCCCACTGTTGCATCGCTAAATTCCGCAGACAGCGTTCGCTGACATTCGAACAGGATGTCGCATTTCGATTGCTGGGAAAATCACATATTTCCGGGCGAGGTATAAATGCTGCTTTACTGGCTGGCAGAAATAATTATCGCTAGAGTCGCGCTTCATTACGTCTGTCCTGTTTATAGTCTGACTGGATTGCTGTGTGCGGGCTGCGGCTCTACACGGGCACTGCGCTCGATATTTGCTGGCAATATTGCCCTAGCCTGGCGCCAGAACCTGCTGTTTGTGCTGATGTTCGCAGCCCTGCTTTGGCAGGGGCTCACGCTGTTACTGCAACGCTGCGTCAAAACCGAAACTTCTTTGCCACGCCTTTTGCGGCCGGTATCATTCTCGAGCCGCGACCGTCGTTGCAACCGCCGTAATTACATAAACCCCAAGCTGCTGTGGCCGCTGCTTGGGGTTGCTCTGATATTTATGATTGTTCGGAATCTGGATATCCCGCTGGCGGTTTATCTTCGCCCTTAAGCTCAAGTTTGTATTGTCATCCGCATCAATAAACCTCAGTTATCAGTTTTCTGACTGGAGTCGTCAGGCCTTAATACTTTGCGAAAAAGGCCGCGCGCGTAGCCGCGATCGTGTGAAACACTTACCAGCTCAAAGCCCTGACTGGTGTACAGTGCAACCAAAGGCTGATTTGAAAGCGCGGTATGCAGCATTATTTCCTCGGCGCCTGCTTCACTTAGTAATTCGACAGCTACCATTAACAAGTGCTTCCCGATACCGGTTTTACGACGGTTGGGGGCGACAGCGAAACGGCTGAAATAAGCTTTTTTGTCGTTTTCCAAACGAAGCCTTACTGTTCCGTCAATGCTGCCGGGAGTTTCTGCAACCAGAACCAAATCCTGTTCGATATGACGCAGGATATCCGCTTCGGTTTCGCGCTGGGCGTCGAGCACAGTAGGTATGCCACTGACTTCGGCGTATTGGGCCATCGAAGTCTGCAGCAGACTGGCGATGGCGGGAGCGTCCGCCTCTGTCGCTTTGCGGATTCGAACCGGCGTATTCATGCCTGTTCTGCCAGCAGTGAAACGAGGATCGCTTTTTGAGCATGGAGACGGTTTTCTGCTTCGTCAAATACTGCTGATTGCGGCCCATCTATCACCGATTCTGTTACTTCATAGCCCCGGTAGGCGGGCAGGCAATGAAGGAAAACAGCGCCAGGCGCAGCCATAGCCATTATTGCGTCGTTAACCTGATATCCCTCAAAATCAGCTATTCTCTGCTGCTTGTCGCTCTCCTGACCCATACTGACCCACGTGTCTGTATATACAGCGTCGGCGCCCTGAGCAGCTGCTGCTGCGTCGGTGGTCATAATTATCTCTGCGCCGGTTTGTGCTGCTATAGCTTGTGCTTCTGCCACGCAAACTGGATCACAGGAATAACCGGCAGGGGAGGCGACTGCTATGTTCATCCCAGCCAAAGCACAGGCATGCAGCAACGAATGGGCAACATTGTTGCCGTCCCCAAGGTAAGCGAGTTTGCGACCCTTCAGTTCTCCGCGATGTTCACGCACAGTCTGCAAATCTGCCAGAGCCTGGCAGGGGTGCATTAGATCCGTCAGCCCGTTAATAACCGGTATTGTTCCGTACTTGGCCAGATCAATTACATCTTGGTGACTGAAGGTTCGGATCATAATTCCATCGACAAACCGCGACAAAACCTTGGCAGTGTCGTGAATTGATTCACCACGACCCAGCTGGATATCGTGATGGCTGAGGAAAAGGGCATGGCCGCCAAGCTGATACATTCCGGTTTCAAAGGAAACGCGGGTGCGAGTAGATGATTTAGAAAAAATCATAGCCAGCGTTTTGCCTGCCAGAGGTTTTTTCTGTTGTCCTGCCTTAAACTCCTGCTTCAGTTGGTCTGCCAAATTCAACAGATTGTTGAATTCGGCCGGTGACAGGTCAGCGAGGCTGATGAAATGCTTCATACCGCTACCTCTTTCAATGTTTTTGCCAATTTGCTGACAAACAAATCAATATCAGCTTCTGTAATTATTAAAGGCGGCAGGAGCCGTAAAGTTGTGGTGCCGACGGCACCTACCAGGCAACCTTGTTCAGCCAGGCTGCTTCTTACTGCTGCGGCAACAGGTTGTTCCAAGCCAATGCCGATCATCAGGCCCATGCCCCGGATTTCAGCGATCGGCGCACCAGAGCTTTTGAGCTGCTCAAGGGCATTTCGGAAATAATTGCCCATCTGCCCGGCTTTGGCTGTTAAGTTCTCTGCTTCATAAGTTTCCAGTACAGCAAGTGCAGCGGCACATGCCAGCGGATTCCCGCCGAAAGTGCTGCCGTGGTCACCGGGTTCAAAGCCTGTAGCGGCTTTCTCATTAGCGATTAAGGCTCCGATCGGCACCCCGCCGCCCAGTCCTTTGGCCAGAGTCACAATATCCGGCTTAATGCCGTAAGCTTCATAGGCGAAGAAGAAGCCGCTGCGGCCCATACCGGTCTGAACTTCATCGATAATCAGCAGAGCGCCGTTTGCCCGACACCAGGCAGCCGCTTCCGTAATATACTCCTGGTCGGCGGGGTTAACGCCGCTTTCACCCTGGATTACTTCAAGCATAACCGCGCAGGTATCTTCATTAACAGCTGCCTTTAAGGCTGCGAGGTCATTAAAGGGAACATGCACAAAATCTGATGGCAGCGGTGCGAATGGTTTGCTGTATTTGGTTTGGCCCGTAGCCGTTGCCGTAGCCAGAGTACGGCCATGGAAGGAGTGAGTCGCGGTGACAATAGTAGCTCGCGGGCTTCCCTGATGATAAAAATAACCACGCGCCAGTTTTATTGCTCCTTCGTTGGCCTCAGCTCCGCTGTTGCCAATGAACACGCGGCCGCCTCCGAACAAATTGCCCAGTTTCTCCGCCAGTTTGGCCTGGTTCTCGATATAATAAAGGTTGGAGCAATGAATCAGGTTCGCAGCCTGGTCGCAGATAGCTGCAACCAGCCGGGGATGGCCGTGCCCCAACACATTGACGGCAATACCGCCAATCAGGTCCATATATTTTTTGCCGGTTGTGTCAAACAGCCAGATTCCCTCGCCACGATCAAAGCAGAGTGGGGTGCGCTTGCCGAAAGCGTTCAGATAATATTGTCCGTCCACTGCTGCGATTGCTTCGAGTCTTTTATCCATTTTTAATTTCTCCTGTTTATAGACGTTCAATTTAAAATTGCCGCTTCGCCGGGCTGTTCTTGGTGATCCAGGGTTATCATCGTGCCAATACCACGGTTGGTGAAAATTTCCAACAGCAGGCAGTGCGGCATGCGTCCATCGAGTATATGAGCCCTGCTGACTCCGCGGCGTACGGTTTCGAGACAGCCGAGAACTTTAGGGATCATCCCGCCGGCGATCACACCTTCAGTGATCAGTTGATGGATATCAGTTTCGTTAAGCTGGGGGATAACTTTTTGACTGCCATCAGCCGCAGCTCGCATAACTCCTGGTACATCGCTTAACATCAGCAGTTTTTCTGCTTGCAGCGCAGCGGCGATTTCGCCGGCGACAGTATCAGCGTTAATGTTATAGCTTTCACCGTTGGGACCAACACCAATCGGGGCGACTACCGGAATGTATTCATCTTCAGCAAGTTTTGCCAGCAGGGTATGGTTGATTTTGGTGATGCGCCCTACCTGGCCAACGTCTATCGGCCGGCCTTCATCGTCTTCCGTAAGTTTCTGGCATTCAATCAGGTTGCCATCAATGCCAGAAATACCTATGGCTCTGGCTCCTTGCCGGTTCAAACGGGAAACAATTTCTTTGTTGGTTTTACCGATCAAAACCATTTGGGCAACGTTCATGGTGGCAGAATCTGTAACGCGTAAGCCTCGTTCAAAATGAGAAGGTATTGCCAGCTGTTCCAGCATCGCACTGATATCAGGCCCGCCGCCGTGCACCAATACCGGGTTAATGCCGATAAACTTGAGCAATGTGACATCTTCGATCACGTTTGTTTTCAGCTCGTCGTTGATCATGGCATTGCCACCGTACTTGATAACTACTGTTTTTCCGGCGAACTTCTGGATATAAGGCAAAGCTTCAATCAGAGTTTGGGCTTTGGAGATGATTGATTGCATATCATGCATATGGAATTCCTTTCAATACCTGTAAAGGCAGCGAGGCTTTGGTTTTAATACACCCGGCTGCGGATATGGGCGTCATTTTTTAGATTGCCATACCGGCATTGGTGAGACCGGTTACCTCCGGCAGGCCAACCATAAGGTTTAGTGCCTGAACAGCTTGCGCTGCAGCCCCTTTACCCAGGTTGTCGAGTGCAGAGAACAGCTTCAGAAAGCCGCTATGTTCGTCGAAATGACAGGCGACATCGATGAAATTGGTACCTGCTGTATTGCGGGTGTCTGGTAAGGCGCCGCCGCTAAGCAGCCGCACAAAAGGCTCCATGCCATAAGCATTGGTTAGTGCTTCACCGATATCTGCGGCAGTAACACCGGCAAGCGGGCGGGTGTAAATTGTGGCCAGCATGCCGCGTTTCATCGGCGCCAGATGCGGGGTGAAGCTGACGGCAATGGGGTTGCCTGTCACCAAACCCAGTTCCTGTTCGATCTCAGGGGTATGGCGATGATTTGCCACACCATATGGGCGGAAAGTGCTTTCGGTTTCACAGAAGGCATATGCCAGTTCCGCTTTACGCCCGGCTCCACTGACCCCGGAAACAGCGTTGATAATAATGCCGCTGCTTTCAATCAAGTTATTGGCAAGTAAGGGAGCAAGTGGCAGGATCGAGCAGGTTGGATAGCAGCCGGGGTTGGCAACCAGCCTGGCTGTGCGAATGGCTTCGCGGTAAATTTCAGGCAATCCGTATACTGCTTCCTCTGCAAGATCTGGCCGAGGATGCGTTAGTTTGTAGGCAGATTCATATGTTTTAACGTCACGGAAACGGAAATCTCCGCTGTGGTCAAGCACACGTAAACCGCGCTCCAGCAGGCCGGGGACAGTTGCGGCTGAGACACCATGCGGCAGTGCCGTGATCACAATGTCGCAGGAAGCAGCCAGGGTGTCGGCATCGGGCTCTGTCAGTTCAAGGTCAATGACACTGCGGAAAGCGGGGTAAATATCCGAAAACCGTTTACCGGTAAAGCTTTTTGAATTCAGCACAGTCAACTGGAAACCAGGGTGCGGGGCGAGAATTCGCGCCAGTTCAACTCCGACATAGCCGGTAGCGCCAATAATGCCGATCCTGGTTTGCTTGTTTTGAGTCATGAGGTTACGCTCCTTTTAAGTACACTTGCCGGCAGCAGCCTATCTGCTGCGAGTTAATAAATATGCATTATATTGCATAAAGATACATTACACAAGTGCTGTTTTCTTTTGTCCGCTATTACATTTTAATGATACATCTAATACGGTTGAGTAAGCGGCTGCAGCAAACGCGAATATATAATTATAATGCTATGGTATTACTCGTCAGGGATAATGTCACGCTAAAATCATAGCGCCGATTTGGTCAACTTGGCATCAAATGCTTGAACAATTAGTGCGATTCGTATAAGATATGAAAGAATAAGGAACAATATGCATTGACTTTTTTAGTTATTTTGGCAATAGGAAGGTAGCATATGGAGGAGTTGAAAAAAAGTGTCGTGGCAGCCGCGCAGATTCTGACTCAGGTAGTTGGAGTGCTCGATGCCGATGGCATCGTGATTGCCTGCACCGATGAACGACTTGAAGGTAGTGAAGATACATCTGCCCGTGCTGTTCTGCTTGCGGATGAAGGCACAGTCACAACATTCGGCCGCACCTACATGAAACTTTCCGAACCCGACAAGCCTGTTTTGATCAGTTTTATTGAAGGAACCGACGAGGTTTCGCAAAAGTATCTGGAACTGCTTTCACAGTGGTTCCTGGCAGCCTTGAAGGAACGTAATACAGATGCCGAGCGGGAAACATTCCTGAAGAATGTTTTGCTCGAAAACGAGCTCCCCGGGGATATTCCCCTGAAAGCCCGTGAATTCAAAATCCCGTACTCTCTGACCCGCCTGGCCTACCTGATTCGAATTGGCCGCGAAGAGGGTGTGGACAGCCTTGATCTGATTCAAAAACTGTTTCCCGAAGGCAAATCTTCCTATGTCCTCGCTATGGACGAGGAAACGGTAGTCCTTTTAACTGAATATCCCAAGGATAATCCTGAACAGATCGACCTGACAGCACAGTCAATTCTCGACAGGCTGGTCGCCGAATCATTGACCGAAGTCCATATCGGCATCGGCATGCCGGCTGACACTTTAAAGGACGCGGCCAAGTCATATCGGGAAGCTTCGCTGGCGCTTACTGTCGGTGGAATTTTTGAAAGCGAAAGCCACATCATGCGCTATGACCGCCTTGGTCTCGGCCGTTTGATATATCAGCTGCCGCCTACACTTTGTCACATGTTCCTGGATGAAGTTTTCCCAAAAGGCGCTTATGAAGCGCTGGACAGTGAAACACTTCTGACCATCGCCAAATTTTTCGAAAACAACCTAAATGGCAGTGAGACTTCGCGGCAGCTGTTTGTCCACCGCAATACCCTCGTATACCGACTTGATAAAGTTCAGAAAATCACCGGGCTTGACCTGCGCAATTTTGATGACGCGGTTCTGTTTAAACTTGCTTCGATGGTTCGACAGTATCTTGAAAAACAGGACAAGGGTCCGCTCAAAACCCAGAGCGGGAAATGGTGGCATAACTAAGTTGGCGCCTGTCTTGGGAGGTAAAAGCCTTGATCGAATTTTCCCAAGTGGGCATGAAATACCCTAATGGTACCCATGCGCTTAACAACGTTAATTTCAAAATTAACGACGGTGAGTTTGTGTTTGTTATCGGGCGCAGCGGAGCCGGTAAATCGACCCTGATAAAACTTCTGACCTGTGAAGAACGACCTACCAGCGGCAAGGTCAAAATAAACGATTACGATATTTCAACCATCAAACCACGACTGGTTCCATATTTGCGTCGCAATATCGGCATGGTATTTCAGGATTTTCGCCTGATTCAAACCAAGACCGTTTACGAAAACGTCGCTTTTGCCATGGAAATTATCGGTGCCGCGCCAAAGCTGATCCGCCGTCGTGTACCGATTGTGCTAAGCATTGTCGGTTTGCGCGACAAAGCGAAAGTTTACCCGGGTGAGCTCTCCGGTGGAGAGCAGCAGCGGGTAGCCATTGCGCGTGCGATGGTTAATAATCCGATGATAATTTTGGCGGACGAGCCAACCGGTAATCTTGACCCCAGCAACAGCGAAGCGTTAATGGCGCTGCTGGCTGATATTAATCGTGCCGGCACGACAGTAATAATTTGCACTCATGACTGGGATCTGGTTAACCGGATGCAACGCCGAGTCATCGAAATAAATGATGGTTTGCTTGTGCGCGACGAAAGCTGCAGTGGATATTACTGTGAGCAGTCGCCCGCGCTGGGCTCTGTCGCAACTGACATCAGTTCTGCGCCGGCAAACTGGTATGACGAAGCAAATGAATCTTGAGCGATTGAATGAAAACTAAATCTATGCCACCGGCTTTATGCCAATGAAGCGAGGCATAGGGGAGATATACCGACAATGAGATTAGCCACAATTCGAAATTCTATCAAAGAAGGCTTTATAAATATTATTCGACACCCGTTGGTAACGTTGGCGTCGATTACCACAATTGCCCTGATGCTGTTGATTATGGGAGCTTTCAGCAGTTTTTCGCTTAACGCTCGGGTAATGATGCAACGCTTTTCGCAACAGCCTCCACTTGAACTGACTTTAAAGCTTGGTATTCCCGCGGAAGAGCTACACGCGCTGGAAACCAAGCTGGCCGAAGATGCGAATGTGCTGGAATACCAGGTGTATACGCCTGAACAGAATCTGGCTTCCTTTAAAAGCCAAATGGAAGATGACACTCTATTCGAAGGTTTTGAAGCAGAAAACCTGCCCTTTACAATTACTGTGCGCCTGAATGACCCTGCTGTCAGCGAAGCATTCGCTGCTCAATACGCCGGCATGCCCGGTGTCCATGATGTTTCGCTCGAAATTAAAGTTATGGAATTCCTCAGCAAGGCAATTGTCTGGGTAAATTACGCGACTCTGGTCTCCTTTATTGCCCTGCTGGCCATTTCCTTATTCATTATATACAACATGGTGCGCGTCGCGATTTTTTCGCGTGCAGAAGAAATCAACATTATGAAATATGTGGGCGCAACTAACTGGTATGTAGGTGTTCCCTATGTTGTTGAGGGGGCCATGGTTGGCCTCGTAGGAGCTATAGTTGCTTTTATCGGCATCTATTTCACCTACAGTTATGTTTATGATCAGCTGATGGTAGGCATGGAGAAAACGAATGTGCTGGCCATGTTGCCAGTGCAAAGCATAGCTTTGCCATTGTTTGGCGCCAGTGTTCTGACCGGAATGGTTGTTGGAGCTATCGGCAGTGTGCTTTCAGTTCGAAAATACGTAAAAGTCTGATTAACATGAACTTGGTCTTTTGTTCCCGGCCCATCCGTAAACCGGGAGCTGAAAGTGAGAAGAAATGAATAATGAAAATCAGTTCCGCCATCTTGATACAGTACCTGAATCAAATCCGGAACAGAACAAACCCGAAAAACCGCCCCGCAATGTCTGGGGTTATGTACTGACAGCATTAATAACAGCTACGCTGACGTTTATTCTGACTGCTGGTGTGGCGATAGCTGTTGTCAGTTTTGCAGGCAACGCCAATCTGATAAGCTTTGGCAGCAGCAATAGCACGCTTTCGTTTGTTGATCCTGATGATCCGGCAAACAAAGCCGCTCTTGACAAATTGCAGAGAATCTATGAGCTGGTTGACGGTGAATTTGTTGATGACCTCACAGACGCTGAGTTGATTGATGCTATGGCGCGCGGACTTCTGGCGGAGCTGGACAATCCTTATACTTTTTACCTATCTGCTGAACAGAATCAGCTGATCAAGGAATCGTTTGCCGGTAACTACAGCGGCATTGGTGCCATGGTCGCCATCAACCGTGACGGTCAGGCCGAAGTCACGGAGCTGACTGCAGGCGGACCGGCAATAGAAGCCGGCGTTAAGCTTGGCGATATTTTCCTTGAAGTTGACGGTAAGCCGATGACTGAGATAAAGGATGTTACTGAACTGGCAGCCCTGGTGCGCGGTGAAGAAGGCACTGAAGTTGAAATCAGATTCTACCGGACTTCAACGAAGGAGACTCTTGATCTCTCAATTGTACGTCGGCCGATCATCAGCACAACTGTTGTGGCCCGGATGCTGGAAGATGGCATAGGCTATATCCAGATCCGTGAATTCAGCACCGGTGTTTCCGGCAAGTTTCTGACAGCAGTTAAGGAACTGCAGAACAAAGGCGCTACTCAACTGGTGATTGATCTGCGTAACAACGGCGGTGGCCTGGCGAACGAAGTTCTTGAGATGTTGGACCAGATGCTGCCTGAGGTTGAAATCACACGCTTTGTCGGACGCCGTAACGGTGAACCATCAACAGATATAAAAATGTCAGATGCCGATTCGATAGTTCCGGCGGATATGCGCTATGCGATCCTGATTAACAACATGACCGCCAGCGCTTCTGAATTAATGGCGGGGAGCCTGCGCGACCATGGCCTGGCGCGTTTGATCGGTGAACAAAGCTATGGCAAAGGCTCTGGCACAATTACTGTGGAGCTTAATGACGGTTCAGCAGTCCAATTGACCAACTTTCTGTACTATCTGCCCAAGGGCGATAATATCGAAGAAAAAGGCCTGACACCAGATGAGATTGTGAGTTTGCCGGAGGAGGCGCGGTCGGAACCACTGGCTCTGCTTGACCCGGCTGATGACACTCAGCTTCAGGCCGCTATTTCCTGGCTGCGCAGCCTTATGTCTGCCCGTCCGGCAGCTTGAACTGCCAGCAGTGACTGAAAATATGAACACACAGGAATACGACTCTCTTGCCGGCGTTTACGATCACTTGCAACAAGCAGTGGATCCTGTCGCCTGGGCAGACTATATTGAATCTCTGCAACAAAAATATTCCGGACTGGCTAAGGGTGACGGGCAGGACGGCAGGCCGATTCTGGCTGACTTGGGTTGCGGCACCGGTTCGTTTTGTATCGAAATGGAAAAGCGCGGCTACGATCCGATTGGGATTGATGCCAGCCCGCGGATGCTCGAACAGGCTCGTGCCAAAGCCGCCGCAGCGGGCGCCGGGCGCTGCCTTTTCCTGCAACAGGATATCGCTCGCTTTGAGTTGTTTGGTACCGTCGACCTGATAGTCTGTTTACTGGACACTCTGAACCATTTGCTCAAACGCACAGACGTCGCGCGCTTGTTTAAGCTCTGTGCAAATTACCTCAATCCCGGCGGCTTGTTTATTTTTGATGTATTGTCGCCTGATTATCTCAGCCGCCGTCTCGGCAATAACATTTTTTACGATGGTGATCCCGAGCAGACCATGCTTTGGCAGAACAGTTTCAGCCCACGCAGTGGCATCAGCCATTCGGAGATTTTGCTGTTTACCCGTACTGCAGACAATTGCTATGAACGCAGTGAAGCCATTGTACGCGAACGTTTGTATCGTCGCGATGAATTAACCGGTTATATCAAGGAAGGCGGACTTGAACTGCTGGCTGTGCATGGTGATTTGACTGACACAGCTGCCAGGCGTTATGATAATCGTCATTTCTATATTTGCCGCCGACCGTATTGAACAGGAGAAACTTGTGAACAAATCACATAGCAATAACAACGAATCAAATTTTGATAATAACCAGGCTGAAACGCCAATTGGCGGTTCCGCTTATGCTGATCCTGCTGGTGATTATCTGGTAAGGGCTACCGCTCTTAATGACCAGGTGCGCCTGGTAGGCATCCGCACTACTGAATTGTGCCGTGAGGCCATGCAGATCCATGATCTGTCTCCTTCCGCCACCGTGGCGCTGGGACGCCTTATGACAGGTATTCTGATGTTGACACCTGACCTTGATAAACCTGAACATTCTGTCACCGCCGTTATCCGCAGCGATGGACCGATTGGCGGTCTGACTGTAGTTGGCCAGTCGGAGGGCAGGGTTCGAGGCCTTGTTCTCAATCCGCATGTTCCTACCTTGTACCGTGAAGAAGGAAGGCTGGATATCAGCGGGGTTGTCGGGCAGGGACGCTTGACTGTGATTCGTGACTTTGGCCACAAAGAGCCTTATGTTGGGCATGTCAACCTGGTCTCCGGTGAAATTGCAGAAGATTTGACATCGTACCTCGCTATCTCAGAGCAGGTACCGACTGTGATGGCTTTGTGCGTCAGCGTCGACCACAATGGAGTCAAATACGCTGGCGGTTACATGATGCAGCTGCTGCCGGGCGCCGATGAAGCTCTGGCCGAACGGCTGGAGGCACGGGTAGCCGGTTTCCCCGATGTATCCGAGTTATTTGCTCAAGGCTTTAACCCGCATCATTTCCTTGATTTGCTGATGGGGGATCCCGGGATCAAGTACCACGATGTGATCACCTGCCGTTACGATTGTAATTGCAGCCGTGAACGGATGCTGCGGAATCTGATTGCGCTTGGCAGTGAAGAACTGGGCGAAATGAGCGAAGATCCGAAAGGTGTTGAACTTGTCTGCCACTTCTGTGACGGCAAGTACCATTTCAGCCAGGAAGAGCTAAGGGCAATCCTTGCCTGAACAAAGGCATTATTAAAGAAGGTTATATATATATATGAAAGGAATGAACGTAAACGGCAAAAACCGCAGGCGCCGCCATGAAGCTGCCGCTTCCCGCCGCCATTCTAACAGATTGCCGCTCTGGTCTTTATTGCTTCTGTTTGTCCTCGCTGCCGCGATTTTGATAGCAGCCTGTGATGCTTTTACAACAACCGGCACGGATATAACTACAGGCTCGGGTACTTCAGCTCCTTCCAGCTCAGAAACCACAACTTCGACAAAACCTTCGAGCCAACAGACGACATCAACAACGGCCGCATCTTCAGCTTCAACAACCCCGCAAACGACTGATACAGCTGTGGCTCCAACTACAACCGCGCCTTCATCCACGACCACACCTGCGAGCACAGCTGCAACAACTGCCAAGCCCTCAAGCACAACAACGAAAACAACAACTAAACAACCTACAACTACTAAAACACCGACAACAACTACCAAGCCGACCACAACAGCTCCGACAACAGATCTTGCAAAGCTATCTGCGACAACCGCAGGCTGGTACTACAACAGACCGGCGGCAGCTGATTATTTCAAGGACAAACGGGTAACAATTCCCAGCAGCGTGGCCAGCCTGATAGCCCCCTGGTCCACAATCTGGCAGGCTAAACCTACTACCAGGAAAACTGTCTACCTGACCATGGACGAAGGCTATGAATTCGAGCAAAATACCAGCGAAATCCTTGATATAGCTGCAGCGAAGAAGATACATATCGCCTTTTTTATCACCGGATCTTACTTGCGCAACCGGCCTGATCTTGTCAAGCGTATGGTTGCCGAAGGGCATCTGGTGCTGAACCACAGCGATACACACCCCAATCTCGCTAATTTATACAGAGAACAGGGTGCTGAATCAGTAATGGCCAATATCACCAAGCTGGAACGCGAATTTAAGGCACTGACCGGTAAAACCATGCTCAAGTACATTAGACCCCCGGAAGGCGCATACAGTGAGCGTCTGCTTGGTCTGATGCATAAAAATGGTTACCGTACCGTGTTTTGGAGCTTTGCTTACCGCGACTGGCTGACGAATGAACAACCTGACAGGGAAACAGCCCGTCGTGCGATACTTGGCGAACTGCATGACGGTTCAGTTATTCTGCTGCACGCTGTCTCAAATACAAATGTAGCACTACTGCCGGAACTGATAGATGAAATCCGGGCTCGCGGCTACAGCTTTGGCCGTCTCACCGATATCCCCGGCTGATTGTGAACTAAGATTTTCCTGGATAATGGCAGACAAACGCTGTCAAAATCAGACAAAGTCCGCTAAATCCGGGCAATATCAGAAAAAATCGGACAAAATTGGCCAAAATAGTGAAAAATCAGCAAAATTCAGCAAAATTCGCTTGCATCGCGGCGGGATCTGTTATAGAATACTCCCTGCGCGACTTTTCGCCGTGACTTATTGCGGCAAAAAATCTCGTCAACAAAGCGTCGATGCCAGAGATTGCCGAATCAGCCGCTGCGGCTGGAAATCGGGGAACTTTGGCGGAGCAGCCCGGTTCAGGAAACCGGACGGCAGGCAACAAACGCAGCGTATGCTTTCGACGGAAGCATGTGCCCAGAGTAAGGTCCACGCGGACCGGCAGCTGGGTTTTATGTTGAAAGAGAATGATACGCCCGGTACAGTTGAAGCTTGCGTCGCAGCAAACTGAGGAGGATTAACCCCATGGCATCAAACCAAAAAATCAGGATTCGTCTTAAGGCCTACGATCACAGTATTCTGGATGAAAGCGCAGAGCGTATTGTCGATACCGCAAAGCGTACCGGCGCATCTGTTTCAGGTCCGATCCCCCTGCCTACCGAAAAGGAGATCATCACGATCCTGCGTTCACCCCACAAATACAAGGATTCACGTGAGCAGTTCGAAATGCGCACACACAAGCGCCTGATCGATATCCTTGCTCCAAACCAGAAGACCGTTGAGGCACTGATGAAATTGGAAATGCCCGCGGGCGTAAACATTGAGATCAAGCTGTAAGGCTTTTCTCCGCCGGATCCAACTGGAATCGGCGGCAAGGTCATGTTCATCACCAGACGATGAACCAATAACCAGGAGGTAAGAAAAAACATGAGCAGATTCATGCTTGGCAGAAAAGCCGGGATGACCCAGCTGTTCGACGAAAATGGCCTGGCAATCCCAGTGACCGTTATCGAATGCGGCCCTGTCACGGTCGTTCAGAACAAAACCGTCCAGAATGATGGCTACAAAGCCGTGAAGGTTGGTTTCGGCGAAAAGAAAAAGAATCAGGTTAACAAACCAGAATCCGGTCAGTTCAGTAAAGCCGGAATCGAACCCAAAAAATGGCTGCGTGAATTCAAGACAGAGGAAGACTATACCCTCGGTCAGGAAATCCGCGTTTCCGAGATGTTCAACATCGGTGACCGTGTTGATGTCAGCGGAGTATCCAAAGGCAAGGGCTTTGCCGGTGCCATTAAGCGCCACGGCCAGTCCCGCGGTCCTGAGACCCATGGTTCCATGTACCATCGCCGTCTCGGTTCAATGGGCTCCACCACCGATCCCGGCCGTGTATTCAAAGGCAAAAAAATGCCTGGCCAAATGGGCGCCGAAAATGTAACAGTACAGAATCTGGACGTTGTTCAGGTGGACGGCGAACGCAACATCCTCGTCATCAAGGGCGCTGTACCCGGCCCGCGCGGCGGATTCGTTCAAATCACGACCTCCGTCAAGAGCAAGTGACCGGGTATAAGGGAGGATCATGTAAATGGCTAAAGTTGATGTAATCAATATGGAAGGCGCCGTTGTCGACAGCATCGAGCTGTCTGACGCCATCTTCGGCATTGAGCCGAATCAGGATGTCATGCATCGCGTCGTTCTCAACCAGCTGGCCAACCGCCGGCAGGGTACACATTCCACCAAAACGCGCAGCGAGGTTCGCGGCGGCGGCAGAAAGCCGTATCGTCAAAAAGGAACCGGCCGTGCCCGTCACGGTTCTATCCGTTCAGCACAGTATGTCGGCGGCGGAACCATCTTTGGGCCCAAACCGCGTGACTACAGCTACACGCTGCCCAGAAAAATGCGCCGTCTGGCTCTGAAATCAGCGTTGTCGGCCAAGTATAATTCCGGCAGCATCATTGTGCTCGACACACTGGAGCTTCCAGAAATCAAAACCAAACTCATGGTCAATGTTCTGGCCAAAATCGGCGTAGAGCGCACTGCACTGGTGGTTCTCGACGATAAAAACGAGAACGTCGAGCTTTCAGCCCGCAACCTTGTTGGCATACAGCTGGCGCGGGTAAATACAATCAACGTCTTTGACATCCTTAAGTTTGACAAATTCGTCATGACTAAGGCTGCTGTCGAAAAAGTCCAGGAGGTGTATGCCTGATGAAAACCGCACATGACATTATCATCCGTCCGGTCATCACGGAGCGCAGCACCGCTGATGCTGCCATCGGCAAATATACTTTTATCGTTGCCGCTGGCTCAACAAAGCCCGAAATTCGCCAGGCAGTAGAAAAACTGTTTGAAGTAAAAGTCAAGGCTATCAATACCACCAACTATGAAGGTAAAACAAAACGTCAGGGCGTCCATGTCGGCAAAACAGTTGGCTACAAGAAGGCTGTCGTGACGATTGACACAGATCCCTCGGCTGAGTCTTATCTGACAGCGGGCGGTAAACAGACCCAATCCACCCGCAAATATAAGACAACAATAGAGGAATTCGGTTTCGGCCAGTGAGTCGGACAAGAGAAGGAGTGAACCGAGATGGCAGTCAAAAGCTTTAATCCGACTTCTCCTGCCAGAAGGCAGATGACCGTGGCTGATTTTTCTGAAGTCAGCGATAAGAAGCCCGAGAAGGCGCTTCTGGTCTCGAGAGGCAATACAGGCGGCCGTAACGCATATGGCCGCATCACAGTCCGCCACCGTGGCGGCGGCAACCGCACAAAAATCCGTGTGATCGATTGGAAACGTAAACGTGATGGCATCAACGCCACCGTCAAGGCGATCGAATATGATCCCAACCGTACAGCTTATCTGGCGCTGATCCAGTATATCGACGGCCAGAAAGCCTATATCCTGGCTCCGGACGGAGTTAAGCCCGGCAGCGTGGTAGTCAGCGGTCCTGACGCCGATATCATTGACGGCAACTGTCTCCCGCTCGAAAACATCCCGGTGGGCACAGTTATTCACAACATTGAAATGAAGCCCGGCAAGGGCGCGCAGATGGTTCGTACCGCAGGCGCCTATGCTCAGCTGATGGCCAAAGAAAACGGCTACGCGCAAGTCCGGCTGCCTTCCGGTGAAGTCCGTATGGTGCAGCTCAACTGCCGCGCCACCGTCGGTTCGGTAGGCAACTCTGAACACGAAAACATCAACATCGGCAAAGCCGGCCGCAAACGTCACCTGGGCTTCCGCCCCAGCGTCCGCGGTGTGGTTATGAACCCGTGCGATCACCCTCATGGCGGTGGTGAAGGCAAGTCTCCGATCGGAATGCCCAGCCCGGTTACCCCCTGGGGTGTGCCTACTCTCGGCAAAAAGACACGGAACCGCACAAAGGCGTCAAGCAAGTACATTGTTAAACGCCGCAGCAAATAATGAATGGAGGCTGGCGATAAATGAGTCGTTCAACTAAAAAGGGCTTTTTTGTCCAGGAGAGACTGATGGCCCGCATTGAAGACATGAATGCGAAAAATGAGAAAAAAGTCATCAAAACGTGGTCCCGCTCATCGACCATCTTCCCCGAAATGGTCGGTCACACAATCGCGGTTCATGATGGAAGAAAACACGTACCGGTCTATATAGTTGAGGAAATGGTCGGACACAAGCTTGGCGAATTCGCTCCCACCAGAATCTTCAGGGGGCACGCCGGATCAGAGAAAACAACAAGATAAGGCGAGCCTGAAGCAAGAAGGGAGGAACCCCCAAGTGGAAAAAAAGGTCATGAGCAAAGAATACCTGCTCGAGAATCGTGATATGCTCATCGAGCAGTATAAAAAAGTGGCTCCGAAATCAAAAAAGCCGAAGCTGCTGACCAAAAAAGAAAGAAAAGTCCTTGGCATTGGCAAAGATGAAGGCCGTGCAATTGCCCGCAATATCCGTATAGCCCAGCGCAAGGTCAACGTTGTTGCCAACCTGGTCAAGGGCAAAGGAATTGACGAAGCTTACGCGATTCTGCGCTACACACCCAAGAGCGCGTCTCCTGTACTGGAGAAGCTGCTGAAATCAGCGGAATCCAACGCCGTCAACAACAATAGCCTTGACCGCGACGCGCTTTATGTCGCGGACTGTTACGCCAACCCTGGTCCGATCATCAAGCGGATCATTCCGAGAGCCCGAGGCAGCGCGTCCCGCATTAACAAACGGACAAGCCACGTCACGGTCGTCGTCAAAGAAAGGGTTTAAGGAGGTTAACAGATGGGCCAGAAGGTAAATCCGCATGGTTTTCGCGTTGGTGTAATTAAAGACTGGGATACTCGGTGGTACGCTGACAAGAAAAACTACAGTAAATATTTAATCGAAGATAAAAAAATCCGTGATTTCGTGAAGGCTGAAGGCTTTAAGGCTGGAATCTCCCGCATTGAAATCGAACGCAAGGGCGACGATCGTACCCAGATCACAATCTGGACCGGTAAACCCGGCATCATTATCGGTCGTCAGGGCTCAGGCATCGAAGACCTCAAAAAGAAATTGAAAGCCCGTTTCAACGGCACTTTCTTCCTGAATGTCAATGAAATTAAATCAGTTGACACCGAGGCTCAGCTCGTTGCCGAAAATATCGCCCGTCAGCTCGAAGAACGTGTTTCATTCCGCCGGGCCATGAAACAAACCATGGGCCGCGCCATGCGAATGGGCGCAAAAGGTATCAAGACCATGGTTTCCGGCCGTCTCGGCGGCGCTGAAATCGCCCGGGTCGAGCATTACCATGAAGGAACCATCCCGCTGCAGACTCTGCGCGCGGATATCGACTATGGTTTCGCTGAAGCCAAGACAACCTATGGACGCATCGGCGTCAAAGTCTGGGTTTACAAAGGCGAAATCTACCCTGCACCCCGTAAGGTCAGGAATACGGAAGGAGGCGAAGCCTGATGCTGCTTCCAAAGCGTGTCAAGTACAGAAGGCAGCACCGCGGCCGTATGACCGGTAAGGCTACTCGCGGCAACTTCATCAGCTACGGCGAATACGGCCTGGTAGCTCTTGAGCCTGTCTGGATCACCAGCAACCAAATCGAAGCGGCTCGTGTCGCCATTAACCGCTTTGTCAAACGTGGCGGCCAGGTCTGGATCAAGATCTTCCCGCATAAGCCCGTAACTTCAAAACCAGCTGAAACCCGCATGGGTTCCGGTAAAGGTTCACCCGAATTCTGGGTAGCCGTCGTCAAACCAGGCCGTGTCCTGTTTGAAATCGCCGGCGTATCCGAAGAGGACGCTCGTGAAGCCCTGCGTCTGGCGGCGCATAAACTGCCCTGCAAGACCAAATTTATCGCCAGAGAGAAGGAAGGTGACGTCAGTGAAGCCTAGTGAGATCCGTGAAAAAAGCAACGACGAACTCAATCAGGAACTGCTTGACCTCAAGGAAGAACTGTTCCGTCTCCGCTTTCAGCATGCCACCAATCAGCTTGAGAATCCTCTGAAGCTCCGTACCGTCAAACGCGACATGGCCCGCGTAAGGACCATCCTGCGTGAGCGGGAGCTCAAGAGCATGAAGGCTTAAGGAGAGGATTGAGCATATGGAAAATATGAAAATTAGAAGCAACAGAAAAACCCGGGTTGGCCTCGTTGTCAGCGACAAAATGGAAAAAACCGTTGTTGTAGCCGTAACAGAGTTTGTCAAACACCCTATGTACAAAAAGATCATGAAAAGAACCTATAAACTGAAAGCTCATGATGAAGAAAACGCATGCGGCATCGGTGACAAGGTCAAAGTCATGGAAACCCGCCCGCTGAGCAAGGACAAACGCTGGAGACTGGTGGAAATCATCGAGAAGGCGAAATGATCCTGTTACAGGGTTCGGGAAGGAGGAATATTGAATGATTCAGGTAGAGACAGTCCTCAAATCCGCTGACAATACCGGTGCCAAGCAGCTTCTCTGCATCAAGGTCCTCGGTGGCTCCTGGCGCAAGTTTGCCAACATCGGTGACGTCATTGTATGCTCGGTTCGCGAAGCGACACCCGGCGGCGTTGTGAAAAAAGGCGAAGTCGTCAAAGCGGTTGTTGTCCGTACAAAGAAGGGCGTAAGACGTCCGGACGGTTCTTATATCAAATTCGACGAAAATGCGGCAGTTCTTATTAAAGAGGACAAAAACCCGCGCGGTACCCGTATCTTTGGGCCGATCGCGCGTGAGCTCCGTGACCGGGACTACATGAAAATCCTGTCACTGGCGCCGGAAGTATTGTAAGGAGGGACAGGCACGATGAGTAAGATTCACGTAAAACGGGACGACAACGTGTATGTCCTGACCGGCAAGGATGCCGGCAAAACCGGCAAGGTTCTCAAAGTGATGGCTGACGAAGGCCGCGTCATTGTTGAGGGCGTAAACATTGCCATTAAGCATAAAAAACCGAAGGGCCGTTATCAGCAAGGCGGTATTATCCGTCAGGAAGCAGCCATCAGCAGCTCCAATGTAATGCTGGTTTGCAGCCACTGCAAACGTCCCTCAAAGACAGGTCACAAAGTTCTTGAGAACGGCGAAAAAGTCCGTTTCTGCAAAAGCTGTAATGAAGTGATCAATACCGTCCGCCAGGCGGCCAAATAAGAAAGGCAAGGAGGCATCCAAATGACAAGATTAAAAGACAAATACGTCAAAGAAGCCGTTCCTGCCCTTACGGCAGCCTTCGGCTACACATCAGTAATGCAGGTTCCCAAGCTCGAGAAGATTGTCCTTAACATGGGCGTCGGTGAAGTCAAGGATAACCCGAAAGCAATTGAAAGCTCAGCGCGTGATATGAGCGTGATCGCAGGTCAGCGGCCGGTAATCACCAAAGCCCGTAAGTCTGTTGCTGCTTTCAAACTGCGTGAAGGAATGGACATTGGCTGCAAGGTAACACTGCGCGGCGACAAAATGTACGAATTCCTCGACAAGCTGATCAATATTTCACTGCCCCGCGTCCGTGACTTCCGCGGCGTCAGCCCCAACTCCTTTGATGGCCATGGCAACTACGCTATGGGCGCTAAGGAACAGTTGATCTTTCCGGAAATCGACTACGACAAGATCGACAAGATCCGCGGCCTGGATATCATTATTGTAACGACGGCGAAAACCGACGAGGAAGCCAGAGAACTTCTCCGGCAGCTCGGCATGCCGTTCAGTAAGTAAGCGGGAGGAACGGAAATGGCCAAAAAATCCATGATACTTAAATCGCAGAGGACCCCGGCATTCAGCACGCGTGTCCATAACCGCTGCAAACTCTGCGGCCGTCCTCGTGCTTATCTGCGCAAATACGGCGTTTGCCGTCTGTGCTTCCGTGAACTGGCTTATAAAGGCCAGATTCCCGGCGTGCGCAAAGCCAGCTGGTAAGGGAGGAGGAAGATCAATGCAAATCACAGATACTATCGCAGATATGCTCACCAGAATCCGCAATGCCGGAGCGGCCGGGCACCCCACAGTTGAAGTGCCTGCTTCCAATCTGAAGAAAGCAATCGCTCAGATCCTCCAGGAAGAAGGCTATATCAGCAAAATCGAAACTATAGCCAATGAACATCAAGGTGTAATTCGCATTACACTTAAGTACGCTGCCAAGAAACCAGTTATTACCGGTATCAAACGTATTTCGCGTCCCGGTCTGCGTGTTTACGCGCCGTCGGAGAAACTGCCTAAGGTACTTGGCGGTCTTGGCATCGCAATTGTCTCAACATCACAGGGTATAATGACGGACCGCAAGGCTCGCCAGTCCAATGTCGGCGGCGAAGTTCTCGCTTACGTCTGGTAATACGACTCTGAAAGGGGTGCTGCAGCCACAAGGCGAGCATCCGTAATCTCAAGAGCAGGAGGAAACAGGAAATGTCCAGAATAGGCAAGATGCCGATCACCATCCCGAGCGGCGTCGAAGTCAAAGTAGAAAACCAGGTTGTCACCGTTAAGAACGGCAAGACAATACTGACGCAAGCCATCCCCGCTGATATCACAGTGACTGTTGATAACGGCATTATTACTGTCACCCGGCCCTCTGACCAGAAAGAGCACCGTGCGCTGCATGGCCTCACCCGCTCACTGGTCAACAATATGGTCGTCGGTGTATCCCAGGGATTCAGCAAGAATCTCGAAATTAACGGCATCGGCTTTAAGGCCGTTAAAGAAGGCAACAAAGTTGTGCTGAGCCTTGGCTATTCACACACAATCGATGTTGTCGAGCCGGCAGGGATCACCATTGAAGTACCGTCTGCTAACCGGATGGTAGTCAAAGGTGCCGACAAGCAGTTGGTTGGCGAAACCGCCGCCAAGATCCGTTCTTTGAGAGTACCTGACCCATACAAGGGTAAAGGTATTAAGTATGACTTCGAAGTCATCAAGCTCAAGGAAGGCAAAACCGGGGCCAAGGCCTGATAAGAAGGGGTGACAAAGAGTGATTAAAAAACAATGCAAAAACGATACACGTAAACGCAAGCATGCACGTGTGCGCCGTAAAATCAGCGGTACTGCCGAGCGTCCGAGGCTCTGCGTCTTCAGAAGCCTTACTAACATATATGCCCAGGTCATCGATGACAGCAAAGGCGTGACACTTGTCAGCGCTTCATCTCTCGACAATGGCGTAAAAGATACGGAAGGCGCCAAGATCGACCTCTCCAAGGCTGTCGGCAAACTCGTTGCCGAGCGGGCACTTTCCAAGGGCATCGAAAATGTCGTCTTTGACAGAGGCGGCTACATTTATCACGGCCGTGTCGCGGCTTTGGCCGAGGCCGCCCGCGAAGCCGGTCTCAAGTTTTGAGCAAGGGAGGAAACGTCATGCGCATCGATCCTAATACGCTGGACCTTAAGGAAAAGGTCATTCATATCGGCCGTGTAGCTAAAACCGTTAAAGGCGGCCGCAATTTCCGCTTTGCCGCTCTCGTAATCGTAGGCGACGAAAACGGACACGTTGGCAAAGGCCTTGGTAAAGCTGCCGAGATCCCCGACGCCATTCGCAAAGGCATTGAAGATGCCAAAAAGAATCTGATCAGCATCCCGCTGGCTGATTCAACTATTCCGCACGATACCATCGGCGTCTATGGCGCCGGCAAGGTTCTGCTCAAAGCAGCTGGCGGTGGTACCGGCGTTATTGCCGGCGGTCCTGTCCGCGCTGTCTGTGAGCTGGCCGGGATCAAAGATATCCGCACCAAGTCATTGGGCAGCAGTAACCCTAACAACATGGTCAACGCGACCATGGAGGGACTGAAGAGCCTGATGTCACCCGAACAAGTCGCACGTTTGCGCGGCAAGTCGGTTGAGGAAATTCTGTAAGGAGGAGCATGATCATGGCAAAGCTGAAAGTCACGCTCCTGAAGAGCACCAATAACGTTCGCAAAAACCAGTACGCCACTGTCAAAGCACTTGGCCTGAATAAAATCGGCCAGACTGCTGAAGTTGAAGACAATGCCGCCACACGGGGCATGGTCAAGACTGTAGCTCATCTGGTTCGTTGCGAAGAAGCATAAGGAGGACGACGGATATGAAGCTCAACGAAATTTCGGCTTCTCCCGGAGCCAGAGCTAAAGCCTACCGCAAAGGACGCGGCGCAGGCAGCGGTAACGGCAAAACTGCCGGTCGCGGCCATAAAGGCCAGAAAGCCCGTGCCGGCGGCGGTGTCCGCCCCGGTTTTGAAGGCGGCCAGATGCCTATTTATCGCCGTCTGCCGAAGCGCGGATTTAATAACAAACGTTTTGCACCAGCCTACATTGAAGTGAATGTCGGCGACCTGGAAGCTTTCGCTGACGGCACCGTAGTTGACATCAAAGCACTGGCTGAAGCCGGCGTAGTAACAGTCGCTAAAGTAAATGACGGCATCAAGGTCCTCGGCATGGGTAAGCTCAGTAAAAAACTGACAGTAAAAGCTGTCGGATTTACCACCAGCGCCCGCGAAAAAATCGAAAAAGCTGGAGGAACAGCCGAGGAGGTTTGATTATGCCAGCTATGACTGACACTCTCAGGAATGCCATTCGGATACCTGATCTGCGCAAGAAGCTGTTGTTCACGTTTGGCATGATGATCATCTACCGCATCGGCATTAAAATTCCGGTGCCCGGCATTGACCCTGTTGCTTTTACAGATCTGGTCAATCGCTTCGGGCAATTGGGATCATTGCTTGATATCATCTCTGGCGGCGCCTTCAAACAGGTATCGGTTTTCGCGCTTGGTATCACACCGTATATCAACTCGTCGATTATCATGCAGCTGTTGACGGTCGCTATCCCTGCCCTGGAACGTCTTCAGAAGGAAGGTGACTCCGGCCGCAAAAAAATCCAGCAGTATGTGCGTTATCTCACAATCGGGTTAGCACTGCTACAGGCAACAGCTTACTGGTACGCCACACGTACGGCTTCAGCCAGTTCACTGCCGGCGGGCATCAATGCTCTGCTGATTATTTTCAGCTTTACAGCCGGTACTGCCTTCATCATGTGGATCGGTGAACAGATCAACGAGTCAGGTATTGGTAACGGCATATCAATAATCATTTTTACTGGTATCGTTGCCAGCGTGCCCAACTATGTGCGGACTCTGTTTGCCTACTTCCAGCAACTCACGATCACAAGCAACATTTTTGTATCGCTGTTGATGACACTTGTGGTAATTGCCGTATTTGTTTTCACAATCGGACTAGTTGTTTTCGTCCAGCTTGCTGAGCGCCGGATTCCGGTACAATATGCCAAGCGCGTTGTTGGCCGTAAAATGTATGGCGGTCAGAGCACCTATCTGCCGATCAAAGTTAACCAGTCAGGTGTGCTGCCGGTAATCTTCGCAATGTCGATTATCTCGCTGCCATCAACCCTGGTTTCCATGTTTGCCAAACCGGACAGCGGCATTGCCCGCTTCGTGCAGGATTTCTCCAGTAACCCGCTGTATTATCTGGTATATGCCTTCCTGATTATTGGCTTCACCTTCTTTTACAGCATGATTCAGTTCAACCCGCTGGAGATAGCCAATAACCTGCAGAAAAACGGCGGCTTTATCCCCGGCTACCGCCCCGGACGCCCCACTTCCGATTTCATCGGCAAGACGGCTCGCCGGCTGGGCTGGTTCGACGGCATATTCCTGGTATTGATCGTTCTATTGCCTTCGATCATGAGCCTGATCACCAATCTGCAGGGGATATGGTTCGGCGGCACCGCAGTCATTATCGTGGTTGGTGTGGCACTTGACCTGATCAACCAGCTGGAATCTCAGATGGTTATGCGCCATTACAAAGGATTCCTTGACTAACAAACAAACGCTGCCTGAGGATGTCGGCCCCACGGCCTGGCATCCTCAGGTTTTGCCATTGCAACTTGCAGAATTCTTGAGAAAGTGAGTGAGTAACATGCATTTAATAATGCTCGGTCCGCCAGGTTCCGGCAAAGGAACGATGGCCAGCACACTTTCGCGGCATTTCCGGATCCCGCACATTTCAACGGGTGACATATTCCGCAACAATATAAAGAATGAAACTGCGCTGGGACGCGAAGCAAAATCATACATCGACCGTGGCCAGTTGGTACCTGATGAATTAACCACAGCTATGCTGATCGACAGGATTTCCGAAGCAGACTGCTCACAAGGATATCTCCTGGACGGTTATCCTCGCACTATTGTGCAGGCAACAGCATTTTCGGCTCATCTGGCTGCGGCTGGCGAGCAGTTAGATGTTGTGATCAACCTCGAGCTGCCAGACGCGCTTGTTGTAGCCCGCCTGTCCTCACGCCGGCTCTGCAGCTCCTGCGGACGCAGCTATCATCTGATTGACAGTCCGCCGAAAAAAGAAGGCATCTGCGATGTCTGCGGCGGTACACTGGTTCAACGCGAGGACGATAAAGAGTCAACAGTTCTGGCGCGTCTTAAGGTTTATCATGAACAGACTGCGCCACTGATTGATTACTATCAGCAGAGGGGTGTACTGTTCAGTGTGGTGAATGACGGGCCAGTAGGTTCCAAGTTTGCCATCGTAATTGATGAAATCGAGAAACGGACCGGCCGTAAAAATGACTGAGATTCTAAACCTGAAAACTGAGGCTGAAATCGCTAAGATGCGTGAAGCCGGCAGAATAGTCGCTCAGGTTTTTGATCTCATGGCAAAACTTATAGCACCTGGCATCAGCACAATGGAGCTGAACAAAGCCGCTGAAAAACTGATTCGTGCCGCCGGTGCCAAACCATCATTTTTGGGGTATGGCAAACCACCGTTCAAAGGCGCGATCTGCACATCGATTAACGAAGAAGTCGTTCATGGCATACCATCTGCCCGCCGCATCCTGCGTGATGGTGATATTATCAGTATCGATGTCGGCGCAGAGCTCGACGGCTATCACGGCGATGCTGCCCGCACGTTTTTTGTCGGTGACGTCAGCCCTGAAGTCAGAAAACTCGTGGCTGTGACTGAAGAATGTTTCTGGGAAGGCTTTAATCAAGCGAAAACCGGCAACAGGCTGGGAGATATCTCAGCTGCCGTGCAGAAAAAAGCCGAACGCAACGGTTATGGCGTGGTACGTGAACTAACAGGACATGGAATTGGCCGAAATCTCCACGAACCGCCGGATTTACCTAATTATGGCAACGCCGGGCACGGAACCCGTCTTGAACCTGGTATGGTGCTGGCTTTGGAACCGATGATTAATCTGGGAACCCGGCGAGTGCGCATACTGGCAGACCAGTGGACAATAGTCACTGCTGACGGCCAGCCTTCCGCCCATTATGAAAATACCCTGGCTGTGACTGCTGATGGCCCGGTTATCCTGACCGCACTGTGAGTACAGAACAAACCAACGGCAACAACGGTCAAACACAGGCAAAGCAGCCGGTAAGCCTGCCACTGCGAACCGCAGCCGATCCCAACCCCCGTGATCATGTCACCCTCTTCGAGGCATTAAAGACCGAAGGCCTGACGGTTGGAATGATTGTCCAGTCTATCGCTGGTCATGATTACAGCCGGCTTGGCATAGTAACCGCCCTGCAGCCGCCCTTTGTCCTGATTGTCGACGGGAAATACCGACCTGTCACCAAGCCAAAGAAAAAGCGACTTTCCCATCTGCGTCCTGTTGCCCAGGCAGATCCTGAAGCTTTGTCTACAGCGTTGCAGCTGCCGGAAGAGGGCCAACGCAACAGCGCGATCCGGCGCCTGATCCGCCAGACCGTCGCGCCATACCTTGTGACCACCGAACCAGAAACCGATCAGACATGCCCTAGGAGGTAAACATGACAAAAGAATCCGCTATAGAAGTTGAGGGAGTTGTGACCGATACACTGCCGAATGCCGTTTTTAAAGTTCGACTGGAGAATGGTCATGAAGTAATCGCTCATATTTCCGGCAAACTGCGTCAGCATTACATTAAAATCCTACCCGGCGACAGAGTTACTGTTGAGCTTTCACCTTATGACTTGTCGCGCGGCCGGATAACCTGGCGCGCGAAATAACAACTTTGGGATTCCAGCCGCCGCTGTGAATCCTTCTCAAAGAATTAACCGCTTTAAACCGCCAAATACCTTGATTTTGTCAAGAAATCTGGTAGAATATCATAGCATGCGCCAAACGGCGACAAATCTCTTGATTGTAAAGCAGTCAGGAATGGAGGAAACAAATGAAAGTTCGCCCGTCAGTAAAGACAATGTGCGAAAAATGCAGAATCATCCGCCGCAAAGGGCGCGTAATGGTGATTTGCAGTGATCCCAAGCACAAGCAGAAACAGGGCTGAGCAAACAACTCACCCTGTTTGAACCGGAAAACACACGACTTAATGGGAAGCGGCTGCTTCAGCCCGCATACGGACTGTTGTTCTTCCCTACGTGTTTGCAGATATAGATATATTAGTAGTAAACCGTCATCCCATGGAGGTATAAAAGATGGCTCGTATTGCCGGAGTAGACCTGCCGAACGAGAAGCGCGTTGAAATTGCGCTGACATCGATTTTCGGCATCGGCAGAACACAGTCCAATAAGATATTGGAAAAATGTGGTATTGATCCCGATACCCGCATGAAAAACATCACAGACGAAGAGCTCGCGAAAATCCGTGAGGTTATTGAAAATGACCACCACGTCGAAGGCGACCTGCGTCGGGAAATAGCTATGAACATCAAGCGCCTGACTGAAATCGGCAGCTACCGCGGCCGTCGTCACCGCTCAGGTTTACCTGTGCGCGGACAACGTACTAAGACAAACGCACGCACCCGCAAGGGACCGAAGCGCAATGTCGCAGGCAAGAGAAAATAAGGAGGCACGTTCATGGCTAAGGCTACCAAGAAGGGCACAGTCCGCCCGAAAAGAAGAGAACGCAAGAATATTGATCGTGGCTCTGCTCACATCCATTCTTCGTTTAACAATACAATCGTCACCATCACTGACCCGGTCGGCAACGCCATTTCCTGGGCCAGCGCCGGCGGCATGGGTATGAAGGGTTCCCGTAAAGGCACCCCGTTTGCCGCTCAGATGGCAGCTGAACAAGCTGCCCGCACTGCTGTAGACCACGGCATGCGGACGGTTGAAGTATTCGTCAAAGGCCCCGGCTCAGGCCGTGAGGCAGCTATTCGCGCACTGCAGACCGCAGGACTCGATGTGACTCTGATTAAAGATGTCACTCCGATCCCTCATAATGGCTGCAGACCGCCGAAAAGAAGAAGAGTCTGATCAGGAGGTAATAAACCCATGGCAAGATATACAGATGCAACCTGCAGGCTTTGCCGCCGTGAGGGTGAAAAGCTTTTCCTGAAAGGGCAGAAATGCTACACCGGCAAGTGCCCGGTGGTTCGCAGAAGCTTTGCTCCCGGCATGCATGGCCAGGGCCGCAAGAAGGTTTCCGAGTACGGTACCCAGTTGCGTGAAAAACAAAAAACAAAACGTTTTTATGGTTTGCTGGAAAAGCAGTTCCGTAAAACATTCGATAGTGCCAGCAAACTGAAAGGCAAACCCGGCGACAACCTGCTGTTCCTGCTCGAGACACGCATGGATAACGTTGTTTACCGTATGGGCTTGGCAGCTTCACGTCCTGAAGCCCGCCAGCTTGTTACACACGGGCACTTCCAGGTAAACGGCAAGAAGGCCGACATTCCGTCTATGATCCTTTCTGCGGGTGATACCATCACTGTTCGCGAATCTTCACGCAAATCGCCGAAATTCGCTGACGTCGGTAACCGCCCGGTTCCCGGCTGGCTTACCTTTAACGCTGAAACACTGACCGGTACGATCGCCCAGGCGCCGACCCGTGAAGATGTTGATGTCAACGTTCGTGAGACACTGATCGTCGAGCTCTACTCCAAGTAAGGCGAGTGATCATGCATCTTATGTCATTTCTGGCGCATGAAGGAGGCCTACATGATCGAGATTAGAAAACCGATGATAGAACGCGCGGACGACCTCGATGATCTTAACTACGGTAAGTTCATTGTTGAGCCGTTGGAGCGTGGTTACGGAATAACACTGGGCAATTCGCTGCGGCGTGTTCTGCTATCATCACTGCCCGGCGCAGCAGTTACAGCCATCCGTGTTGATGGAGTACTGCACGAATTCGCGACCGTCCCCGGCGTGATCGAAGACATGACGGAAATCATCCTTAATATAAAGGCGATTCGCGTTCGTCTGCACGTAGACGGTCCCAAAACAATATATATAAGCACAGAAGAAGGCCGTACAGGAGTTGTTACAGCTGCTGACATAGTTACCGACGACGAAGTTGAGATCATGAATCCTGACCTGCCGATCGCGACACTTAACGGTGACGGCCGCCTGTTTATGGAACTCACAGTAAATTCGGGCCGTGGCTACAACACTGCCGAGCGCAATAAAATCGCGACCCAAATGATCGGTGTGATTCCTGTCGACTCTATCTTTACCCCGGTGCGCAAGGTCAACTATTTTGTTGAAGACACACGTGTTGGCCAGTTCACCGACTATGACAAATTGACCCTTGAGGTCTGGACTGATGGCACTATTGAAGCAAACGAGTCCCTGAGCCTTGCCGCGAACATCCTGAGTGAACACCTCAGCCTGTTCAAAGCATTGACTGATATTGATGATGGCTCCACCTTCAATGACCCGGCTGAGCCCGACGGCAACCCCGGAACCTATACTACAGCCATCGAAGACCTTGACTTCTCTGTCAGGACTTATAACTGCCTGAAGCGCGCCGGCATCAATTCGATCGGCGATCTCGTGGCCAGAACCGAGGAGGACATGATGAAGGTCCGCAATCTCGGCAAAAAGTCGCTCGAAGAAGTCATTCAGAAATTAGAAGAACTCGGTCTTTCGCTCGCGCCCTCGGAAGAGTAAAAGCGCTGCGGAGCTGAACAGTTTAGGAGGTACCAGATGCCTGGTCAGAGAAAACTTGGACGCGCTTCAGATTTGCGTATGTCCATACTCAGAGGGATGGTTACAACCCTCATCGTCACCGGCAAGGTTAAAACAACCGAAGCCCGTGCCCAGGAAGTCCGCCGGATTGCAGAGAAGCTCATCACTCTCGCCGTTCAGGAAAAGGACAACTTTACAACGCGTGAAATAAAAGTTACCCGTGCCAAGCTGGATGGCAAAGGCCGCAAGGTGCTTAAATCCGCGACTTCAATCAATGGCCGTGCTTTTGACGTAGTAGAGCGCGAAACCAAAAGCGCAATGTCCCAGGTGGACAGCCCGTCCAGGCTGGCAGCCCGGCGCTATATGATTAACTGGCTGAACAAAAGCCACGATGAGAATGGCAATGTCATTAACCCGGTTAATCTACTGTTCGCCGATGTCGCACCCCGTTATGCGGGCCGCGATGGTGGCTACACACGTATAATCAAGTTGGGCGCCCGTAGGGGCGATGCCTGCGAAATGGCTCTGCTGGAACTCGTCTGATCAGGTTTTAACCGGATTATCGGGTTCACCGCGATTGCCGTCAGGCCGGTGTGAATGAAGATTCAGAAACCGTACGAGCAGCCCGGCCGATCGGAACAACAACTGAACGGGGACAGGCGGACTGCCTGTCCCCGTATTTTTTAATTGATTGTAGTGAGGTTCATGGAGCATTTCATTGACATCAACGAGGTAAGTTATCTTTACCAGGGCGGCGGCCAAAATCCGTTGCTTGCTGTTGACGATGTCAGCATCGCCATAGAACAAGGCAGCCATGTGGCTATCCTTGGCCGCAACGGATCTGGCAAGTCTACTTTGGCACGCCTGATCAACGCGCTCGAACTGCCCTCTAAAGGGACAGTTATTGTCAGCGGCATGCTGACCAGTGACGACGATCAGGTATGGAACATCCGCTCCCGCTGCGGGATGGTCTTTCAAAACCCCGATAACCAGATTGTGGGAACAACTGTCGAAGAAGATGTGGCTTTCGGCCCGGAGAATCTCGGTTATCCGCAGCCGAAAATCAGGGAAGCAGTGGATGAATCCTTGCAGTTTGTCGGCCTTGAAGCTTATGCCGAACACGCCCCTCATTTGCTCTCAGGCGGACAAAAACAAAAACTTGCAATTGCCGGCATTTTGGCGATGAAACCTTCCTGCCTGATTCTGGACGAAGCAACTTCTATGCTTGATCCCAACAGCAGACGAGACTTTATGGCATTAGTCAACCGCTTGATCTGTGAAGAAGGCATGACTGTAATAAACATTACCCATAACATGGAGGAAGTGTTAGCTGCCGATATGGTCTACCTGATGTCTGAAGGGCGGATTGTATCTTCCGGCACACCCGGCCAGATTTTCGACCAGGTCGCTCTCGTCAAGTCCTTAGGCCTTGACGTGCCTACCCACACTGACATAGCGCACCAGATCGCTGATTTGACACAGCAACAGCTCAAACCGCTTGAAGCGGTTGAAGCCAAAACTGCAGGCGCAGCTATTGTGCGCATGCTTGATAACGCCGGCCCCGAAGTACTCAGCAACGCCGTCGCCCAAGTGAAAGCAGCTGCGGAAGCAAATGCCCGGCCTCAACCACAAACTGAAGCAGTTATTACGGTGGAGAACCTTGATTACACCTACAGCATCGGCACCGCTATGGCACGCAAAGCTTTGGAGGATGTATCCTTTACTGTTTACAGGGGCGAACTGCTTGGGGTAATGGGCCAAAGCGGTTCGGGTAAATCTACACTGATTCAACACTTAAACGGGCTGCTTCGCACCCAATCTGGTTCGGTCAACGTCATCGGCCTGGATGCTTCCTCTAATGAAGATATTCCGAAAATCCGGCAAAAGCTTGGTTTGCTTTTCCAGTATCCGGAGCATCAGCTGTTTGAAGAAACTGTATTTCAGGATATAGCTTTTGGCCCCAGGCGCATGGGTCTGGAAATGACCGAAATTGAGCAGCGAGTACTTGCGGCAGCCCGCATTGTAGGCCTCACCGACGAAGAGCTTGACCGTTCACCGTTTGAACTTTCCGGCGGCCAGAAACGCCGGGCGGCAATAGCCGGTGTATTGGCAATGAAGCCTCAGATCCTGGTGCTTGATGAACCTGCAGCGGGTCTGGATCCAGCCGGGCGCGATGAGATTCTTGGTTACGCCAATCATCTGCGGGTTATGGGTGTGACTGTTATTCTTGTTTCTCATAGTATGGAAGATATCGCCCGGCTTTGTGACCGGGTTCTGGTACTAAATAATGGCCGCGTTCACACAATCGGTACGCCGTCGGAAGTATTTGCTGATGAAAGCGAGCTGAATGAAGCAGGCCTGCCGTTACCGATGTCTGCCTCTTTTCTAAAAGAGCTGGCAGACAGAATTCCAGGGCTGCAACTAAGCAGTTTTACCTCAGATGACGCCGCTGCCGCTCTGATCCGTGCTGCTGCAGCGCAGAAAGGGGTTTAAGCAATATGTTTGGCAATATCACGCTCGGACGCTACTATCCTGTTGATTCGCTGATTCATCGCCTTGACCCCAGACTCAAGCTGATTTTAGTGATCGCCTACATGGTTTTGATTTTTTTGATAAGTAAACCTGTTCCCCTGATATTAAGCATTTTAGTTTTATTAGCGCTGATCCTGCTTTCCAAGGTACCTGTGATCCAAATGATCCAGAGCCTCAAGCCGATTCTCTTTATTCTGGCTTTTGCCTTTATTTTGAATCTGTTCACAATTCAAGGCCGCATTCTGGTTGAAATCGGCCCACTGAACATTACTTACGAAGGTGTTGAAGTTGCTGTACGCATGGCCCTGCGGCTGATTATGCTGATCAGCGGCACTACCTTGCTGCTTACTCTGACAACAACACCGATCCTGATCGCTGATGCTATGGAAAGGCTGCTGACACCGCTGACACGCTTCGGTTTTCCGGCGCATGAAATGTCAATGATGATGTCAATTGCCCTGCGCTTTGTCCCGACCTTACTGGAGGAAACGGACAAAATCATGAAAGCGCAGTCATCACGCGGTGCAGATTACGATACAGGCGGCCTGATCACTAAAGCTAAAGGACTCGTCTCCGTACTTATTCCGCTTTTTGTCAGTGCCTTTAAGCGCGCAGATGAGCTGGCAGTGGCCATGGAGGCGCGCTGTTACCGCGGCGGTTTGAACCGTACACGTCTGCGCATTATGCGCTTCAGCCGCGAGGATCTGCTTTTCAGCGTCGGTTTCGGGGTGACAGCAGCATTCCTGCTAGTACTTGAATATACCAGCCTTTTGGGCTAAGCCGATTGGCTTAAACAAAAAAACTGCCATACAAATAATGGCCACAAAGTACGGAAATGGAGTAGCTGCATGAACCTGTATCTTGGCATCGATCTTGGCGGTACCCGCACCAAAGCAGGTGTCGTGGATGAGAGCGGCAAGGTTCACAGCAAGGATCAGATCAAAACTGTAGTAGACCGCGAACCGCAGGCTGTTTTCGCTGATATAGCTGATCTCGCAGCACGCACCATCGCCAGCGCCGGCCTTACACCTGCCGGTATTACTGCTATTGGCCTGGGCTCTCCGGGTACTTCTAGTAATGTAACCGGATGTATTATCTTCGCAGGAAATCTGCCCACCTTCAATGGCTGGAATTTCCGCTCTGCCTTTAGCCAACTATTCAATCTGCCGTTTTATTTAGGCAATGACGCCAACTGCGCAGCTCTTGCTGAAGCTGTTGCCGGCGCCGCCCGCGGCAGTGCCAGCAGTGTTACTGTAACCCTGGGAACTGGTGTTGGCGGCGGGATAATTCGTGACGGCAACATCGACGCTGGTTTTAATGGCGCCGGCAGTGAACTTGGTCATACGGTTTTAATCGCCGGCGGCGAACCCTGTACCTGCGGTCGCCGCGGCTGTTTCGAGGTCTATGCCTCCGCTACTGCACTGGTGCGCGAAACCCATCGCGCTGCTGCCGGACACCCTGATTCTGTTTTGCCTCGGCTTATTGCCGAAAACGGCGGCAAAGCCAACGGACGAACAGCCTTTATCGGCAGCCGTATGGGTGATGCAGTAGCATCAGCTGTAGTTGATGGCTACTTAACAATGTTGGCGGAGGGAATTGCCAATATCATCAACTTCTGCATGCCCGAAGTTATAGTACTGGGCGGCGGTATTGCCGGTGAAGGCGAACCATTGCTTTTGCCGGTCAGAGAACGTGCTCTGAACTTGGCGTTCTTACCGGACGGCGTGCAGAAACCGCGGATTGAGCTGGCATTAACTGGCAATGATGCCGGGATTATCGGAGCTGCTCTGATGGCGGCAAAGAGCCTGCAGGCAGAACAGGCCGGTTAATAATGAACAAAACCAGTGAAACAGTATTTGCACAAAATCACGAATCTTCCAGGCTCAGGCAGTTGCGCCGGATTGCTTTGCTTACAGAATATGACGGCCGCGAGTTCCATGGCTGGCAAACCCAGGCAAAAGAACGAACTGTACAAGCTGTGCTCGAGGCAACTTTAGCCCGCGTCCTCAAGCAAGAAGTCCGCTTGATCGGCTCCAGCCGTACCGATGCCGGTGTGCACGCCCATAATCACGTGTCACATTTTTCAACCACTGGAACTATCCCGGCAGAACGCCTGCCCTATGCCCTTAACAGCTTACTGCCAGATGACCTGGTCGCACAGGCAGCGGCTGAAGTCGACAATTCTTTTCATGCGCGTTTCGGTGCGGTGGCAAAAACCTACCGCTATCTGATTTACCAATCGCGGATTCCTTCAGCTTTATTGGCCGGTCGTGCAGCCTACTTGCCGACACCGCTGGATATTGATGCAATACGTGAAGCTCTGCCTTACTTATTGGGCGAACATGATTTTTCGGCTTTTCGGGACACGAGTAAAACGGTCGTGCGCAGGCCAGTCCGTCGCCTTGACCGTCTGGACGTACAGAAAGAGGGTAATCTGATAAGTTTTGAGATCTGCGGTAGTGGATTTCTTTACCATATGGTGCGCATAATAACAGGTACATTGGTAGCAGTAGGATTGGGGAAAACTAAACCGGAAGACATTACAGGCATACTGCACTCCAGAGACAGACTTCAAGCAGGCAAGACTATGCCCGCTTGTGGGTTATATTTACTGGACGTTGAATATGACAATAATCCCTTTGCTGAAACAGACACCGTTTCACCGAAATGGTTTGTAGGAGGAAAACAGGATGTATAGCTTGCGCTGGACAGACAAAACCAACATGACGATGCTGACAGATTTTTACGAGTTGACTATGACCAAAGGCTACCTCGACAACAAAATCGATGATTGTATCGCCTATTTTGACTTGTTTTTTCGCAATGTACCCCAGGATGGCGGTTTCGCGATCATGGCAGGCCTGGAACAGATGATCGACTACCTGAAAACGCTGCATTTCAGTGAAGACGATCTGGCCTTTCTGGCTAGCCTAAACACCTTCGACCAGAAATTTCTCGATTATCTGCGTGACCTGAAATTCAGCTGTGATATCTGGGCGATTCCGGAAGGAACTCCGATTTTCCCCAACGAACCGATTGTAAAAGTGCGGGGGCCGTTGCTGCAGGCTCAGATGATCGAGACGATGTTGTTGGTGACCATTAACCATCAGTCACTGATAGCCACTAAAACCGCACGGATCGTCCGTTCTGCCAAAGGCCGGGCAGTCTATGAGTTTGGTGCCCGCCGCGCCCAAGGCTACGACGCAGCTGTGCTTGGGGCCAGAGCGGCATACATCGCCGGGGTAGATGGCACTTCCTGCACCATGGCCGGTGCCCAATTCGGTGTGCCATTGTCCGGAACTATGGCGCATAGCTGGGTGCAGACTTTTGATACTGAATACGAGGCTTTCAAAGCCTATGCGATGTCTTACCCTGAATCAACAGTTCTGCTGGTCGACACCTATAATACCTTAAAATCAGGCATTCCCAACGCTATTCGCATTGCCAGGGAAGTGCTTGAACCGCAAGGTTTCCGGCTTAAGGGTGTACGCATAGACAGCGGTGACTTAACCTACCTTACAGTCCAGGCTCGGGAGATGCTGGACGCGGCGGGCTTGCAGGATTGTAAAATTACAGTTAGCAACGCCCTGGATGAATATCTGATCCGTGATCTTTTGCATCAGGGAGCCGCAATCGATTCATATGGTGTTGGTGAGCGGTTGATCACAGCCAGGGCCGAGCCGGTTTTTGGCGGGGTTTATAAACTTGCTGCCATTGAGAAAAATGGCGAAATCCTGCCGCGCATGAAATTTTCTGACAATGTCGGCAAAATGACCAACCCCGGTAACAAAGAAGTCTGGCGTTTCTTTGATAAAAGCACCGACATGGCCTTAGCCGACGTTATCACAGTTGCGGGCGAGGTTATTGATGAAAGCCAGCCATACGAAATTTTCGATCCAATTCATACCTACAAACGCAAAGTACTGACTAACTTCAAATTGCGGAAGTTGCTTGTGCCAATCTTCGAGTCCGGGAAACTGGTTTATAATAGGGTGTCGCTTGAAGAAATCCGTTCGCATTGCAAGCGTGAACTGGAGCTGCTCTGGGATACCATCCGACGCTTCGAGAATCCGCAAACCTATTATGTTGACTTGTCTCAACAGCTTTGGGATATGAAAGACCAGCTATTGCGGAAAAATATGGATATTCTCTAGTTGTTACCGTCAATCATTCCTGACCTGCTATACTGATTTAACTGAGAAACTATAAAGACTGAAAAACCAAACTGATTAAACTGAATTCATTAAAACTAAACCAGATTTCAGATGGAGGATTTCTATGCAAAAGCGAATCGCAAAACTGACCATGAGTGACGGCAGTCAAATCCGGATAGAGCTCGACCATGAAGCCGCACCGATTACGGTGGAAAATTTTATTAAATTGGCGGAGCGTGGATTTTATAACGGTTTGATTTTTCACCGTGTTATCAAAGGCTTTATGATTCAGGGCGGCTGCCCGGAAGGATCAGGCATGGGCGGACCGGGCTACACAATAACCGGCGAATTCTCAGCAAACCGTATTTCTAATCCACTTAAACACAGCCGCGGTGTTATTTCGATGGCTCGTTCCATGAACCCAAATTCCGCCGGTTCTCAGTTCTTTATCATGCACCAGGATTCCCCGCATCTGGATGGCCAGTATGCGGCGTTCGGGCGTGTGATCGAAGGAATGGATGTTGTCGATAAAATCGCTGCGACCAAAACCGGCAGCCAGGACCGGCCGGTTGAGGAACAAAAAATCGCCTCAATTGAAATTGAGCCTGCGACAGAAGAATAACTGTTGCCTGCCCGTTCAGCCGAAGCGAACTAAGCTTAATCCGAAAACTAAACTTATAACCTCAAGGCTCTTTGTGGATTCACTCTGAAGATATCCACAAAGGGCCTTTTTATTGTCTGGAAGCTCAATAAAGGCACTATTATTGTAAATTATGGCTGTTCACAAATCAGCTATTGTTTGGTGTATCTAGCTATTGGAAGACTCAAACAGCAGAAAAGTGTCTCTGATATGACGGAATTTCCTGATTTTCCTTGACAACCTAAAACTTAGGGGTTAGTGTATAAGTTGTCGGTTTGCACAGCCGGCTCCTGATTCCAAATGTGCATGAACGGAGGGGTTCTTCTGCTGCAACTAATTGATGTTGTAAAATCTTATGGTGGCCAAAATGCGGTCGACCACTTGAATCTAACAATAAACAAGGGCGAACTAATAACCCTGATCGGCCCGTCAGGTTGTGGTAAAACAACCACCCTGAAAATGATCAATCGGGTTATAGAACCTGACAATGGTCAAATAATCGTCAACGGTCAGGACATCTTGAAACAGGATCCGATAAAGCTGCGGCGTGGCATTGGCTACGTTATTCAGCAAACCGGGTTGTTCCCGAACATGACAATCAGCGACAATATTTCCGTTGTGGGCAGATTGCAGGGCTGGAGTAAAAGCCGCTGCAAAGAACGCGCTGCTGAATTACTCAGTCTGATCGATATGAATCCGGAAGAGTATATGGAACGGTATCCGCGCGAACTCTCCGGCGGGCAACAGCAGCGGATAGGCGTTCTGCGTGCTCTGGCGACCGAACCTGACATCATTCTGATGGACGAACCTTTCGGCGCCCTGGATCCGATTACACGCGAACAACTTCAGAATGAGCTGATTAATTTGCATACCCGGCTGCAAAAGACGATTGTCTTTGTGACGCATGATATGGATGAAGCGCTGAAAATCGCTGACCGGATTGTCCTGATGCGTGAAGGTAAAATTGTGCAAGCTGCAGCGCCTGAGGAAATGCTGCGCAACCCGGCGGATGATTTCGTGGCCAGCTTTATTGGCAAGGCCCGGATGCTCAGCTCACCGGAGGACGTCAGCGTCGATGACGTGATGATAATGGATCCTGTAACGATTGAACCTGAACGCGGCGTTGCCGAAGCGCTGGACCGCATGCGTAAACGCCGTGTTGACAGCCTGATGGTGATTGATCATCGAGGAGTCTTGCTGGGCGTAGTCACGATCAAAGATCTCCAGCAGGGTCTGCTTAAAGGCGGCAGGGTGCGCGACGTGATTAAAGGCGAACCAGCGGCCATATCCATAGGCCAATCAGTGCGCGATGCTGTTCAGTTTATGGCACGAAAGAGAATTGGCTATCTGCCTGTTGTGGATGAAAACAACAAGCTTAAGGGTCTGATTACGCGGGCGAGCCTGGTCAGTGTTCTGTCCGATGTTCTTTGGGCGGATCCAGATACCAGCTCAAACGGAACTGAAACAACTACTGAGCAAAACACGACAACAGAAGAGGAGCGTGTTGAAATATGACAATGACAAGTATTCTGTTCGCTCTTTCTGGGAGCGGCAGTACAGCAGGCTGGATCGAAAGGAATTTGCCGCTGATATATAAAATGTATGATACTGTGCGCGGTAATCCACAGGAGTTTCTGACAGCATTGACCGACCATATCTTTTTGCTGGTTATTACTCCGGTCACACTAGCGATTCTCGTCGCTGTGCCGCTGGGAATTATCGCCTCGCGGCATAGCGGTTTCGAAAAAGTCGCCATGACGATTGTGAATATTATTCAGACAATTCCCAGCCTGGCATTGCTGGTGTTGTTGCTGGTCGGCGGCCTTGGCCTCGGACCACGAACCGCGATCACAGCATTGTTCCTATATTCATTAATGCCGATTATGCGCAACACGCTGGTTGGCATCAAGGGTGTTGACCCTTTCCTAAAGGAAGCGGCTCTGGGCATGGGTATGACCAACATGCAGCGGCTGCTTTTAGTAGAACTGCCGCTTTCACTTAGCGTAATCCTGAGCGGCGTTCGTACTGCAACGATAATCTGTATTGGAACTGGTACACTTGCTGCTTATGTCGGAGCCGGCGGGCTTGGCTCATACATTGTTCGCGGCCTCAACTTTTTCCGTAACGATTTGTTGTTGCTGGGTGCCGTACCTGCCGCTCTGATGGCTCTTCTGGCGGACAACCTGCTCGGCCGTCTGGAGCAACGCCTGATCCCACGCGGTTTACGTGTTGAAGCTGTAAATGGCAATCAAAAAATCACAACTGCCAAAAGCGAATAACCGCAGTTACTGCAATTAAAAAAATAGCAATAATGTCAAACCAGGCAATTTTTGCAGTCATACTAATAAGAAGGAAATGAGGTTTTTATGAGTAACCATAATCCTAAAAATACTAAGCAAAGAAAATTTAAAACTATTCTCTCCGCGATTCTAGCTCTCGTTCTGCTGGCAGTACCATTAACTGCCTGTGGCAGCAGCGATAGTGCAACTGGTGCCACTTTCAAGATCGGCACACAAGGTTATGCGGAAGTTGAAATACTGGGCGAACTGTTTAAAGCTCTGGTTGAAGAGAAAACCGACCACAAGGTGGAACATGTACGCAGCCTGGGCTCCTCAAACGCCGGCTTCGAAGCTACCAAGAGCAACGATCTGCAAGTGTTTACCAGCTTTACCGGCACACTCTTTTTGGGTCTGCTTGAACAGGAACAAACAGAGGAATACCGCTCCGCCGATGCGGTTTTTGCCAAAACCAAAGAATTGATGTCCGAAAAACACCAGATGTATGTAGCACCGCCTTTTGGCTATAACAACACCTATGCAATCGCAGTACCCCGCACCTGGGCAGAGGCTAACAACGTCAAGACTCAAAGCGATATGGCAGCCTTTGCCCCCAACATGAAGCTGGCTGTTGACCAGACCTGGCTCAACTATCCCGGCCAGGGTTACAAAGAATATACAGAGCTTTACGGCTTTGAATATAAGGAAGCCATTGCAATGGATATCGGCCTGATTTACCGGGCTATAGCTCAAAATGAAGTGGATGCCGTCAATGTTTATACGACTGATGGACAGCTTGTAGCCCAGGATCTGCAGGTGTTGGAAGACGACAAGGAATTCAACCCGCCTTACAATGGTATTTTGATTCTGCGTCAGGACGTAGTGGATAAATATCCAGAAATTAAAGAAATTGCTGATTCGGTGGAGGGCCTGATTGATACGGAACAGATGCAGAAAATGAATGCTCAAGTGGCTGTTGACGAGAAAGAACCCAGTGTTGTAGCCCGTGAGTTCCTTAAAGAAAAAGGTTTGATTTCCTAAGTTAAGCATTCACAAAAAGCAGTTGATGACTGAACAAATGAAGATCGGCCTTTGCTGCACTTTTACAGCAAAGGCCGGTTTTTTTTCAAATCTTTGATCTATCGGTTTATCTAGTCAATTAAGCTTCCGGCTTTTCCATAATCCCTACAAACAATGGCATGCCGGCATCGAGGTCCATAATACCGTAGACAAACGGCTTATCGAAGACAAGCTCTTTTTCTGACATCGGCATACCGCTTGTTCGTATCTCAACAGAAGTAACTGCAGCAGCCTCAGTACCTTTTTCATCTACTCGGACAAAGGTTTTGTGTATAACATCGCCGATGAATAAATCCTTGGTCCGGCTTTCGTTCATCAGTGAGAAATCAGCACGGTTCGGCAGGAAGGCGATTTCCATACCAAGTTTAGACAGTTCATTTTTAATGCTGTCCTTGTATTCAGATTCGAACTTAGGCATGGACAGGGCAACAGATGTTGCTGAATCGCTCTTCATCAGGCCGGTGAGTTCCATAAACAAAGCAGAGTCATTTTGTTTGGCAATCCATTCACGGGGTGTCTGATTCCCGGCAGGCAGCAAAGCAAAATAGGCGAATTGCTCATTTTCATAGGGCAACGCCACGCCCTCAGCCCCATTAGTTTCAAACCAGTTCATAGTTCCGATGCGATTGAGGAATTCTGCCTCAATTTGACCGGCTGGACTATTGAAGATTCTTTTGCGTGTGTCAGCTTTATCGAAAGGTGTTTTCCAATCGGACTTAAAGTAGATGGCATTGATTAAATACATGATTGCGTCTTCTGGGGTTTCAGCTACAATTTCCTCGATCGTACCTCGGGTGGCTTCATTAACCCAGCTGTTGATTACATCGACGGATTCAGGGTCGCGAAAATTCAGCTTACGGGCTCCGGCACCGAAATAGTCGGCATTGGTCTGAAGGAAAGGTATATAAGGTGCAAAATCCTGATCAAACCAGATCGAATTTGCAATCTTCAGAGTTGTTTTTTCACCAGTCTTGTCCAGCAAGGCCATCCAGTCACGGCTGGTCTGGTTGATTTCTTCACGGGTAATACCCTGATCTACCAGTGTTTTCAATATTGCGTCCCGTGTTTCAGTATCGGCGCCGTTCAAAGTCATTGCCAAAGCGAGAAACACTGAAGCAGGTGAAATCATCACATTCCCGTCATTGCTCGCTGATTCCTTCAATAAGGCAGCTGAGAAGCGATTATAAGCCTGGCTTGCTGCTTTTGACGGCAGAGCAGGATTTCCCGGACGAGCGGCAGCGAAGACGGTTTTCATTAAGTCAGCAGATTTTTGCTCCAACAAATTAATATTAGGTGATGCCGTTGAAGGGTGCGGCTCCTTTGTTCCGTCCGTTGGTTTTTTAGTACCGGTAGTTTCTGAACCGGCAGGATTAGTTGTTGGATTTGTTGTCAAAGTGGAGTCGGTGATTGTAGCACAAGCAGTCATGCCGATAATAAGCACGACACTCATTAGAAGTGCCAGTAATAAACTTGATAAACGTCTCATAAACATACCTCCAGTTTAGCAACGCAAGTGACAAGTTCATCAGCGTTGCTGTTCTGGCTGTTTGACGTTGACGGATGCTATATGTTCCATTGCTTTTTCATACTATGCTTGGCAGGTTTATTAGTGTTATTTTTTGCTGTCCAGCTTTTCATCAATTTCGCACAGACGGTCAGCATCATAATCACCGAACCAGTCATGCAGTTTTTCCCGGGCAAATTTGCGAGAGGTATCATTTACGTGGATACCAACAGTTAAAAGAGAACCAATAATTATGGCAATATCGTCAGCGTAACCCCCGGGCAACAAGTCAGGGAAGAAGTCGATCGGTGAGATAAAGTAAGCAAGAGCTCCAAGAATAGTAAGCTTGGCCAGCAAGGGAGTTGATGGCTGTTGCAGAGTATAATACATGATCAGCACCGCATAGATTACACTGATGCCGGCCTTCTGGGCAGTATGGGCAATGCGGTGAAACAGTGAATCCTCACAGTATACTGTTGATTGTTCCGGGGCAATTGCATTCTGCGGCTTATTGTCGGAATGTTGTTCAGCTTCTGGGGTTATCGCGTTTGCATCATTTTTATCAGAAATCCTGTTCATAACCAAATCCCCCTAATCAGTTTGATCCGTTACTAAACTGACGTGCTATACAAATATGCTATCACGAAATCAGCCAATGCAACCTGCCTCAGGTTACGGTGACTCGGGAATCAGGAACTTGCGCGGTAACTTACAGATATAGGTTCGGGTAGGATTTACGAATTGAGTGCAGCGAGCTTCCATGATCTGGCCCATCAACAAATAAGCTTCTTCCTCACTGAAGTCATAGCTGTCAACCAACCAGCAGAAAAGCTCCCGGCTCGCCAAATAAAAAGATTCCTCCAAGGAACGTTCGCACGCTACCGCCATTATGTGGGTGTCATTTTCGATCCGGACACAGTTTGTGCGGGCTGGTTTTTGTACCCGGCTTGTTCGCAGTGTAACAGTCGCCCGGCATTCGATGCCCCCACCGTTATTAATCTCACCATCACCTTGAATGGCATGGCAATCGCCAATGTGCAGCAAAGCTCCGGGAACCGCTACAGGTAAATAGACTGTGCTGCCAACCGTAACTTCCTGGGCATCCATGTTACCGCCATGCGGTCCTGCCTTGGTATTCGACAGCGACTCCGTTGCCGGCGCAGTGCCAAGTGTGCCGATCATCGGCTTTACTGGCAAACGCAGGCGGTTGCTCCACAGAACCTCATTATTTTCAATTCTGACTGTGCGGGTTGTTAGACCCCAATCGCGGTTATAGATCAAACGGGCAACAGAATTGGGCGTATCCTGAAAGCCTGTATAACCAAGCGGACCAAGCTTGATGTCAAGAATCTCAACAGCAAGCCTTTCTCCCGGCAATGCGCCGGCGATTTTTACAACAACTGTAGGATTTCCCGGCGAACGGTTGTTTGGGTCGAAACGATCCTCAACTTTCTGCAGCCAGCTGCCGGTACAAAGCTCTGTTTCTACCCGAAAAATTTCTCCCGGTTCAACCGTAATTGCCGGCTCGCTATGCGGACTATGCAGATAACTCAAACGATCCTTTGTAGCTGTTTTCATTGAGAACTTCTCCTTCAGGTATCACAAAATGCTTTCTTGCAACATAAAGAGTCATTATCTTTTGTAAGACAATGACTCTAATATGATACCTGATCTTGGTTTAAAAGCACCAGAATAGAATTAATTAACCCTGAAAGTAAATTCGCTCGGCATTCCAGTAAAATACGTCTTCCAATTCAGTGGAGCTGAAAATACCGCTGTTTTCAATTGCACTTACTAGGTCTTCAATTGAAAAGCGGGTAAGGACAAAAGGCATATCTGTGCCCCAGAGCAAACGTTTGGCGCCAATAAGTTCATGCGCCAGCGAGAGGTAATGCAATGCTGTCGGATGCGGAGCTGTTTCGGGGAAGACATTCCACTGGAGTGCGGCCAGGTCAAAAGCTACATTCTGACAAGGTGCAATGGTATTAAGCATTTTGAGGTACTCGGCTTCAGTAGCTAAAGTTGGCGCACCTAAATGTGGAATAACAATTTGCAAGGCGGGATACTTGTGAGCTATTTTAGCTACAGCCTGATATTGATAGCTTTTCATGCCAGGGCTGCCGATATCAATTACCACAACCAGGTTATTACGATTCGCTTTTTCCCAAAATGAAAGCATTAGTTCACCGTCGATTTCAAAGGATTCATGAAATCCCATAAAACCGCCGCCTTCGCTTAGCTCAAATTTTATAATCCGATAACACAACTCATTCAGAAGGCGATCGAAAATTTTCTCGGCATTCAGGGCATAAGGATCATATGTGCCGGCGCCAACAAAACGTTCCGGGTAACGCGTTACAACCTCATTTACATATTCGTTCATAAAGCCGTATAAAATACCCTGAAGTAATACGGCTTTTTCAATTTTGTTATTGTCCATTATTTCGAGTACGGTTTCCGCTAAAAATTCACGATCGCCAAGCCCATTGGGAATAATTTTAATAGTTTCACCTGTAGCCCAGCGGGCATAGCCCTGGCCTAGCGCACGAAGCTCACCGCTGCGGCCGAAGCCGCGGATATGTTCGAAAATATGAACATGCGAATCGATGAGTTTTCTCATGTTTACACCTCTTACTGATTTATTCCGGATAAGTATATAATCGGTTTTTGCTATTGATTTAACTGAAATGATTATGCAGATTTAGCTTTGACTAAACTCTGTCCTGACCATTAAGTAGTTGAAGATGCTCTTTTGGGGTTCCGCTGCTCACGTTCCTTAATATAAAAGTCAAAAGCTACGGCAGCAATAATGACAACGCCTTTTACTACAGGGTGATAAGTTGAAGGAACATTCATAAGGTTTAGCCCATTATTGATCAATCCAACTAACACAGCACCAAATATGGCGCCTTGAATTGTGCCCTCACCGCCGGCTAAAGAGGCGCCGCCGACTACAATTGCTGTTATTACGTCCATTTCGTACCCACGGCCCATCATACTAGAAGCCTGTTGCGCCATGGAGGAAAGCAGCAACCCGCCTAAAGCCGCTGTAAAGCCAGATAACACATAAGCGGTTGTTGTAATTAAGTTCGCACGAACTCCTGATAGTTCAGAGGCGATAGAGTTTCCGCCGACTGCGTAAATTTTCCGGCCAAAGACCGTTTTGTTTAGTAAAATGTAGCTTAGGATTGCAAACAACGCCATTAGATAAATTGGATTTTGGCCACGGCCATAGCGCAGGAAAGCTTCAGGCTCGAGAATTCCGAATGTCTCACCGTTGGTAATTGCAATTGCGATACCATTGATTACTGAACTGGTTGCCAGAGTTACCAGAAAAGGCGGGATTTTAAACTGAGTGACGACTAAACCATGAAACACACCAATCAGACAGCCCACAAGCAAAGCTAACAGGATGCCGGGCAGAACTGCTTCGGCATTAAACCCTCTGGCTAAAAATGTCCTGTAGATGATTACCCCGCTTAACCCTGCTGTTGAGCCGATGGACAGATCGATACCGCCGGACAGAATTACGCTGATAGTACCGCAGGTCATAATCCCAAAAACTGATATTGCCCACAATACGTTAGAAATGTTGTCCTGCGTCAAAAAGACACCGGGCTTAATGATAGTCAAAACTATCATGACAACCAGCAGAATCAATATATGTCGGAATTTACTCACAAACTTACTTAAATTCATAGGCTCATTAATTTTGTTTGGCTTTCCGGCCGGATTGTTGCTATTTTTACCGGAATTATTGTTGTTCATTTCTGACCTCCGTCTGGATTATTCCTGATGATGCACTAAGGACATCAGTTTCAGATATACTGCCTGTATCGAATGTCATCACTTTAGCACCGCGGCGGAGAATAATTACTCGATGCGAAAGCTTGATTAACTCAGGCAGGTCAGATGAAACAAGAATGATCATAACACCAGATTCAGCCAGCTGATTTAAATGATTATAAATTTCGTCTTTGGCTCCAACGTCGATACCTGCAGTAGGTTCATCAACCAGCAAAAGTTTGAGATCGCGGATCAACCACTTGGCCAAAACAACTTTCTGTTGATTGCCGCCAGACATATTTATTACTTTCATGTCAGGATTAGCAGGACGGATATCCAGTTTGCCGACTGCCCCAACCGCGGTCTGCTTTTCTTTGCGATTTGCGACAAAACCAGCTTTTGCTAAGTGGTCATAGCTTGTTAAAGCAATATTCCTGGTTTGAGACAGTATCGGGATGAAACCTTGCGTGCGCCGATCTTCCGGAATCAAGCCTATTCCCTGTTTTAACGATTTGCTGATGGAGGGTCTATAGCTTTTGCCGTCCAGAATAATCTCCCCGGAATCGAATGGATCAACCCCGAAAAGACAGCGCAGCAGCTCGGTTCGCCCCGAACCAACAAGGCCGCCAATGCCTAGTATTTCACCGCGGTGTACGGAAAAGGAGACATCAGAAAGCCGACCTTTTGCGGTAAGGTTTTTAACTTCTAGCCCGATTTCTTTTTTACTTATCCGCAAATTACCTGATTCTTCTCGGATATCAATACTCTTGCCAATCATTAGCCGAATAACTTCCTCGGGTATGATTTCTGCTTTTTCCAGGGTCTTAACGTTGAACCCGTCTCTTAGGATTGTCAGGCGATCTGCCAGTCTGTACACCTCTTCAAGTCTGTGGGAAATATACAGGATGCTAACACCTTTTTCTTTGAGACTTTCAATTATTTCAAAGAATCTTTCTGATTCCTGGGCATTAAGGGAAGCGGTAGGCTCATCCATTATTACCAGGCTGGCATCTGTCGACAACGCTTTTAATATTTCAACCAGCTGTCGGCTTGCAATGCTTAAGCTTTCTACTGTATCAGTTGCATTGAGAGGGAAGGAATATTGCTTAATTAACGCATCTGCTTGCTTCACCAGTTTACGGTGGTTAACAAGCTTCAGTTTGTTGAGCGGCTCACGACCTAAATAAATGTTTTCCGCAACGCTTAAGGTTGGAATCAGGCTTAACTCCTGAAACACAACGGCAACTCCATTACGTTCGGAATCGAGGCGCGATTCTATTTTTACAGGCTCGCCATTAATATAAATGCTTCCAGAATCCTTACTGTAAACACCAGTAATGATTTTTATCAGTGTAGATTTACCAGCGCCGTTTTCACCCATCAAAGCATGGAGTTCTCCTTGCTTGATCTCAAGATGGGCATCAGTCAGCACCTGCACACCAGAAAAGCTTTTATTTATGTTACGCGCCTCGAGAGCATACTCACTCATGCGACACCTCCTTGACTGGATCAGCTCCAATATCCTGTTTAGCCACACTCAAAAGCTTGCGCTCGTAGCGTCTTTGATACCAGGCGTCAAAGAGAACGAATACAAGGATAATTACACCTCGCATCATAGTCATGTAAGCAGCGTGGATATTGAACTTCCGGATGCCATTGTCTAATACCGCGATAAAGAGCGCGCCGATCAGGGAGCCGACAATGTCACCGCGGCCACCCAGCATACTAGTGCCGCCAACAACGACAGCCGCGATTACATCTGTCTCAAAGCCTTTACCCAGTTCAACAGTTGCTGTGCGCAGCCGGGCTGATGTAAAAATTCCTCCAAAGGCACAGCATAAGCCGGAAAAGCTGTAGACAAAAAGCTTAACACGGTCAAAACTTATGCCCGAAAGCATTGCCGATTTACGGTTCGAACCGATGGCGTAAGAATAAATGCCGATCTTGGTTTTACGCAAAATTACGTGCCCAAGTATACCCACAAACATCAAGGCCCAAGTAGCCCAGAATATCCCAAATAAACCTTGATCCCCTAAGGACAGATAAAAAGGATTCCTGATACCAGTTGAAACAATCAGTCCGCCCTGTTTAACCGCGATCATCAAGGTGAGACCGCGGAAGATCCCCTGTGTAGCCAGCGAGCCAATAAAATCAGGAACATTCAGGCGAGATATTATTAAGCCGTTGATTGCGCCACAAGCTGTACCGATTAAAATTCCAATCAGGATAATTAATATAACTGGGATGCCGGTAAATCGAATCAGATTTATACACGTCATGGCGACAACTGACATTATTGAGCCTACTGAGAGGTCGATCCCGCCTGTAATAATTACAAAGGTCATCCCAACAGCGACAATGCCCAGTACAGATGCTTCACGTAATATGGTGTTTATGTTTCTGACTGACAGGAAAACATCACTATTGAGAGTAAAAAATATCATCAGCAGCAAGAGAATACCAGCGGATATTAACTTGCGTGCTGTTGCATGTTGCAGTTTCATTAGCTACCTCATTCCTGCTTAATATAAATACGGCACCGCTTAGGCGCCGTATTTATTAAGCGGTCGATAATAATATTCTTAAGAGGCTATTACCAACGATCGGCGGGTTGTATTGAAGCAACATTATCTTTGGTTACAGGGATAGGAGCCATTTTTACCAATGGAGTTGTGTTCTTTGGTGATCCGGCAATGCCAGCGCTCATTACATAGAGAGCCAGACGCGCGGCGGTTTCACCTTGCTGGAAGCAGTTGGTATAAACAGTACCAGTCAGTTTGCCCTGTTCTATCATTGTCAGAGCGTCTTTTTCACCGTCAGCGCCCCAGATAACCATATCATTGAGACGGCCGGCAGCTTCTGCGGCAAGCGCAGCACCTTCAGCCATTGAGTCATTAATAGCGAAAACGCCATCGATTTGTGGATTTGCCTGCATGAAGCTGTTCATAATGGTCATGGCATTCTCTTTCAGCCATTCACCATTCTGAGCACCGATTATTTTAATGTTTGGATATTTGGCAGCCAGTTGATCGCGGAACCCCTTTTCGCGATTGACACCGAGTGAAGCTCCCGGAGGTGACTGGATAATAACTACATTACCGGTCTCATTGATTGCTTTAGCAATCTCATCGGCGACTATTTGACCTGCTTCATAGTCAACCATTGAGATCAGGGCTGTGTGTGATGTGTCAGCGTCAAGGTTAAGATTAATTACAGGAATGCCGGCTTTTTCGGCATCAACAACGGATTGTGCTAAGGCTGCCGCATCATATGCCTGTAAAATAATGCAATCGTATTTTTGGTTAATCAAGTCTTGCATTAGCTGAACTTGGGTTTCAGCACTGTTTTTGCCATCGAATGCCTGATACTGGATATTGGGGTAATACTGCAATTCTCTCTCTATACCTGTTGACCAGGCGACAGGAACACTGTGAGCGATCATGTTTGTGACAAAGCCTATTTTGATGGGATCGGTATATGGATCTTTAGGGGTTGTTAAAAAATCTGCGCTGCTGTTAGCTGCGGTAGTTCCAGCTGTTGTACCTCCGGTTGGCTGATTGGCTTCGCCGCCTTCGCATGCGGTAAAGACAACTGCCAGGCTAAGCATTAAACAAACAGCCAAAAACACACTGATAATACGATGCTTTCTCATGAATTAATCCTCCTTATTATTAGAGCTTAGGATTAATCATAGTAATCAAGCTCAAGCAAAAAAATTAAAAAATCTCCATTCTTGATAGAAAATTCTACTGTGTTTTGCTTTTTTTCATCTGCTGGCAGTATGATAATTCCTAATCCATAGAAAATTGCAAGATTTGATTAATGCCGGAAAACATATTTGCCTTGGTCAAAGTGATCACTGGAGTGTAGATGATCGCCGGTGTTGAATCTCCCTCTAAAATATTAAAACAAGTCTTAACCCCTAAATAACCCATTACGTAAGGATTTTGTACGATAGTAGATTTAATGACATCATTTTCAATATAAACAGCGTTTTCATTTGTACAGTCAAAACCATACAAAGCAGGAACCGTTGCTGCCGGAGTATTTGACGATCTGTCCTTCGCAGCATCTGAAATCTGCCCTTCGATATGTTCAGCTATGGCCTGAGCAGCTTCAATTGTAGAACGGGCATCAAGCGCAATAACAATATTCACATCTTTTTCAGCCTGCAGCAATTCTTGTGTTTTTCTATAAGCAAGACCGGCTTCAATATGTGTATCTAAATATTCATCTAAGGTTATCTTGCTATTTTGCTGCAGATATTCAGTCAGGAGTTGTGCGCGTTCTTTGACTGCAGAATTTATATCTGAACTGATTATGACAGCTTTGCCTTCAATCCCTGTATGAATAAGCATCTGGTCACCAAGCATGCGCATTGCTTGGGCATTATTGCTCAGGATTCTGGATTTTGCACTCTCCCACTCTAGTTTGGAATCAAGAGATATAACCGGGATTTTGGCAGCCGCCAGATTAGACAAAGCGTTGTTGAGCCGAGTCGCATGCACAGGAGCAACCAGCAAGGCGTCAGGTTTACGGTTTAAGGCAGCTACAAGATGACTTATTTGCGCTTCGTAATCATTGTCATACTCTATTGAAAACACATTGAGTGTGACATTAAGTTCTTTGGCAGCATCACGCGCGCCCTTTTCCACTTCCTGCCAATAACTGAGCTTTGAATCGCGCAAAACAAGGTCAATCTGCCATGGATTGCGGGGCGCAAAAACAGTCGAATTAACCACAACAAATATGATTGCCATAATTAGGACGAAAACAACAAGTTTTTTCATTTTCCTGTTATCACTTTCCTTACTCTCTGGCTTGCTCTGCTTCGATTCCAGTTAACGATTAAGCTTAGCTTTCTTGATTCTCAGTAACATCCGCCGGTAACCAGATGTTCACAGTAGTCCCTTCTTCCGGTTCACTGAAAAATTCAAGACCGTAAGGCGGGCCATACTTTAGCTGGATTCTTTTTTGCACATTACTAATACCAATACCTGAGCCCTTTATCGGTTCAAGGTTTAAAACGCTTCCATTGGTCTTTAAATCCATTCCCCAGCCATTATCTATAACCTGTAAACGTAATCTGTCGTTTATTAAGCCGGATTTTATAATCAAGTGACACTTGTCAGGAAAACCATCCATGCCGTGATAAATTGCGTTTTCAATAAACGGTTGCAGTAATAAGCGAATTACTTTTATGTTGCCGGTACCTTCACCCAACAAAATCTCGTAATCAAACTTGTCTTTGTAACGATGTTGTTGAATTGTCAAATAGCTGCGGGCATGTCTGAATTCTTCAGTTAAGGGATGAACATCATTACTGCTGCTAATACTTGACCTGAAGAATTCAGCTAAAGCAGTTGTCATGGTAACAACACTTTTGGTTTCGTTGTTTTCAGCTTGCCAGACAATTGAATCCAAAGTATTGTAAAGAAAATGAGGATTGATTTGCGCTTGCAGAGCTCTTAATTCACTTTCGCGGAGCTGATCTTGCTCGCTGATAATTTGTTTCATCAAATTGCTGTTTTGCTCCAATACTTCTCCGAAAGCCTGGCCTAACTCGCGGATTTCACTGGTCCCCTGAATATTGGTAAAAGCAGCAGGATTTACTGTTAATACAGAGTCTAGATGTTTCGCGTTTTTTTCGCTGTTCTTATAATCCCGGTTAAAAACTCGGCGAACCAGTTTGGTCAGTCTGTTTATCGGATTTGAAACAAGGTGCGAAATGTTAAAAGCCAACATTACTGTGAAAACAACAATGATTACTACAATCGCGAAAATGTCCCGGCTCATCAACGCGTCATAGGCATAAACGTTTTTTAATGGTTCAACATTGATAATTTTCCATTTAGAGTAATCCAGCGTGGTATAGGTATAAACTGAGTCTACACCGCTGCGACTGCTGATTTCGGAACCGTTTTTTTCAAGCACAAAAGAGCTAATATTCTCACTCTTTAAGCCGAGGTAGATCAATTGTTGATGAGGATGATAAATAATCTCAGCATACTGATTGATTACAAACGCATAACCTTCAGGAGATGAAGCTTCTTCCAGTATATTCTTGAAACTGGCAAAACCGAAATCAACCACGATAAGGCCACGTTCCCGCGCTCCGTCGGTTCCAGTCCACTCGATAAAACGACTTAGGGAGATAACCCAGGGATAATTGCTGACAGATAAGTCCTGCACATGTGGCTCAGAAAAATATGAACCATCACTGTACAAAGCACGGACGTCGATCCAGGCAGAACTGTGAATATTATAATCAGGTTTGCTTTTTTTTGCACCGCTGAACAAAACCTTACCTTGCCAATCAAAGACAGTTATTCCTTCAACGTACTCCAGTAACTCGTGAATTTTTTCGATAACCAAATCAATGCTGTCAGGATTCTCGTTTAACGCCTTTTCAACATGTAAGGCAATACTCAGCATCTCGGCTTGATAACTTTCAATATTAGTCCTAGCCTGGTTTGCCAATACTTTGCTGTTCTCAATTATTGATGATTCCAAAGCTTCAGCATAGCGGCGGTTAAAGGCAAATAGCATTGAGAAAGCAACTGCCAGAGATATTAGCAAAATGATCGCAGTTATCTCAGTGCGAAAAGACAGTGTTCTAAATTCTCGCCGTTTGTTCTTCATTTAGATTTTCTTAGCTCAGTAGGTGAGGTTCCAAAGAATTTCTTAAAGCAGAAACTAAAGTAGTGTGGATCTTGAAACCCAACTTCAGAAGCAATTTCGTAGCTTTTTCTTTCACGGTTCGCCAAAATTAGTTCACGCGCCTTGTTCATCCGCACTTTAAGTACGTACGAGCTGAATTGTTCACCGAATTCCTTTTTAAAAATGACACTGAAATAACTTGAACTGATATTTAAATAGTTGCATATTTTAACAACTGATAATTTTGAATCAGCATACTTTTGATCGATATAGTCGCGGGCTTTGTAAGCAAGAAACCGACTGCTGTCAATTCGGCGGTCTTGTATAGAATTTGCTGCATCCAGGCAAGTTTGCCTGATTTTTCCAATAACGGCTTGAATCCCATGATACTCCAGCAAGGCTGAAAGTGCAGCAGGGGTCCACTCCGGATCTATTTCAATATTAGCTGCTTCAGATTCCCGCCAGACTGCGAGATAAATGGACAGAATTAAGTTATTGAGTTGTACTGGGCTGGCTTGTTTGGTTATCGCATGTTGAAAAGCCTGGTCGATAACTTGACAGATCAATTCCTGTTGGCCAGTCTTGATTGCTGTGATTAACTTATTTTCATCTTCGATGGTAATCCGGATACTATCATTATTGGCTGTCTCAAAGTCGCTGATATGAAGCAAGCGGTTACCACCTTGCAGAATCCGGTACTGCAGAGCTGCGATTGCTGCTTCATAAGCTTCATGAATATTTTCGGTGCCTTCAACGTGATTTGAAATACCAATAGATACTTTGAACGGCAAAAACTTTGCGATGCTAAGCCGAATTATTTCTAACTGAGAGTCCAATCTGTTCTTTGAATCATGAGAAATTTGTTCCTCAGCCGTCAATAACACGACAGTTTCCTGCCCGCTCGGGAATACAATTATTCCAGTATCTTCTGAGAGAACTTCCGTAGCAATGTTCAAAACGGCGTAGTTGTATAGTTCACGATCAGCTGCATCGTCAGGTTTGGAAAAGCTTTCAGGATCAATGCAAATGAGCGCGATCAGAAAAAATCTACCGTTTATGGATTCAGCGTTCAAATAACCTTCGTGTTTTTCCCAGGCTATTTCGTTACTTTGAGAAAGCGTTTTACCTGAAATGAGTCTGTTTAGGTAGCTGTTCCTAAGTAGTGGCATGCTGGATTCATAGTATTGCGAAAGTCGTTGAAAATCACGTTTTATTTGAACTTCTTTATCTATCTGCGCTTTAACGTCAGTTAAAACCTTAATCAGCATGTCGGCAGATGCAGGCTTGAGGATGTAATCCTCGGCTTTTAGATTTATTGCTTGCTGTGCATAGTCAAATTCGTCAAACCCAGTCAGGAAAATAATTTTTACACTTGAGCCCATTAACTTTCGTAATCGCTTAGCTAATTCAATACCATCCATAAATGGCATTTTAATATCGGTAATTACTAAGTCCGGAAGTATTTCCTCAGCACAGGTCAGCGCATCCAAACCATTTTCACAAGTAGCTTCCAACCTGTAGCCGAATTTTTGCCAGTCAACTATACTGGCAATGTTGTCCCGGATAACTTTTTCATCGTCAACAATAATTAACTTCAGCATGGTCTAAAGACTTCCCAATTCCCTATAAGTTTTTAAAAGTTAGCCTGCCTGATTAATATACATTTTAATAGCAGAAACTATAAGCTGTTTTTTTGGCATTCAGGGCAAACGCCGTGAATAACTATTTCGCTACTGTCACATCTGAAGCCTTGCAGCTGAGAAAGCCGCTCAAGATCAAGATTAACGGGTACGTTCCAAATCTCATTGCATTTGCTGCAGTGAAAGTGGCCGTGAGGAGCCAGGGTAGCGTCATAGCGAACAAAATTGTCACCGCTGCGGATTGAGACCAGCAAACCTTTTTCAGCGAACAGGTTGATTATATTGTAAATACTTGCTAACGAGCACTTGCTTTCAGGCTGGCAGACAGCCGCATGTATTTCCTCGCGCGTCGGATGCCCGCCGGCACACAACAAATAAGCCAATAGTTCAAGCCTTAAAGCTGTTGGCTGAATCCCGTGTTCCTGAAGCACGGTTGTCAGTTCTTCTTTTGAATAATCTTTATAATCCATAGGTCCTCTTATTAAATTGACATTGTATTAGAATGATTCTATAATTATTATAAATTAGAATCATTCTATAAATTATAGCATGGTAACTGATTTTCCCAAAATCGAAATTGATTAATTTATGGGCTCTGTTAACTAAGAATGAAAAAAATGAGACTTGAAATGGTCAAGGAGGATCAATTATGCATCAAGACGGAAGAGACTCTAATCCGAAGAAGCCTTTACAAGCAGTAAACGGCAGGCCAATCGCAGATAATGAAAACATTCGCACCGCTGGCAGACGCGGTAATGTCATGCTCGAAGATACCTGGTACTTGGAAAAAATGAGCCATTTCAACCGTGAAGTAATTCCGGAAAGGCGCATGCACGCTAAAGGTTCGGGTGCGTTTGGTACCTTCACAGTAACCCATGACATAACAAAATACACTAAGGCCGCTATTTTTTCGAAAATCGGCAAACAAACGGAAATGTTCGCTCGTTTTTCGACCGTAGCCGGTGAACGCGGTGCAGCTGATGCCGAGCGCGATATCCGCGGTTTTGCCCTGAAGTTTTACACTGAAGAAGGCAACTGGGATCTGGCCGGTAATAATACACCCGTATTCTTCTTTAGGGACCCGATGCTTTTTCCGGATCTGAACCATGCGGTCAAACGCGACCCGCGCACAAATATGCGGTCCGCTCAAAATAACTGGGACTTCTGGTCCATGATTCCCGAATCACTGCATCAGGTAACCATTACCATGAGCGATCGCGGCATTCCGAAATCATACCGTCATATGCATGGCTTTGGTTCACACACTTTCTCGATGATTAATCAGGCAAACGAACGCGTTTGGGTCAAGTTCCACTTTGTCACACAGCAGGGTATTGAATATCTTACTGACGAGGAAGCCGGCAAGCTTGTCGGTATGGATCGCGAATCACATCAACGTGACCTGTATGAAGCTATTGAAAAGGGCGACTACCCCAGATGGACAATGTATATCCAGGTAATGACCGAAGAGCAGGCCAGAAATCATCCTGACAACCCCTTCGACTTAACCAAGGTCTGGTTTAAGGGTGATTATCCGCTGATTGAAGTTGGGTACTTTGAGCTTAACCGTAACCCGGCAAACTACTTTGCCGATGTGGAACAGGCAGCCTTTAATCCTGCTGACGTGGTTCCCGGCATTGGCTACTCACCAGATCGGATGCTACAAGGCCGCTTGTTCGCTTATGGTGATGCGCAACGCTACCGCCTTGGGGTTAACTTCCAGCAGATCCCGGTAAACAGGCCTATAGTCGAAGTCAATTCCTACCATCGCGACGGTGCGATGCGGGTTGATGGCAATTTTGGCTCAATGATGCACTACAACCCCAATTCCTACGGCACCTGGAAGGACGACCCTGCGCAAAAGACACCGCCGTACGAAAGTGAGGGGCCGGAGGACAATTACGACTTCCGTGAAGATGACAGCAATTATTATGAGCAACCGGGCAAACTGTTCCGCTTAATGCCGGCAGACGAACAGCAGCGTCTCTTTGAGAACACAGCCAGAAATATGCAGGGAACTACAGAACTAGTGCAAAAGCGCCACATCCGGCACTGCTATCTGGCAGATCCTGCCTACGGTGAAGGGGTTGCCAGGGCACTCGGTATTGATATCGACTCAGTTGACATGAATAACACCTACGGCGCACGTGCCTGACAGCAAATTTAAAATGTAACAAATCTAAATTAAAGCCAGCGTTCAAATCTGCAAAAATAAATTTTGATCCTATCCTGTTAGGGAAAAATAGCTACATCGGCAAAAATGCCGGTGCAGCTATTTTCTTTTCTAACTACTACTGCTGACAATTTACGGTAACTGACTTGAGGACCTTAGAGAATGAGGTTGTCTGTTTAAATTAATGATAGACATCAATCGAGAGACTTAACTATATGAAATTTTCTTGTTTATTAGTGAGCACAATACGTACATAATTCTGAAACAAATGTTTCGAAGTAACTGAAACAGGCTCGGCTCTTGCTTTTATGTTTGACATCAAGAGCAAAATAAGGAAAATATGTAATGCTCGTTACAGGATATTTTGGTCAGCTAAAAAATAAATCATCTGATCCTGAGCGGCAAATATTGATAAATAAATATTGATTAGCTACGAGATCTGATTCCTCAGGCAAATTCGTAAAGTTTTCTAATTTGGAAAAACCGTGCAAATTTAGAGTACCGTTCGCGGTATGTTATTTCACAGGCTTTAAGCTGTATAACAGCTAGGCAATATGACAAATATTTAGTCTGGAAGGAGTTCCCCATGAAGAAACAAAAATTCGCATTACTTCTGGCAGTGCTCATGATTTATGACATTTTGGCGAGCTGTGCATCAGGAAGCACAGCGACTGCGAGTACAACAGGTGGTACCGCAGGCACAACAGCTGCTTCTGCAGACAATCCCTATGACAAGTCTGACAAGATCGTACTTGCTGTTGTTAGCTCAATGACCGGTGAACGTGCCCAAAACGGTATCTTTGCTAAAGAGGCAATGGATATGTGGGCAGACCAGGTGAATGACGCTGGCGGCGGCATCATCGGCAAGGTTGAGATTGTTTGTAAAGAAGACGACCAAAAGCCTCGAATCCAGTGCTGCCAATGCCTACCAGAAAGTTCTGGCCGTGGCGACATCAATGGCGTCATCCTCAGCACCTTCGGTGCCTTTACACCTCGCCATCGAACCTTACATCAAAGAATATGGTGTTCCTACGTTCACCGGCGGCAGCAGTGTGAAGATTCCCCAACTCAAAAATGACTTCCTCCTGGCAGATCCGCTACAGCGACGGTCTCGCCAGTCTGACAATGGCGCGCGCCTCTGTTAACCAGCTTGGCGAAAAAGCCTGCTTATGCATTCTACCGATTCATTCAGCAGGGAGCCTCGCCGATGCGACCAAGGCTGAACTGCTAAAACTGGGTATACCGGAATCCGATATTCTTGACCTCGGCTACGCTGTTGGCGAGAAAAACTATGCCCCCATGCTGGCTCAGATTAAAGATGGCAGCTATGACAGTCTGATCGCGCTGTTGCTCACCAGGTAGAAGGCGGCAGTTGTCAGCCGGGTAGCTACAGCAGGCCTTGATGTTCCTCGATGGGCTCAACCACGTTCTGCTCTGAGATCGTTATTGAAAATGCTGGCGATGCTGCCAATGGCTGGTACTCTGCCAGCGACTGGACACCCACTGTTCAGGACGAACCAGGCAAGAGCTTTGTTGACGAGTATACAAAACTCTACAATAAGAAGCCTGACCTGCCCGCACAGTGTGCCTGGGACAGCGCTGTTCTGATTAAAGCGGCTATTGAAGCAGGTAATAGCGCCGACCCCAAATCCATCAATGAGAACATCAAAAAACTCAAAGATGTTAAGAGTGTTGCTTCCATCTATTCCCCCAATGCAGACGATCATATCTGCGCCACAGCACAGTTCGCCACACCGGAAATGTTAACCGCGTTGCCGAGATTCAAGAACTCGTCAAACGTTAACAAAGGCCACTTATCATAATGCAGTGTCTCAGTCGTATTTGTTGAAACGGCAATACGACTCCGATTTACGCTATTGTCCCCGTCCTGCTGCTGAGTAATTTCAGTCAGCAGATGAGGTGATGTATGTTATTACAATTGTTCGTATCAGGGTTGTCCGTGGGCATGATCTACGCCTTGATGGCCATGGGCCTGATCCTGATTGTCAGGAGCCGTTGGTGTGCTGAACTTTGCTCGTAGTGATGTTTTCGTAGTTGGCGCTTACATTGCCTATATGTTTATTCAACGGCTACAGTTCTCATTCCTTATTTCTCTGCTTCTGGCAACTATTATCTATATTGTTTTCAGCGTAATTTTCATGCTGACTGTTTACTGGCCGCTCAGAGATGCTGCCTGGCTGGTGACCGTTACAATCAGTACAATCGGTGCTTCGATGGCAATTAATGAATCGGTCCGATTCTTCTGGGGACCTTTCCCATTGAGATTGCCGCCGATTGTTGAAGGCGCGGTGCGTTTTGGCGGTGCATCTCTGGAATATCAGTATTTGTTTATTCTCGTCATTGCCACTTTGCTGATAGCCTTCGTATATATTCTGTTTGAAAAGTCTTTTATTGGCAAACAAATGCAGGCGACCGCTCAAGACCGCTATGCTGCGGAAATGATGGGCATCCCGACTGTAGTTACTATCGCGGCAACCTATGGTATCAGCTTCGCTCTTTCTGGAATTGGCGGCATGCTGGCTGGACCTTTGTTCCTGGTTTCCCAGTCCCTGAACACTTTTTCTTTGAAGGCATTTGCCGGTATTGTTATTGGTGGCTTCGGCAGTATAAAGGGAGCTGTTATCGGCAGCCTGCTGATTGGCCTGATCGAAGCTTACGTGACTTTATTTACAACAACATACAAAGACGCAATGGTTTTTGTTGTTTTGATTCTGGTTTTAATCGTTCGGCCTCAAGGCTTGTTCGGTGAAAAAATCGCGGATAAGGCTTAAGGGAGGTAAGTATGAGTAATATATTAAAATATGGTAAATACACTCTGTTTGTCGCTACCTGTGTCGCCTTTATAGTCTTTGTACCTGAGATTGTGCAAATCCATATTACCTGACAGTCATGAATACAGCGGTAATTTGCTTTGCTCCGCCCATTCTTGGACTCACAATTGTTCTCGACCTGTGGGTGGGCAGGTTACATTCTCGATTGCGATGCGCTTGGTATTGGCGCATTTTGTGACTGGCGTGGCAACCGTTAATTACAACCTGCACCCGCTGGTTGTTTTGTTGTCAATCGTGGTCACTTCAGTTTTCCTGGCTGATCGGTATCAGCACTTTTCCGGCTTAAAGGCACCTATTTCGCCTTTTGCTTCCATTGCTTGCTAGTACAGATTATCTATTCTATCCTGCAAAACTGGAAATTCATGGGCGGTGCCGACGGTATCTCCAGAATTCCCGATATGGACCTGGGATTTTTCGTCTGTGAAACAAGACAGGAGTATTTTGTCGCTTTTTCTATAATCGCGATTATTTGTGGTCTGATTGTAGCGCAGATTCGCAACACCTCATTAGGTCGCGCTCTGGCTTCGATCAGGGATGACGAAATTGCTGCCCGTTGTCTGGGTATAAATATTTACCGAACCAAAATAATATCCTTCATTCTGGCAGGAGCATTCACAGGTTTAGCCGGTGCCCTGCTTGCTTTCCAAAGCACCAATATCACAGCTGAGCTTTTCACCTTCAGGCAATCACAGATCTTCCTCGTTATGGGTATGCTTGGTGGTATCGGCAGTACAATCGGAGCATTTATCGGCGCTGTCGTACTAACGCTTCTGCCAGAAATGATGCGTTTCCTGCAGAATTACTACAAACTTATCTACGGCATTGGCATCATTGTCTTGATGATCTTTATGCCTATGGGAATTGCAGGATTGTTCAAAAATTTCCAGAAAGCTGTTAACCGCTATAAAGAGAAAACTTCACGAGGTGCCACAAAATGACTAAACCAATTCTGCGTTTACAAGACGTATGCAAAAATTTTGGCGGTGTTGTGGCTGCTGACAATGTCAGTTTCCAAGTGGTCCCTGGAGAAATTCACGGTCTGATTGGCCCCAACGGTGCAGGCAAAACCACACTGCTTAATTTAATCAGCGGAATTTATGAGGTTGTATCAGGTGATATTTTCTTTAATGAAGAGAACATTACTAAGGTACCTGATCACAAACGTGCCCAGTTGGGTATCAGCCGCACGTTTCAATCACCGCGATTCCTTAAACGTTCAAACATCAGGGAAAATTTGCAGATCGCAACCGATCTTAAAATGCAGGTCAGCTTTCTGAGGTCTTTCTTTGGCAAAAAGGATCGTGACTACGAAAAAGAACTTGCAGAAATGATGGAGATCGCGGATTTCGAAATCCGACCCAAGGATGATATATCCTCTTTGACCTATGGGCAGCTAAAGTTACTGGAAATTGTCAGATCCATGTTGTCGCACCCGAAAGCGATGCTTGTTGATGAACCTGCGGCTGGCCTTAATGGATCCGAGCAGGACAAGGCTATGGCACTCCTGCGCCTGGCGGCAAAAAGAGATATCGGGGTAATCCTGATTGAACATTCAATGGATATGATCATGAATACCTGTCACAACATTACTGTTCTTAACTTTGGCAAAGTAATCGCTGAAGGTAAGCCGCGTGAAATTTCCCGTAATGAACAGGTGATTGAAGCCTACCTTGGAAGGAGGCACGATAATGCTTAAAATATCAAATCTGCATTCCTTTTATGGGCCGATCGAAGCGATCCGGGGAATCGATATGGAAGTGCGGGACGGGCAGATTGTCTGTCTGATTGGCAGTAACGGCGCAGGAAAAACAACGTTGCTGAAGTCAATCTCCGGTTTTATTCAACGCACCGGCAGCATTGAATGGAACGGTGAAGAACTGATTAACAAAAAGGCCAGAACAATAACGAAGCGCGGCATCATGCAGGTGCCAGAGGGTCGTCATATCTTCCCTGGACTTAGTGTTCGGGATAACCTGGAAATTGGTACTTCGGCTTACCGCAAACCCTACCAAAAAGGTGACTTTGCTGCTGATTTGGATAACATTTACGGTCTTTTCCCGCGTTTGAAAGAAAGGCAAAACCAGCTTGGCTGGAGCCTTTCCGGAGGGGAACAGCAGATGCTCGCAATTGGCCGCGCCCTGATGGGCCGTCCCAAAATCCTGTTGCTGGATGAGCCTTCAATGGGTCTGGCACCGCTGGTAATCGATGATCTGTTTGAAAAAATAGTGGAAATCAATCGCCAAGGCATGACGGTGCTGCTGATTGAGCAAAATGCTCAGCTGGCACTAAGAATTTCGGATTACGCTTATGTTGTCGAACAAGGCCAGATACGCCTTGAAGGCAATCCACAGGAACTCTTGAAGGACAGCCGCCTGATCGAAGCTTATCTCGGAAAATTCAGTGTCGATGCCGACAGCGTTGATGATGTACCGGCCTGTGGTGTTTAATCGGTAACAATCCAGCGAGATAAGAGTTAACAATACTTCACTTGATGTAGAGCCGTACCCGCCGGGTGCGGCTCTTTTCAAACTATAGCCAAACTATGGATGGATTATTCTAACAATTGAAGCCTGGTTCATTAATCACATTTGTTAAGTCTACCGTAATTCTCTGTGTCACTTGTTTACATACAATTTACCTAACTCTAACCTGCTCATGAATGCAGGCAAACAATCATGGCTTATAGTTGAGGCAACACGATATGGAGGAAATGAATTAAGATGAAAAAAGTATTAATTATTATTCTTACTTTGATGCTGGTTTTTGCCGTAACGGCTTGCGGAACCGGCGCCACAACCACCGCCGCGACAACCGCTGGCACAACAATAGATGGTACCACCGCTGGTACAACAGCAGCAAAGATTTCCGGCACATTGGAAGTTGCCGGTTCAACCTCTGTGGCTCCGCTGGCGCAGGATATCGCTGACGCTTTCATGGACGAAAACCCTGATGTTACAATTAACATTCAGGCTCTTGGTTCAAGTGCCGGTATCAAAGCTCCGGTCGACAAATCAGCCCCAATCGGCATGTCCAGCAGAAACCTGAAAGACGAAGAAAAAGCCTGGGGTCTTGCTGAGCATGTCATCGCTATCGATGGTATCGCGGTAGTTTCGCATCCTGACAATGCTGTTAAGGGAATGACCAAAGAACAACTTAAGAAAATTTATGTCGGCGAAATCAAAAACTGGAAAGAAGTCGGCGGCGAAGATGCTGAAATCATTGTTATTAGCCGTGAAGAGGGTTCAGGCACCCGCGGTGCTTTCGAAGAACTAGTTGGCTTTGAAGGAGAACTGCGTGTTGACGCCCTGATCGGCGATGGCAACGGCAATGTCAAGTCAAATCTGCAAACCAATAAAAATGCTATTGCCTATCTTTCACTTGGTTATATTGATGATAAAACCAAAGTACTTGAAATTGATGGTTTTGCTGGCACAGTTGAGAACATTGTCAGCGGCAAATACCCGATTTCCCGCCCGCTTATGATGGTAACTCTCGGCGACCTCGATCCTGTTGCAAAAGCTTATCTTGACTTCTGCATGAGCGATGAAGGCCAGAAGATCGTTGCTGAAAAATACATTTCAGTTAAGAAATAAACTAAGTTATAATTAAACTGCGCTTCATCGAGATAAAATTGCGCTTCATCGAAACAAGACGCAAATCATGCACGGAAGCAACATCCGGGCATGATTTGCATCCTTAACTGAACCGCGGTTGATTAAGAGGTCTAAAAAATGAGTAAAGAATCAAACAGTAAAATACGCTCGACCCGCTCTGATTTAGCAGAAACTCAGTTAGCAAGCGCTGTCAAAGAAAAGAAGCTGGCAAAAGCAGCTGAATATCTGTTTTTCCTGTCAGCTTTTATTGCGGTTTTATCAATTGCCGTCATCAGCTTTTATATCTTTCAGCAAGGGTTTCCTGCTTTTCGCCAGATCGGACTAAAAAACTTTCTGCTGGGGTTAGAATGGCGGCCGACGGTTAAAGAGCTATACGGCATATTACCAATGATCCTGGGATCTGTTTATTCAACAATTGGCGCAATTATTATTGGTGTCCCGATCGGCCTTCTGACCGCTGTTTTTCTTTCGGAAATCGCACCTAAGAAGCTCCGTCAGGTTGTACGGCCTGCGGTGGAACTGCTGGCCGGTATTCCATCTGTTGTATATGGTTTTTTCGGATTGATGGTTTTTGTGCCCTTGCTTCGTGAACATATCGCCCAGCCCGGTAACAGTCTGCTGGCTGTCAGCCTGGTTCTGGGGATTATGATCCTGCCGACAATTGTCAGCATATCTGAATCCTCGATCAATGCAGTCCCTGAATCATATAAGGAAGGTTCCCTGGCTATGGGGGCAACCGAAATTCAAACAATATTCAAGGTTACGCTGCCCGCTGCCAAATCAGGAATCATCACGGCAATCATTTTGGGCATAGGCCGCGCAGTCGGCGAAACCATGGCAGTCATTCTGGTCGCCGGTAACGCACCCATGATTCCTACATCGCTGGTTCAGCCAATCCGCACCTTGACCGGCAATATCGCGATTGAAATGGGGTACGCCTTTGGGTTGCATCGTGAAGCGCTTTTTGCCACCGGCGTTATTCTATTCATCTTTATTATGATTCTGAATCTGTTTGTCAACTATTTTGCCAACAAGGCAGGGGAGAGCTGACATGAGCGAAATTAAAACGCATCACGATTCAATTATGATTGAATCGAATAAAAATGTCAGAACCCGTAAGGTAAAAGATTTTTTAGTTCGCTGTCTGATTTGGGGCGCATCATTTCTGACAATTGGCATCCTGCTCTGGATTCTTATATTTGTTTTCAGCCAGGGGCTGCCTCATATCAATTGGGAATTTCTGACAACAGCACCTAAAAACAATGGCGTCAATGGTGGTGTATTGCCGATGATTGTCAATACGCTATATATAATCATTCTTTCAATCGGGATTGCCACTCCAATTGGTGTAGGCGCCGCTATTTATCTGCAGGAATATGCCAAGCCCGGCAGGATAGTCAAAATAATCCGCTTCTCCACCGAAACACTGGCTGGTATTCCCTCAATTATCTACGGACTGTTTGGCTACGTCTTCTTTGTCATTGTCCTGAATATGGGCTGGTCATTGCTGGCCGGCGGACTGACGCTCAGCATCATGATTTTACCGACAATAGTGCGAACTACCGAGGAGGCAATCAAAGCAGTCCCACAAAGCTACCGTGAAGGATCGCTGGCTTTGGGAGCTTCGAAGCTGCGTACAATCATGAAAGTGGTTCTGCCCAGCGCAATTCCCGGCATACTGGCTGCTATCATCCTTAGCATTGGTCGTGCTGTCGGTGAGAGCGCCGCGCTCTATTTTACTGCCGGCACAGCTTTATCACGCGTTATCCCCAAATCAATTACTGATTCCGGCCGGACGTTGTCAGTTCACCTTTATCTGCTGGCAAAAGAAGCGATTTCCTTTGAGAAAGCCTATGCGACAGCTACTGTGTTGCTGATCACAGTCGCTCTGATCAATTTTGCCGCCAACCGCCTGGGGGCGATGCTGCTGCGTAAAACAACATCGAAATAATCATATTGAGATTTTAAAAGATGACTGCGAACTATTAGTTCGCAGTCATCTTTTTTGCTAAATTCATAAAGCTGCAGCAGCCTTTAAATGCACTGATTAGCAGCCTTTAAACGCACCGAGTAACTGCCTGTTAATAGTCTATTTGCCGCCTGGATACCAATCAGCAGTAAGTTTATTAACTGCCAGAGAACAATATTCTCAAGCTGCCCAAGTGTAACTCCAGCAACATTTGTCAAAAGCCTCTGAAGTTATAGTAACAATATACAACAAGATGTTAGCGCGATCGTCCCTGATTATTTGTGGCGTTCGCTGCAAGCCGTTTACGGCATTTTATTCAGAGGTGTGCTATGAAAATTAAGGATGTTATGACAAAAACAGTTACCTGCATCAAGCATGATGCCAGCGTTTATGAGGCTGCTGAAGTAATGAGGGATCTGGATGTGGGCTCATTGCCCGTCTGCGATGCTGATCAGATGCTGATTGGCATGGTAACTGACCGCGATATTGTCTTGCGCAGCGTTGCCATGCGTGAAGATATCACTAAACAACCTGTTCAGGATATCATGACTGTGGATCCGCTTACTGGCGATCCAGAAATGGATATTGATGAAGCAAACGAATTGATGAGTAAGAATCAGATTCGCCGTTTGCCAATTATGAAGGATGACCGTCTCGTTGGAATTCTGGCCTTAGGGGATCTGGCAATCAAGCCGGACTTAAAGGCTGAAGCAGGAGAAATCCTCAGTGAGGTTTCTGAACAGCCAGTTAAGGTGTAAAAAATTCAGAACGTGACTTTTCAGTTAGCAAAAGCGCCTCACTAAGGGGGCGCTTTTGCCCGATTCTTTATAAGCTTCATTCTAGACTGCATTTTTAAAATTAATGTGCGGGTCTGTCAGGAAATGTTCAGCAAATTTCAGAGGTTTCCGGCTAGATATCCCTGGTTGGTTTTGTCATGTCATGTTAGATTTGCCCTTTGCGCTGACCAGTTCCTCAAGCAGGCTGGCCCCCAGGCGGACATAAGCAGCGCACGGACGCTTTTCGTAATATTCCGGCGTTCTGAGTTCGGGAGTTGGATCACTTGATGTTTCCGTCAGCTGAAGCAGATCGCGGCAGAGTATGGAGCCCGTCTCCTTCCGAAAGCGCTCGGCCAGTTCTTGGATAAGTGCGTAATGCGCGGCTTTCTGGTTTTGATCATCGGGGTTGGAATAGCCATAAAGAATGCCGGCTGCGGCAAAAACAGCTGTTAAAGCCCCGCAGACTTCACGGAGACGTCCCATACCTCCGCCGAATGATGACATCAGGCGTAATGCCGTATCTTTTTCCATTCCAAGTGAATCATGAAAAGCGACAAAAACGGCCTGGGCGCAGTTATACCCTTCTTGAAACAAGGCTTCGGCCTTAAGATCCTGCTGATTCATGATCGTACTCCTTACTTTACGGAATTCCGCGTTTGGCCGCGATGTCGGCAACGGTGCCGGCATTGCTGCTCTTGCCTGCTAGAACTACATTTATATTGTTCGGAATGGCACCTCGGGCATTTCAGAGCTGAAGCAGAATTGTCATCCAGGCTTTCCATGCTTTCCATGCTTTGATCCCACTCCCGACCGCATTCAAGACAGCACAATGGACAAATGCCACGTGTATAGTTTCCGCCTTCTATTCGGATTTCTTTTCCATTAATTAGACTATCAGCGATCTTCTCCCGTGCAGAAAGCAGAATTCGTTGGAAAGTCGGGCGTGAGACACCCATTTCGCTGGCACACTCTATTTGCTCCAACCCCTCGAGGTCCTTCAGGCGAATTGCTTCGATTTCTTCAAACTTGAGGGTATTGAAGCCCTTAATAACGCCGATGTCCGTTGGACTGAATCTCAGAGCAGTTGGTTTATAGCTGATTCGGCGCCATTTGATGGGTCTTGCCATTGATAGCCCTTTCAATAAAAGTAAAATTATTGGCTTATGTTCATAACAATTTTAGTAACAGAATTGATTGAAGTCAACTTGCCCGCAGAATGATATCAATGCGCTTCACAAAATTTTGGCTGCGTTATTGACATATGCTTTTAACCAGATTAGCATGGTAATGAGCATATGCTAATATCAAACAATTTACATCGCAACTAAATTATTAGAAAGCGAGCGTGGGCGACATGCTGAAAATAACCATCCTGACTGACAATCTGGTCCGTAAGCGTGGATTACTGGCTGAGCATGGACTGTCTTTATGGATTGAGCATGACGGTGAATATTTACTTTTCGACACCGGCCAGACCTCTGTCTTCGCGCATAATGCCAGGGAAATGGGAATAGATCTGGCAAAGACTAAAGCAATCGTCATAAGTCACGGCCATTATGACCATGGCGGCGGGCTAGTGTTCTATGATCAGCTGTTTAGCAGCCCACGGGTCTTCGTCCATCCGGATGCCTTACTGCCCAAATACCTGAAGGCAAACCAGTTTGACCAGCAACACAGGGCGATTGGTTTTCCATGGCAGCTGACGGATTTGCCAGATCTGGAGCACCATTTGATGCGGAATACAGCGACCATGCAGGTAGGAGAAAATGCCGCCTTATTTTCTGATACGCCTCAAAAGGTCGATTTTGAAAAAGTTGCGGATGATCTCCTGATAGAAAAGAACGGAACAATGGTTCAGGACGGGATGCACGATGAACAGTTTCTGGTTATCGACCAGCCGGAAGGGCTGACTGTCATTGTCGGGTGCAGCCACCCAGGAATCGTTAACATCCTGGAATATGTACGGCTTTTCTACCCTGACAAACCCGTGCATACGCTGATCGGCGGCATGCATCTGGAACAGGTTAGCGCCGAGCGGTTACAGAAAACGATTAAGGCATTCCGCGCAATGGATATCAAGCAAATCATTCCTCTGCATTGTACAGGCCAGTCGGTAATCTGGTCGCTGAAAAAAGCGTTAGGTGATCGGGTTCTGATTCTCTGCACAGGGGAGACGGTAGAAGTTCCTTCAAAATCTGTTTAAAAACTATACAATACAATTGCTCATAGAGAGGGCTTAGCACATGAAAGAAACTCAAAAAGCAGTCAATCAAAATTCAGGAGTCGGAGAAAAGCCGAAGCAGCATTCAGCCAGTCATGACCAGACAGACTTCGGTATTGAAAACAATCCAATGAACGAGATCCGCCGGACAATAGCAGTACTCAGTGGTAAAGGTGGTGTTGGTAAATCACTGAGTACCGCACTGCTTGCAACTTATCTTCAAAGAACGGGTAAATATCGAGTCGGTATTCTGGATGCGGATGTGACTGGACCCAGCATACCAAAACTCTTTGGTGCAGAAGACTTCAAACCAAAAGCAACAGAAGCCGGTCTGTTTCCGGTTCGCTCCCACAGTGATATCCAGTTGATGTCGATTAACCTGCTACTTGAAGATCCAGGCGCACCGGTCATCTGGCGCGGACCAATTCTCGCGAACACCGTCAAACAGTTCTGGACTGATGTAATCTGGGGCGACATCGATTTCATGTTTCTCGACATGCCACCGGGAACCGGAGATATTCCGCTGACGGTCTTCCAGTCGATACCGCTTGATGGAATTATCATCGTGACGTCACCACAGGACCTGGTAGCAATGATCGTGAATAAGGCAGTCAACATGGCGAAGATGATGAACATCCCTATTTTGGGTTTAATCGAAAATATGAGTCATATCGTTTGCCCGCACTGCAAGGAAACGATCAAGATGTTCGGAGAAAGCGCAACGGAAGAGACTGCGCTGGAATGGGGCATTCCTTTCCTTGGCAGTTTGCCGGTTGACCCAGACCTGGCTCGTCTGAGCGATGAAGGGCACATTGAGCGGATTCACAAATCCTACCTGCCACAAGCAGTGGCAGCCCTCGAAAAAGTGCCTGCCAGGAACAATCCATTTTAAAAACCCGCATCAAATTCAAGACCGAAAACAGACTGGCTGGCCGATGACATTCGAGCGATGATCCGTTCGACTTGATACCAATCTGCAACGCGAACCGCATTTGACGGCAAGCTACCCTGATTGTAGCTGCAATCAATTAATATGACTGGAAAACCTGCATTGGCGGGTTTCAATTGTGTTCTCATAGCGGTCTTCGATAAACAGGTCGCATTCAAGCTCAAAAGCCCGCTGTACCTTGTCGTGGCTGGCCAGCAGTGAAATCGAATTCATCGGCATCCTGTGCCGATTCAGCTATTCCCGAAAGCATTCAACACCTGCCCACAGAAGTCCCACAAATGCAATTATGAGTCCGATTAACATTCCGGCCGCCTGCAAAGTATTGACCAAATTTGTACCGTGAAAAAGCAAAAGCCACTGTTGCCAGTGGCTTTTGTTGTCTATGGTGGAGCATACGAGACTCGAACTCGTGACCCCAACACTGCCAGTGTTGTGCGCTCCCAGCTGCGCTAATGCCCCATGGGGTTGCGGCAGCCGCAATTGCGGTTGCCTGAATGATCATATAATATGGCTCGGCAAATGTCAAGCGGATGTTGGCTTCTCTAGCTTGTTCTGTGGCACGCTTTAAGACTGCTTTAGTGTACAATCAAGACGGATTATCTGTATAATATTACATTAGCAAGTGTGGAAAAATGCGAGGAAGGCAGGTTCCGGTATGAAAAACATTCCGTTTTATGAGGTCCGAAAAATCAATGATTTGAGAGACATGCTGCACCAGAGTGTTGAGTTGTATGGTGACAAAACAGCTTTCATGGTCAAAGAGGCTAAGGACAGCGAATATGTGCCCATCACATACAACCAGTTCGGCCGTGATGTCGATAGCTTTGGCACTGCAATGCATTCGCTGGGTTACGCCGGCAGCCGGATAGCCATTCTCGCTGAGAGCCGTTATGCCTGGTATGTTTCCTATATGGCAACTGTCAACGGCATTGGCACTGTTGTGCCGCTGGACAAGGAACTGCCGCGCAGTGAACTGGCAAGCCTGCTTAACCGTGCTCACGCTGATGTTTTAATTTATTCTCATGCCAAAGAAAGTGACGTCACTGCGATCCGTGACCAACTGCCTGAAGTCAAATGTTTTATTTCCATGGACGACAATCCCGAAACCAAAACAGACCTTGTTTTCGAGCAGGTAATGGCGGACGGCCGCATGAACCTCGAATCAGGTAACCAGGATTTTCTAAATACGCCAATCGACAGTGAAGCCGCACGGATTCTGCTATTTACTTCAGGCACGACCGCGATTTCCAAAGCAGTTATGCTTTCGCACCGCAATATCTGCATCAATCTCCAGGCAATGTGCCAAATGATCAACATTGTGCCGGATGACATTTTTCTTTCAGTCCTGCCCTTGCATCACACGTATGAATGCACTTGCGGCTTCCTTTGCCCAATTTACCGTGGCGCCACAGTTGCTGTCTGCGAAGGTTTGCGTTATATCCGCAAAAACCTGCAGGAATCGCACGCCACAGTAATCCTGGTTGTACCGCTGATGGTCGAGGCTTTTCAAAAGGGCATTTTCAAGGCTGCTACAGCTGATCCGAAGCTGGCACGTAAATTTAATTTCGGTCTGAAACTTAGCAAAGGCCTGGGTAAAGTCGGCATAGATATCCGCCGCAAGATTTTCAGCCGTGTCCATGAAAATTTCGGTGGCCAGCTCAGGCTGATCATTGCCGGCGGTGCCGCGATTGACCCGGCAATTCTGCAAAGCATGCGCGACCTCGGCTTCGCTACGCTCCAGGGCTACGGGTTGACCGAATGCGCGCCGATTCTGGCGCTTAATCGCGACGTAGACTATAAAAATGAATCTGCCGGCTTGCCGCTGCCGGGCGTGGAAGTCCGCATTGTTGATAAGGACGAGGACGGGATCGGTGAAATTATTGGCAGAGGCCCCAATGTCATGATCGGATATTACGAGGATCCGGAGGCCACCGCGGAAGCAATTGACGACGAAGGCTTTTTCCATACCGGTGATCTTGGTTATATCGATGAAGACGGGTTTGTCATTATCACTGGTCGCAAAAAGAATGTAATCATCACCAAGAACGGCAAGAACATTTTCCCCGAGGAAATTGAGTATCTACTGAACAAGCACGATCTGATCCAGGAATGCCTTGTGTTTGGCGGTCAGGATGACGATGGCGAGGTTGTGGTTCGCGCCGAAATCTTCCCCAACATGGAAGTCGCAAAAGAAGTCTACGGCATAACTGACCCATTGAGCGACGAAATGCGTAAAGCTGTCGGTGAGATAGTTAAGTCAGTCAATCACCAGCTCTCAACCTACAAATATGTCCGCAGCTTTACTTTGCGGGACAGCGAGTTCGAAAAGACAACCTCGAAGAAGATCAGACGTAAATACGCTAAATAATTGATTAATTAATTTTGACCGCCGGGCTGTGCAAGCGGCTCGGCAAATGTCAGATAAAGAGGTCTTGAGTTATTGCGCAACCTGCTGCCTTTCCTTAAACCTTATAAGCGCGAGATCATTCTTGGTCCCGCGTTCAAATTGACGGAAGCTATTTTGGAACTGATCCTGCCGCTGCTTATGGCCAGGATAATTGACGTTGCCATTCCGGCTTCTGACCGTGGCCTGACCTTGCGCCTGGCTGCATTGATACTGCTGCTGGCGGCTGCAGGCATGGGTTGCGCTTTTGTTTGCCAGTATTACGCGTCAATCGCTTCGCAGGGAGTCGGGACAGACCTGCGAGACGCGTTGTTCAAACACATTCTTTCATTCGGAGCCCCAGAAATAGAGCGCTTTGGCGCACCATCTCTGGTTAACCGGCTGAGCGGTGATATCAACCAACTGCAACTGGCCGTAGCCATGCTGATTCGCCTGGTTGTCCGAGCCCCTTTTCTATCAATTGGCGGCCTGGTTATGGCCATGCTGATCGACATGCGTCTGGCTCTTGTTTTTGTAGTGGTAATCCCATTATTCGTAGTCGCCCTTTACCTGGTGATGTCGCGTTCTGTCCCGCTTTACCGCCGTATTCAAACAAAGCTGGACGCGATGACCCGTGTTTTGCGCGAGAACCTGAGCGGGGTACGTGTGATCCGGGCTTATGCGCGTTCCGACGCAGAACGCGGGCGCTTCGACAAAAGTAACCTCGATCTGACAGAAACAGTTCTCAAGGTTGGCCGCATTGCCTCGCTGCTCAATCCACTCACAACACTGCTGCTAAATGCTGGGGCAATAGCAATTTTGTACTTCGGAGCCGGGCGGATTCAAACCGGCGACCTGACTCGCGGCGAAATTATCGCTTTCCTGAATTATCTCTCGCAAATCCTGGTCGCGATGATTGTTGTCGCCAATTTGGTTATTCTTTATACTCGCGCTTTTGCCTCGGGTCAGCGGGTTTCTGAGGCTCTGGCCACCGAACCGGCATTGCCCGCGGTGGAGTCGCAACCCGAGATTGCTGTAACATTACCGTGTGATGCAAAACCGGCACTGGTTTTTGACCAAGTCAGATTTGCCTACACCAGCGAAGCGGATCCTGTGTTCGAAAACCTGAACTTCGAAATTAATCCCGGTGAGCGGATCGGCATTATCGGCTCTACAGGCGCAGGCAAATCGACTCTGGCTCGCCTGGCGCTGCGTTTATATGATCCTGATGCCGGCAGCGTCCATATCTTCGGGCGCGACGTACGCTCAATACCTACCGCTGAACTTCACCGCCTGGTTGGCCTGGCCCCACAAAAAGCCCGCCTGATGACAGGCACTATTGCTTCTAATCTTCAAATGGGCAATCCTGAAGCCAGTGAGGAACAAATGCGCCGGGCTTTGTATGTTGCGGCTGCTGATGATTTCACCAGTGGCTTGGCTCAAGGACTGGCAGCGCCGGTAAGACGTAACGGCCAGAATTTTTCCGGGGGTCAGCGCCAGCGCCTCGCCCTGGCCCGGGCAATTGCGGCTGAGCCGCTGGTTCTTTTTCTCGACGACAGTTTCAGTGCTTTGGACTACTTGACAGAGGCCAAGCTGCGCCAGCGTCTTTTGAGCATGAACCCTCAACAAACCCTGATTCTGATTTCGCAGCGGGTTAGCAGCATTCGTGCTTGTGACCGGATTATGGTTCTTGATGACGGGCGCCAGGTGGGCTTTGACAGTCATGAAAACCTCTTGGCCCATAATCAGGTTTATCAGGAAATCTGCCGCACGCAGTTACCGGAGTTGATGTCCAATGGCAACTGAAAACGAACAGCAGAAAAACCGTTCATTAGCTATACTCCTGCGTTTAATGCGTCTGGTCGGGAAAGCCTGGCTGCCGTTGATCGCGATTATTGTGTTGGCTGTCGGCGGTAATGCCCTTAGTTTGCTGGGCCCATATTGGACCGGTCTGGCTATTGATCAAATGGGTTTGTCCGAAAGCGGTCCCAGCGGCATTGGGCCACGATTATTGCAACTGCTGATCAGGCTGGCGGTTTTGTACGTGATTGGTGCGCTCAGTCTGTGGCTTTTAGGTCTGCTGAACAATTGGCTGACCAACCGGACAGTCCGTTCGCTCAGACAGCAACTGTTCGAGCGTATTTCCCGCCTGCCGCTGGCAACATTGGACAGCCAGCCGCATGGCGACCTTGTCAGCCGTATGACCCACGACATGGATCAGATTTCCGAAGGAATTCTCCTCGGTTTGAGCCAGCTGTTTTCAGGCATTGTCACGCTGGTGGGTTCATTGCTGTTCATGTTTAGTATCCAGCCGCTCATCACCTTGATTGTCATTGTGCTTTCGCCGGTCTCGTTCCGGATCGCCGCTTTTATTTCCCGTCATGCCCAGCAAAATTACCGGGCGCAATCTCAGGCGGCAGGGGCTTTGAACGATTTTTCTGGTGAAATGATTGATCTGCTTACCGAAGTTCATCTACTAAATTACTCAAAAAAAGCTGCCCGGCGGTTTAGTGAGCTGAATCAGGAGCTATACGTGGTAGGGCAGAAGGCGCAGTTTTATTCTTCTCTGGTTAACCCCAGCACTCGCCTGATCAACCATATTTCTTACGCCGCGGTTGGCACAGCCGCCGCTCTGATGGCCATAGCCGGGCGTTTATCGATCGGCATGATCGGCAGTTTTCTCTCCTATTCAACCCAGTTTGCTAAACCGATCAACGAAATAACCAGTGTTTTGGGTCAGCTGCAGTCGGCAATCGCCAGCGCGGAACGCGTTTTTGAAATGCTCGATCAGCCGGTTGAGCCGGACGACAGCTCTGCTCCGGAACTGCAGGCTGAAGCAGGCGATGTTATTTTTGAATCTGTTGATTTCTCTTATAAGCCGGAGCAGAAGCTGATTCAAAATCTCGATCTGCACGCTGCACCGGGAAGTACAACAGCCATAGTCGGCCCGACAGGAGCCGGCAAGACTACACTGGTAAACCTTTTAATGCGTTTTTATGAACCGAATGCCGGTAGTATTTATGTCGACGGCCAACCAATTGCCGCTAAGTCGCGCGATAGTGTGCGCCGAGCTTTTGCCATGGTACTGCAAGACACCTGGCTGTTTTCAGGAACGATCCGAGAAAACATCGCGTTTGTCCGGCCGGACGCAAGTGAGGAAGAAATTGTCGCTGCTGCCCGTGCCGCCCATGCGCATGGCTTTATCCGCCGCCTGCCGGCCGGTTACGACACGCTTATCAGCGACAGCGGTGAGTTATCACAGGGTCAGCGGCAGCTGCTGACAATCGCCCGCGCCATGCTGGCTGATGCTGCGATTCTTATTCTGGATGAAGCAACCTCAAGCGTTGACACCCGCACGGAAATCCAAATCCAGTCGGCCTTTTTGAAACTGATGAAAGACCGCACCAGTTTTGTGATTGCGCATCGCCTGAGCACAATTCGCAATGCTGACCGCATCCTGGTAATGGAGCGAGGCCAGATTGTTGAAAGGGGCACTCATTCTGAACTAATCGCCAAAGGCGGGTTGTATTGCGAACTCTACGCCGGTCAGTTTGCAGAGGCAGAGGGAAGGTCAGGCAAGGTTTTGCCGCCTCAGGTGCAGTCATGACACAGCAGAGCGGCCGTGGCGGACAGCGCGAGCGCCAGCTGTGGTTCCCGCTCGACAATTCCGCTAAGGTTTTTCCGGCTATCCGCACCACCCATATAAGTGCTGCCTTCCGCTTATCTGTGCTTTTGACAGAGACGATCGATCCAATTACCCTGCTGCAGGCGCTGGATGATATTCTGCCCCGCTTTCCGGGTTTCTCAATGCGGCTCCGTTCAGGTGTTTTCTGGTTTTATCTTGAGCGCAACCCGCTTCTGCCGGCGATCTACCCGGATACCCGTTTTCCTTGCCGGTATATCTTCCGCAAGGATAACCGTTCCTTTCTGTTTCGAGTGATTTATTACGAGAACCGGATTTCAGTAGAATTCTTCCATTCACTCACCGACGGCAATGGCGGGATGATTTTTCTTAAAACTCTGACCGCCCGTTACTTAACGCTTATGGGCTGCCCCATACCAGCTGTCAGTGGTGTTTTGCCGTTGGACGAAAAACCTCTAACAGAGGAAATGGAGGATGCGACCAAACGCTATGCCCGCCCTGTTTCCTTCATCAGCCGACGCCAGACGCCAGCCTGGCATCTCAAGGGAAAAATTGAGCCAAAAGGCAGAATTCATGTAATTTCAGCGCGTGTGCCCTTAGCAAAAATCAAGGAAAAGGCGAGTGGGTTTGGAGTTTCTGTTAATGATCTGCTGGTGGCTGCCTATATAGAGGCTTTCAGCCGCTTACAAGCAGCCACAGAACGCCAGCCGCGCAAACCGATAGTGATTGCTGTGCCGGTTAATATGCGTCAGTATTATCCCAGTTTGACGTTGAGAAATTTCTTCCAACGCCTGTTTGTCTCGCTGAATCCAGGATATAGAATCAGCGAGTTTGAAGAAATCCTGGCAATTGTACATCACTCCATCCGACTGCAGAAAAATGAGAAGGATCTTAATGCCAGGATGTACACCAATTTGAAATCCGAGCAAAAGCTGGCCTTGCGCCTGATCCCGTTGGTGCTCAAAAATTGGATTCTGCGGCTTGCTTTCCGTTTTTATGGTGACAGCCGCATCACCAGTACACTGACCAACATGGGTCAGGTTATTGTGCCCACAGAAATGTGGCCTCATGTCGAAAGTTTCGAAGTTATCATGGGACCATCCCGCGACAATGTCATCAACTGCGCTGTTGTTTCTTTTGGCCAGGAACTTGTGATAAATTTCTCCCGCCGCATAGGCGATGCTACGATAGAGCGTTTAATGCTAAATCGACTGGTAAAGCTTGGTATACCAGTGAAGGTGCAAAGCAACAGCGAGAGCCCGATTGATGCTATAAGTGAATCAGAAACAGTTTTAGGCTAGAATATAGTTGCTGAGACTACTGTATTTGGAGGTGCGATATGAGCATATTTGTAGATGAATTTGGCCGGCTGTCTGATGGTACCGAAATTGAGCGCTACACATTGCAGCGCGGCGGCATAACCTTGAGGCTGATCACGTATGCTGCCGCGATCCAGAGTCTGGAGGTTCCCGACCGGGAAGGAAATACTGAGGATATTATGCTTGGTTACGACACTGCAGCCGAGTATGAAACGGGCAGGGGCCAGCAAGGCTCAGTAATCGGCCGTCATGCCAACAGGTTGGAAGGCGCAGAGTTCGAGTTAAACGGAGTTACATACAAACTGGCTGCCAATAACGGCCGCAACAATCTGCACGGCGGGCCGCGCGGTTTTGCCCGTCAGGTTTGGAACGGGGAAAAAGCCAGTGCCAACGACTATGACGCTGTCCGTTTCACCCTGCGCAGCCCTGACGGCCAGGAAGGTTTCCCTGGCAATCTTGTGGCGGAAGTGGTCTACCGGCTCGATGACCGCGGCAATCTTTCACTCGATTATTATGCCAGTACCGATCAGGACACCATAGTTAATCTGACAAATCACGGTTATTTTAATCTGGCCGGTCATGATTCTGGCAGCATGGAGAACCAGCTGCTGCAAATTCCCTCAGATTTTTATACTCCGGTGAATGCGGAGGGTTTGACAACCGGCGAGATCCGGTTTGTTGAAGGTACGGCACTCGATTTCCGGCAGGCGAAACCCATTGGCCGCGATATTGCAGATCCACTGCTTGAAAATGTTAAAGGCTATGACCACAACTTCGTTGTTCCGGGGCCAATCGGCCAGCTGCGGCGCTGTGCTGCAGCCAGCGACCCGGCCAGCGGACGCAAGCTGGAAGTCTGGACAACCATGCCCGGCCTGCAACTGTATACTGCAAACACACTGCCTGAGCAAAAAGGCAAAGCAGGCAGCACCTTTGGCTACCGCAGCGGCTTTTGCCTGGAAACGCAGTATTTTCCCAACTCCATGCATCTGAGGCATTTCCCCAGCCCGATCCTGCGCCCGGATCAGACTTATCATCATACAACTGTCTTCCGCTTTAAGATTCTTAAATAGATTTTATTTTTTCCAGCTGTCCTTCAGTGAAACACTACGGTTAAAAACCAGTTTCTCTGCGCTGGAATCAACAGAATCAAGACAAAAGTAACCGTTGCGCATAAACTGGACTGACAAGGACGCCTTGGTGCCTGCCAAGCTGGATTCAACCCAGGCGTTAGCAATGATCTCCAGAGAATTCGGGTTAATGTGATCCATAAAGTCACGCTCAGCTGAATCGGGGTCCTCAACTGTAAAGAGGTTATCGTATAAACGCACCTCTGCCGGCAACGCGGTTTTGGAATCGACCCAATGAATTGTGCCTTTGATTTTGCGTTTGTCGGGAGTGTTGCCGCCACGGGTTTCCGGATCATACTCTGCGTACACTGTAGTCACATTGCCGTCAGCGTCTTTATCGCAGCCGGTGCAGCGCACCACATAGCCGGATTTCAAGCGTACTTCATTGCCGGGAAACATCCGGAAATAGCCCTTGACCGGGGTTTCGGCAAAGTCGTCGGCTTCAATCCAAAGTTCACGCGAAAATGTTACTTTCCGGTTGCCGTCTTCAGGCTTTTCGGGATTATTTTCAACTTCAAAAGTCTCGGTTTTATCTGCCGGATAGTTTGTCAAAACCAGTTTTACCGGGCGGAGAACAGCCATTACCCTGCGGGCATTATGGTTGAGATCTTCCCTCAGACAATGCTCAAGGAATGCGTAATCTACTGTGCTGTTGACCTTGGAAACACCGATACGGTCGACAAAGTTGCGGATTGAAGCCGGTGTATAGCCGCGACGGCGCAGCCCGCTCAAAGTGGGCATACGTGGATCGTCCCAGCCCGAAACAATGTTGCCTTCAACCAGACGGCGCAGCTTGCGTTTGCTCATTACTGTGTAGTTAATTCCTAACCGGGCGAACTCAATCTGACGAGGTTTAGCAGGCAGATCCAGGTTGTCGATAACCCAGTCGTACAACGGCCTGTGGTCTTCGAATTCGAGCGAACAGAGCGAATGCGTCACAAGCTCAAGAGCATCTTCAATCGGGTGGGCATAATCATACATTGGGTAAATGCACCAATCATCACCTGTACGGTGGTGATGCGCACGCAGAATCCTGTAGAGAACAGGGTCGCGCATATTGAAATTGCCTGAGTTGAGATCAATTTTTGCCCTCAGAGTGAGCGTGCCGTCCGCGAATTCGCCGGCGCGCATACGGGCGAATAAATCGAGGCTTTCTTCAACCGGGCGATTACGCCAGGGACTGGCAATGCCAGGTGTAGTCAAAGTGCCGCGGCCAACACGAATCTGTTCCGCAGTCTGCTCGTCGACAAACGCCAGATCTTTGCGGATCAGGTCGCGTGCCAGCTCATACATCTGCTCGAAATAGTCGGAAGCATAGTAGAAGCGGTCGCCCCAGTCGAAGCCGAGCCAATGGATATCTTCCTTGATCGCCTCAACATATTCAACGTCCTCTTTGCTGGGATTGGTGTCATCCATCCGCAAGTTGCAAAGACCGTTGTACTGCTCAGCGATGCCAAAATCAATAATAATCGCTTTGGCATGGCCGATGTGGAGGTAGCCGTTTGGTTCAGGCGGAAAGCGCGTATGCACTGTCATGCCGGCAAAGCGGCCGCCCGGAGCTAAGTCAGCGTCGATCAGGTCGTGGATAAAATTGCGGGTGGTGGCGGGCTCTTCTGTCAGATTGCTGTTGTCTTTATTTAAATTTGTTTCACTCATTTATTATTCCCTCTTCTACGAGTTTGGCTGTGATTTCATTCTGGCTGATATTACGACTCTGGTTGTTGGCTGCGCGAGTCAGCCAGACGTTGTCGGCCGATTTCCAGACGACGCAGCGATTCTTCGCGTCCCAGTAATACCAACACTTCAATCGCACCGCCCGGCGTAACTTCACGACCGGAGGCAGCTATCCGCAGCGGCCACATTACCGTGCCTGTTTTCAGATCCAGTGCGCCCGCTTCCGCCATTACGCAATCATGCAGTAAGGTGCGGTCCCAGGCGGGGAGTGCTGCCAGCTTCGGGATCAGAACATCAAGCACTGTAGCAGCGCTGTCCAGGGTGGATTTGCTTTTCTTATTCTCAAACAGGCTAAGCGGGTAATCCGCTAAATCCTCAACGAAAGCCAGTCGCTCCGGAATCTCGGTCAGACGGTTTATCCTGGGCTTGAGAATTTCTACAGCCAGCTCTTCTTTGACTGCTTCGCCGGCGATAGTCGCCGGCAGAAAGCCACGTGCCCTTGCCAGCAGTTCTGGTGTCGGCATAGCTTTGATATATTCCGCATTGAACCAATCCAGCTTATTGTAATCAAAAATGGCCGGTGACTTGCTGATGCCTTCAACGGCAAAGGCTTCACTGAGCTCAGCCAAGCTGAAAATTTCCCGGGTATCCTTAGCGCTCCATCCCAGCAAGGCGATCATATTGACAATTGATTCAGGCAGATAGCCTTCGCGCACTAAATCGTGATAGCCTGTGGATCCGTGCCGTTTGGAAAGCTTCTGGCCGTCCGCGCCGAGAATCAGTGGCAAATGCACGTACGTGGGAATTTCCCAGCCGAAAGCATCGTAAAGCAGGTTGTATTTTGGGGTTGACGACAAGTATTCCGAGCCGCGCACCACATGGGTGATTTTCATCAGATGATCGTCAACCACATTAGCGAAATTGTAAGTGGGGAAACTGTCCGACTTCAGCAGTACCTGGTCTTCCAGCTCGCTGTTTTCAACAGTAATATCACCGTAAACGGCGTCATGAAATGTTGTGCTGCCGCTGCGCGGCATTTTCTGGCGAATTACATAAGGAACGCCTGCCGCCAGTTTTTCTTCGATTTCGGCCGGAGGCAAATCACGGCAATGACCGTCATAACCGCCAAAGCTGTTGTTGGCAGCAGCCTGTTCACGCAACTGCTCCAGACGCTCTCGGCTGCAGAAACAGCGATAGGCAGAACCGGCATCAACCAGCTGTTCAGCATACTGCCGATACAAAGGTATACGTTCACTTTGGACGTAAGGACCATAGGGGCCGCCAATATCGGGGCCTTCGTCATGCTCAATGCCAACTTCGCGCAGGGTGCTGTAGATGATATCAACAGCGCCGGCAACCAAACGTTCCTGATCGGTATCCTCAATTCGCAGGATAAACTGCCCGCCCAAAGAACGGGCGATCAGGTATTCAAATAACGCGGTTCGCAGGTTGCCGACATGCATTAAGCCGGTCGGGCTGGGTGCGAAACGGGTTCTGACAACAGGTTTGGTCATGATCTGCTCCTTTCAGACTGTGACAGCGGAAGCCAAACAGGCAGTTTCACATTTTTGCCACCATCACAAGTGACAAACATGATACCATAAAGCATGGTTTTCTGACAGATGAAGACCAGCCTGATGCCAGAGTTGTGGAGTATTATGTTTGGTTATGTCCGCCCTCTAAAAAGCGAGTTGCTGATGCGGGAGTTTTCCCGATATCAATCGGTTTATTGTGGTATTTGCAAATCAATTGGTGAGAATTACGGCCTGTTACCGCGGCTGACGACCGGTTACGATTTGACCTTGATGGCTCTTTTATTGTTAGCGCTTTCCGCTGATCAGCCGCCGGTTGCAGCTGAATCCTGTATCCTAAATCCGCTAAAACAAAAACCAATAGTCAAAGGCGGCGATGTAATTGAACGCTGTGCCGGGCTTTCCATTCTGCTGGCGTATCATAAGGCTAAGGATGATCGGCGGGACGAGGGTGGACTTAAGGGTACTGTTGCTGCTGCCGCGTTAAGAAGCTCCTATCGTCGGGCAAAAGAACGCTACCCACGCAGCGAAACAGTTATAAAAACTCACTTGCAACGCCTGACAGAACTGGAAAAAGGTCCGCCCGACCTGAAGGCAGCGGAAATATTTGGCGATCTTCTGAGCGATTTAATGCAGATTGCCGCTGAAGCCAGCAAGCACGAACCGCCTGTATGTGAGGCGTTAAAGCTGGTTGGACGCGATTTGGGCACTTGGATTTATCTATGTGATGCGATTGACGACCTCAAACGTGACTGCAATAATGATAGCTGGAACCCGTTTGCCAACTTGGAAACAAGTGAAGCATATGAAATGGCCAGGGCACGTATGCAAGCCGCGGAGCAATCGCTCGACCGAACCGCTGCCCTGCTGCCTTACACACGCGACGGAGGCATTATCGCCAATGTGGTTACACTGGGCTTGCCCGCAATGCGTGAAATGATTCTTGCCGGCGAAAAACCAGGCCGGCTTTGATTTGAAAGGAAATCCCAATGGCAAAAAGCCCCTATGAAGTGCTCGGCGTACGTAAAGGCGCTTCCCAGGATGAAATCAAAAAAGCATATCGTCAACTGGTCAAACAATACCACCCTGATAACTACAAAGGACATCCTTTGGAGAACCTTGCCAAGGAAAAGATGCAGGAAGTCAATGATGCTTACGATCAGCTGACTAATGGCAATAGACAGTACGGCAATAACGGTTCAACCAGCGGGCAGGGGAGCAGCAATCCCTACGGCCAAGGCAACCCTTATTCCGGTTATGGCAGCCAACAAGGCCAGAGCGGGCAAAACTACAATCCCTGGGGACAAAGCCAGCAAAACCGCGGGCCTTATTATTCCGGCGGTTCGTCCGGTATGAGTATGTGTGATACACTTACCTGCTTATGTTGCGGCGATACCTGCTGCGAGTGCATGGGCGGGGATTTGTGCACCTGCTGTTAGAAGGCGATGGATCAGCAAAGCAACAATAAAGGGCCGCGCGGCGGCAAAGAACATGATCATGCCCGGCAAATAGCGCTGGGTGGTTTGTTATCGGCTTTAACGATGTTATTTATTTCATTTTCAGCAGTCTCACCAACTGCTGATTTTGCTCTATTCACGTTAGCCAGTCTTTGTATAGCCATTGCCGTAATCGAATACGGCATCCGTTTTGGCACTTTGATTTATCTGGCAGTTTCAATTCTTGCTTCTATTTGGCCTGGTGTTGCCTTGGCCTGGCCATTCATGGCTTATTTTGGATTTTTCCCTTTGTTAAAGGCTTTTTCCGAAAAAAGATGGCCGCGGATTCCCGCAGCCATCTTTAAACTGACTATTTCAATCGCCATTGTACTCCTGGGGGTGTTGTTTTTTGCCATCCCATACTTGCAAAGCTATGTTGCTCTCTATGGTTATTGGTTTATGCCTGCCGCGCTGTTGTTCGGCATGGCTGTCATTCTAGTATATGACTATGCGCTTACTTTGCTGATCACGATTTACCGGCAGCGACGGCGTTGACCTGCTTCCATTTGGAGTTGCGGGTAAGAGTTGCGTGACGCTTTTTCAATAAAAACGCCTTTATTTTGCTAATTCCTGCGCTGATCACGCAGATTAATTATTTGCGAAATCAGTTTACTTATCAGCATTATTAAAAGCAGTAACAGAGAGCCAGCCAATAAATAATATAGATTACGGTTTTCCTGCAAGAGATTAAGCACTTGATCCAGAATGTTGATATTTGACAGGATTTGCCGGTCTGGAACAACATCAACCGTGATTAAAGTTCCGTCCACAAGTTCGAATATAACCTGACCCACAACCATTGTATTTTGAATCGGACGGCTATAAGGACCAAAGGATTTATAAACCGCCGGTGGCTTTATGTAGTGGTCACCAATCGGGTGTACATATTGAACGTCTTTTTGATAAAGCAGCCCGAAGGTTTCGCCGTCCAGCGTAGTTTCCTGGGCACCGGTAAATTCCTGGCCTGCCTGTACGAGCGGTGAATAGTCGTAGGTCCGCTGGACAGCGTCAAACAGCGCAAGCGTATCCGCCACGGCCAGATCAGGGTCGCCGTTAGCTGTAATACTAATAATGCCAAAGCCATTGACGTTCCCGGTGGAAATCGTTGTGGATCTTTCGTCGCCTGAGTAAAAAACGCCGCTTACCCGCCCTTCGGAATAAGGCCAAAGGCTCGAAAGCTGATTGGACATTGGCACAAGGTTTTGGCCGTCGACAACTATGAATTCACTTTGTTTACGGAACATGCTGCTGAAACGCTCATTTTGCATGGCCCGCAAAGTAAGCGCAGCCAGATCGGAGATGGTTGTATAAGCAGTCGTTATACTTGCGCCCGGTTCATTCGGCTCAACATTACTTAAGGCAGACTTAACCTGACTGCCTGCACCTGCTATAGCGGTCTGGTCGGTTGGGCCAAAAAGTGTGTTTTTGAGGCCAAATGTATTGGCGCGTGTATTCATCTGCCGCACGAAATCAGCTTCGTCATTGGTTACAGATTCAGCCAACGCCAAGGCTGCTGCGTCAGAATCATAGAACAATAAACGCAACAACAGGTACTCGAGTGAATGCTTGTCGCCGGTTCGGAGGCGGATGTTGTCGAGAGTTGATTCAAAATATGCGGCATCAGCAACTGTATTGCTGATAGTCACTTTTGTATCAAGAGGCTGCTTTTCAACAGCAAGCAAAGCAGCCATAATTTTGTAAGCTGCTGGAATATCCAGTTTAAAATCCGTGTTTTTTTCGTAAAGCACACGACCGCGACCGGTTTCGATCACAATAGCGCTTTCCGATGAATGTTCAATTACTAAAGCTTCAGGGTAAACCACTGCGTCCTTGGCACTGGTCGGAGTTGGTTCGTTAACCGGCAGGGATCCATCAGCTATTACTTTTGTCGGAATCATAATGGGTTGAAGCAGAATACACGTCAGAACGAGCGCAATAAGCAAAACTGCCGCGCGGCTGTACTTGCCCGCGCCTGTATTATTCATATGCTGCGCCCCCCTTCCGATCGATTTATTTTATCATATGCAGGTATTATCCGCGATCTGTTACCTGAAAAATGAGCATTTCGCCACTATCATTGTTGACCTTAAGCGCAATAAATAACTATAATTGACACATTGGCAAGTCCCGGCGGTCTTTGCACCCTGACCATGCAGCCGGTTGCCGCTCATTCGGAGGTAAAAAATGCCACGCGTCAATAACAAAACGATAACGTTTGCGCAAGAGTCGTCAACTGAGAAAGTTTCAGTTATGACTCATGGACCGCTGGATGTGCTGCTGACAACAGATCCGGTGAATGTTGCAGGCGAAATCAAAAATTGTCACGACCATTACGAATTTTTCTTTCCGATCAACACAGTTCAGCGAATCAGTATTGAGAACAAGTGTATCGATTGCCAACCTGGCCAGATTGTACCAATTAACCCCGGCCAGCAGCACAGCTTCTTTGGCGGCGACAAAGCTGTGTCTTTTATTGTCTTCCGCTATGATTCTGCCTACCTGACAGAACTTATCCAGTCGATGGAACTTTCAGAGCAAGCCACCGGCAGTTTCTCCCACCCTGCTTTTGTCTCAGAAGCGTATCCGGTCAGTTCCGGGATTCAAACCCTGAGTGCCCGGATTATTCGTGAATTTGATGAATACAAAGCAGGACGTGACCGCATGCTGCTTTCACTGGCCGAAGTGCTGGGTATCTTATTAGTCCGCACCTGTTACAGCCGTCGCAACACTGCGGTTGAAGGCAAGCAATTGATGCAAAGTGAACGTTACCTGCGCTTCCGTCAGGTAATCGATTATATGCAGACACATCTTGACCAGAAAATCACTATTGACGATCTTGCTCAAATCGCTGGTATGAACCGCTATCATTTTATTCGCACTTTCAAATCCGCATTCCTGCAAAGCCCTTATGACTATCTGACTGACCTGCGGATTGAACGAGCCGCGCAGCTGCTTAAAGAAGATACCTTGCCTGCTTCGGAAATTGCCAGCATGTGCGGATTCTTTTCAGCAAGCAGGTTTTCTGCTGCTTTTAAGCTTGCTACAGGTGATACCCCTACTCAATACCGCAATAAGTATCGAGCCGGCCTGGCCTCGGAAAAAGAACGCGGTAATATCCGCCGATAACAAAAGAAGATTTTCAGGCTTGACAAATGTCAAGCCTAAGTTTTACTATGTCGATACACTTATATTCCTATTGTTTTAGTAAAGTTTAAAGATCAAATAAAAACGCTGCTTAGTATGCAAGCGGGAGGGTACAATGTCAGAACGAAAATTGGGGTTTAGCACCCAAAGTATTCACGCGGGGCAACAAGTTGATCCAGCAACAGGATCCAGAGCCGTTCCCATTTATCAGACAACATCTTATGTTTTCGAAGATGCTCAACACGGAGCCGATTTGTTTGCTTTGGCCAAGCCGGGCAATATTTATACCAGGATAATGAATCCGACAACAGCCGTTTTTGAGGAACGGATGAATGCCCTTGAAGGCGGTGTCGGCGCCCTGGCGACTGCTTCAGGTTCCGCGGCTGTTACCTACGCGATTATGAATCTGATGGGCGCCGGCGGGCATATTGTTTCCGCCAATACCCTCTACGGCGGCACGCACAACCTGTTCGCCCACACTTTACCGCTTTACGGCATTGAAACAACTTTTGTCGATCCAGACGATCCAGCCAGTTTCGCTGCAGCCGTCCGGCCCGAAACGCGTGCGTTTTTTGTTGAAACTATTGGTAATCCGGCTGCAAATGTTGCTGATATTCCTGCAATTGCGGCTTTGGCACATAAGCATGGTGTACCCCTGATCGTCGACAACACCTTTGGCACACCTTACCTTATCCGGCCGATTGAACACGGAGCTGACATCGTCGTTCATTCCGCCACCAAATACATTGGCGGCCATGGCACTTCAATCGGCGGTATTATTATCGATGCCGGCAAGTTCGACTACGGCAAAGACGACCGCTTCCCCCAGCTTTCACAGCCTGATCCCAGTTATAACGGCTTGCGTTATGCTGCCGATCTCGGCCCTGCTGCCTTTATCACCAGAGCCAGAGTAAGCTTATTGCGTGATACCGGTGCCTCAATCAGCCCGTTCAATTCCTGGCTGATGATCCAAGGGCTGGAAACACTGTCATTGCGTATGGAGCGGCATTGCTCAAACGCTCAGGCCGTAGCGGAATTTCTGGCTGCGCATCCAAAAGTGGCTTATGTTAACTACCCCGGCCTGCCGGGCAACAAATACTATGACATGGCTAAGCGTCTGCTGCCGCGCGGATATGGTGCCATTTTCTCTTTTGGTGTAAAAGGCGGCCGCGCTGAAGCCGGCAGGTTTATCGACAATCTCGAACTCTTTTCCTTACTGGCCAATGTCGCAGATGCCAAGTCGCTTGTGATTCATCCTGCCGGCACGACCCATTCTCAGCTCAGCGACGCAGAACTGCGGGACTGCGGTGTAGGACCGGAACTGGTAAGGCTTTCAATCGGCCTAGAAGATATCGAGGATCTGATTGCCGATCTCGATAACGCTTTAGCTCACGTTTAAAGGAGCGAACAATGCGGTTGTCAACCAAAGGTCAATACGCACTGGAGGCTGTTTTGACCATGGCTGCCGAGAGTCCCGAATCGCTGATCAGCATTCAGACGCTTGGCCAGAAAACTGGTATCTCCACGCCTTATCTGGAGCAGATTTTCGCGAATCTGCGCCGAGCGGGCCTGGTTAAAAGCACACGTGGCACGCAGGGCGGCTATTCACTCAGCCGGGCACAGGCGGATATTACCGTTGGTGAGATCCTCCGGGCCGGCGAAGGGTCGCTGGCGCCTGTTCACTGTTCTGAAAAGGGCAGTGAGTCGTGCGCTGCTTTTGATTATTGCCTGACCAGTCCGTTATGGCTGCGGATGGATAAAGCGATCAGTTCAGTACTCGAAAATATTTCTTTAGCTGAACTGGTAAGTCTGTGGGAGGATCAGAAACCGGGCAAGTATCTGGACTTTTCAATTTAAGCGATTTTCAGGAGATAACATGAAACTTTCAACCAAAACCAGATACGGCGTAAGAGCTTTAGTCGACCTGGCCTGTCGTTATGGACAAGGTCAGGTTCCTTTAAGCAGCATTGCCGAAAGACAGAATATTTCACCTAAGTATCTGGAGCAGGAATTTGCGACTTTGCGCCGGGCAGGTGTGCTGAAAAGCGTCAAAGGCGCCCAGGGCGGCTATATGCTGGCTCAGCCGGCGGATAAAATTTATGTGGCTGAAGTCATAAGCATACTTGAAGGGGATCTGGATATTGTCGATCCTCTGGATGAAGAGAATAACAATCCGCTAAGGGCTTTTCTTTACCGTGAGGTTTATGAACCTGTTGGCCGTTCAATTAAGGCCAGCTTGGAGAATCTGACGCTGGCTGATGTAGTGAGGTATTATCGCGAAGAACAGATCGCTGACAATATGTATTATATTTGAGCTGAAATTCCCCTAAGATCTTGTGCCGAATCAGCTGGCTCCCGTTGTGGTTAAACTGCGTCTTAAATGGTAACATAAGAGAGTTTAGCAAAGAAATGAGGAGCAAAAACAAATGGTTTTGACAGGTATTGGACCGACAGGTGACGGCGTGCTGATGATTGAGCGCGGATTGTCGCAAGCGCCGGACAGGTATCTAGATTGCTGCACGACAGCAGCCCGGGTAGTCGTGATCACAGACAGGGAAGTCGCCGCCTTGCACGCACCTGCTCTGTCCGAATCTTTGGCATCTTCAGGGCGCCTTGTTCATACATTAGTAATTGAAGGCTCCGAGGCTGCGAAAAGCCTGGAAGGTGTTGGCTCGATCTACGAACAGCTTTCAGACATCAACTGTAGCCGGGACGATGTGATTTTAGCACTTGGCGGCGGCAGCATCATTGACATGGCCACCTTTGCTGCAGCTACATATCTCGGAGGCATCCAGCTGGTGATTATGCCAACCTCGCTGGCCTCCATGATCGATTCCTCAGTAAGTAATAAATGTTATTTAAATTTTCGCAGCTCCCGCAATGTCATCCAGACAACAGGGCGGCCACAACGAATTATAATAGATCCTGACTATCTCAACAGTTTGACCCCACGGCAGCTGGCGAACGGTTATGCTCAGGTTATCCGCTATGGCATGGTCTCCGACCCTGAATTAATTAACTTACTGATGGCTGAAGACCTTGATGTCGAGGTAATTATCAGGCGCGCAGTCCAGGCCAGAATTAACACTGAGCGGGAAAATACTGATTGTCTGGATTTTGGTCGTCTGGTGAGTGACGCGATTGAAGGTCATTTCCGTTTTCTTAAGTACCAGCACGGAGAGGCGCTGGCTCTTGGCATGCTGGCCGCCTGCCCGACAGAGCAAATGCGTGATCTTTTGCAGAAACATAATTTGCCGACCACACTCGAGGGTGTGACACCGGAAACAATTATCCGAAGAATTATTAAATCAATGCAGGTTCAAGGACCGCACAGCTATTCAATTGTTAGAATAGAGTCAGCCGGAAAACCTTACCTGCAAACCTTCAAATCCGAAGAAGCCGAGGCTCTGGTAAGCAGCCTGATTGCCGAACTGGAACCATTGGCTTAAAAATCCTGATCGGCGCAAGGAGCAACCCATGATTCCACTAACCAGTCGCGCCAGGCGCGCTTTTGTCCTTCTGCTAGTATTGTCAATGCTGCTGACCATTTTGGCCGGCTGCTCAGACAGTAATGAAGAAACAACCAAACCGGCTGCCTATGGCAGCTTTGGTGCTGATTTTGCCCGCACCCTGGCGGATGCCAACCCAGACAGAGCCGCTGGCTCACCAGGTGAGAACAAGACGGGTGACCTTATTATCGAGGCTTTTACCGACCTTGGTTATGAGCCGGTTATATCTGCTTTCAGCTTTCCAGGTTCGGAAGGTTCGCCGCTGAACTCACGCAACATTGCCGTACTGATTCCTGGCTCCGGAGTTCCTGATCCGGATAATGAAGGAAAAACAGTGAGCAGACAGATTATTATTGGCGCACATTACGATGCACCCCCCCGGCCTGCTGATGTAAAAACTGCTGAGACACAAACCACACAAACCTCTGGCACAACTGCTGACATTACCGACTTGATGCCCGGCTGGGAGGACTATGACGGGATCAGTGACAACGCTTCCTCGATCGGCGCTTTAATGGTTATGGCCCGTGAACTGAAAACCATGGATAACACACATGATGTGATTCTGGTTGCTTTTGGTGCCGGCCACGCCAATCAGGCCGGAGCCCGCTTCTATGTTGAAAAGATGAAACCTGCTGATATTGAACGCACCGAAGTAATGTACAACCTGGAGAATATCTATGCCGGCGATAAACTTTATGCCAATGCCGGCCAGAATTCAATTAAACCAGGATTTCAAAAAGATTATGAAAAACGCCGCAAACTGTACGAAGCAACCGATGTCTACTACGAATATGAGCTTTTCAGCAATAACCGCGTCGCGCTATACACCAACCAGTCTGTTATTGAAACGGATCAGAACAGACTGAATGTACTTGCTCCCTATCGCGAATGGACCACTCATCCATCGGATCATCTGCCATTTGATGAAGCTGATATCCCGATTGTTTTCTTTGAATCTTTTGACTATGACGTGGCTACGATGGAAGAGATGCGAGAGAGCAATAACCCCGCGTTTACAGCTTCTAACGGCAAGATCAGCGGTACCCCGTTTGATTCAACCGACTTTCTGGAACACTTGTTTGAAATGACGCAAGCGGAGCTGACGCCCACACCGCTGGTGGTTTCACCTGCTCCAGGGGTGAGTGCGACTCCGGGCGCGCGCACAACACCGGGTGCGGATTCCACGCCTGGCGCAAGTGTTACACCACGAGTCAGTATCACACCGGGTGCTACAACTACAGAAGAAGAGCCGCTTGAGGATCTGCTGACGCGCCGGATTAACAACACAGCGTTTATTATTATCAAGTCGATAGAAAAAAGCTCTGCAGCTGCCAGAGAAACCACTGCAGAGCCAAGTGTCACCCCGGCAATTACCCCGCGCTCCACAACCCGCACGGCTACAACCTCAGCCCGTTAGTTGGACGAGAACCTGACCAGAAGTAATCCGTTAAATCTCGATTTATCGCTGTTCGACCAGATAAAGAGTCAGTTTATCGTTATTCTCCCATCTGAAGTTGAGGCATTGAAACTGACCGGCATGCAATGTCGAAACAGGCGAGTCATTGCCGCATTCCGGTTGCGGTAACTGCGGCCAATCTGCCGGCCAGGCTGCCATTGGACTAATTAGAAGGTTATCGTTAAGCGTCATGGCTGCGTTCTGAGTATTTTCCGGCACAAACCATTCAATCCGAAACCGCACCGGTTCTACCATATGCAGTGTCAGAGTCTGGGCGACTACTTTCTCACTCAAATTTACGGTTGTGAATGCAGCTCTGATGGTCTGCCCATTAAATTGAAAAGAATAAGCTGCTTCACCCCCACCTGTTATTACCAGACCGGCATCAACATCACCGGCGATAAACACTAATTCTGTTGAATGCCGCGCGTTTTCTGAGTGTTTATTTTCACTGTCCATTTTTTACCTGCCTTGTCGAATTTTTTACCAGATCAGCTATATTATAACCGCTGAAAGCGCTATGGTATAATTTGTCTGACTGGATCAGCCGAAAACGTGTACCGGCTGCGGGGAGTTTACTATGTTGTTGGGTATTCATATTTGTAATTTTGAAATATTGCAAGACACAACCTTTGGGATAACCTTTGACGAACTGATAAGTCTTGATGCTGATGCAGTTGTCCAAATATATGATCCTGCTTTTAACCCCTTACCGGGTGACAGGATGCCACTGGGGCAGATAAATGTGCTGATCGGCCGCAACAGTACAGGTAAAAGCGCGATGTTTTCAGCTTTATCCTTTCTGGCCGACTGCCTTCGTCACAATGTCGCTTTTGCCAGTACCAAGAACGGTCGCGTCAATTTCAGACATTTAAAGACAGAAGGAGTCGACGCGGATATTTGTTACAGGATTGTTTTAAGCGGTGCCGACGAAAACGAATTTCTTGGTTACGATATCCGGATGGCCGTTGATCAACACGGCCGCCCCTATGTCGCCGCCGAAAGCGTGAAGCGCGCCTGGTTCAATGCCAAAGGCGCTCAGCACGAAATACTGCTCGAACTGGAAAACGGCAGAGGGTCTGTGCGTGAAGACGATGAGCTGAAGGAAGCTGCGGTCGTTGACACAAAAGCTCCGGCGCTGGCTACATACGGCATGCTGCTGAAGTATCCTGCACTCAATAGAATATACGCACAGATCAGCCGCTGGTTCTTTGACCAGATACCATTAAAGGCACTGCAGCCACTGACCTCTGAAAAAGCGGGCGAGGGCGGCCACCGTCACATCAGCTTTACCGGTGATAATATCAAAAACGTGCTTGAATTCCTGAAAAATCAGGATCCCGTCTATTATGAAGAAGCGATTCAACGCATTGCTGAGCGGATGCCCGCTGAAAAGCGTATTGACAAGGCTCTGAACAATGGCGTCAGCGCCGGAACCCGCAAGCTTTTTGCTTTATTGTTGTTGCTGGAGGATCCCGATCCCCGCCCGCTGATCTGTCTTGAAGAACCGGATGCCGGGCTTTACCACGACATGGTTGATTCTCTGGCTTTTGCTCTGCGCGACTACACAATCCGTCATCCTGACTGTCAGGTGCTGTTCACTACCCACAGCCCATATATTCTTGAATCGATGAATCCGGAGGAAGTCTGGATTTTTGAGCGGCCTGTCGCAACAATCGGTTCGGGAGATAAAGCAAGCCGGACCGCGGGTTTTACCAGAACCCGCTCCCTCGCCCGTGATCCGGTGGTACGTGCTATGCACCAAGAGGGGATAGGGCTGGGAGCAATGTGGTACAGCGGCCATCTAGACCGTGCCTGGGACGAAGTTCACGCTAAAGACGATTCTGAATAATGGCCTGAAGGAGATTTCATGCACCTTGAATTGCTGATCGAAGACCGCTCCGGCGCCGTGGTAATGCAAAATTTGCTGCCGCGTATGCTTGAAGGCCGGTCCGCCGAACATACCTATGCCATCCGTCCGCATCGCGGTCGGGGCAAGGTGCCTCTCGATCCATACCAGCCTCCGGCGCGCTTTGCTTCGGGACTGCTCGATTTACTACCCGCCAAGTCGCGCGCCTACAAGCAGTCGTATTATCCGGAAGAATTACTGATAATTATTATTGTGGACTCTGATAATGAACAACCGGAAAAAGTTTTTGGTCTGGTTCAAAGTGTTATGGATCGTTTCGCCGGTACCATCCCTTACGTTATCGGAATCTCGGTGGAGGAAATGGAAGCCTGGCTGCTGGGCGATTACAAGGCTGTTTTGGCAGCGTACCCTAATGCAGATAAATCCGTTTTGGCGAATTATAAGCAGGACAGTATTTGCGGCACCTGGGAGGTACTGGCCCACGCTTTATATGGCAAGCAGGCTAAAAAGCTGATCCGTCTGGGCTATCCAGCAGTTGGCCAATACAAACATGAGTGGGCTCGCCGGATAGCGCCCTTGCTTGACCCCGATCGCAACAAGTCGCCCAGTTTTAAGCGCTTCCAACGTGCGTTCGACCGGATTCTCAGCCAGCAGGAGCACAAAGCTGAAGAACACAGAGAACGTGTAGCTGCTATGGACAAGGAAATATGAGCAAAATCAGCAAACCTGTATGCTCCCCGGTGCGGGCAGCATACATTCATATACCTTTTTGCCAGCGCAAATGCGCTTACTGCGATTTTGCTTCCTGCGCCGGTAAACTTGATCTGTTACCTGCCTATGTCGAAGCCCTTTTACGCGAAATCAGATTGACAGCCTTGTTTTCAGAAACCGGCAAACACCAGCCGCTGGATTCTGTATTTTTTGGAGGCGGCACACCCAGCCTGATGCATCCCGCTGACCTGAGCAAGATCCTGACTGCCTTAGCTGACTCATTCGGACTTTCGCCCAAAGCGGAGATTACTTTTGAGGCCAACCCCGGCACACTAAACGGCGTACGCATGCGTGAGTTTCGCCAGACCGGCTGCAATCGGATCAGCCTGGGTGTCCAGACACTGAATCCAGGCTTATTGGCAGTGTTGGGCCGGCTGCATGATGCGGAAACAGCTATCGATTCCTTGCGCCAGGCCGAAGCCGCCGGTTTCACCCGGATCAGCGCTGATCTGATGTTTGGCTTGCCCGGTCAAACTCTCGCTGATGTTGAGTCCACAGTTAAGCAAATTCTGGATTTACCAGTTAATCACCTTTCTTACTATAGTCTTTCTTTGGAGCCGGGCACGGTTTTTTATGCAAAATATCATGAACGGCCGGAACTGCTGCCAGACGAGGAAACCGAACGCGCCCAGTATGATTTGTTAATTGCTGCAAGTTCCGCGGCTGGCATGGAACATTACGAAATAAGTAATTCTGCCTGCCCGGGCGAACGTTGCCGCCATAACACTGTTTACTGGCGGGCAGAACCATATTACGGCTTTGGCGCGGCTGCTCACAGCTACGTCAAGGCAGTAAGGCGCGGCAACGAAAGTAACCTGAATACTTATCTGGGAAAAATTGCGGTTGCGGAAGCCCCATTCGCGGCAGCTGTTTCCGTTGAAGAAATTTCCCGCCCGGAGCAGGAACAGGAATTTATGCTGCTGGGTTTACGCTTACTGGAAGGCGTCAGTGCTGGCGATTACCACGCACGCTTTGGCAGTGATCTCTGGCAGCGTTTCGCTCCGGAAATAGAGCGTTTAACCCGACGGGGGCTGGTGGAGAAATACGACAACAGCTTGCGTTTAACCAAAACAGGACTTGATTTAGCCAACCAGGTTTTTGTTGAATTTGTCTGAGTTTTTATTGAATTCGTCTGATTATCCTACTTGAAAAGCGTGAATATTGACATGCCTCGAATCTGGTGATAAAGTGTCTTTAGCACTCTCAGCGTTAGAGTGCTAAAATTATGTAAAAAGCTTTTGAAAGGATATTTCGTGAAATTAAACAACCGCCAGCAGGCGATACTTCGCGCCGTTATCGATGACTATATTGAAACAGCAGAACCAGTTGGCTCAAAAAACCTGGTTTCACGCCATGCTTTCCCAGTCAGTTCAGCAACTGTCCGCAATGAAATGGCTGAGTTGGAAGAGCAGGGATATCTGGAGCAAAAACATACCTCAGCGGGGCGAATTCCATCTGATAAAGGCTATCGGACGTATGTCGACAACCTGTTGCGCGCGTCTGAGCTTACGCCTGAAGAACAGGAGCAGATTCAGGGCTATTTAAGCGAATGTATTGATGAAGTCTCCGACTTGATTCGCCGCGCCTCCACAGTTCTGTCTGAGCAGACAGGCTATACGTCACTGGTACTGACACCGCAGCTGAGGCGCAGTCAGCTCAAGCAGCTCAAAATGCTGATGATTGAGCCTGGCAGAGCCCTGGTTGTAGTTGTGCTGGAAGCCGGCGTTGTCAAAGATCGTCTGGTGCGAATACCATCGATGATCGACAGCAGTCAGCTGATGCAGATCGCCAATGCGATTGAGGACAGCCTGACCGGGATGAAGCTTGACGATATCACTCTGGTAACTGTTACCTCAGCCGGGCGCAAGACTGAGTTGCCCGATAGCCTGCTTAACCAGGTGCTTTACGAAGCTTATGTGGCCATTAAACAGGCAGATAACCTGGAAGTTTATATGGAAGGCGCGCACAAAATGCTCTCCTACCCGGAATTCCAGAATATTGATAAAGCCAAGGACTACTACAACATGCTTAGCCGTGATGGCATTATTGCCGGCTACATGAACGAACTGAGTGAAGAGAGAAGACAGGAGAAAATTGTTGCTGATGCTGAGTCTGAAACTCAGGATGAACAATTTGAACGTGCTGAAATTCTAGATGACACAGAGGGCAGTCTAGGCGGTCAAGTTATGAAAAAGCGGCCGGCCTACATGGTTCGAATCGGCCAGGAAATCTCGTTGGAAGGCTTGAGTGACTGCAGCCTTGTTACCACATCGTACCGCATCGGTGACACAGTAGTTGGCAACATGGGTGTAATCGGACCTCGAAGAATGGAATACGGCAAGGTTATTTCCAATATCAGTTATATTAAAACCGCCTTGGATGCTGAGATCCGCAAAATCGCCAGTGTCAGGGCTGAAAGTGAGGACCAACACTAAACATGAATAAAAAACGGAAATCAGAGGAAATCCCAACAGAGGAATTAGCCGGCAACGGAAATGATCCAAAAACGGAAAACGATGGCAAGAGTGAAGCTGTCAACACGGCTGAAGAAACTGCCGCAGGCACTGAAACTGCTGCCGAAGAGCAATCACCTGAGGACATCAGTGCTTTGACTGAGCGTCTTGCCAAAACGGAAACTGATCTGAAAACTCTTTCAGATCGCTATTTACGCCTGATGGCTGAATATGACAATTATCGCAAACGCTCACAAAAGGAGCGGGAAGCGCTTTATTTAGATTCAGTTGCTACTGTTGTTAAAGAATGGCTGCCGGTAATCGACAATCTGGCCCGGGCGGAGAAATCCGCTCTGGAGGTTGAGGGCGAAGGCGCTGCCAGCATAGCGGAAGGCATAACAATGGTACTGCGACAGGCCAACGAAGCCATGGAACGTTTGAATGTACATGAAATCGCCTGTCTGGGGCAAACATTTGACCCGCAAATAGCCGACGCGGTAATGCATGTGGAGGACGACAGCGTCGGTCCTTCTACAGTTGTGGAAATTCTGCAAAAAGGCTATGCCTGCGGTGACCGGGTTATCCGCCACTGCGTGGTGAAAGTTGCGAACTAAATAATAAAAGCCGGCAGCCGTCGGCTAAAAAATATAAAGCTAAGAATTATTGATCGGGAAAAGCGGTTGCTGAAGCAGTGCTTCAGACAACCAAATCATAACCTCTGGAGGAACATTATATGGCAAAAGTTATCGGTATCGACCTCGGAACCACAAACTCCTGCGTAGCCGTCATGGAAGGCGGCGAACCCATAGTTATACCCAACGCGGAAGGCAATCGCACTACTCCGTCAGTGTTGGCATTTTCCAAGACCGGTGAGCGTCTTGTCGGCCAGGTGGCAAAGCGTCAGGCTGTCACAAACCCTGACCGTACAGTGATGTCGATTAAACGCGAAATGGGCACCAACTACAAAGTAAGAATTGACGATAAAACCTATTCACCCCAAGAAATTTCTGCAATGATTTTGCAAAAGCTGAAGGCTGATGCCGAAGCGTATCTGGGTGATACAATCACCCAGGCAGTTATCACCGTACCGGCTTATTTCAGTGATGCCCAGCGGCAGGCCACAAAAGATGCCGGTAAAATTGCAGGCCTCGATGTGCTTAGAATTATCAATGAGCCGACAGCCGCTTCACTGGCCTATGGCCTCGATAAAGAAGCGGATCAGAAAATCCTGGTTTTTGACCTCGGTGGCGGCACCTTCGACGTTTCCATCCTTGAAATCGGCGATGGTGTCTTCGAAGTTCTGGCTACCAAAGGTAACAACCGTCTCGGCGGTGATGACTTCGACCAGCGCATTGTTGACTGGCTGGTAGACGAGTTCAAGAAGGATCAGGCCATTGATCTTAAGGGCGACAAAATGGCGATGCAGCGCCTGCGTGAAGCTGCGGAAAAAGCTAAAATCGAACTCTCGGGTGTCAGCACCACAACCATTAACCTGCCCTACATCACAGCAGATGCCAATGGACCGAAGCATTTGGACATGTCTCTGACCCGCGCAAAATTTGACGAAATGACTGCTGACCTGGTTGAAAAAACTATGGAACCCACCCGCAGTGCTTTGGCGGATGCCGGTCTCAAGCCTTCCGACATTGAGAAAATCCTGCTGGTTGGCGGTTCCACCCGTACCCCCGCGATTCAGGAAGCGGTTAAGAAATTCTTCAATAAAGAACCTTTTAAGGGAATTAACCCCGACGAGTGTGTAGCCATGGGTGCCGCTATTCAGGCCGCGGTATTGACCGGTGATGTGACCGGGCTGCTGTTGCTAGACGTCACACCGCTGTCACTGGGTATTGAAACCATGGGCGGTGTGTTCACCAAAATTATTGAGCGCAACACTACGATCCCGACCAAAAAGAGTCAGATCTTCTCTACAGCAGCTGACGGCCAGACCCAGGTTGAGGTACATGTTCTGCAGGGCGAGCGCGAGCTTGCTCAGTACAACAAGACCCTGGGCAAATTTAATCTGGAAGGCATTGCCCCTGCACCGCGCGGTGTGCCGCAGATCGAAGTTACCTTCGACATTGACGCCAACGGCATTGTCCATGTTTCCGCCAAGGATCTGGGCACAAACCGTGAGCAGCACATTACGATTACCGCTTCGACGAACTTGACCGATGAGGAAATTGACCGCGCTGTCAGGGAAGCAGAGCAGTTTGCTGCTGAGGATAAAGCCCGCAAAGAAGAAGTTGATACACGCAATGCCGCGGATTCCGCTGTTTACCAGGCTGAAAAGACAATTAAGGATCTTGGTGACAAGCTAGACCCGGCTGAAAAAGCTGAAATTGAAACAGCTGTACAAAAGCTGAAAGACAGTATTGCTTCAAATAGTGTTGAGGCGATGAAGACTGACACGGAAGCTTTGCAGCAGGCATTTTATAAAGCCAGCGAAAAGCTTTACCAGCAAGCCGGTGGCGGTGAAGGCCAACCAGGCCCTGATTTCCAGGGCGGACCTGGCCCGGACATGGGCGGAGCCAATCCGGACGGCGACTTCAAGGATGCCGGCGGCGACAGCTAAGTAGTTTCTAATGACAGATCTGCAACAGTCCCGCTCAGCTTCAGAGCTGCGCGGGACTTTGCCCGTTGACTGCTTTCCCTGTATACTGGGAAATACTGTCGACTTGAAGGAGGACCATTCTGGTGCCCGAAAAACGTGATTATTATGAAGTGCTCGGGGTAGCACGCACCGCTGGCGAGGATGAACTGAAGAAGGCTTATCGCACCCTCGCCAAGAAATATCACCCCGATCTTAACCCCGGCAACAAAGAGGCCGAGGCAAAATTCAAGGAAGCCAACGAAGCATATGCCGTCCTGTCAGACGCGGAAAAACGCCGCAATTATGACCAGTTCGGCCATGCCGGTGTTGACGGCCAGGGCTTTGGCGGCTTCAATGGCGGCGGTTTTGGTATAGATCTTGAAGACTTGTTTGGCAACCTGTTTGGCGGCGGTTTTGGTGGCTTTGGCGGCAGTGCCCGTCAGCGGACCGGCCCTCAGCGCGGCGCCAATTTAAAATACCGGATGAATCTGGAGTTTATGGAAGCCGCTTTTGGCGTTGAACGTCAGATTAATATAACCAAAGAAGATACCTGTGACACTTGCCATGGCGCCGGTACAAGCGATGGTTCAGCGCCCGAGCGCTGCGGCACATGTAATGGCACCGGCCAGGTGAACCAGCGCCAGCAGACTATGTTTGGCACTGTAATGACCTCACGTCCCTGTCAGACTTGCCATGGCAGCGGTACCGTGATTAAAAACCCCTGCCCGAGCTGCAATGGCCGGGGAGTGCGTCAAAAAAACAAAACGCTGAATGTCAAAGTGCCGGCCGGCATCAACGAAAATGAAATGCTGACAATCCGCGGCGAAGGTGAAGCAGGCACACTGGGCGGGCCGCATGGCGACCTGTATGTTGAAATACACGTCAAGCCGCACCATGTGTTTGAGCGTGAAGGCTACAACACCCACACGGAAATTCCCATTACCTTCACACAGGCCGCACTCGGTGCTGAAATTGAAGTGCCGACAATTGACGGCCCTTACAAATATCATATTAAGGAAGGCACTCAACCGGGAGACTCTTTCACTATCCGGGGCAAAGGCATTCCTTATCTGAACCGGAACAATATGCGTGGAGACCATATCTTCAAGGTAGTTCTGGAGGTGCCGCGTCAGCTGGACGAGGAGCAGAAGAAAATCCTGCAGCAGTTTGATCAAACCTGTACTGATAAAAATTACCAAAAACGCGGCAGCTTTTTCAGTAAAATCAAGGATCTGTTCAAATAAAGGAGTCTGGCGATGCAATGGCTGGTTTTTGAGATACAGACAACACACGCTGCCGCAGAGGTGATCACCGACCGTCTGTCCGTGCTCGGCGCTGACGGCGTGGAGGTGCAGGACAGGGAGGAAATCCGTGCGATTCTGGCTGACCCTGACACGCTCTCCTATGCTGACGATGGTTTTGTCGACAGCCTGGACGAAAACGTGCGGATCCGTGCCTATTTTGCCCAGTTTCCGGAGGGGGTAAGGGTAAACGCCAGACCGGACTTTTCCACCCCCGAATTATATGACGATCAGCCACGCGCCTATATTATTGCCGATGATTTGGCTGCCTGCATCCGCAGCGAGCTGGCCGGCATCGGCAAATTTTTACCCGTTGGTCCCGGTCTGGCCGGTTGGCACGAAGTAGCTGAAGAAGATTGGGCAAACAACTGGAAACAGTACTACGACACCCTGCGCCTGACTGAGCGCCTGATAGTCAACCCTTCCTGGATTGATTACAAAGCAGCCCCGGGTGAGATTGTAATCAGCCTTGACCCCGGCAGTGCCTTTGGCACCGGGACTCACGAAACCACAGCCATGTGCGCTGAATTCCTTGATGCTGATTCACCCGTTGGCTGCAATGTGCTCGACCTTGGTTGCGGCAGCGGTATACTGGCCATTCTGACCGCGCGTCTGGGTGCTGCTTCCGTAGAAGCGATCGACATTGACAACCTGGCTGTTGGGGTTGCCCGGGAAAATTGCCGGATCAATCAAGTAGACGTGCTTTGCCATCAAGGTGAGCTTAAGGATGCCCAAAACGGTCCTTTTGACCTGATCATCGCCAATATTATCGCTACGGTGATTATTGACTTGCTGCCTGAAATGCGAGCGGCACTGAAGCCGGGGGGCCGGCTGATAATTTCCGGAATAATTGAACCCAAAGCAGGTGAAGTTCTAAAGGCCGCCGCAGCTAACGGCATGCGGCTGCTCGAAGCCCGGAACCGCAATGACTGGCACGCGTATCTGCTGGAACTGCCCGCTGACGCTGTGCTATAATCTCGTTGCTTTACCGAGGAGGAACTATATGACCATAAATTCTGATCAGGAACTGAAGCAGTCCCGGAATAATATCGGCAGCGCTGAAAACGCCCGCTGGGCTTCGACTTTCGGTGCCAGCATGACAGATATATCTGTTTTGTTCAAACCGATTCGCAATCGTACAATCAGGCAGCTGGTCCCACTGGCTTTCGGCGGTTCAGCTGTTCGTCTTACTTTGTCAAATTTATTCAGTACAGAAGCGTTGCAGATTGACGCCGCTTCAGTGATGCTGGCTGACGAATACAACAGGCCTGCAACCGGCAGCCGCCGTGATCTTACTTTTGCCGGTGCGGCAGCTGTTGAACTGGCCCGAGGTTCCGAGATTACCTCTGACCCTGTGGAAATCGTCGTTCCGGCCAATTCTGTGCTGATAGTTGATTTATTTGTAGCCGGCGCAGGTTTAATTACTACAGGTACCCTCTCAACCGCGGTTCAGGTGTCTTTGTCTGAACCGGGCGACCACAGAGGCAACCCTGGTATGGCCTTCATCAACCAGCGCCCGCTGAATATCGGTTCCGCAACACTGCCGCCGCCGATGCTCTTACTGCGCAGAGTTGATGTGCTGGCTGATTCTGCTAAACATGCTTTTGTTGCGTTTGGCGACTCATTGACACAGATGGGAACCTGGCCCGGGCATCTCTGCAAACGCCTGGCCGCCGCTGATAATAACAACTGGTCTCTCATTAATGCCGGCATTTCCGGCAACCGCATAATCCATGATGCCGCCTCAGGACCAATGGCAGGCTTGTTTGGACCGTCCGGCATAAACCGTTTTAACAAAGATGCACTCGATTATGCTGCGGTTAACGCTGTCGCAATCTTCATGGGCATCAACGACTTAACTTATCCCGGTACCCTGGCCCTGCCTGGCGAAATTGTTACTGCCGAGGATATGATAGCCGGCTTGTCCGGCATGGCAATGCGGGCGCGGGCGGCGGGTGTGCGTGCGATTGGCTGCACAATTTTGCCATTTACAGGCGCTGACGACATCCCTTCGGCTGCCGAAGCCAAGCGCCGTGATGTCAACAGCTGGATTCGCCTTACCAGCCAGTTTGACGCAATTTTTGACTTTGACCGGGTTCTTGCCGATCCTCAGCACCCTGAACAACTCAGGGCAGAGTATGACAGCGGCGACCATCTGCATCCCAACGATGCCGGTGGCCTGGCCATGGCTGCGGCAATAGACTTGGAGTTATTCAACTTATGAGGATAGACGGGACCGCGCTTCAGAAACGTTTCATCGGTGACCGGAGTTTTTATCGCGAGGTAATCGCGATTTCTTTGCCGATAATTCTGCAGCAGCTGATTACGACTTTAATGGGTATTGCTGACAATATCATGGTTGGCCAGATCAGCAGCGATGTTTTAGCCAGTGTTACTGTTGCAAATAAGTACTTTATGATTACCCAAAGTGTAATGTTTGGTATAACCGGCGGTATCTGCATCTTTATTTCTCAATACTACGGCGCTGAGGATCATGATAAGGTTCAGGGCTTGTTTTTGCTCAACATGCTGGGTGCCCTCACGGTAGCTGGAATCTCCACTGCCATACTGCTGGCTTTCCCGCGCCAGTTACTGGGCATATTCCTGACATCTGACCACACTATTGCCTATGGCCTGGAATACCTGGGTTACGTGGTCTTCAGCTATTTGCCGTTCGCGGTCAGCCTGGCCTGTATGACGGCGTTGCGAAGTATCGGCTATACCAAAGCGCCATTAATGATCAGCATCGGTGCTGTTTTTCTAAATGTCGGCCTGAACTATGCGTTGATCTTTGGCAAATTCGGCCTGCCCAGGATGGGAGTTGCCGGCGCCGCGCTGGCGACCCTGATCGCCCGCATTGTGGAAATGCTGCTGTTTGCAGCGGTTATATCCAGCGGGCGGGAATACTTTACCTTCAGCACACGTGAATTCAGGGTGATGGATAAAAAGCTGCTGCGGCAGATCTGGAGCCGTGCCCTGCCGCTGCTGGGCAACGAAATTCTCTGGTCGACCGGCACTACGAGTTTGTTCTGGGCTTATAGCTTTGTGCATGAGCCCTTTATCGCGGCTCTGGCTATTGTCGAGATGTCCTCAGGTGTTGCCTTTGTTATTTTCGGCGGCCTGGGTGTATCTATCTCCGTTATGATCGGCAAGCGGTTGGGAGCTGGTTTGTTTGAAGAAGCAAAGGCCAACGCAGGGCGGCTGATCGTCTTTGCCTGCGGTTTTTCTCTGTTAATGACACTGGGAATGTTCCTGCTTGCGCCCGCTATTCCGCATTTGTTTAATACCAGCGAGGCCATCAGGCTGATGGCTACCCAACTTTTAAGAACCCAGGCGTTATTTTACATTGTGATAACTATAAATGTGTCCTGCTTCCTGATTTTCCGGGCAGGCGGCGATACCAAATCGGCAATGGCTATCGACTCTGGGTTTGTCTGGTTCTTTTCGCTGCCGCTGGCTGTTTTTCTGGCGCTGGTGGTTAAACCGCCGCTGCCGCTGTTCTACTTGATTATTCAAAGCTGCGAATTGCTGAAGATGGTCATCGCTGTACGCTACTTAAAGCGTGGCCGCTGGGTGGTTAACCTGACCTGAAACTACAACAGAAACAGCTCTGATACGTAACTCCGACTTGACGCAAATTGCTTTACAGAATGCTGAGGATTATGAAACCATCGTTGCGAAACCTGAAAAACCGCTTAAGCAGTACTTTCGACTCCGCGGAAACTTGTCAGAGCTATCTCGCTTTCCTCGGACTATACGCGATTGCTTACTGGGGAGACCCGATTTATTTCTCCTATCTTTCGGTTTATTTTCGCGAAATCGGCTATAGCACTACAACCATAGGAATCCTGTTTTCCATCGGCCCGGCAGTTGCCCTGGTTGCCCAGCCATTGTGGGGCAGATGGGGCGATGTCAGCCCGATACGCAACCGGATACTTTATATTATCCTGATCGGCAGCGGTGTTTCCATGCTGCTCATGGGCGCCTCAACAGCCTTACTCTACATCGCACCGGTTTTTATAATTCACGTTTTCTTTCGCACCTCACAGCATCCGGTTGAGGATTCGATGGCATTGGTTTTTCTCAATCGTCATCGCCTGAACTTCGGCCCGATCCGGGCAACTGCTTCTTTAGGCTATATGGCGTCAGCGCTGATCTCCGGCTGGCTGATGAACTGGAATTTACGGGCAATATTTCCGCTTTATTTTATTTACATGGCGCTGACTCTAATGTTCGCCCGGCAAACCCCAACTATAAAAAATGTACCCAGAGCCGCCCGTAGCCGTTTCCACTTCAATTCCATTAAAAAAACCTGGCTGTTGACAGGGTACGTAGCCTACGCCTTTTTACTTGCTGCGGCCTTCGGTTTTTACACAACATTTTTTCCGATTTACCTGACTCAGGATCTGGGAGGCAGCCAGAGCCTTTTGGGCTTTATCCTCTTTTCTTCAACTGCCGCCGAAGTGCTGATGATTTTCAAAGGCGAACGGCTGATGCAGTTCTTCGGGATTAATAAACTATTGCTTTTCGCCGGCGTAATTTCCCTGATCCGCTGGGTAATGACTTATTTTGTCTTGAGCCCCGCAGACCAGGTCTGGGTGCAGCTGTTGCATGGAATCAGCTATATGCTCACCAACTTCTGCCTGATCCGTCTGATCCACGACAGCGTGCCTGTTGCCAATCAAACCTCTGGACAAACCTTGTTCGGTCTGGTTACTAATGGCGTTGCCCGGATAATCCCCAGTTTTCTTGGCGGCTATATCAGCGCGGCTTTAGGCCTGCGCTCTTTATTCCTGATCAATATCTGGATAACAATTGCCGCGTTGATTCTGCTGATTGTGATAATTTGGAAAAGTAAAGAAAGGCAAAAACCTGATGCACTACATTGTTTTTGATCTTGAATGGAACATCGCAGGACGGGCTAATAAGGTTGACCCGGAAGTAAAAGCGAAGCTGCCTTTTGAAATTATGGAAATTGGCGCTGTTAAACTGGATGAAAGCTTCAATTATGTAAGTCAGTTTTCAATTTTCGTCAAACCAAAATACTATACTATTCTGTCCGGCTACATCGCTGCTGTAACCAGGCGCCTGCAACAAAGCCTTAATTACGGGATGCCGTTCCCAGACGCCGCCCGCAGTTTTCGTGATTTCTGTGGTGAAGACTTTGTCTTCTGCACCTGGAGTGACAGTGATATTTCCACATTGCAAATGAATTTGGAGTTTTATGGTCTGGCCTCATTGATGCCTGCGCTCAGCCTCGATGTTCAATACCTGTTCGACGCTTTGATTGAGCATGCAGGAACTCAGCGCAATATTGAATATGCGATCGACTTTTTGCGCGTTTCTAAAAGGCAGCCTTTTCATCAGGCAGTAAACGATGCCCGCTATACCGGCCTGATTCTCGCCGAAATAGTAAACCTGACAAAGAGTGATTCAGAGGGGCTTACCGGCGCTGAGATTATTGCGCCTTTCTTGATTGATCCTTCGTTGAACAGGACCAGGATAATTCATTTTTCTGACCTGGAAAATTTGCAGGCAGCGCTTGACGCAGCCAATGCAGTGCCTGCAGAATGCCCCGCTTGCGACTGTCCGCTGACTCAGTCCTTAACCTGGCAGATCCGCAAGCGCAATGCCGAAGCTGTTTTCCTTTGTCCCGAACATGGCCGGGTGGCGGCTCGTTTGCGCCTCAAACCCCGTCCTGACAAACTCTTTAACGCCCAGCTCACATTCCGATTACTGCGTCATTTGGAACTGTTGCGCTCGGAGCAGGCAGCATTAGCAGGGGAACAGACAGCAACAGACTCGGAGCTGACAGAAGCTGAAGCAGATCTTGACAGCAACAGTGGTGAATGATAAATTTTTCTAGTGCAGTAAACGTTTTCGGTGAGGCTGTTAAAACGGCCAAACTGATAAATATTGATAAGTTGAAAGGGAGAGAAAAATGGATCTTAAAGAAAAAGCCATGGAACTTCACCGTCAGGCGAAAGGGAAAATCGAGGTAGTCGCGACAGTACCTGTAAACAATAAGGATGACCTTTCACTAGCCTATACACCCGGCGTCGCCGAGCCCTGCCTGGCGATTCAAAAAGACGTGGATTTGAGCTATGAACTCACCCGCCGCTGGAACCTGGTTGCTGTCGTAACTGACGGCTCAGCAGTTCTTGGCTTAGGCGACATAGGTCCGGAAGCCGGCATGCCGGTTATGGAAGGCAAGTGTGTATTATTCAAAGCCTTCGCCGATGTAGACGCTTTCCCGCTTTGCATCCGCTCCCATGATATTGATGATATTGTCAAAACTGTCACCTTACTGGCTGGCAGCTTCGGCGGCATTAACCTGGAAGATATCGCTGCCCCGCGTTGTTTTGAAATTGAACGCCGTCTCAAAGAAAACTGTGACATTCCCATTTTCCACGACGATCAGCATGGTACCGCTGTAGTTACCGTTGCCGCGATGCTTAACGCTTTGAAGCTGACCAACCGCAAAATTACTGAAATCGAAGCGGTTGTCAGCGGTGCCGGCGCTGCTGGTATCGCTGTAACCAAACTGCTGATGAAAATGGGCCTCAAAAACGTTATTCTCTGCGATCGTCAAGGCGCGATTTATGAAGGACGCCCCGGTTTGGCTGACGAAAAACTGCTGATGAGCGAAATTTCCAACCGGCAAATGAAGAAGGGCCCCCTGAGCGAAGTAATTAAAGGCGCAAATGTCTTTATCGGCGTTTCCGGCCCCGGTATTATGACCAAGGAAATGGTCAGTGACATGGCCAAGGATCCTATCCTGTTCGTCATGAGCAATCCAACGCCGGAGATCATGCCCGACCTGGCAAAAGAAGCCGGTGCGGCTGTTATCGGTACCGGCCGCAGCGATTTCCCGAACCAGATCAACAATGTCCTCGCCTTCCCGGGCATTTTCCGAGGCACGCTTGATGTCCGCGCCAGCGATATCAATGATGAAATGAAAATCGCGGCAGCCGAAGCCATCGCGAACCTGATCAGCGACGAAGAACTTAATGCTGATTACATAATCCCCGCAGCCTTCGACAAACGCGTCGGCCCCGCAGTCGCAGCTGCTGTTGCCGATGCCGCCCGCCGTACCGGAGTTGCCCGCATTTGATAGTGTTTTCGGATGACATCGGATGACAACTTACGGTTAACAACCAAAATTTTAGCAATGCTGGAAACGGTGCAGCAAAAATTACAATGGCTATTACAGCGACAATAGCATCAACAAACAAGAGCCGCCTGTTCACATAACATGGCGGCTCTTGACCTTCATTGCTCTCGTTTTGCTGCTTTTGGCAGCTAAATTAAAATCCTTCAGGTATCAGCGTGCGGCTTTGAATCGCCGTCTCGCGGCGGCAAATTGCGCGGTGAAGAATCATCATCTGCTTTTTCATCTGTTTTTGCCACATTATTTGCTTTTTTGTCAGCTGATTTGCTTATTTCGCGGGCAGCACGACGGCGACGGCGGAGGATCAGCAGAACAATCAGCGCAATAATCAGCAGGGGAGAGATCGCGACAATTGCTATCAGCAGCCATTGGCCGATGTTAGCTAAAGTGTTGGCAACCGTCAGGAGGCCGCGCTGCATCAGGTAAGCCATATCTTCCAGCGTCAGAGCGTTCCATTTTAACTCACGAGTTGTTTTAACCGGATCGCGGGTTTCTCTGATCAGCAAGGTGATGGTAGATTCAGCGACCATGCTGTCATAATAGCGTAATCTGCCCTTGAGTGACTCAATTTCCGTAGTCAGGCGGTTGATTTCAGCCTGTACCGCCAGGGCTTCGGTGATGTTTTGCGCATCCTCCAGGAAATCGGTATATTTCGCCAGCATCTGTTCCATAGTCTTCAAACGGGTCTGGACATCATAGTAGCTTTCAGTAACATCTTGCGAGCTGGTTGACTCATTAATCACCTTAGCGGTAGTGCCCGCAAAATTAAGGAACTCGTCAAGATACTGCGGCGCCAGTTTAATCCTGGCCTCAATCACGGCGTAACCGCCGCTGGTGGAAAGCTGACGCGAGGCTTCATAACCACCGCGCTCGGTAGCGAATTTAAGCAAAGTCTGGTAAGCCTGTTCACCGTTATCCGCTTCCAGATCAAGCCTGGCGTTACGGATAATTTTTACCGGCTGGCCTGTAGGGCGTCCATTACTCCCTGTCTCAGTCGGACTCGGTATCCCGGGCTGGCCTGCTTCATCCCCTGCGCCTTTATCAAAACCCGGGGCGCCGGCCGCGGTTGTACCGGCGGTGGTTGTTGCGGTTGAAGTCCCAGAACTGCTGCCGCAGGCGCTGAGGATCATGGCGGCGGAGATCACCAATACGAGTATTATTGTGACTATTCGCAAATAATGATGGCTAGTAACGTGGACAGAGCTCAGAACTGAGGAATCACTGTTGGTTTTCATCTGCAATACCTCCTGCATGATTATGTGGTGGTAAATGATTCCGGTTTCATTATTACATAATTTTCAGTCTACATTGTTCTTTGTTAAACAAGTTGAGTATAATTGTTCTATCGTCGGCAAAACCGACATAAGGAGGCAACGGTTAATGGATCTTGAAAAGGTGCTGCGTCATGTAGCAGATTTCCCTAAGGAAGGCATCGACTTCATCGATATCACGACTGTGCTCCAGGACCCTGTTGCATTTCGTGCTGCTATCGATCGCATGGCAGAACTGGTAGCTAACATTGATTTTGATATCGTGGTCGGAGCTGAGTCGCGCGGTTTTATTATTGGTGCCCCCCTGGCATACGCCACCGGGCGCGGTTTTGTTCCTATCCGCAAGCAAGGCAAACTGCCATATGAAACAGTCTCGACCCGCTATACTTTGGAATACGGTACCGACGTTCTGGAAATGCATCGTGATGCAGTCCATCCCGGTGACCGCGTATTAATTGTCGATGATTTGCTCGCTACCGGCGGCACTACTCTGGCTGCTGCGCGCCTGGCCACCCAACTGGGTGGAATTGTCACTGGAGCGGCTTTTCTGATTGAGTTAAGGGAATTAAAAGGCCGCGAGCGCCTGACAGAATACCCGGTTTTCACTGTCCTTTCTGTCGGTGGAAACACGGAAGCGTCAAACTGACACTGTATTTGCTTTGATATTTGCTATTTGACGTTTCAAAATGCATAAAGTTCCGCTGTCAAACAACATGACAACAGGCAGGAGGTTGCAATGGCCAACGAAAATAGTCAGGATCAGCTGCTGAGAACCCCACTTTATGACCGTCACATTTCTTTAAAAGCGCGGATGGTTGATTTCGGTGGTTGGAACCTGCCGGTGCAGTATACCGGCATTATTGATGAGCATCGGGCTGTACGTGAGCAAGCTGGGATTTTTGACGTATCGCACATGGGCGAAATCATGGTGTCCGGTTCAAAAGGCCGTGACTTTCTCGATTATTTATTGACCGCGAGTCTGGCCAGGCTTTCACCGCAACGGGCAATCTACAGCCCCATGTGTGCCGAGGACGGCGGTTGTGTAGACGATTTGATCGTCTACCAGCAAAACGAAACAGATTATCTGCTGGTTGTGAACGCTGCCAACACTGACGGCGATTTTGCCTGGATCAAACAGCAGGCCTCAGCTTTCGCGGATCCTGCCGAACTCAGTGTCAGCAACCGGTCCGCTGAATTTGCCCAGCTGGCTCTCCAAGGGCCAAAAGCTGAAGAGATGCTTAAGAGCATTCCCAGCCTGGCAGCGGCAGCTGAACTTAAATTTTTCCGCTTTGCCTGGTATGAATACGCTCCCGGGGTCTTGGTTTTAATCTCCCGTACCGGGTATACCGGCGAAGACGGGTTTGAGATTTATTGCCCGCCCGGCTGCGCAACCGAATTTTTCGACCTTCTGCTGGCTGCCGGAGCAGTGCCTTGTGGGCTTGGCGCCCGCGATTCTTTGCGCTTTGAAGCTGCTCTGGCTTTATACGGGCACGAATTATCCCGCGAAATTACCCCGTTAGAAGCCGGGCTCGAGCGGTTCGTGGATTTGGCAAAAGGCGAGTTTATTGGCCGCAAGGCTTTAACTGCTGAACCGAAAAGAAAACTAATTGGACTTGAACTCAGTGGCCGCGCAATACCGCGTGCCGATTACCCTGTGCTTTATCAGGGCGAAGCAGTTGGCAAAATCACCTCAGGGATGTTCGCGCCCACCATCGGTCGCGGCTGTGCCATGGCCTTGATAGATGCCAAGGTGCCAACAGACAGTGATCTGCCGGAAGCTGCCAGTAATGGTGCTGAAGACACGGCTCAAGGCGCTGTTGGTACCGGCGATGAAGAGTTCGCAATTCAGATTCGGAAACGGGCGGAAAGCGCCATTCAGGTACAGCTGCCTTTCTATAAGCGGCCCCGCTAACAGAATTAATAAACTGATGAAATAACCAGGAGGAAATGAACATGGCAGAATTTCGTGAAGGCTACTATTACGCAAAAACCCATGAATGGGTCAAAACTGAAGGTGACCTTGCCCGTATTGGAATTACCGATTACGCGCAATCCGAACTGGGTGATCTGGTTTATGCTGAAGCCAACGCAGCTGGTGGCAAGGTAAAAAAAGGCGACACCATTGGGGCTGTAGAATCTGTGAAAATGGCTTCCGACATTTATGCCCCTGTTTCCGGTGAAATTGTTGAATCCAATGATACTTTAGAAGATACTCCGGAAGCGATAAATGAAAACGCGTTTGAAACCTGGTTTATTGTTATCCGCATGAGCGACCCGGCAGAGCTGGAAGAACTCATGGATGCCGAAGCTTACGAAAAGTTTTGTGCTGAAAACTAAACCGGCTGCTGACGCCTCAACCTGATCCACACCAAGGAGAGCGCGATGAACGTTTATATTCCCTCTACCGATAATGAACTTGAAGAGATGCGCCAGGCGGCCGGAATTGCTTCCGCGGAAGAGATGTTCGCGGTTATTCCGCCAGAACTGCGCCTGACTGAATTGCCGGAAATGCCCCCGGCTCTGACAGAACTGGAACTGGTAAAAGAGCTTAAGAATCTGGCAGCGCAAAATACCGTAGCGGCGGAAAGACCCTGTTTTCTGGGCTGCGGAGCCTACGACCACTATATTCCCACAGCTGTACATCATATAAGCAGCCGTCAGGAGTTTTACACTTCATATACGCCGTACCAGCCTGAGTTAAGCCAGGGAACATTACAGGCTATTTTCGAATTTCAATCCTACATCACCCGTCTTACCGGGCTGGATATTGCCAATTCATCTATGTATGACGGTGCCTCTGCCGCCGCCGAAGCGGCCCTTATGGCGGTACGTGCTACCGGAAATACCATTATCTATATGTCGGATGCTGTACCGCCGCAATACCAGCTGACAATCCGTACCTATGTTGAAGCCCAGGGGTTTGAGGTTCGCAACCTGCCTTTAGCTGCCGACGGTACAACTGTTATCGACGTTTCGACCGACCTGGATGAAGCGGCCGCGATTTTGGTCGCAAGCCCCAATTATTATGGTATTGTCGAGGATTTAGAAGCACTGGCAGAACGCGCTCATGCAGATGACGCCCTGATGGTTGCCGCTTGTGATCCACTGGCAATGGCGATTCTCAAACCGCCGGGATTGTGTTCTGTCGACATTGCAGTCGGCGAAACCCAGCCCTTCGGTATGCCGCTCTCCTTCGGCGGACCTTATGCCGGTTACCTGGCAACCACCGAAAAATTGCTGCGGCGGATGCCGGGGCGTATTGTCGGCGAAACAGTCGACCGCGATGGCCGCCGGACTTTTGTCCTGACTATGCAAGCCCGCGAGCAGCATATCCGCCGTGAAAAAGCTACTTCAAACATCTGCACAAACCAGGCGCTCTGTGCCACAATCGCGACAATTCACTTAAGCCTGATGGGACAGAAGGGAATAGTCACAGCCGCGACTCTGACTGCGCAAAATGCCTGCCTGCTCAGCGAACTGCTGCAGGCAAAAGGTTTGGGCAGCTTGCTATATGACGGGCCGTTTTTCCGTGAATTTGCCTTCAGGCTGAACCTGCCGGATCAGGATGTCGCACGTCTGAACCGCTGGCTGGATGCCAAGGGCTTTACCGGCGGCTATGATTTAAGCCGCGATAATCCGGAACTGGCCGGTGTTTGCCTGTTCGCGGTTACTGAAAAACGGACACGCGCTGAAATTGAGCAGCTGGTGGATTTGATTGCTGACTATTGCCAGAGCGGAGGTGACATCTGATGATTAATAAAAAGGAAGAAGCCCGCTTGATTTTCGAACGTTCACAACCGGGACATAGCAGAGACTACTTGCCTGCGCCCGAAAGCAAGGCCAGTTCTCTGAACTCGCTTTTCAGTGCCTGTCAATTGCGTGAAACACCACCTGATCTGCCGGAAGTAGCTGAAAACGAAGTTGTCCGGCATTATACCAATCTTTCTTTGAAGAACTACGGTGTCGACAATGGAATGTATCCGCTCGGCTCCTGTACCATGAAATACAACCCGAAGGTAAACGAGGATATGGCGGCACTGCCGGGGTTTGCCGGAGTGCATCCACTGCAGGATCCGGATACCGCTCAAGGCTGCCTGCAGCTGATGTATGAACTGGAAGAACTGCTTTGCCAGATCTGTGGCACCGCACGCTTTACACTGCAGCCTGCCGCCGGCGCTCATGGTGAACTGACAGGCCTGCTGATGATCCGTGCCTACCATGAATCGCGGGGTGATACTGCCCGAAATGTCATGATCATTCCCGATTCCGCCCATGGTACAAATCCGGCTTCTGCAATGATGGTTGGCTATAAAGTGCGTGAGATCCACACTAATGAGCGCGGTACAGTTGATATCGAAGCCCTTAGAGCTGCTGTTGGTCCGGACACGGCCGGCCTGATGCTTACCAACCCCAATACGCTCGGGCTATTTGAAACTGAAATTGCTGAGATTGCCAGCCTGGTTCATGATGCAGGCGGCCTGCTTTACTTTGACGGTGCTAATGCCAATGCCATTTTGATGCAAACACGTCCCGGCGATATGGGCTTCGATGTTGTGCACCTGAATCTGCACAAAACATTCAGTACACCTCACGGCGGCGGTGGTCCGGGTGCAGGCCCGGTTGGTGTCTGCGAAGCGCTGGTGCCATTCCTGCCGGGCCCTGTTGTCCGCAAGCGTGACGAGAAATTTGTATTCGAATCACCGGGTCCGCTTTCGATTGGCCGGGTTCGTTCATTTTACGGCAACTTCGGTATGCTGGTACGCGCCTACACTTATATCCGGGCATATGGCGCGGTGGGGCTTAAACGCGTTTCGGAAGCCGCCGTAACCCATGCGAATTACTTACTGCACCGGGTCCGCCCCTACTACGATGTTCCCTTTGATGAGCCTGTGCTGCATGAATTCATTATCAGCGGCAGCCGCCAAAAAGCTCTCGGCAGCTCCACACTCGATATTGCCAAGCGGATTATCGACTACGGTTTTTATCCGCCTACAGTTTATTTCCCCTTGACTGTAAAGGAAGCCATGATGGTCGAGCCGACCGAGACTGAAACCCGCGAGACTCTGGACGCCTTCGCCGATGCCATGATCGCGATTGCCAAAGAAGCGGAAGAAACACCCGAACTTCTGCATGAGGCTCCTCATAACACACCGGTCTCGCGCCCTGACGAACTGCGTGCCGCGCGCAAACCGATTCTGCGTGGCTGAGCTGCAATTGCCTGTTGGTCCAGTTGATTTCATACTGCCGGCAGGCGTTGCCTGGACCCAACGCCAACCCTACCGACAGGTCGCCGAGCGAATGCGGCCCGGCGATCCTGTGCGGTTGCGGCGCGAACCGAATAACCAACACGATCCTCACGCTGTTCTTGTGCTCACGGGCAATAACGAAGTTGCTGGCTATCTTTACGCTACAGAAGCTGCCTGGCTGAGTTTGTTACTCGATCTGGCCCCGCCCGGCCGTGACGAATCAATTGTGCTTGGTACAAAACAAAAGCGTCTCCAAATCGAAATCAGACTAAACCTTAAAGAAGCCTGGCCGATCTTTACGATTGTGGCCATTTTTTGTCTGTCCAGACTAAATTTCAGTGTAGAGCTTAACCTTGCAGGCAATCCCTTTTTACGCCCTCTGGCCGAGCTGAACAGTCAGTTTTTGGCAGATTATGACAACTTCGAATTGCCTCGGGTAATTATTAATGCTTTCAACCGTCTGCGTGAACGTGAAAATTCGATCAAGTTTAAATCATAGTAAATATAAGGGCAATAACAAATAAATGATCAACAAAATCTTGACAAGGCTGATATATAGGCATATTATAATAGTCATTAAATCATACTGAAAACATATGGATTATAATAATATGTTTGGCCTTACTTAACGGCTTGAAAGGAAATATATCATGACAAAAATTGCTGCCACACTAACTGACCTGATAGGCAATACACCTTTACTCGAACTTCGAAACATCACAAAGAAGCTCGGGCTCAAAGCACAGATTGTCGCTAAACTGGAATCCTTTAATCCACTGTCTTCAGTAAAGGATAGGATTGGCAATGCTATGATCCTCGACGCAGAAAAGCGCGGCCTGCTGAAGCCGGGCGGTATTGTTGTTGAATCAACCAGCGGCAACACCGGTATTGCTTTGGCGTTTGTCTGCGCCGCACGCGGCTATCGCCTCATTCTGACTATGCCGGAAACAATGAGCATGGAACGCCGCAATCTGCTTAAGGCATTAGGCGCTGAGCTGGTGCTGACTCCGGGCCCTCAGGGCATGACTGGTGCTATCGCGGCTGCGGAAGAAATTGTCGCTCAAAATCCCGGCTCACTGATGGTCAAACAGTTTGAGAACCAGGCCAATGTTGATATCCATCGCAATACCACAGGTGTGGAAATCCTTAGAGATACCGATGGTGAGTTGGATGTTTTCATTGCCGGCATTGGTACCGGCGGTACTTTAACCGGTGTCGGCGAACTTTTAAGAGAAAAGGTGCCGTCAGTCCGCATCGTAGCGGTTGAACCTGCGGATTCACCGGTACTTTCCGGCGGCAAATCCGGGCCGCACAAAATCCAGGGAATTGGCGCAGGCTTTATTCCCAAGATCATGAACCTCGATATAGTTGATGAAATCTTCAAAGTTGAGAACGATGAAGCCTTTGCCGCGGCCAGGCTGGCTGCCCAGACAGAAGGTTTGCTGGTGGGTATCTCCTCCGGCGCAGCACTGCATGCAGCGATTGAAATCGCTAAACGGCCGGAAATGGCAGGCAAACGGATTGTTGTGATCCTGCCGGATACCGGCGAACGCTATCTTTCGACAACTCTCTTCCAGCAAGATTAATCACACAATGCTCCGCTGCTGACGCTTCGGAGCATTTCACTCTTTAGATCACTACAAAAATACGATATAATGTATCGGATATCGCAATGTTGATTTGAGGAGAAACTTAATGAAGATCAGCGCCCCTAAAGGGACTCGTGACATACTGCCGGCCGAAATCACCCGTTGGCAATGGGTTGAGCGAGCTTTCGCTGAAACCTGTGCTAATTACGGGTATCAGGAAATCCGGGTACCGACTTTCGAGTACACCGAATTGTTCGAACGCGGGGTTGGCGACACCACTGACGTTGTCACCAAGGAAATGTACACTTTCACCGACAAAGGGGGCCGCAGCCTGACTTTGCGCCCGGAAGGCACAGCCGGTGTGGTCCGCGCCTATATTGAAAACGGGATGGCCTCGCTGCCATCACCGGTTCGCCTGTTTTATGATATTACGGCTTTCCGTTACGAGAACGTCCAAAAAGGCCGTTACCGCGAATTTCACCAGTTTGGTGCCGAAGCTTTCGGTGCAGAAGGACCTGCGGTTGACGCTGAGCTGATTCATCTGCTCCAGCAGTATTTCGCCCGACTGGGGCTAAAGCAGACCAGTCTGCACATCAACAGTATTGGCTGCCCTGTTTGCCGTGCCTCTTACAATGAGTTGCTGCGCGATTATCTGCGCCCGCATCTGGGCACACTTTGCGAAACCTGCAATGTGCGTTTTGAGAAAAACCCTTTGCGGGTCATCGATTGCAAGGTGGAACGCTGCCAGACTGTTACCAAAAACGCGCCGGCCCTGCTTGACAACCTCTGCTCTGATTGTGCGGAACACTTCGCCGGTCTGCAGCACCACTTAAAGCTACTGGGCATTGAGCCGGTTATTGACCGCGGAATTGTGCGCGGGCTGGATTACTACACCCGAACTGTATTTGAATTTGTTTCCGAACATGTCGGCACTCAGGGAACTATTTGCGGCGGTGGCCGCTACGATGGTTTGGTAGAATCGATTGGCGGTCAGCCGACACCTGGTATCGGCTTCGCACTGGGTGTGGAACGTCTCTTAATGGAACTGGAAGCCCAGAAACTGGAACTGCCACAGCCGCCTTTGTTGCCGCTGTATCTGGCGCCATTGCCAACAACCCGTGACGCCGCCGCCTTGCTTTGTGCCCGCCTGCGTGAGCGTGGAATCGGCGTGGCGACGGACCTGATTGGCCGCAGCCTCAAAGCTCAGCTGAAATATGCCGCCAAAACGGCATCGGCAGTGATTGTTGTCGGCGATACTGAAGTTGAAACCGGTAAAGCCAAACTGCGCAACCTGAGTGACGGCAGTGAAACAGAGATCAATCTCAACGATTTAGATAATCTTGCCGAACTACTTAAAAAATAACTTTAAATAATAACACTGGAGGCCGACAATGGCAGAATCCATTTACGGAATGAAAAGAACCGCGCGCTGCGCCGAAGTAAGCACTGAAGACATCGGGAACGAAATAACACTGATGGGCTGGTGCCACAAGCAGCGCGACCTGGGAGGCTTGATTTTCATTACGCTGCGTGACCGCAGTGGTGAAATGCAGCTGCTGATTGATGAGGAATCCCCGGCAGCAGCCCAGGCCGCCGCGGCTAAAGTGCGCAGCGAATATGTAGTCGCAGCCCGCGGAACGTTGCAACGCCGTGCTTCCCCCAACCCGAACATGCCGACCGGAGAACTGGAGCTGCATGTCGAGGAACTGCGAGTGCTGGCTGAAGCCCAAACCCCACCATTTTATATTGAAGAAAACGTCAGCGCTAATGAATCACTGCGCCTTAAATATCGTTATCTCGATCTGCGCCGCCCGGATATGCAAAAGAATTTCATGCTGCGGCATCAGATAACTAAAGTGACGCGCGACTATTTCGACAAACAAGGTTTCCTTGATATCGAAACCCCGATACTGACTAAAAGTACCCCTGAAGGAGCCCGCGACTACCTTGTGCCCAGCAGAGTTTTCAATGGTAAGTTTTTCGCTCTGCCGCAATCTCCGCAGCTATTCAAGCAGCTGCTGATGGTATCGGGTTTTGACCGCTACATGCAGATCGCCCGCTGCTTCCGGGACGAGGATCTGCGTGCGGACCGCCAACCGGAATTTACCCAGATTGACGTAGAAATGGCCTTTGTAAACATTGAAGATGTGATCTCAGTCAATGAAGGTTTCCTGCAGGAGTTATTCCGGAAAGTAAAAGGAATCGAAATTCAGCTGCCTCTGCCGCGGCTTACTTATGCTGAAGCAATGGATCGTTTCGGCTCCGACAAACCGGACACCCGTTTCGGCATGGAGCTTAAAGACGTGTCGCATATTGTCGCTCAAAGCGGTTTTTCTGTATTTGCCAACACGATCGAAGCCGGTGGCAGTGTGCGGATGATTTCAGTGCCCGGCGGCGCGTCTTTGTCCCGCAAGGAAATCGACAGCCTGGGCGAGTATGTCAAAACCTACAGAGCCAAAGGCCTTGCCTGGCTGACAGTTGAGGATCACCCGCGCGGCTCGATCAACAAATTTATCGACCATACAATGCTCAATCATTTGGCCGGGGTGGGTGAAGCACACGGTGGCGACCTTCTCTTGTTTATTGCTGATCAAAATGACGTCGCACTCAATGCCCTCGGCGCTTTGCGTACGGAGGTTGCACGCCGGCTGAATCTGATTCCGGAAAACAGTTATAATCTGTTGTGGGTAACAGAGTTTCCGCTGCTGGAATTTGATGAAGAAGCACAGCGATATGTCGCTATGCACCACCCGTTTACCAGCCCTATGGATGAAGATATCGCACTGCTGGATACAGACCCGAAGACAGCCCGTGCCAAAGCCTACGATATTGTGCTGAATGGCACCGAACTGGGCGGCGGCAGTATCCGAATTCACGACCAGGCTTTGCAGCAGAAGATGTTTTCGCTGCTCGGCTTCACACAGGAACAGGCCTGGAGCCGTTTCGGCTTCCTGCTGGAAGCATTTACTTATGGCGTGCCGCCGCACGGGGGCATTGCCTATGGCCTCGACCGGATCGTGATGCTGTTGGGCGGTCTTGATAGTATTCGCGACGTAATTGCCTTCCCGAAGGTACAGAATTCGTCCTGCCTGCTTACAGGAGCGCCGGATTATGTCGACCAGCAGCAGCTGGTAGAAATCGGCCTGGAGCTTTCTGACGAAGCCAAAATGCTGCAGACAGCGGATCAGAATAAAAACACTGAAACTGCTGACCGGCAAACTGACACAAACGGCTGACATTAACGGAACTAACTGATTTATATGAAACGCAATCAAAATCCAGACATCACCCAAACAGGCGAACAGCGTCAACGCAGTCGCCAGCTTGATTTGCTTATGGAAATCCTGGATTGGGCCAAGTACATTTTATTTGCCATCTTGCTTGGCCTGCTGATTGTAACTTTTGTAATTCAGCGCAATTCTGTTATCGGTCACTCGATGGATGATACACTTCATGATCAGGACCAGCTGATTGTGGAAAAGGTTTCGAAGTGGTTTAACGGTATCAAGGCCGGTGACATTGTAACGATTACAACCGCAGGACTACCGTATCACCCCGGCGATGTCCATATTGTGAAGCGCGTTATCGGCGAACCCGGCGATACGATTGAAATCCGCGATCACGCGGTTTATCGCAACGGTGAGTTGCTCGTAGAGCCATATGTCAGCTGTGAAGTTGATACTGATCCGCACAACGATCAGTATTCGACGGTAACTCTGAAGGAAGACGAATACTATGTGATGGGCGATAATCGCTGCAACAGTACAGACAGCCGTTTCTTTGGACCAGTACATAAAGACCTGATTATCGGTGAGGTGCTGCTGCGCATCAGCCCGCTGAATAAATTCGGCGTTCCCAGATAACAACTACATCTAACCTATAAATTTGGAGGACTAACCTGCTGTATGCCATCTGACAGACGACAGTATATTCGCAACTTTTGCATTGTAGCCCACATCGACCACGGTAAATCAACACTAGCTGACCGCCTGATTGAACATACCGGCGTGTTGACTGCGCGCCAGATGCAAAGCCAGGTGCTCGACAACATGGACATCGAGCGTGAGCGCGGTATCACAATTAAGGCGCAGGCGGTGCGGATGGCTTACAAAGCCAAAGACGGCCATATCTACACACTGAACCTGATTGATACACCAGGCCACGTGGACTTCAACTACGAAGTTTCACGTTCGTTGGCTGCCTGCGACGGCGCTCTGCTGGTAGTTGACGCCGCTCAGGGCATTGAAGCTCAGACGCTGGCCAATGCTTACCTGACAATTGACGCCAACCTTGAGGTTTTGCCGGTTATCAATAAAATCGACCTGCCTTCGGCCCAGCCAGAGGAAGTTCGTAAAGAAATCGAAGATGTTATCGGCTTGGATGCCAGCTATGCACCGCTGATTTCGGCTAAAACTGACCTCAACATTGATGAGGTTCTGGAAAAAATCGTCCAGTACCTGCCAGCTCCGGAGGCCGATGAAGATGCACCTTTGCAGGCGCTGGTCTTTGATTCTAAATACGATACTTACAAAGGGGTTATTGTCAGTGTGAACGTCAAGGCCGGTAGAGTACGAAACGGCGACAACATTCTGATGATGAACACCGGTAAGGATTTCATCATTACCGAGCTGGGCTATTTCCGTCCCGGCGGCTATGTGCCAACCGAAGAACTGCTGGCCGGTGATGTTGGCTATATTGTTGCTAATATCAAAAATGTGCGCGACACAGGTGTTGGCGATACGGTCACTTTGATGGCTGCGCCTGCCAAAACCGCGCTGCCCGGCTACAAGCCTGTGCAGCAAATGGTTTTCTGCGGCCTTTACCCGGTAGACGGCGCCGATTATCCAGATTTGCGTGATGCCCTGGAGCGTTTGCAGTTGAATGATGCCGCGCTTTCCTTTGAACCGGAAACCTCAGCTGCCCTTGGCTTTGGCTTCCGCTGCGGCTTTCTCGGTTTGCTGCATTATGAAATAATCCAGGAACGCCTCGAACGCGAGTTTTTACTCGACTTGATTTCAACCGCCCCTTCTGTTGTTTACAAGGTCGAAATGAAAAATGGTGATAAGTTCAAGCTCGATAATCCGACAAATATGCCCGATATGGGTGAGGTTGAAGTGATTTCAGAACCGATTGTCGCCGCCACCATCATGACACCGAAGGAATATGTCGGCAATATTATGGAGCTTTGCCAGGAGCGACGCGGTACGTTTAAGGACATGGCTTACCTGGACACCACCCGCGTAATGCTTCATTATGACATGCCGTTGAATGAAATTATCTACGACTTCTTTGATGCCTTAAAATCGCGCACCCGCGGCTACGCCTCGCTGGATTATGAACTCAAAGGCTATGAGCCATCTGATCTGGTCAAGCTGGATATCATGCTGGCCGGTGATGTCGTCGATGCGCTTTCCTTTATTGTGCACCGTGATAAAGCCTATGCCCGTGCCCGCCGCATGGCTGAGAAGCTCAAAGAGAACATACCGCGCCAGCAGTTTGAAGTGCCGATCCAGGCCTGCATCGGCGGCAAGATAATTGCCCGCGAAACTGTACGTGCTTTCCGTAAGGACGTGCTAGCCAAGTGCTATGGAGGCGATATAACACGTAAAAAGAAGCTGCTTGAAAAGCAGAAGGAAGGCAAGAAGCGCATGCGTCAGGTCGGCAGCGTGGAAGTGCCACAGGAAGCCTTTATGAGCGTGCTGAGGCTGGACGAGTAAGGGTGCGGCTCCGGTAAAGCGGCGACATAGAGAGCCAAAACGTGACAAGACACGACAAAAACGTGACAAGACACGACAAATAGAAGAAATTCAAAATCCTGACAAAGCATCAAACTTTGTCAGGATTTTTGTCAGGTTACCTTAATCTGCGACATTACCTCGCCAATCGGTGCCTGTATGAACAAGTCAGCTTGATCATCCATCGGCCCGGGCTGTTTGTTGATCAGAACCAATCGGTTACCCCGGTAATAGTTGACCAAACCGGCCGCTGGATAAACCACGAGCGATGTGCCGCCAATTATCAGCATATCTGCCTGTTGCAAAGCCGTGACAGCACTGTCCATCACACCCGAATCAAGGCCTTCGCCGTAAAGAACAACATCCGGCTTAATCCGGCCGCCACAATTGCAGTGGGGAACTCCGCTGGTCGCCATAATCCGCTCAACATCATAAGGTTTAGTGCAGCGTTCACAGAAGTTACGCAGGACACTGCCGTGCAATTCGAGAACATTCTGGCTGCCAGCCATTTGATGCAAGCCGTCTATGTTTTGCGTTATTACCGCAGACAAACGGCCGGCTGCTTCCAGTTCGGCCAGCTTCTTGTGCGCTGCATTCGGACGCGCTGCCGGGAAAAGCAGTTTGTCGCGGTAGAACTCAAAGAATTTTTCCGGCTCCTGTACGTAAAACTGGTGACTGAGCATTGTTTCCGGCGGATAATCATATTTTTGGCTGTATATACCATCTACACTGCGAAAATCCGGCAGGCCGCTTTCAGTTGAAACACCTGCACCGCCAAAAAAGACAATGCGTTGCGACTGATCGACCAGAGACTGCAACTTATTGGTCAGTTTTTCACTCAGCATTTAATCACCCCCGTTCATTCAGTATATCAGATCGCAGCAGATCACATTTTCGCGTAGTTTTACTGCCAAAGATGAGCGATTTCCGGTATAATACAATAGTTGTCGCCCAAAAGCAGCGTTTGCAGCACTAGTTGAAAGGAACTTATTTATCAATGAAGTCCACTCTTTCAATAAAAGACGAAAAATTTGTTGAGGACATTCAACTGGTTATTTTTGATCTGGATGGAGTTATCGTTGACAGTGAGCCTTTGCATGACGCCGCTAAACACGCCATTCTGGATCATTTGGGTATACAAAAAGATGTCGATTTTTCCCGCTCAGTCGGCTATCCGCTGCATGAGTTGTGGTTGAAGTTTATCAAGGAATATAACCTCAGCCAAAGCCCGGCAGAACTCGAACGCATGCAGTACGACTTTATTATCGGGCAAATGCGTGAACGGCAGATCCCATTAAGCAATGGACTTACCGATGTCCTTAAACAACTGCGTCAGCAGGATATCCGCCTGGCAGTTTCGTCCTCATCCAACCGCTATTATGTGGACCGCGTGCTGGAATATTATCAACTCAGCGACTGGTTTGAAGCAACAGTTGGCGGTGACGAAGTGCCCGAGAAAAAACCTGCTCCCGATGGTTACCTGCGTGCTCTTGAATTAGCAGGAGTACCAGCAAGCGCGGCAGTCGCGATCGAGGACAGCGAAGCCGGCAGTTTGTCAGCAAAAGCGGCTGGTATCACCTGCATCGGCTACCGTAACCCGACTTCAGGCGAGCAGAATCTGGCAAGCGCCGACATGATTATTAATTCATTAAGCGAAATTTCGACTATAATCCTCAAAGGATGATATAATCCTTATTGCCCAACAAAAACGCGGATGTGGTGGAATTGGCAGACACGCTGGATTTAGGTTCCAGTGCGAGAGCATGCAGGTTCAAGTCCTGTCATCCGCACCAAATCAAAT
>JAXGXQ010000004.1:82500-240461 GCA_040772685.1 Clostridia bacterium | reverse complement strand
TGCAGTGATCCAAGCCTTTTGCCCTGTTGGTTGACAAGAATTCCGTTAGACATTACAACATTCGCATCAACGTTTTTTTCAATTTCGGCACTGAAAATCGCGATACGTTCCGGTAGCCAGACATCATCCTGGTCACAGAGTATTACCCAATCCGCTGAGCAAAGGCGGATCGCCTTAAAAAAGTTCCTTGCAACTCCCAGTGTTTCCTGGTTTTCGTATACCTTGACAGGAAAGGGAGCTTGATCAGCAAACTCACTGAGAATCGTGACAGTTTGATCTCTGGAGCCGTCATCGCATACAACCAGTTCAGTAGGCAGTATTGACTGGGCAGCAATGCTGTCGAGTTGCTCCCGCAAATACTTTTCTCCATTATAGGTGCACATGGCGACAGAGAATTGAGTTGTTGAACACATTCAGAGCTCACCCTTTTCTCTTAACCGGGTAATAAACCTTGTCATCGCGTCCTCCCAGGGAGGCAGGCGCTGCAGACCCGCGTTATCAAGACTGTGCTTGGATAACCTTGAATTTTGCGGTCGTCTGGCTTTTTGAGGGTACTCGCATGAGGTTATCGGCAACACCCTACAGTTCAAACCTGCCTCTCTCATTATGGAGCCGGCAAAATCGAACCAGCTGCAAAATCCCTCATTAGTGGCGTGATAGGTACCAAATTTTTCTGAAAGAATCAGATCACACAGGATAGGCGCCACATCTGCCGTATAGGTCGGGGAACCTACCTGATCATTAACAACTCGTATCTCATCTCTTTCTTTACCCAACCTCAGCATGGTGCGGACAAAATTATTGCCGTTGATGCCGAATACCCAGGATATCCGAACGATAAAATATTTTTTGCCAGCTTCGCGGATCCGGTCTTCACCCAACGATTTAGTAAGACCATAATAACTGTTTGGTGAACGTTTAGAGTCGGTTTCGAACGGCTGATCTCCTTCACCTGAAAAGACATAATCGGAACTGATATACATTACCGGAATATCAAGAATGCCGCATGCTTCAGCGACATAGGCGGTTCCTTCAACGTTTACCGCAAAGCAGCGTTCGCGTTCATCTTCAGCCTTGTCAACAGCTGTATAGGCGGCGCAGTGGATGACTGCAGTTGGCGAAAAATTGCTAATACTGGATAACACCGCTTCCCGGTTTGTCAGATCAAAATCGGAGCTGCTTACTCCCCTACAAGCAATACCGCGTGATTTCAGTTCCTCAAGAACATCAAAGCCCAGCTGTCCTGTGGAACCAGTAACCAGTATTTTTGCCTTCTCCAACACCCGGGCAGCGTTATGTTTAGCGTCCATCATACATTTTGGCGTAATAGTTCTGATATTCGCCACTAAGGATTTCTTCCCACCATGAGCGATTGTCAAGATACCATTTTATTGTCTTTTTGATGCCGTCATCAAACTTAGTTTTAGGCGCCCAGCCAAGCTCTTTAGTAATTTTCGCAGGATCAATTGCATATCGCCGATCGTGTCCTGGCCGGTCAGTTACGAAACCTATCAAAGATTCCGGTTTACCAAGTTCATGGAGAATTGTACGCACCACTTCAAGATTTGTGCGTTCATTATGACCGCCGACATTATAAACCTCGCCGACGCGGCCTTTTCTTATTATCAGGTCAATTGCTGAGCAATGATCTTCAACATACAGCCAGTCACGAATGTTATCGCCTTTACCGTAAACCGGCAGTGTCTGATCGGCAAGAGCGCGTGAAATCATCAGCGGAATCAGCTTTTCAGGGAAATGATACGGGCCGTAATTGTTAGAGCAACGTGAAATTGTCGCCGGGAAACCAAACGTTCTATGGTAAGCCAGAACCAGAAGATCGGCTGAAGCTTTGGAAGCTGAGTAAGGTGAAGATGTGTGAATTGGAGTTTCCTCTGTGAAAAACAGATCCGTCCGCTCCAGCGGCAGATCTCCATAGACTTCATCAGTCGACACCTGATGGAAGCGCTTTACATCGTATTTCCGTGCTGCATCCATTAGCACCTGAGTACCAAGTATATTGGTTCTGAGGAATAGTTCGGGATCCTCGATGGAGCGGTCAACATGTGATTCGGCAGCGAAATTAACTACAATATCGAATTTTTCCTGATCGAATAGTGTTGATACAGTTTCCCGGTCAGCAATATCACCCTTTACAAAGTGGAAATTCGGATTTTTGAGTGCTTTCGCCAGAGTTGAGAGATTTCCGGCATAGGTAAGTGCGTCAAAGCAGACAACTCGGTCATCAGGGTGTTTTTCAAGTAAGTAGTAGACAAAATTCGCCCCAATAAAACCGGCTCCACCGGTTACCAAAATATTCATAGCTTTTCCTCCGTTATCAGAAGCTAATTATACTAAATGATTTACTAGCATAGCTGAGTGCGATAATCTCCATATTTGAAGCTGCAGTCGCAGTCGCGCAATAAAGGCGCCTTCAGATCCTTTTCGGAAAGGATCGGCGTCACTTCGCCTCCCCAGTCAATCCCGATTTCAGGATCATCAAAACGTATGCTGCGGTCGTTTTCAGGCGAATAATAAGCATCGACCTTGTATTGTACTTCCACATTGTCAGTCAATGTCAGAAAAGCATGGGCGAAGCCTTTTGGTATTAGCAGCTGACGGTGATTTTCATCTGACAGTTCGGCAGCGATCCATTTGCGGTAAGTTGGCGAACCATTGCGGATGTCTACTGCTACATCAAGTATCCGGCCCCTGGTGCAACGAACCAATTTTGATTGTGCTTCGGGTTCGTTCTGAAAATGCAGACCTCTTAGAGTTCCTTTTATGGCTGAAAATGAATGGTTATCCTGAATAAATTCAATATTGATACCATTGTCAAGCAGTGTTCTTCGCGAATATGATTCACTGAACCAGCCGCGGTTATCACCAAAGACCTTTGGCTCTAGAATTATTACACCCTCAAGGGAAGTTGCAGTTATTTTCATAAAAGTTTTCCTTTCACTGCAGGTTGCGCACAACATCAGCCGCGACACGTTTCAGATGCTCACCGTAGGGTGATTTGCCATAACGGGAGGCCGAAACCAACAGTTCTTCTTTTGTTATCCAGCCTTTGCGATAGGCAATTTCCTCAGGTGCTGAGATTTTAATCCCTTGTCTTTTTTCGAGGATCTGGATGAACTGAGCGGCTTCCAACAATGAGTCCATAGTGCCTGTGTCGAGCCAGGCAAAGCCTCGTCCCATCAGCTTTACATCTAACTGATCCATTTCCAGATATACACGATTAAGGTCGGTAATCTCAAGCTCACCGCGGGCGCTCGGTTTTAAATTCCGGGCAATCTCCACAACCCGATTGTCGTAAAAGTACAGTCCTGTAATGGCATAGTTTGAGCGCGGCTGCTTAGGTTTTTCCTCAACCGAGAGTACCTTGCCTTTATTGTCGAATTCAACAATGCCAAAGCGCTCCGGATCCTCAACATAATAACCGAAGACAGTTGCTCTGCCTTTATTGGTTGCAGCTTCTGTCAGCATTCTGCTGAATCCGTTGCCATAAAAAATATTATCGCCAAGTATCATAGCCACATCGTCATCGCCGATAAAATCAGCTCCGATAATAAATGCTTGCGCTAAGCCATCCGGAGAGGGCTGAACAGCATAGGTCAGCGAAACTCCAAATTTGCTGCCGTCGCCCAGCAGGTTTTCAAAATTAGGTGTATCCGCAGGAGTTGAGATAATCAGAATGTCTTTAATACCTGCAAGCATCAATGTTGATAACGGATAATAGATCATTGGTTTATCGTAAACCGGAAGCAACTGCTTACTTGTCACAAGAGTAAGTGGATATAAGCGCGTACCCGCGCCACCTGCAAGGATAATGCCTTTCATCTGAGATCCTCCAATTAAGAATTTCAATAAGTTTGTTTTATTAATCACAGAGCTCTAAATCTGTGGATAGCATTAAAAAAAAAAGACAAATTACTAACAGTATTCTAGCATAAGAAAGTGTTACTCGATCACTTCCACCCTGCCTCACCCATGCCTTGAACGATAGGCCAGTGCGTACAACGAGGCGATCAGGGCACTGAACGGGCGGGGCCAGAGCAGGTCAAAGATGCGGCGGTCATCGCTGTGGCGGTGCTGGGCAGCAAGGCTGGCGCTGGTGGCAGAACCGGTATGAAAGCGATGAGTCAGCAGTATTTCTCTATTATAGGCAAAAGTGCCGGGTTGTTGCGCCAGCCGGATCCAGGCTTCCCAGTCGAGGTTGTTCGGATAAGTGCGGTCGAAACAGAAGCCATTGTTGAGCCGTTCGAGATTCTTAAGCTGATATGTGACACTGGGGCAGCTTACAGGATTGCCGAAAGCCAGTGTCAGCCTGCGCAGAAAGCTGCTGTTCAGGCTGCCTTTGAATATATATGGCCAAAGCAGTAAGCGCTGAACACTGCGGTTTAGCGTCCGGTTTATATGCTGGCCATCAATCAGCAGATCCATATTAGTGAACGATATCAGCAGATCCGGGTGCTTTTCGGCAGCTGCAAGGGCCTGCTCAGTAAAACGCGGCTGGTAGATGTCGTCGTGATGGGCCAGGGTTACCAGCGGAGTTTCTGCCAGGGCTAAAGCAAAATTCCAGTCGTCCGCGATGCTCTGCTCACCTTCCCTCACTCTGATCGGCAGGTTGTAGCGAGCGCCGATTTCGCTTAACCAGGCAGAAGGAGTTGAGGTTGAAATGATGATTGGACTTGGCACAGTCTGACTAAGCAGCGACTGGATGCAAGCCTCAAGGTAAGGCGATTCGCGATAAGCGAGGACAACAAAGGTATGCTGATGCACGGGTAATTCCTTCTTTTCGAAAATGCTTAGCTGCTGGTGCTGGTCCTGTTTGTTTACCGGCCCATGCTGCTGCCGCTGTCAGGTCAGTATAACACAGCATTGAATATTCTTTATGCATGTTATAATCTAGTGACTCACATCGTGCCTTGCTTTCATTTCCTGCGAGCAAACGGCACGTTCACTGTCTGGAGGATATATGCTTCCGCATCGAAGAATGAAACGCACTCATCTGTTCAAAACGAGCATTTCGCTCTTATTGGTCCTGATTGTTAATCTGGGCTTCGCTGCCGCGTTCGGCATTCTGTTGTCGCTGAATTCACTGGCACAGCCGGATCAGAATTTCCGTTCTTATCTGGTTGCCGCGCCGTTCATTTCGCTGGCTGCGTTCCTGCTGGCTGACTATCTGAAAATGACGCGTTTCTACCTGAAATCATTGCTGGAAATTACGACCCAGTCTGTAAAATTTACTTCTCTGATTGTTTTGATAACAGCTTCACTCGCCTTTTTCCTACGGGCATTTTCGTTTCCCCGCAGTGTAATGCTTTTAGGTGCAGTCCTGATTTTTATTTTAACTCTGGTCTGGGGCCGTTTAGGGCTGGGGATCAGTCGCAGGCTTTATTCCAAAGGCAGTTTGATCATTGTCGGACACACTATATCAGAAGCCAGAGAGATTGCAGCCAAGGTAAACCCCAGGCTGCGTCGCCTGAATATTGAAATAGGCAAGATAACCACCTGGAATGACCTGTTTGAGCTGGTTCAAGAGCTGCCGGATTACCACGAGGTATTGATTTGCCCTGAAGTGCCGCAGACAATCAAATCGGACCTGATTCTGATCTGCAGTCAGAATAATCAGGTTGTTTTTGTTGTCCCGCAGTTTTACGAACTGACACTCGTTAATGCCCGTATGACTCAGTTTGATGACACACTTGTTTTTATGGTTGATCAGCTTTCGCTTACTTTTGAGCAGCGATTACTGAAACGGATTTTCGATATTATTGTATCTTTTATCGGAATTTTGCTGACTGCGCCGTTGATGCTGATATCACTGCTTGCCGTTAAACTGACCTCAGCCGGCCCTGCCCTCTACCGACAGGAAAGAGTGACGCTAAATAACCGGAGATACAATATTTATAAATTCCGGACTATGAGGATTGATGCCGAAGACAGCACCGGTCCGGTAATTTCCGGCAAATCAGACCCGCGGGTTACGCCGGTCGGCAAGGTTCTGCGCCGACTGAAGCTGGACGAACTGCCGCAGTTGTTCAATGTTTTGCGCGGAGATATGAGCATTGTCGGTCCGCGTTCGGAGCGCCCCTACTTTGTTGAACAGTTCAGCCGCGAAATTCCGGGATATCAGGAGCGGTTCAAAGTAAAAGCCGGAATTACCGGCTATGCCCAGGTGGCCGGCAGTTATGATACCTCACCTGAGGATAAACTGCGCTACGACCTGCTTTATATTAAACGCTATTCAATTTTGCTGGATATCAAGCTGGTGCTGGAGACATTCCGCGCCATTATTTCACCCAGGCTCTACAACCGTACGTTTCAACAAAATTTGGAGGGATTTGGGCCGTCCAGAAATAAAAAAGAACAACAGCAACAGGAACAAAATAAAAAGGATCAATAGCCATAAAATCGAAATTTACTCGATTTCCGCTTATTCCTCTTCCCGCTTAACCAGTTTGCGCTTTTTAATCAGATCACGTTCCTTAAGATCGCGGCGACGCTGTTTCAGTTCACGCCAGAGGCTTTTGCGCCAGGCGTACATTTGAGCCCAGCTGTGCGGGTGGCCTGTGGTCATGGTTTTTTCATGCCGGCGATACAGGGAGAGAACTTCATCGTAAAAAATTACGCCGCCGATAGTTTCGGCAATCATTCCCAGCCACTGATCGTGCATAGGAATCGCTTTGGGAAATGGCAGCGCCGCATAAAGCAGCTCATGGCGGAAAGCCATCGTGCAGCCATGATAGCGGTTGCGCAGTAAATTGGCGACCAGACCCGGCCGTACCTTGCGCCAGGCAAAGGTAGTCAGCGCTTGAGGATTAAGCTGACTGTCGGTGAAACGGGCATTGTGCTGTACCAGAATAACCTTGGGATTCAGCGCGAAAATTGTCTTTATCTGCTCAATTTTATCCGGCAGCCAAACGTCATCGTGATCGCTGAGGAAAATAATATCACCCCGGCAGTGCAGTAAAGTGTTGGCGAAGTTATCGATTAAGCCTGTGCCCGGTCCTTCAAGCAGCTTCAGACGCTTGTCGCCCCAGGCCAGACCTTCCAGATAAGAAAGAGTGCCGTCAGTTGAACCGTCATCAGAAACAACCAGTTCATCCGTGGGTGCCAGTTGCGGCAGTATCGAGCTGATTTGTTCGCGTACGTAGGGCAAACCATTGAGGGTAGTCATAGCAACTGAAATCATTTGATACTTCCCTTTCAGGTTCATTGGCTGCTGTTAATAACCGATTCCGCACAGCGCAGGCCATCAACCGCGGCAGAGATTATTCCGCCGGCGTAACCGGCGCCTTCCCCGCAGGGGTATAAGCCAGGCAGGCTGCTTTGGCGGCTTACCGCGTCCCGCAGGATGCGAACCGGTGAAGAACTGCGAGTTTCGACTCCTGTCAAGACAGCGTCGGCATCGGCAAAGCCCGTGAGCTTTCGGGCCAGAATGGGCAGCCCTTCTTTAATACCTTCACTGACAAAAGCAGGCAGAATGTTAACTAATTCTACCATGCGGACTCCGTTCGTGTAGCTTGGATCTACTGCGGGACCGGCTGTGAGCATATTCAAGGCGTCTTTACCCAGAAAAGAACCAACGAGCTGGGCCGGGGCTTTGTAATCTCCACCGCCAGCCCGGAAAGCACGCCGTTCTATCTCCTGCTGAAAGCGCACACCTGCCAGCGGGTCGGCATCCGCAAAATCCTCCGGCTGTACCGGCACCAGCAAAGCACTATTGGCATTGCGCCCAGCCCGGGCATGCAGGCTCATACCGTTGGTAACCGATTCCCCCTCGGCCGAAGCCGCAGCGATTACCTGCCCGCCGGGGCACATGCAGAAAGTGTAAAGCGACCGGCCATTACCTACCGGACAGGAAAGCCGGTATATGGCTGCCGGCAACGCAGGGTGTCCCGCGGCCTCGCCATACTGCGCCAGGTCGACCTGGCTTTGATTATGTTCAATGCGCACCCCGACCGCAAAAGGCTTGGCTATAAGTTTCACACCGTTTGCGGTCAGCATTTGGAAGGTATCACGAGCGCTGTGGCCAATAGCTAAAATCAGTCTGCCGGTGGGCAGTTCTTCGCTCACCAGGCTTGATCCGTCAGTTCCTTTGCTTTCAACTTGGATAGCAGTCAGACAAGGTTCAGCCCCTGCCGCTGTTTGTCCGGCTGATATGCCTGTAAGGCGTGTGCCATAGCGGATCTCGCCGCCGAGTCCGAGAATTTTCCGGCGCAGGGCAATCATTACTTCCCGCAAGTGATCGGTGCCGATATGAGGCTTGCTCAAATAAAGAATTTCTGGCGGGGCGCCCAGTAAAACCATTTCTTCCAGAATTGCCGCACAACGAGGATCCTTGATGCCTGTCGTCAGCTTGCCGTCGGAAAAAGTGCCGGCGCCGCCTTCACCAAACTGAACGTTTGATTCCGGATCAAGCCGGCCTCCCTGCCAAAAGCGGGCAACGTCGAGTTGGCGCTGCTCTACCGGCTGGCCGCGTTCAATCAGCAGCGGACGGCAGCCGCTCAGAGCGAGAAAAAGCGCGGCAAAAAGCCCGGCCGGGCCTGCGCCGACAACAACAACCCGCTGTTGGTTCCGGTTTTTTAAATCAGCGGCAGCAGCAGCGTTTGTCTGCGTTCCGGTCAGGCCGGCGATACCTGCGAGCGGCGGGAAATCTTCGGTCGGGGCAAGCTGATAGACAATCCTGATGTCGTGTTTCTTGCGGGCATCAAGCGATTTACGCACAATTGTATATTCTGCTGAGGAACTTTGCTTATTTTCGCGGGCATAGGCTGCGGCCAAATCCGCTTCGCTATGAGTATAAGGCAAGCTGACACGTGTTAATTTCATCTGGTTATGTTCCTTCCAGCAAAGCTGCCGCGGCGCGGGTCGCAGCCAGCACTCCGCTCGCCCAGGCCCACTGTAAATTGAAGCCGCCGCAGTCACCGTCGATGTCCAGAATTTCACCGGCGGCATAAAGCCCCGGTACCAGTTTGGATTCCAATGTGTCCGGGCGGAAGCCTGCGGTCGCGATTCCTCCGGCAGTTACCTGAGCGAAGGCAAAACCGCGGGTACCGGTAACCCTGATCGGCAAATTCTTAACAGCAGCAGACAGCTGCCGGCGCTCGGCTTTACTCAAAGAAGCCGCAGGCTCGCTGAGAGGGCGGCTCAAAGTAAATTTTACAATTGCCGTACCTGCCTTTTTGGGCAGCAGTCCACTCAGCACATCGCCCAAATTCAACCCGGCACCTTTAGGTGCAAATTCAGTCAATAAGTCATAAATTTCGTTTTCTGCGAATTCGGGCATGAAATCCAGCGTTATTGTCAGAGAGCTTGCCGGTTCAGGCGAGGGCAGGCGTTTGCTTACCAGATGGGCAAGCTGCAGAATGGGAGGGCCGGAAAGGCCGTCATCCGTGAAAAGGATTTCGCCAGTTTCAGCGCCGATTTCCTTGCCGGCTGCCAGTAATCGTGCCCGGCCTTGGATTTTGATGCCGCTCAGCGGTTTGACGAACTTGGTTTCGGTTGTTATCTGGACAATTGCCGGACGGACAGGAACCATTTCGTGACCAAGTTCCTGTAGCAGTTTATAACCGCTGCCATTGCTCCCCAAAGCGGGGCTGGCGCAGCCGCCGGTAGCTACAAGCACTTGCCGTGCCGTCAAGCGTTCACCGTCGGTTGAATAAATATTGAAACCGCCTGCAGTGGTAAGTGGGTTGTTACCTATATACAACGGCTCTGCTGCTTCCAGGCGTTTCACTTCAAACCCGGTACGCAGCTCAACACCTGCCCTGCTGACTGCATGGCGCAAAGTATCAAGCACTGTGCTTGCCTGCAGGCTGTAAGGAAAAACCCGGCCATCCGACTCGGTACGGCAAAGCATGCCCAGCTCGCGGAAAAAGCTGATTGCAGCTTCATTGTTGAAGCGGTGCAAAGCTCCCAGCGCGAAGCGCGGGTCAAGCCCGTGGTAGGACTGAATTTCAACTACAGCATTGGTGAGATTGCAGCGTCCGTTGCCAGTAGCAAGAATTTTCTTGCCGACTCGATCGAGTCTTTCCAGCAATAATACCTTGGCTCCTTGTACGGGCTTGAGAAAACGCGCCGCCGTGATTGCCGCCGCCATGCCGGCAGCGCCGCCGCCGATAATGGCGAGATCTGCCTGGTAATCAGCCATTATCTTTCAGTGCCAGACAACGGCCATATTTACTGCGGGGCTCGGGTTCCAGCGGAAAGCGGGCCATTAGTTCTTCGCCCAGGGCGAACAGATCACGCGCATCGCCTTCCTGCAGCTCAACTTCAACTTCAGCAAAATCTTCTTTGCTGCTGCCTCCGGTGAGCTGGCCGGCATCAATAGATATTTCCATCAAAGTGTCGCCGAACCCAAGATAAGAGCTCTGGCGGGTGAATTCAGCGCTGCAGACTTTGATCAGCGGCTGGCCTTCGATCAGGTCAAGCACTTCGCGCAGCGATTCTTCCGGATCACCGCTGCTGGTGGCAAACCGCAGAAAAGCCGTAGTGTCGAAGCCTTTTTCAAAATCAAGCTCGAATTCGTTATCCTCGTTAACTACGGCGGACCATTCCATGCGCTGATGAAGTCCGTCCGCTTCCTCTTCAAAACCGTCATCACGCTTGATTGTGATCACATATTCGTCTTCCTCCTGGCGCAGACGCAGCGAGGTTCTGATTGTCTGCAGGTCGGAACCTGCAGTGTCGTAGTAAACACTCTTCATGCGTTTAACGGTGTTGGATCCAGGCATTAAAAGATCCCGAAGCCACGGATCGTCATTCAGCAGCTGCGGGCCATCTTCGCGTGAAAAGCGAAGCTTAAGTTCGGTTTCCAAGAACAAACCTCCCGGTGTACATATCGGCCAAACCGATTGTAATTGAGCCGAAACCGACAGCAGTGAATCCTTCAAACTGCTGACATCTGCCGGAACGGCTAAACAGTCATTTCTTTTATTTGCTGATTATAGCAGATCTATGCACTTTCTGCAGAATCTCACTGACTCAGCTTACAAGACTTTCAAATTCGTCCAGAATTGCGGCGAATTCGGTCATAGCCGCCTGCACTGGCGCTGGCGTGGTAAGGTCAATCCCGGCGCGTTTGAGGATTTCCAGCGGATAATCAGAACCGCCGGCACCAAGGAATTCAAGGTACGACTCCACAGCCGGACCACCTTCGGTGATGATGCGTTTGCCCAGCGCTACCGCGCAGGAAAGGCCGGTAGCATATTTATAAACATAAAAGGAATTGTAAAAATGTGGAATTCGGCTCCATTCAGCCCGCATGTACGAATCGATTACCACGCCCGGGCCAAAATATTGCCGCAACAAGTCCTCGTAGATCAGGCAGAGTGATTCAGCTGAAAGCGCTTCACCTTTTTCCAGCCGCTGGTGTACAATCAGCTCAAATTCGGCAAACATCACCTGGCGGAAAACTGTCAGGCGGAACTCTTCCAGGAAGTGGTTCAGCAGGAACGCTTTTTCCGCGCGGCCGGCTTCGGTGCTGAGATCGCACTTGTTGACAAGATAGCGCAGCAGAATGTTTTCGTTCACTGTTGAAGCAATTTCAGCCAGCAGTATCGGGTAATGCGACTGGCTGTAGGGGCGACGGTTGGCGTAAAGGCTGTGCAGACTATGGCCGGCTTCATGTGCCAGGGTAAAGACATCTGACATGGTGCCGGCAAAATTGAGCAGAATGTAAGGATGGCTCTTGTAGGTTCCCCAGGAATAGGCACCGCCTGTCTTCCCTTCCGTTTCATAAACATCAACCCATCTGTCTGTCAATAACTGTTCCAGATCCTGCATATAGGGTTCACCAAGCGGGGTCAAACCCTCGCGCAAAACATCGCAAGCTTCGGCATAAGTGTAGCGGCGCTGCGGCTGATCGGTAATCGGGATATATGTGTCGTAAATATGCAGATCTTCGAGCCCCAGCAAACGCCGCCGCAGCTCAAGATATCTGTAAAGAACAGGCAAATTGGCCTTTACAGTTTCAATCAGGCCGGTATAAAGTGTTTCCGGCGCGTTATCGCTGAACAGGGCGCGGGTTAAAGTGGAAGGATATTTACGGGCCGAGGCAACGAACTGATCCGCTTTTACATGAGTTGTATAAAGCGTACCCATAGTATTAATAAACGCATTGTAGGATTCATGCACCTGTTTAAATGCGTCGGCTCTGACCCGGCGATCCTTATTCTCGCGGCAAAGCGCGAACAGACCGGGTGTCAGTTCAATTGTTTTGCCGTTTTCATCAACAATCGTGCCCAGCTTAATATCAACGTTGTCGAGCATGTTGTAGACGTTATCTATGCCTTCAGTCAGGGGGCCCGCTTTGGAAAGCAGAATTTCTTCTGTTTCCGTAAGAATATGCGGCCTTTGGCGCAGGCTGTTGAGCAAATCATGGCGGTATTCTGCCAGACTTGGTTCATGCTCAGCCCAGCCGCGCAATTTTTCCGCTTCAATGCCGGCGATTTCCGGCATCATAAAGGCTACAGCTTCAGAAGTCTGGTAATAAAGCGCTGTTGCCCGGTCGGTCATCTCCTGATACCCGGCATTGGCGTTGTTTTCATCGCGCCGCATCCGGGCATAAGTGAAAAGCTCCATGATCTCCAGCGATAACGAAGTTTCAGCTGCCAACGCCTGTGCGAGCACATCAGGGCCAGAGCCCAGGCGGCCGCGGAAAGCCTCAACAGCGGCTATGCGTTCGGGAATGCTGTTAAAAGCGGCTTCCCAGGCTTTGTTGTCCGGGAATATATCTTCGAGCCGCCAGGTGACTTGAGTATCAAGTTCAGCGCGGGTTCTTTTCTGGGTATCCATAATAATGCCTCCTGACCGGTTTCGTATTATTTTTCGGGTATTGCCAACTGACGGACACCACTGCGGGTGACAGCAGTGACAGTTTTTTCATTGACAAAAGCAGCCCGGACAATTTCCACAGCCAGATTCTGTTCGCTGACGATTTTACCTTCATTGAGATTGACCAGTATAATACGGGTGCCACTTGCTATTAAGGCCACGGAACCGCGAATTTCAATGCTTGCGGCTGGTTCGCCAATTTCAAGGGTATATCTGGCTTCGCCGCCGGGCGGGCAGAAGGTTAGCCGCTGACGGCCGCCGCTGATATCTGAATTAAGCACAACCAGACCCTTTTCGGCTGCGGCGACTGTATTAACAAGTGGAAAGGTGTAGTTATAAAGCGGCTCATCCTTTTTATAAGAAACAGCGATCAACTCGCTGCTGCCGCAGAGAACCGGCTCTTGAGCAGCGTCATACACAATCAGCGGCATAATCGCAGGTTCAGAAAGCTCGCGCTGGCCGGTTTGTTCACCGGTAATGGTAAAGCGCTTGAGCAGCGGATAGATTGCGGAACCGTCAGTATTAAGCAGCGAAACGTCAAAGTGCAGGCTGTCGCTGGCAAACGCAACTCCCAGCACAAAGCCGCTGTCAGGGAAAAGGCAGTCAAACAGCCATTGGCCGTCCATAGTATAAATGCTGACCACACCGGTACTGCCGGAAGGTTCAGTGATCAGGGCAAAATGCCCGTCGCCGGCCAGCGCAGCGCCACGGATTACATTGGCTGTACTGCCGCTGTTTATTATTCCTTGAGTGGAAACAAGAGCATAGTTCGTGCCTTCCCGGTCAACAACCAGCATGCGTTCAGCCTTCTTGACAACCAGAGGCGAGTTCAAGCTTACTTCCTGTGCGAAAGTTTCACTGCCATTCAGGTTCAATCCGGCGATGCGATCCTTCGAAACGCGAATTATGCTGCCAGCCAAGGGATAATACTGCTGAGCTTCCGCCGGTTCAACCGTGAAGCCGGCAAGCTGTGCCGGGACAGTCACATTTGATTCCGTCGCTACCGGGGTTTGCGCTGGCGGTAAAGTTATTATAAGTATTATTGAGGCGGCAATCAGCAGAACTGCCAGTATAACGAGCAGTAACAGGTTCAGCTGGCTGCGCGGCCGTTGATAATTAATTTGATTTTTTGTTTTCAAGTGAACCTGCCTTCGAACCCGGAATTAATCCCGGATTTCAGCCAAAAATAACTTAACTTAGTATAAACATGAGTGGCCGCGAATTCAACGCGGTCGAGGTGCGCACAAAATAACAACAACTGGCTTGTTGAAAAAAGTCAAAGTTTAAACAGGTTTTTCGATTGTAGCCGCTGTAACCGCCGGAATATATTGCAGCAGGCACCTGAAAACCACGGTTTCATCAGCAGCCCGGCGGCCTTCGATCAGCAGTGCCCTGGAATCGGCAATTACTGCTGCAGGCGGCATGTTTTCAAGATCAGCAGCTTCTACCGGCAGACGGCACAGGTTAATAATTTCACCGAACTTTACCTCGGATAGATAGTTAATGTCGATACCTTGTATAGTGTATTGTTCCTCGCTCACAGCGCCGGCATAAAGAGTATCGACTGCCCAGGCAGCGTAGCGGGTATTATTAAGATGACGGTTGCGGTCAATATCGCTGAAATCCGCTGATTTTTTTAGAACCGGTTCTGTTTCGGCCGGCAACGGCGGCAGTTTAGGACAGGCAAACGAAAACACGCCATCGGAATTCGCAACTGTGATTTTGTCCGGAAAAACTTTGTCAGGGCGTTGTGGACGATGGGTGTCTGCATCCGCGATCAACCATTCGGAGGCGGCAGTACCAAATGGCTCAGTCTCCCCGTGACAGTTAAACCTGAAATCACGCAGAAAAAGCACGCGGGGGGCCCCACGGCTCCACGTATCCACACTTACAGTGTCACGCCAGGAAGGCAGTTTTTGCATGCGTACAGAAATTTTGAGCAACAGCCAGCAAAGGCCGCGCTTGTCGAGTTCACTGGCGCCAAAACCCAAATATTCAGAATTATAGTAAGCCGCTTCCTGCATATATGAAAAGAGCGACGCGCTGTGCAGCTTGTCGCGGTTATCTGTATCAGTTCCCAGAATCTCAAAGTTATAAGGGCTTGGACCCTTTGTGTGTGCCATTATCTACATTCTCCTTAGTTAAACTTTACTGCCATTTTCCGAGGCGATTCCGCTTGCTTCGGCAGCCGCCAGATGATGCCGACCGATAAACATCACGATCAGGCCGCCTGCGAAAAGCAGAATCAGGCTGAGGATGCCGACGTACGGCCGGCCGGTAATTGCCCCGGAGAAAGCATAAAGTGCCGGTCCGATAACAGCTGCGAACTTGCCGAAGATGTCGAAAAAGCCAAAGTATTCGCTGGACCGCTTTGGCGGTACGAGCTTACCGAAGAAAGAACGTGAAATCGCCTGGATGCCGCCTTGAACCGAACCAACCAGCACAGCCATCGCCCAGAACAGCATGCCTGCACGATTGAGCGCCTTGTCGTAATCTGCCGCTGCTGTGGGATCAGTGAAGAAAACAGCCATTTCCTTGCCAAAGCTGGTTAAGGCTGTTGATACAACACGCTGATCGCTTTCAGCCGGATAAATAGTTTTTGTCAGCTCAATTTGTTCTTCCACCAGTTCAGCGAAATCCGCTGCCCGGGTCTCAGCCGAAAGTATGCTGCGGCCTCCAGTCAGCAGTGTTTTTATTTGGTCTTCGAAGCGGTCGCGCGCTCCTTCCGCCAGCGGTTCTGCTGTGGTGGCATTGAATGACTGCTGGAAGTGACGGGTGAAGTCCTGGTCATAAGCCTGCTGGCTTGGTTCCAGTGAGTAGCCCATGTAGAATCCAACAATGCAGATAAACAAATATACACAAATGGCAATTGTCAGCATGCGGATAGAGCCGGCCTTCCTGGCCAGGCGGCTGAACAAAATTGAGCAGGGCACTGCCACCAGCTGTGTAACCAGCAGAGCCAGAATCATCCCTGTGGCTCCCAGCCCGATCGCCGAACCATAAACAGTTGCCATATGAATGACGGTATTTACGCCATCGATATAGAAAAAGTAAGCCAGCATAAATGTCAGGATAGCTTTGTTGCCTATAATATCCCGCACGGTCCTTTTCAGGTTGCGCAGAGCGGAGCTTATCAGAGCGCCGGCGGGTTTTTCTTCATAATGTTCTTGTTTAACATTGCGGATCATGGGAATGCTGAATACATACCACCAGGCAGCCGCCATCAGGCAGGAGATCCTGACAGCCAGAGTGCCGTCTATGCCAATCTTGTCGCCAAACATGATCAACGCGATTGAGATTAAAAACGGGATTGTGCTGCCACCAAGGTAGCCCATGGCAAAACCATAGGCTGAAACACGGTCCATCCGCATCGGAGTTGTGACATCTGTCAGGAACGAATCATAAAACAGAATTGAGCCGGCAAAGCCTACGTAAGAAATAACATAGCCGACCAGCATCATGCGGTAGTCGCTCAGCAGGCCAAGGCTGGCAGTAAAGCCAACACCAAGCAACATGAAAATAGTGAACAGCTTTTTCTTCATGCCGCGAAAATCAGCAATCGCGCCCAAAAACGGCGCGGAAACAGCGATCAATAAAGTTGCAATTGAGCTGGCATAACCCCAAAGAACATCACCGGCCGCACCGGCGCTTTTCGCAATATTGGCAAAATAAATAGGAAAAACTGCTGCCACTATAATGGTGGCATAAACACTGTTGGCCCAATCATAGAGTATCCAGCTTTTTTCCTTATTCGTAAATTTTCCATTTGCGGCAGCATCAGTTGCTGCTTTGCCAGGTGCTTCCATATCAGACGATGTTGTCATACCTGAATCCTCAATCATTCTTGGTGTGGTGTTGAATACGTACAACAGAATTAACAGAAATTGGCGAAATTATGGTTTTATTGTAACCGAAAAATTAATAACTGCACAACTATTTGAAAATTTACAAATAATATCGAAAATCATCGAAAATTCTTAGTGCATTAAACTTTACTGCCCTTAACAGAAAACCACAAAAAAAGGAGCGTCAATTAAGACGCCCCTTCGGCTGGTTTTATTAGTTCACGCTTAGTACATGCCGCCCATGCCGCCGCCTGCACCTGCGGGCATTGCCGGCTCGGGCTCAGGGATGTCAGCCACGACAGCTTCGGTTGTCAGCAGGATGGAAGCGATCGAAGCAGCGTTCTGGAGAGCAGAACGGGTAACCTTGGCCGGGTCAACGATACCGGCTTTAACCATGTTGACATACTCTTCGTTGAGAGCGTCAAAGCCAACACCCGGTTCACTGTTCTTGACTTTTTCGCAGACAACACTGCCGTCTAAGCCCGCGTTAGCCGCGATCTGGCGTACAGGTTCTTCCAGTGCCTTGATTACAAGACGTACGCCGGTTTTGACGTCACCTGTTTGTTTTTCCATAAGGGTCCTGATTTCAGGCAGAACATTGATGAAAGCTGTGCCGCCGCCGGGGACGATACCTTCTTCAACAGCCGCGCGGGTAGCCGCGAGAGCGTCTTCGATGCGGTGTTTCTTTTCTTTCATTTCGGTTTCAGTGGCAGCACCGACTTTGATTACTGCTACGCCGCCGGACAGTTTGGCCAGACGCTCCTGCAGTTTCTCACGATCGAAATCAGAGGTTGTTTCTTCGATCTGGGCTTTGATAGAGTTGACACGGGCTTTGATTTCTTCTGAATCACCGGCACCGTCAACGATGATCGTGTTTTCCTTTTGAACCTTGACCTGGTGGGCCTGGCCGAGCATGTCAATGGTGGTTTCCTTGAGATCAAGACCGAGTTCTTCAGTAATAACCTTACCGCCGGTCAGAATAGCGATATCCTGCAGCATGGCTTTACGGCGATCACCGAAACCGGGAGCCTTAACGGCTACACAGGTGAAGGTGCCGCGCAGTTTATTGACCACGAGGGTTGCGAGGGCTTCGCCTTCAACATCTTCAGCAATAATGACGAGTTTTTTGCCCATCTGGACAATTTTCTCGAGAATCGGCAGGATATCCTGAATGTTGGTAATTTTTTTGTCAGTGATAAGAATATAAGGATCTTCCAGAACAGCTTCCATTTTGTCGGAATCCGTCACCATATAGGCGGAGACATAACCGCGGTCAAACTGCATGCCTTCAACGACTTCCAGTTCAGTTCCCATTGAACGGGACTCTTCAACTGTGATAACGCCTTCGTTGGTTACTTTTTCCATGGCTTCGGCAATCAGTTCGCCAACAACAGGGTCATCGGCTGAAATGGCCGCAACACGGGTGATATCCTTTTTGCCGTCAACCGGCTGGGCGAATTTGCGGATGCCTTCGACTGCTGTGTCAACAGCCATCATAATGCCACGACGCAGAATCATCGGGTTGGCGCCGGCAGCAATATTTTTCATACCTTCGCGGATAATTGCGGCTGCCAGCAGGGTAGCTGTGGTTGTACCGTCACCGGCAACATCGTTTGTCTTGGTGGCGACTTCCTTAACCAGCTGAGCGCCCATATTTTCGAAGCGGTCTTCCAGTTCAATTTCCTTGGCGATTGTAACGCCGTCGTTGGTGATTAAAGGTGATCCGAATTTTTTGTCAAGAACGACATTGCGGCCTTTGGGGCCGAGTGTGATTTTTACTGTGTCAGCAAGCTTGTTGACACCTTTTTCCAATGCGTGCCGAGCATCCTCAGCATATTTTAAATCTTTAGCCATTGCATATTCCTCCTCTGAAATTCAAGCGTAATTATTCAACGATTGCCAGAATGTCGCTTTGACGCAGAATCGTATATTCCACGTTGTCGATCTTAATTTCGGTACCAGCGTACTTGCTGATCAGGACGCGATCACCGACTTTGACTTCCATGACGATTTCCTTGCCATCTATCACTCCGCCCGGGCCGACTGCCGTAATTTCGGCGATCTGGGGCTTTTCTTTGGCTGAACCGGGAAGAACGATACCGCTTTTGGTTGTTTCTTCAGATTCGCTCATTTTGATGACAACTCTGTCTCCTAATGGTTTGATGGTCATAGTTTTGCCTCCTCATTTATTATCTTTTATATTTGTTAACTTTTTGGATTGATTAGCACTCTGTTGCTTCGAGTGCTAACACACAAGTCTTAATATAAAAGTTTTAGTTTGAACTGTCAAGTATATTGCAGTTTTCAAAGCAAAAATGAGCGCGCTAAAAAAATGTCTGGAATTAATCAGAATTCAGAAAATCAGCAGCAACGGATTATTATTATAGAAATGGGAGAGTAAAGCAGTTTCGCTGACCGCCTGCGCGGCCTCCGGCAGCCAGGGTACCGTCAGAGTGACAACCAGCAGGGCAATAGCAATGATCAGCATACCGTAGGCAATACCGGCGAAAAAACCGGCAAAACGATTGAATGCGCCGATTACCGGCAGTTGGTTCACCACATTTGATACCAGCTGAAGAATCAGCCGGATCAAAAACAATAAAATCATAAAGAGCAAGAAAAAAACCAGAGCAGCCATGATTCTGCCGGCCAACTCGTCTGACAAAAAGGCCAGCGGTGAGTCAGCCATATTATTGCCCGGTGCAGCACCGCCATTACCCTGCCCAATGAGACCACGCTGCCAGGTTGACGGGAGAGCAGAGGCCGCAACAGCCTGCGGTACAGTCGAGGCAGTGCTGTCGAACAGCTTGAGCAGGCTGGAGCCCAGCCTTGCCTGAAAGCCGTTAAACCACGGCAGGGAATACAATAAATCAAGCAGCGGGCCGTTAAAAATAAAAGCCAGAATCAGAGCAGCAAAGGCCGACAGCAAGCGGCCGAGCATACCAATAAAGCCTTGACGCAGCCCCGTTAAGGCAAACCAGAAAATGAATACTATAAACAGGACGTCAAGGACAATACTCAGCATTTATCCACCATTCTTTTTAGCTTTCGTAGTTGTTGGCGCAGTTGAACTGGACGTGGCGTTCGATGTCTGGCCGGTAGTGGGTTTTGAGGAATTCGCAGTTTCACTTGTGGCCGAAGTTTCCGTCGAAGTTGATGCGGGTGTTGTCGCAGATGTAGTTGCGGCAGTTTCAGATGGTTCCGTGCCGGCCGAAGTTGTTGCTTTCGTAGTTGCTTTAGTGGTGGCTTTGGTGGTTGCTTTGGTTGTCTTTTTTGTTGTGGTTCCCGTTGACGGCGTTTTTTGGCCGCTGTTGGGCGCGCCGGGGATCACCTTAACCGGATCAAACGGGTAGGTGCGGCCAAAAATGAATTCCTGCAGCAACGGGATCATGCCGTTAAAATCGCAGCGGTTTACCCAAACCGGCTCTGGATCTTCCACAAAATAGCCTTTGATCGGTATTTGCAACTCTTCCATCTCACCATTCAGTAACGACAACGAACTTAAGCCGAAGGAGGTCAACTCGGTCTTGCTGAAATTTGTAGTCGCGTAGCCGAGTCCTTGGGCTATCATGTTGGCTTTTGTGCCCAGGCTTGCGTTCATGAAGCTTTTCAGCAATGCCTGGATTACCACTCGCTGCCGCCCCATGCGAGCATAGTCGCTGTCCAGCTTGCGAATACGCCCGTAAGCTACAGCCTGGCGGCCATCAAGTTTTTGTAGTCCAGCTTTTTTCAAAAGCTCAGATTTTGGCGTATCGGGATAAATTGAGTTTTGATAGCCGATCATCTGGTTAATCGGCTCAACCTCGTCTTTCTCGACATTGATCTCAACGCCTCCGACCACTTCAATCAAGGCCTCCATGCCGCGCATGTTGACTACAACATAATTCTTGATATCCAGCCGGAAGGTGTCGTTAACAACCCGCATCGCCAGGGCAGGGCCGCCGTAGCTATTGGCGGCGTTCAGCTTAGCCGGTTGTGAACGCCCCGGCATCCAGACCAGCATATCGCGCTGCAGCGATGTGAGCTTGATCTTTTTGCTGTTTTGATCCAGTGTCAGAATCATCATTGAATCGGTATTGGAATTTACTTCACTCGTATCTTCAGCGCGGGCATCGGAACCCAGCAGCAAAATATTGATTATGCCGCGTTCCGTCGGAACCGGATTAACCAGGCTGTCTGTTGGTTCGTTAAATTCGCTGGGCAAAGTCGCATCAGAAGGGCTTACCAGATTTATCCGGTTCATTAAACCGTTCCAGAACAAATAGGCTGAACCAAACAGACCGACGACAAGAATCAGAACAATAATCAAGACTGTTCTGAGCCGGTTGCGGCTGCGCCGTTTGCGTGGATCGCTGCCTCTTGGCGCGCCAGGACTGCCGGAGCCGCCCGGGACCCTGGGAGTGCCGGAGCCATTGGCAATGCCAAAGACGCCGCCACCTGAGCCGTAGGCGGAGTCAGTAAACTCATTTTGTTCTTCGGTAATGCGGTTCGGGGCAGATTTATCATTGCCAGGCAGGGCAGATCTGGCAGCTTGTTCATAAAGCTTGCGCTTATTTTTCACTGGTAAAGCCTCCAAATAAGGGGTACGACACTGGGCCAGCATTTATTGGCTGCCCAGTGCCTACCTATAGTGAAACCGTCGTCGCAACGGCGGCAACAGGTTCAGTTTTCTGTTTGATAGCCGGCTGGATTTTGTGCTTGCCAGCGGGCGGTATCGCGGCACATGTCCGCCAAGTTCTTTTGTGCGCTCCAATTCAGGAGTTCACGGGCTTTTGTCGGATCAGCATAGCATTCAGCTATGTCGCCCGGACGGCGAGGGTCAAATTGATATGGTACAGGCAGGCCGGAAGCTTCTTCATAAGCCTTTACTATTTCCAGTACGCTGTAGCCGCGGCCAGTGCCAAGGTTAACAGTTTCCAGGCAGTTGCCTTTACTGATAAAATCGATCGCCCGGCTGTGTCCCTGTGCCAGATCAACTACATGGATGTAGTCACGGACACCGGTGCCGTCGCGGGTTGGATAGTCATTGCCGAAGATGTGCAGAATCGGCCGTCTGCCGGCAGCCACCTGGGCAACAAACGGCAGCAGGTTGTTTGGTATCCCTGCCGGATCTTCGCCGAGCAGACCAGATTCATGGGCGCCAATCGGGTTGAAATAACGCAGAATCATGATCCCCCACGTGGGGTCAGCCACAAACAAATCGCGCAGGATCTGCTCGATCATCAGTTTTGTCCAGCCGTAAGGATTGGTGCAGAACAGCGGAGCTTCCTCTGTTATCGGCACTTTATCCGGAATGCCGTAGACTGTCGCTGAAGAAGAAAACACCAGCCGCCGGCAATTCGCGGCTGTCATTACTTCCAGCAGAGTCAGGGTACTGTCAAGGTTGTTGCGGTAATAGCGCAGCGGTTGGCTGACCGATTCACCTACCGCTTTCAGGCCGGCGAAGTGAATCACCGCCTCAGGTGAATGTTCCTCGAAGATTGTAGTTAATCCGGCCCGATCACGCAAATCTTTTTTGTAAAAAGTGAAATTGCGACCGGTAATTGCCCGTACCCGTTCCAGGGCCAGCGGACTGCTGTTTTCCAGATTATCAATCACGATCAGCTCATGCCCGGCTGCCAGCAGCTCAACACAGGTATGGCTGCCGATATAGCCGGCACCGCCAGTTATCAGGATTTTGCTCATTTAAGGGTCCTCCCCTGTCTATTGACGCCAATTGGCGAAAAATGTTCCGTTTCTCTTCAAACTAAAGGCTGATCCGGCAGGATCGGCGCGATTGGAGTGGGATAGGAAAATTCGATTTTCAGTTCGCGCAGGTTTTCCAGAATCAGCATCATTACTGCCTGCTGCTCTGCCAAAAACAGTGCGTAGTCAACTTCATTAACATAACATTGAACCAAAATATTGAGGGCGGTCGAACTGATATTTTCCACAACTACCAGTAAGCTGTCTGCAAAAATTAACTCACGGGCTCCGATTACTTCTTTAAGCCTTTCTGTAAGCAAAATCAACTTCTCCGGGCTTGTACTGTTGGCAATTGGAATGAAAAATCGAATCCGGCGTTTACCCATGCGTGAGTAGTTTGTGATAAATGAATTGCTCAGTTTGCCGTTGGGCACGGTAACAACCGCCTGGCCCAGCGTACGGATACGCGAACTGCGGAAGCCGATTTCCTCGACAATGCCGTCAATGTCCGGCGTGGCAATGTAATCGCCGATTTCGAAGACCCGGTCGGCCATTATTGTGATGCCGCCCAACAGGTTGGCAAACGTATCCTGGGCAGCCAATGACAACGCCAAACCGCCGATGCCAATGCCGGCGAGGAGTCCGCTGATATCAAAACCCCAGGTTTTCAGAAGCATGAACAAGGCCAGAACTACAGCTGCGGCCTGGATGGCGCGCCGATAGAAAACATGGACAATGGCCGAGACGGGCTTGCCGCGCTTTACCGCCAGGTCCTGACTGATACCTGTTAGAGCAACTCCGGTTCCTGCCAGTAAAAGGCAGATTGCCACCACAAAAAGTGAAGCTGTAACCCGGCCGAGAAACGCTGCCAGAGGTACCGGAAATTTCAACAGCAACGGATTAGTGGCTGCGCCAAAACCTATGGCTATGATCAGCAGGCGCAGGCCTGAGCGCAGTTCCTCCGATAAACGAGTGCCGGTCGCTTCAGAACGCCAGGTGATTTTCTTGATGATGGCGCTGAATAAAGAGCCACCCAGTTTACGCAGCAGGAAAGCCGCCAACAGAATTGCCAACGCCACAAGATAAGACGATATCGGGTTGTCAAAAAACTCGTAATTCAAAAATGGCTCTAATTTTTTTACCAGAATTGTTTGCATGGATTCCTCCGCTGTGCGCCGGCTGGCGAACCGGTCTTGCTTTTCATATCCTATCACAACTGCTAGAATAAGTGGCGTTGCCCGCAACAGAAAGGCAGGACTTTATGTCCGTGGAGAAACCCGTTAATAAACGCAACTGGCTGTTGCATCTACATGAGTTTCATCGCCAGAACCAGTTGAAACTGGTCGGCGCGGTGTTGTTTACGTTGCTTTCTGCCGGTTCTTCCCTGCTTCTGCCTTTGGTGCTCAGCTTTGTTATTGATACTTTGATCAACAATCAGCCGGTCCGTCTGCCTTTACCGCTGCTGCAGTTTTATGAACAAACAGGCGGGCGCGAATATTTTCTGCCGCGCTTGTACTGGCTGGGGCTGTTGATCATTTTGATAATTTTCTTCGACGGCATATTCCAGTACTTTCGTAATAAGTGGATTATCATCTATGGTGAGAACGGCTCTCGCAAGCTGCGCGAAACACTTTTCAGCCACCTGCAGCGGCTGCCGTTTTCTTACCATGCCAGTGCCGAAACCGGTGATTTAATTCAGAGAAGCACCTCTGACGTTGACTTGGTGCGTCGCTTCGTCACTTCCCAGATGCTGGAGATCGTGCGCAGCTTTTCGCTGGTTACGATTTCGATTGTGCTGATGTTCCTGATCAACGTGCAAATGGCTGTAATCGCGACCATTGCCACCCCTCTGATTTTCGCCACCTCGCTCGTATACTTCCGCAAGGAACGTCAGGCTTTCGCTAAATGGGATGAAGCAGAAGGCGACCTTTCCACAACACTACAGGAAAGCCTTACTGGTGTCCGTGTGGTCAAGGCTTTTGCCAGACAGGCCTTTGAATGCGAGAAATTCGAAAAAAGAAATTCAGCTCTGCGCCATTTTGGCTGGAAGACCTACCAGATAATCGCCAATTTCTGGATGTTCTCCGATTTTATCTGCATTTTGCAAATTATGGTGGTAACACTGGCGGGTACTATCCGCACCATAAACGGCAGTATGACCCTTGGTGAAATGGTAATTTTCGTATCATATACCGAGCTTTTGCTTTTCCCTTTGCGCAACTTGGCCCGCATGTTGGCAGATGCCGGCAAAATGCATGTTTCGTTCGGCAGAATTCAGGAAATTCTGGCTGAACCGACTGAGCCGGATGACAGCATGCTGGAACACCCGAATCTAACCGGCGATATCGAATTCAAACAGGTTGATTTTGCTTATAGCAAAGGCCAGCGCCTGGTGCTGCAGAACGTCTCATTCTCGGTCAAGGCCGGTGAAACTGTCGGGATCATTGGCCCGACAGGCTCGGGTAAATCGACTCTGCTTTATCTGCTGCAGCGCCTATACGACCCGACAGCCGGTGAGATTCTGCTGGACGGCATTGAGATTCGTCGTATCGCCCGTGAAACGGTGCGCAGAAGCGTAGGTTTGATCTTGCAGGAACCTTTTGTGTTCTCCCGCAGCATCTTCGAAAACATCCGCCTGCCCAGGCCGAAAGCTACGGCGGACGAAGTCTACAGTTCCGCGCGAACAGCGGCACTGCACGCCGATATTGAGGGTTTTGAAAATGGTTATGAAACCATGGTCGGTGAACGCGGAGTAACCTTGTCTGGCGGCCAGAAACAGCGCCTGACGATTGCCCGTACGCTTATCCGTGAATGCCCTATCCTTATCTTTGATGATTCACTAAGTGCTGTTGATACAGAAACCGATGCCCAGATCCGGAGCGAGTTGAGAAGCAGACGCAATATTACTACAACCATAATGGTTTCCCACCGGATTTCAACTCTCGCCGAGGCGGATCGCATTCTGGTGCTGGAAGACGGCAAAATCACAGCTGAAGGCACCCATAATCAGCTGATCAGCCAGCCTGGATTGTACCAGCGTGTATATCACATCCAAAATTCCCTGATAGAGGAGGTGTCGCCCTGATGGCAGTTGAAGACCGCGATTTTACAACCCATCTCAGCGTTGGCACCTGGAAGCGCTTCATGACCCATGCGCTCAAAATGAAGCGTGAGCTGATTCTGCTGGCAATCTCAATGGTTCTGATGGCCGCATTGGAAAGTGCCGCCCCCCTGATGACTCGTTATGCGATCGATCATTTTATCGCCAATGGCACAACCGAAGGCATTATCCCCTATGCCATCGCCTTCTTTGTACTGGTCACCGTTACCGCGATTTGCACCCGCTTCTTCCTCTACTACGCCGGCGCAATCGAAACTGGCCTTAATTACGAAATCCGGAAAGCCGGCTTCAGCCATCTGCAGGAACTTTCTTTTTCCTATTACGACCGTACACCGGTTGGCTGGCTGATGTCTCGAATGGTTTCTGATACAAACCGGCTCAGTGAAGTTGTTGCCTGGGGCATAGTTGATATCGCCTGGGGGCTGGCCACCATCATCGCTATTCTGATCGCGATGTTCGCACTGAGCGTTCGCCTGGCGTTGATCGCACTGGCTGTAATCCCGCTCCTGGCTGTAATCGCCTACTTTTTCCAAAAAAGGCTGTTACGGGCCCAACGCAAAATCCGCCGCCTTAATTCGCGGATCACCGGCATGTTTAATGAAGGCATTATGGGTGCGCGCACGAGTAAAACGCTACGGCGTGAACAGCTAAACAGTGCCGAATTCAACGCCACAGCGGCTGAAATGTACGAAGAATCGGTCCGCACCGGAGCCTTTGGCGCCCTGTTCCTGCCGATTGTATCTTTCCTCGGCGGTATCGGTTCGGCACTGGTTTTGTCAATTGGCGGGAGTGCTGTGGTGTCGGGAGTTATTTTAACCGGAACCCTTTACGCCTTCATGACCTACATGACCCGGATCTGGGATCCGATCCGCCATCTCGCCCGTATCCTGACGGAATTGCAATCAGCGCAGGCAGCGGCCGAGCGCGTGATGACAATGCTTTCCGAAAAGCCGGATATCGGTGACCGGCCGGAAGTTATTGCCCGGTACGGTGAAGCTCCGGGCGAAGGATCTGAGCCCTGGCCGGAAATTGAAGGCCGAGTCACCTTCGATAATGTCAGCTTCAGTTACGGGGGTGAGGAGCAGATTCTGGCGAACTTCAACCTTGATGTGCCTGTCGGCCAGACGATCGCTTTGGTTGGTGAAACCGGAGCCGGCAAAAGCACAATTGTTAACTTAGCCTGCCGCTTTTATGAGCCTACCAGTGGCACTATCCGCATCGATGGCCGTGATTACCGCGATTTGCCATTGCTCTGGTTATACCGCAGCCTGGGCTATGTATTGCAAACACCGCATCTGTTCAGCGGCACAATAGCCGAAAACATCCGATATGGGAATTTAGAGGCGACTCAAGAACAAATTGAAAATGCCGCTCGTCTGGTCAGCGCGCACGACTTCATTGTGCGGCTGGAAAACGGTTACGATACGGAAGTCGGCGAAGGCGGCAACCTGCTTTCAACCGGTGAAAAACAATTGATTTCTTTTGCCCGGGCGATTCTGGCTAACCCGCGAATTTTTATTCTGGATGAGGCGACCTCGTCAGTTGACACCGAAACAGAGCAACTGATTCAGCGGGCTATTGCTGTGGTGCTGGCAGGCCGCACCTCGTTCGTTATCGCCCATCGCCTGTCGACTATTCGCAAAGCTGACCGCATTCTGGTGATCGAGGATGGCCGCATAATTGAAGAAGGCACTCATAGCGAGTTGATTCGCCGGCGCGGCCACTACTATGAACTTTACCTAAACCAGTTCATCAGCGAAACAATTGATGAAACAGCTGCCCGCTGTTAAGAACACGGAGATTTACTGGAGGAATGGATGGATCGGGAGCAACAGGCAGTAAATAAGCTGATCATACTTGAAATTCTGGCGCAGGCTGGCGGTATCACGGGTAATCAGCTGCTGGATCAGGCACTTGGTACGCTCTGTCTTGATTATTTCGCTTTTATCCGTGCCCGTGACGAGCTTTTACGCGACAGCCTGATAACCATCGCGGTGCGTAAGAATGAAGAATTAACAGACGCTGGCGGCCAGCCGGTGCAGCGTTGTGATATAACCCCCGCCGGACGGCAGGTTCTAACTACTCTGGCTAACCATATTCCGTTGCCGATTCGCTCCTATCTGGCAACTTCGCTGGCTGCTTTGCGGCGTGACGAGTTGCGCGAAAACACTGTGACTGCAAGTGTTGAGCCCGATGCCAATGGTTTTTACACTTTGCGACTGCGCCAGAACGATGGTCGACACGAAACAGTCGACTTGAAACTCACGATCCCTAACCAGGCGATCGCGGATACGATGCGCGCCAACTGGCTGGAACAACCTCAAACTATGTACATCAGCCTGCTGGAACTGCTGACCCGTTCAGGTTCACCGGCCGAAACCGGCAGGCAGCCTGAGCCAGAGTCAGCAAACAGCAGCGACAACGATTTCCCAGACCGTCAGCTTTCTTTTTGACTAGCGGGCCAGATTTGGCAAGGCCAGCACTTTATCGGCCAGATTATTGGCATACTCAGTCAAAGCTTCCAGCTCCGATTCCGTCGGCAAACCTTTGACTTGAAATACCGGCAAACGCTCCGATTTAAAACCTGTGAGCAAACCTTCCATGACTTCCGGCATGCGCGAGCCCCAGCCATAGGAACCGATCAGCCCTAAATACGGAGCTTTCGGTTTCATGGCACTGGCAATTACAGCAGCATAAACCGCAGCCGGATGGGGACCGCCCAGCAAAGTAGGAACCGCAAAAACCACAGCGGCAGCATCAACCAGGTCGTTGATGAAATGGCCTGTTTCAATGGTCAGGCTTTCCGGAGCGGAGCCTAAATCGTGGCATATAACCGAAATTCCGCGCTGCGATAGCTTAATCGTCAAATGCTCTACCATGCTGCGGGTGCTATCGTGCATGCTGACGTAGGGAATGGTTATGCGCTTTTTAACACTGTCCCCTGTCCATTGTTCATACTTGCTTAGAATCAGTTCCGGATCATACCAGACAGGGCCATGGGCCGGCGCGATCATGCGTGGCCGCAGTGCCCTGGCTTTAGCAGTATATTTGGCAATATGACTGCGGAAGGGCATCATTATTTCGGCATAATACGATTTGGCAGCAAGCTGAAGCTGACTGCTCGAAGTGGAAAATGCTTTGTTTGTGGAATAATGGGAACCGAAAAGATCAGAAGAAAAGAGGATCTTTTCTTCTTCCAGCCACACCATGGTGTTATCCGGCCAGTGGGCAAAGGGAATCGGCATAAATTCCAGAGTGCGCCCGCCGAGATCCAGCTTTTCACCTTCCGCGAAAACCCTTACCTTGGCAGGATCCTGATGGACATGGGTTGCCAGCAGGTCGCGAACTTTAGTTGTCGCCACAACCTCGGCCTGGGGAAAGCGCCGCAGCAACTCAGCATTACCGCCGGAATGATCCTGCTCAGTGTGCAGGCTGATCAGGTAATCGATATGGTCGACACCAGCCTCACGCAAGTTCTCCAACAGAACATTGATTTTCTCCGGGTCAACAGCATCGATCAAGGCGGTTTTTTCCGTACCTGTTACCAGATACGAGCTGTAAGTGGTTCCATAGGGTGTAGGCATTAAACAATCAAACAACTGGCGTTCGGGATGAGCGGCGCCGACTTCAAATACACCGTCAGCAATAGCAAGTACAGGCATGTTCTAACTCCTTGTAAAAAATAGACCGGCCGCTATTCCGGACTGGAACAACTTGCCGGTCCAAGACCGTTAAGCTAATTTTTAACTGATTGATGCCGTTAATGAGGACACAAGCCAGATTAACAGCAATTACTGATAAGGAAAAGCCGAACCAGAGAAAATTCTTAAATTTCGCTGAATTCTTCCTTCGGGGCGCCGCAGACCGGGCAGGTCCAGTCTTCCGGGATAGCTTCAAAAGAAGTACCGGGTGCAACGCCATTGTCAGGATCGCCGTCAACAGGATCGTAAACATAGCCGCAAAGATTACAGACGTATTTTTTCATGAATAAATCCTCTCTTTCCTAAAAAACCAGCACTAGGTGCCTTTTATGATCTTTGCCATTATACCGCTTGATCATAGCCCGCGTCAGCCTATTTGTTACATTTACAAACACTTTTAGCTTTAGCGCGGCAGAATTATTGCTTTGCCTGCTTCCGCCAGACGTTCAGAACGGCGATAAACGACAAAACGACGACCGATTACCTGAACCACTTCAGCGCCGACGCTTTCCGCCAGCTGGTGCGCGATTTCCGCAACCGGAGCATTTACAGTTTTCAGCACGCAGGCTTTAACCAACTCACGGTTTTGCAGTAAATCCGCAAGGCTGTTTTCCACATTGACGCTCAGTTCGCTTTTACCGATGTGAAAGCTGCAATCCAGGGTATTGGCCAGCCCGCGCAAATAGGCGCGCTGTTTACTGTTAAGCATAAATATCTCCTTCATCAGAACAGGAATTCGAAATCGGCATCATGCAGGCGAACTGGATCGCCCTCCTGCACGCCCGCGGCTTCCAACGCTGCGATCACGCCTTTTTTGCGCAGCAAACGCTGGAAGTACTGCAGAGATTCAGGGTCATCAAAATTGGTTGAGCCGACCAGGTTCTCAATCCAGTCCCCTGTGACAACATAGGTGCTGCCATCACGCTCAACAGCAAACAGTTCTTTTTCTTCAAAGCGGTAGAGCATTTCTTCACTGACAGGCTCAGTCAGAATTGTCGGCGGCAAAGTCCGCACCAACTGAGCTGCTTTTTTGACTAAAGCATCCACACCTTCATGGATGGGCGCGCAAATTGGAAACACTTCGTAGCCGCGTTCACGCAATATTTTACTCAGGCGATCCAGTTCAGCGGGTTCAGTGTCATCGATTTTGTTCAGGGCAACCAACTGCGGACGGCTGGCCAGCAATTCATTGAATTCAGCCAGTTCATGGTTGATCTGCTCAAAATCAGCGATCGGATCACGGCCTTCAGCGCCGGATGCATCGACTACATGAATCAACAGCCGGGTGCGTTCAACATGGCGCAGAAAATCATGGCCCAAACCAAGTCCTTCACTGGCGCCTTCAATCAACCCGGGAATATCCGCAACAACAAAGCTGTAGTCGTCGACTGCCACTACACCCAGGTTTGGTTCGAGAGTCGTAAACGGGTAATCAGCGATTTTGGGCCGAGCGGCAGATATCACCGACAACAAAGTGGATTTCCCGACATTGGGATAGCCGATCAGGCCTACATCGGCAAGAAGCTTAAGTTCAACTTTCAGCTCGTAGGCTTCGCCAGGCTCACCGGCGCGGGCAAAGTTGGGGGCCTGGCGTATGGGGTTGGCAAAATGGACATTGCCTTTTCCGCCGCGGCCGCCATGGGCAATTACGACTTCCTGTCCTGCTTCGGTCAGGTCAGCGAGTGTCTGACCGCTTTCCAGATCCTTAACCATTGTACCGACCGGTACTTTTATCACCAGATCGTTGCCGCTGGAGCCAGACATTTTTTTACGGCCGCCATTCTGCCCGTCGTCAGCGTGAAAGCGACGTTTATAGCGAAAATTCTGCAACGTATTCATGCCGGGATCGGCAAGGAAAATTACGCTGCCGCCGCGACCGCCGTCGCCGCCGTCAGGGCCGCCGTTAGGCACGTATTTGGCGGTATGGAATGAAACCATGCCATCGCCGCCTTTGCCAGCGCGAACAGAAATTTTCGCTTCATCAATAAACAAGGGCTGCCTCGCTTTCCTCTCGGTAGATAATAACTTGAAAAAAAGGTTCGGGCCCTGCGGTCCGAACCTTGAAATTCGTTGTCAGTCTGCGGTTGTTATTCCGCCGGATAGACGCTGACCTGGGTTTTGTCCCTGCCGCGCCGCTCGTAGCGTACTGTGCCTTCAACCATTGAGTACAAAGTATCGTCAGAGCCAATGCCGACATTCAGACCAGGGTGGATTTTCGTGCCGCGCTGACGATAAAGGATATTACCTGCCAGGACTGTTGCGCCGTCGCCCTTTTTGGCGCCGAGACGTTTAGATGCGGATTCACGACCGTTACGGGTGCTGCCGACGCCTTTCTTGTGCGCCAGGAGCTGCAAATTTACATAAATCATGGTACTGCGTACCTCCTTACATTCAATTATTCAGCAAATGCTTCGATTACCCGGACATATTTTTGTCCGTAGCTGGCTTCTATCTGCCGGCAACCCAGAGCCAGTGCATCCATAAGAGTTCTGGCGATGAGGTACTGGCCTGAAGGCATTTCCTCCGGCGGCGGGGTTTCACAATAGATATCACCAGGCTCAGTGCGGTAGCTGATATTCAGCTTGGCAATATCCATCAGGCTGCCAATAGTTGTTGTTGCGATGGCCGTAATTGCCGCGCAAATAATGTCAGACCCTTCCGGCGCGTAACCGGCATGGCCGGTGGCGGCAAACGAGCGGATAAACCCGTTTGGGGAACGTTTCAGCGTAATAGTAATCATGTCAAAGTCCGATGTTTCCTGTGGTGCGGATCAGGCGTTAATCGCGGCGATCCGGACCCGGGTGTAAGGCTGACGATGGCCGTTTTTACGACGATAGCCTTTTTTGGCTTTGTACTTAAATACAATGATCTTCTTGCCTTTGCCTTGTTTGACAATTTCGCCCTGAACGGCAGCGCCGTCAAGAACGGGTGTGCCGATGCGCAGGCCGTTGTCATCAGAAACAGCCAGAACTTCGTCAAAGGTAATGTTTTCGCCGGCTTCACCAGCCAGCTTCTCGACGAAAATTTCGTCGCCGACGCTGACACGGTACTGCTTACCGCCGGTCACAATTACTGCATACATATTGTTTTCCTCCTGCTCTACAGTCTCGCTGAGTAGGGCATGCTCATGCATTTAAAAGCCCGTTTCATGCGGTCACCGAAACAGATTACCACCGAAAGCCCGGAATGTCAACGAAAAACGCGATCCAGCCAACCAATTTTCTTGTTGGCAATTTTTTGTCAAAACGCTGCTGTCACGCTTGCTGTCAATAGTAAAACAACAATACTTAAAATACCAGATAAGGCCGCAGCAGCAAGATCAGCAGCAGGCTGGCAACCATAGGAACGCTTATCCTGCTGCCTGGCAAATAGACTGCCTTGGCAAGGCTGCGTGCGGAAAATAAGATAACTGCCGCTGCTGCAGTCGCAGCCAGAGCTTGCAGAGGGGCAGCCGGGTTCTCAAGCAGGCGCAGGCCAAAAATAAACAAGAGCGGCAGCAAGCCACGGCCGAGCGCTGCCAGCGCTGATGACAGCCGGCTTCCGGCAGGCTGCGCTGCAACATACGGCAGCATTGCCGGTGCCAGCAACAATACCAACGGCAGATCGCTAAGGAAAAACAAGCGCAGCGTGGTTGGCGGTATCAGCTTGCCGGTTAAAACAAACAGCCAGTATATCAGTGCGCCAAGCAGAATTGCGGCAAGCCAGCCGCCCAGCAAGGTAGCTTTGCCACTGTAGGCGAAGTTGTTGCCAACAGTTTGGCTGGAACCAGAACTTAAACTATTGTCAGCCTTCTGGCTTGTTCCGAAATTGGCGCTGTTGTTGCCAAAATGGCCTGTTCCGCGCATCAGCAGGTAAACAAGAACGTGCAGCCAGCCGTAAATCCCAATCAACGCATAAAAACGAAAATTCGTGCTTAAATGGCTGTCAGCTGCAGCTTTAGCCAGAAGATCGCCCAACGGCAATCCTAACGCAGCAGCAGGCAGGTAGAGCAATAATGAAATCCAGGGGTTAAGCGCAGGTGCACGCGTTTCGAGTATATCAACAGTCGCTGGCTGGGTTTGCCTGGCTAGGATCAGCACCAGTGGGGCAGCAGCCAGCAGGAGCAGCGCTAACAGAGCAGTTAGAGTCCGATTGTAAATCAGGGATGTGCTGGTTGACAGGCGGTTTCTGACCGCCAATTGAGCATCCGGGTCAGAGGCCAGCATTTCAGCCGCTGCTTGTACAGTGACGGCTCGCAACCTTGGAGACCATGATGCAGTAATTCCTGAAACAGCCTCCATCAGCACCAGCCGATGATTGCCGTCCAGTGAAAGCCAGGTTTGCACAGCAGCAGGTGTATCGCTGCTGAAACCGGGGAAAAGCGAAGCATCTTCACCACTGAGCCAGAGAAAAAGGTCAGCCGCAGAGCTGGCGGCAGCAGGATCCACAGAAGCAAATATTGCTGTTGCCAGTTCTGCCGGCAGTGAAGGCGCATAGCCGCGCTGATCTGAATTATTCGAGTCCGGCGCCAGCAACAATATCCCGCGAGGTTGTGGCAGCGTTGAGGCTGCACTGTCCGAGCTCGAGCTCGAGCCTGAACCTGTGCCTGAGCTTGAACCTGAACCCGTGCCTGAGCTTGAACCTGTAACTGAGCCTGATTCTGCTGCCAGGCGCAGCAAAGCCCCTGCCGCAGTAGATGTTCCGGCATACAGCACCTGATGTCCGCCCAAACCGGTTTCACGCAATAAATTATTAACTTGCAGGGAAATATTCTGGCGCTGGTCAGGTGAATCCACATTCAAACTGCGGCCTGGGATAACGGCAATGCCAATGCCATGTTCAGCCAGTCCCGCTGCCAGTAAACGGTTAGCCAGACGCGGTGATTGTTCATCGGTAAATAGGATAACCAGGCCGCTGGAGGATTGGGCAGCGTAGTCGTCCAGCCCCGGCATTGAGTAATCCAACCAGGCCGTCAGCAGGATACCGCCAAGTAAAAGCATTATGCCAATACTATACAGCAGACGCCGGCCTCGGCTTGACCTCGGCATTTTCATGGCTTACTGTCAGCAACCGCCGTCGCTATCGCATGCCGCCAGCCGGCCAGCTTTTGTTGCCGCCATTCAGAGTCATACTGCGGCTGAAATACCCGCGCACGCTCACGGCTGGCGGCTATCGCCTCCAGATTTGGATAAAAACCCACTGCCAGGCCAGCCAGAGCGGCTGCACCAAAGGCAGTTGTTTCTATGTTCCGCGGACGGTCAACCGGGATATTGAGTAAATCGCTTTGAAACTGCATCAGGAATTCGCTGACACTGGCGCCGCCGTCTGCCCGCAGCTCAGTAATTGCACAGTCCGCGTCAGCTGCCATGGCCTCGATAACCTCATAGCTTTGAAAGGCTATAGCTTCCAGGACTGCCCTCGCTAAATGCGCTTTATTAGTGCCACGGGTTATGCCGGTAATAATTCCGCGGGCATCCGGTGTCCAGTGCGGCGCCCCCAGACCGGTAAACGCCGGCACAAAATGAATCCCACCGGTATCAGCAACCTGTTCTGCTAAACGGTCGCATTCCGCAGAAGTTTTGATGACTTCCAGCTCATCACGCAGCCATTGGATCGCTGAGCCTGTATTGAATACGCTGCCTTCCAGTGCATACACAGGACCGGAGCCCAGATCGTAGGCGATCGTGGTCAATAGCCCATGCTCAGAAAACACTGGATCCTGACCTGTTTGCATCATAATAAAACAGCCTGTGCCATAAGTGTTTTTAACCATGCCCGGTGTAAAACAGGCTTGCCCGAATAAGGCGCTCTGCTGGTCACCTGCGATTCCCGCGATAGGAATATTCCCCGGCAGGATCGCCTCATCCAGGCAGGCAGCGATACCACTGGATGGCACGATTTTCGGCAGGATGGCAGCAGGCACGCCGAACAGCTCAAGCATGTCAGGCGCGTACTCGCCGGTCCGGATGTCAACCAGCAGGGTGCGAGAAGCATTGGTACTGTCAGTAACATGCACCTGACGTCCGGAAAGGTTCCAGATCAGCCAACTGTCCATTGTCCCGGCCAGCAAGCGGTCCTGAGCAGCCAGTTCACGGGCTTGCGGCACATTATCCAACAGCCAGCGAATTTTTGAGGCAGAAAAATAAGCGTCCAGCCGCAGGCCGGTACGAGCCATGACCTGCGGTTCCAGACCCTTATTCTTTAATTCAGTACACATTGGAGCTGTGCGGCGGCATTGCCAGACAACCGCCGGATGCACCGGCTTGCCGGTTAAGCGATCCCACAAAACAACTGTCTCGCGTTGATTAGTAATGCCGATAGCCTTGATTTGCGCAGCCTGCAGGCGAGACCCGGCCATAACTTCATGAAGAACGGATACTTGCGTTCGCAGAATTTCATCGGCGTCATGTTCAACCCACCCGGGTTGAGGATAATGCTGTGCCAGTGGTTTTTGCGCTATACCCTGCACATTCCCGCTGCGGTCGAAAGCTATCGCCCGACAACTGGTTGTGCCCTGGTCAAGTGCGATTACGATCTCAAATTCCTTCATGATGTCTCCCTTGGTTGCCCGGAATGGAAACCGTTTCAAGTATAACAATCAGGCGTGCTGAATCTCAACACCTGAAAATGACTGTTCCAGCTTTTCTTGCCTCTCTGACTCCGCAACTGCGTTAGCAGCCAGTTCCAGTGCTTCACGGTACTTACCCAAAACTTCAGTGGACAGGATTTCCCGGAACTCGGAATTAATGGGATGGACGATGTCTTTAAACTCGCCTTCCTGAGTCTTGCGGCTGGGCATCGCGATGAAATAGCCGTTTGTGCCTTCAATTACCTTGATGTCATGCACCACGAAACATTGATCAAATGTAACCGATACGATCGCTTTCATTTTACCTTCGTTGCTCATCTTGCGGATTGTGATGCTTGTGATTTCCATTTGGTGCCTCCGATCTGCTTATATGCCAGTAACGGGACTAAAATCATGGAGTTTTTTGTTCACTTTTTATATTAAATGATTATACCATGTTTTTATTCTAAACACACAAATATCGCAAATGACGCGCTTTACAGCTTTGAAGTTGACTAATCGCAACCTGTCAGGTCGGACCATCAGACATCTCTGAAGGATAACTTGTCCTCTGCCTTCCACAGTTGAAAATCTGGCGTTCAAGTCAGAAAACGTGGAGAAATTCATGGCATCAGCGTTGTAGCACCGGAACACTGTGATAGAATAGACCGGAAAGGCAGGTTCAGATTAAATGATTCAAACTAGCTTAAAAGGCGGTCTCGACTTAAAGCCGGGCAGCCGCGTTTATTTTATAGGTATAGGCGGCATCAGCATGAGCGGCCTGGCTGAGATTTCACATAACCTGGGCTTCATAATTGGAGGCTCAGACCGTCATTTCAACGGCAGGACAAAAGTGCTTCAGAATCACGGGGCAACACTCCACCAAGGGCATGATGCCAATAACCTGGCTGCCTTCCAGCCGGATCTGGTTGTTTATACGGCAGCTGTACATGAAGATAACAGCGAGCTTAGCTATGCTCGGCTGCATGGTCTCCCCACTATTGACAGAGCAACCTTCCTGGGTTGGCTTAATCAGCTGTTTGAACGGGTAATAAACATTGCAGGCACTCACGGCAAAACAACAACAACCGCGCTTTGTTCGATGATTATGATGGAAAGCGGGCTCGATCCTACTGTCCATCTGGGCGCGGAGTTGAAGCAGTTTCACGGAACGGTACGCCTGGGCGATGACAACAAGCTGTTGGTTTCGGAAGCTTGTGAATACATGAAAGGCTTACTAAAGTATCATTCCACAACCGCGGCGATCCTGAATATTGATTTTGACCATGTTGATTCCTTCGCCAATATCGAGGAAGTGATCGAAACATTCCTGGAATTTGCCGATCACCTGAGTGAAGATGATTATCTTGTCATCCCGGCATTTGACAGCAATATCAAAAAAATGTTGACAGAACTTAAAGCCCGCCGAACCGGACGCGGTGTCGCGATGCCGAAGATCTGGTCTTTCGGTTTGGAAAGCGATAGCTTTGAAGGTGACAAACCAACTGTTTATGCGACTAACCTCGTCTACGAACAAGGAATGCCGCGCTTTGACGTTTATCTGCAAGGTGAACTCTACGCTCATATTGAGCTTCAGATTCCTGGCCAACATAATGCAACCAATGCTTTGGCTGCGATTGCCTGTGCCCATATCAATGGAGGTACGCCCGAAGCTGCGGCGAAGGCTCTGGCTGCCTTCAGCGGTGCCGAAGGACGTTTCACACATGCCGGCACCTACAAGCAGGCGATGGTCATTTCCGATTATGCCCACCACCCTGCGGCTGCCCGGGCAACACTTGCTGCTGCCGCCAATATTCCGCATGAGCATATCTGGGTTGTCTTTCAGCCATTGACCTTCAGCCGTACCCAGGTTTTGTTTGACGACTATGTCGATGCGCTTAAAAGCTGCGAGCTGGTCATCTTCAGCGAAATCTACAGTGACCGTGATACCGGTAAGGTCAGCTCACGCGATTTGGCCGCCCGAATCAACGAGCTGGGCGGCAATGCTGTTTTTGCTGAAGACTTTGCAGAAATTAAAACCTGGCTGGATAAAATCAGCGGGCCGGGCGATATTATTCTGGTTTTGGGACCTGAAGATATTCGCGGGTTTGCCGATCAACTGACCGGACGCACCGACATTTTTGCCTGAATCCAGTATGAGTCCAGCAACTGGAGAGCCAATTGCAATATTAAAAAACGCTCTGCTGCCTTTATTTTCTAACACTTCTTATATAACACTTCGACCAAATATAATAACGACCGCCTCAGTGCTTTTTTGCAGCAAGGCGGTCGTTTTTCGTTTCAATATTCGCTGATAAATTTCAGCTGTGTAAGTGGTTTAGTCGTCCAGAGTACCTGCCATGGCATCAGGTGGCGGTGTTTCTGATGACGGTGAAGGCGGTGTCTCTTCAGATTCAGCAATACCGCCAACTGCTTCCTCGCTGTGCTGAATCACTACGCCCGGCTTCGGACGCATGATCGCTACTGTTGGCAGCGGAATAGGTTTGGTCGGATCCAGCGGCGCTTCTTCATCTTCAGCTGTCATATAAATAGCCTCAAACTCAGGGCCTTCAACCTTTTCTTTTTCCAGCAGTGCGGCTGCCAGACGTCCCAGGGTTTTCAGCCGCTCGCCAAGGACACGTTTGACTTCAGCATAAGCTTCATCGATGATCCGTTTAATTTCTTCATCAATTATGCTGGCGAGCTTTTCACTGTAGTTCTGGACATGGCCGTAGTCTTTGCCGAGGAAAACTTCATCTGAACCACCGAAAACCATGTTGCCCAGCCGTTCACTCATGCCGTATTTGGTGATCATGTCACGCGCGATCGAGTTGGCAGACTGAAGATCAGATGAGGCACCGGTGCTGATCTCACCGAAAATCATCTCTTCAGCGGCCCTGCCGCCCAGGGAAACACAGATATCATTAAACAGTTTGCTGGTTGTTGCATAATACTGGTCTTCATGCGGTTTGTGAGCCGTATAACCGCCTGCTCCGCCTGCGGGAATAATCGAAACACGCTCAACCTTGTCGGTTTCGGAAAGAGTCCGCAGGACGATCGCATGGCCTGCCTCGTGATAAGCTGTCAGACGGCGTTCTTTATCGCTGATAATGCGGCTTTTCTTTTCCGGACCGATCATTACTTTAAATACCGCTTCCGAAATATCTTCGTAGATGATTGACTTGGCGTTACGGCGCGCGGCCAGTAAAGCTGCTTCGTTGAGCAGGTTGGCCAGGTCAGCGCCGGTAAATCCTGGTGTAATTTTGGCAATCTCTCGTAAATCTACCGATTCGTCGATCGGCTTATTGCGGGCATGCACTTTAAGGATCTCTTCCCTGCCTTTGATATCGGGACGCATGACAACAACCCGGCGGTCAAAGCGGCCCGGGCGCAACAGTGCCGGGTCAAGGATATCAGGACGGTTGGTGGCGGCCATAATAATTACCCCTTCGTTGGGGCCGAAGCCGTCCATTTCAACCAACAGCTGATTGAGGGTCTGCTCACGTTCGTCGTGGCCGCCGCCCATGCCGGCACCGCGGTGGCGGCCGACAGCGTCAATTTCATCGATAAAGATTATGCAAGGGGCATTCTTTTTGGCATTATCGAAAAGATCGCGCACGCGGGAAGCGCCCACACCAACGAACATTTCCACAAAGTCGGAACCACTGATGGAAAAGAAAGGGACTCCGGATTCTCCGGCAACGGCTTTCGCCAAAAGCGTCTTACCAGTACCCGGCGAGCCAACCAGCAAGATGCCGCGGGGGATTTTCGCGCCCAGCTCGCTGTATTTCTTTGGATTCTGGAGGAAATCTACAACTTCACGCAGCTCTTCCTTCTCTTCGTCAGCACCGGCAACATCGGCGAACGTAACTTTATTCTTTGACGGGTCATTAAGTTTGGCGCGGCTGCGGCCGAAACTCATGGCATTTTTACCGTCACCGCTTTGGCGGCTGTAAGTAAACCAGATAAAGGCGCCCATGCCGACAATCATGACAAGAATGAGGGCAATGTTGACCCAGGCTGCTATATCGGTCGGTTCAACGTAGTCAAAGCTATCAATTTTACCGTTTGTTTTTGCCTCAGTAAGCACGTTGTAAAGTGCGTCCATCCACATTGGTGAAACTTTTTTGCTATACGTAACGGGAACTGTACCGGTTGCTGCCTTTTCAGTAACCTCAAGCGTGTACCCGTTTACTACAACTTCGCTGATTTCGTTTTTATCGATGCTGTCTATCAGCTCCGAAAGTGAAATATCTGCCGGGGTTGCCATCCGCGACATGAACAGTGAAGAAAGGATTATTATAGCAAGCAGGATCAGGTAGAATGACATCCCGCTCATATTGCGTTTTTTGTTCATCTGTCGCCTCCAGTTCCATCGTCTCCCAAAATAGCTACATCGGGGAGATTGCGGTACCGACCGTCATAATCAAGCCCATAGCCTACAATAAATTCATCACGAATGCGTTTCCCGACATATGCAACATCTATTTCAACGCGACGGCGTTCCGGTTTATCGAACGCTGTGCAAAAAGCAATGCTGGCTGGATTGCGTGTGCCGAGCAACTGCTTGAGATGGTTGAGTGTCAGCCCTGAATCAACAATATCTTCAATGACAATAACGTGCTTGCCCGTTATATCGCCGTCCAGATCTTTATTGATCCGGACAACTCCCGATGAGCGGGTTCCGCTGCCGTAGCTGGAAACCGACATGAAATCGATATAGCAGGGTATGGTTATATGGCGAACCAGGTCAGCCATAAAAATGAAAGCGCCCTTAAGGACGCCGATCAAAACAACTTCACGGCCGGCATAATCGGCAGAAATCTGTTCACCCAGCCTTTGACACATTTCGTCAATTTCAGAGCGTTCGATCATTATTCCTTTAATATATTTTCCCATGGGGTCTGGATTGCCTCCTGTTTTATTTACTGTATGCCAAAACTTCAGCGGGCGGACGTTTAGCCGCGGCAGTTTAGTTTTCAGGCTTCGTTGGCGCAGGTGAGCGCAGATAACGTACCTCAACCCATGCCTCGTGAGGAATCTCTTCCGCAACCGCCTCTGTCGGCAAGCGGTGGGCCGCTCCTACCCCGGGAATCCAGAGAATTGTATCGCCCCGGGCTATTAACGGCAGCCGGTCGCGCAGACCGGCAGGCACTTTACGTTCACAAAAATACTTTTTCAGAGATTTGCCGTGCGCCCTTCCTTCAACCTTGAAATAATCACGAGGCCGACGATAGCGCACAACTGCTCCGCTGAGTTCCGATGCCTGAAAGCACCATATCGTGCTATTATAAACGATTTGATTCTGTACGACAATGAAGCGGGTTACAAAGCGATCTCCGCCGGCTAATTCTGTTATTCCGGGAATCTTGAGGAGTTGCTCCGGGCTTGTTTTGGCTGCGGCAGCTGCTCCGGCAACCTCTGCCGCGACATTCGCAGTATCAGCTGCCTCAAGCAGAACCAGATTGTCAAAGTCACGTACAGCAGACCTCCCCTGGGGCAGGCTGGCTTTCCTGCCGCTGCGGCCGGGCCGGCAAAGATTTATCAGCACTGCCACCTGCCGGGCAGAAAGGTCACGAACATCGCCAAAGCTGTCCTGGTACCAACGGCGTAAAACCCGGCTGAGAATGGCCGGATGCAATTCGTTAACTTCTTTGATCGAAAGCATTGCCACTGCGCCTGGAAGATTATTTCCCCGAAGCTGTTGCTGTTCAGCGTTTTTTTCTGCACCTGCATGAATTGCGGCCAGAGCATTTTCGGCTTGTTGGTGTAAATAGTCAGCATCCTGACGCAGTAATCTGGCGGCTCTGGCCAGCGAGGGCACAATATCAAAGCCGAAAGCTTCAGACATAGCCGGTATCACTTGATGGCGCAAACGGTTGCGGGTTGCATTTGTTTCCAGATTAGTTGCATCGAGGCAAGGCTTCAAACCGCGCCAACAGACATATTCTTCGATCTTTTCCCGTGCGATCGGTAAAAGCGGTCGGATAATATGCCCGTTTTGCGGGCGCATGCCGGCAAGGCCATCAATCCCGCTGCCGCGGCCAAGGTTAAGCAGCACTGTCTCAGCCTGATCATTGCGGTGATGCCCGACTGCGACACGGATACCTTGGCGATAGAAGTCATTATTTTGAGTTTCAACCGGCTCGGCATAAAGCGAGTGATGCTCCAGCGGGTTCCGAATCCGTTGACTTTCCGGCTCTGTGCGCGCCTTTTCGGCTGCCATCAGCATCGCTTCCTTACGCACCACAATATTAAAAAAGGAATAGCGGGCACGCCGGCCTGCTTCCTCCTCACTTTGGCAATTCGCGGCAGCCTCAGCTGCGATGTCGCGCTTTCTAACATATAAACGGGTATTGTAATCCTCGCAAAAGCAACGGACTGCGGCTTCATCGGCATCCGCGTCAGCGCCGCGCAGACCGTGGTTTAAATGCGCAGCTACGAGTGTGTATTTATACTTTGGAGCCAGGCGGTGAAGGATGTCAAATAAAGCAAGCGAATCCGGGCCGCCGGATAAGCCGACAATAACACGACCGCCTTCCGGCAGCAGATCGTTACGCCGGCAGAAATCCTGCACTTGAGGCAATATATCAACTTTTTCCATTGAATTCCTCAGGCCGGCGGAGCTTCCGACGGCATCCAGGCCTCATCTTTTTCAAAGAACATCGTGAAGCGCGGGCGCCAGCTTAAATGAATACTGCCCGTCTCGCCTTGCCGATTCTTGGCGATGATAACTTCCGCGTCTTCTACTTCGAGTGGCTGCTGGTCAGAAGCGTAATAATGCTCACGGAACAGGAACATGACAACGTCAGCATCCTGCTCGATAGCACCCGAATCACGCAGGTCGGAAAGCAGCGGTTTTTTATCTGAACGGATTTCGCAGGCACGGCTTAATTGTGAAAGCGCGATTACCGGTACGTTCAGTTCTTTCGCCATAATTTTCAACGACCGGGAAATTTCAGAAATTTCCTGCTGGCGGCTTTCGAAGCGACCGGAGCCGCTGCCGCTCATCAGCTGCAGGTAGTCGATAATAATCAAACCTAAATGACCATCGAGTTTAAGCTGGCGGCATTTGGACATCATTTCCATTACGCTCGTGCCGGAGCGGTCGTCGATATATACCGGAGCCGCTGATAAGTAAGGCAGGGCGCGAGCGATTTTTTCCCAGTCATCCGTTTTCAAATCACCGACATTGAGGTTGCGCGAGTTGATTTGAGATTGAGCGCTCAGCATCCGGTTGCCAATTTCTTCCTTGGACATTTCCAGGCTGAAGATGGCGGCCGGTACACGGTAGAGCGTCGCAGCCTTTTGCGCAATGTTAAGTGCCAGCGCCGATTTGCCCATACCGGGCCGGGCAGCAACAATAATCAGGCTGCCCGGACGCAGCCCGCCGAGAGCGCGGTCGAGGCTGCGAAAACCCGTCTGAACCAAGTGCTCGCGCGGTTTTCCTCTGGCGATTTCAGCTATTTCGTTTACAGTTCTGCCGATAATGTCTTTCAGGCTTTCAAAACCAATGGCATCACGGTTTTCACGGATATCATAAATTCGTTTGGCGGCAACGTCCAACATCAGACCGGCTTCCTGACCATCTTCCAGACAAAGCGCAGTAACATCGTCCATCGCGGTAATCAGGCGGCGCAAAATTGATTTCTGGCGCACAAGGTCAGCATAGTGGCCGGCATTGGCAATCAGGGGTGCCTGGTCCGGCAATGAAGAAATATAAGCCAAACCACCGGCGTTAAGCAGCTTGCCGCGGCTATCCAGCAAGTCTGACACGGTAATAATATCAACTGGTTTGCTGGCCATCGAAAGCTCACAAATCGCATCATAAATTAATTGATGGTCAGGCCGGTAGAAATCTTCGGTCTTTAATGCTGCCATGATTTCAGCCAGCGGCTTGAGCCCGGACATAGCGCATCCGAGTACGCTCTGTTCAGCTTTTATATTGTTGGGCGGCACTCTGCCTGAAGCGAGCTTACGGGCCAGACCTACTGAAGTATTGGACATTTCTTGCCTCCGGTTATGGCTTTAAGGGGACGACATTAATCTGAAACTTAACGGTGACATCCTGATGCAGACGCACTTCGGCATCATATAGCCCAAGGCTTTTAATCTGATCCGGCAAAGTGATGTTGCGTTTGTCAACCTTCATGTTTTCTTTAGCCATGGCTGCCGCGACGTCCATCGCGGTAACAGCACCATAAAGCCGGCCGCCCTCACCGCATTTTACGGGCAAGGTGAAAACCTGTCCTTTAAGGCGCTCGCCTGTGTCAATTGCTTCCTGACGTTCGCGTTCTGCTTTGGCGGCCTCAGCTTTTTTACGGGTCTTAACAGTATTCAAGTTTTCCGGTGTGGCTTCCAGCGCCAGTTTTTGCCGAAAGAGGAAATTTCGCGCGTAACCATCCTGAACTTCAACGATGTCATCCGGCTTGCCAAGTCCTTTTACTTCTTTTATTAAAACAACTTTCATTTTATCCTCCTGCTGCTTCTGCTTGTCGCAGAGCAACGCTTTGAAAATTACACTATAAGAATTATTTTCGTTATCAATACTATACCAAAAACTGGAAAATAAAACTGCCGGGTTGCTGATGCTGCCCGGCAGTGTTATCACATCGCTAATTGTGTTTATTCGCCGGCGAACGGCAGCAGGGCAACGTGTCTTGCCCGTTTGATCGCAATGGTTAGATCGCGCTGATGTTTGGCACAGGTGCCGGACATCCGCTTCGGCAGAATCTTGCCGCGCTCCGACACGAACTTACGCAGGCGTCCTGTGTCTTTGTAATCAATATGATCAATTTTATCTACACAGAAAGCACATACTTTACGGCGTGATCTGCGTGGACGCATACCGCCACGATCACGATCTCCGCCTCGTCTTACTTCAGCCATGAGAACCAGTCTCCTTTCGTAAAATCAGCGCACAAATGAATTAAAGCTCGAAGGGCAATGAAGTGTCATCATCCGGTGACGGGAAAAAGCCGTCGTTTGCAGGTTGCCCGGCCGGAGCCTGATAACCGCCTGCTTGTCCACTGTCGGAACCGCCATCGCGGCGCGATTCAGTGAAGTAGATTTCATCGGCGATAACTTCGGTCATATAGTGGCGTTTGCCTTCGGCGTCATCCCAGTTGCGGGTCTGAATGCTGCCGACGACGGCCATACGTGAGCCTTTTTGGAAGTACTTGCTGGCAAATTCAGCCTGCTGCCTCCAGGCGACCACCGGAATAAAATCAGCCTGTTTTTCACCGGCCGCGTTCTTGAACCTGCGGTCGATCGCCAAGGTGAAGGTACATACCGGAATCTGGTTCTGCGTTGTCCGCAGCTCAGGATCACGTGTCAGTCTGCCCATTAAAATTGCTTTGTTCATCGATGCGTTTCCTTTCTGACAATCAGTCGTCAGTGCGAGTAATCAGATAGCGCAGTACGCCATCAGTAATTTTGAGTATTCGCTCGAATTCCTTCGGGAACTCGACATCCGCACTGAAGTTGACGAGGACGTAGAAGCCCTCCTTCTGGTCGTTGATTTCGTACGCCAGACGACGACGGCCCAGGACTTCGTACTTCTCGATGGTACCGGCGCCTTCGATCAGCTCTTTAAGCTTTTCACTTGTGGCTACGGTTGCCTCTTCTCCGGCTGCCGGATTGAGAATATACATCGCTTCGTAGTTTCTTACCATTAATTTCACCTCCTCTTGGACTAGCGGCTCTGTCCCGCAGACAGAGCGAGGATACTAGATTGATTACGATGCGCATGCGGCGCATAGCGTAAGAAACTATATCACCCCAATAGCCGCAAGTCAAGAGATATCGGGCTTAAAGACCGGACTGCCGTCGTCTGGTTTGCTCCGATTATAGAGCTATGGTCTCATAATTAAATGGGTTTTCAGTTGCCATAACCAGCCAGAAAAAGACAACTGGCCAGTACAACAGAACAATCAGAAAAAAGCTACAACCTTATTCAACAGAATTCTTGTTTAGCTGTTCGAGTATCAGCTTTATCAACCGTTCAAGCTGCCGCGCGGTTTGCAGATAAATTTCGCGAGATTGGCCGAATGGATCCTCAACAGCTTCAGCCGGCAAACCGGCAGCTTCGCCGATTGTCATGATTTTTGCGGCCTGATCCGGCAACAGTGAGCGCAGGTAGTCACGCTGCGAGCTGTTCATTGTCAGCACGCGGTCAAAGCCGGCAGCCAGTTCCAACTCAAATAAACGTGAGCGGTGATCGCTGGCATCAATTCCGTATTCAGCTTCCAGTACCAATCGGGCATTCTCGCTGATTGAGTCGCCGTTTCGGGCAGCCAGTCCCGCCGATTCCGCGCTGTGGCCGCTATCGGCAGAGAAATGATTGAACAGATAGGCAGCCATGGGGCTGCGGCAAGTGTTACCTGTACAGATAAACAACAGTTTCATCGCAGTCTCCTTTTTCATACAGTTGCAGTTCGCTGTCGGTACAGGCTCGGCTCCTCCACCGGCAGCTTTGTGCAGGCGATTAAGGTAAGCGGCTCCAATACCGGTGCTATCTGCGCTTTCAGCTATTATCAGATCAGCCTGACGGGTATCCAGCCAGCGTAAAGCGGCAAACAAATGACTGGCGGCTGTGCGGGCCTGGCCGCCTGGTCCGTGAACAATCGCCCAGATTGTCTGGTCAGCACTGCCTGCTTCAGCAGGTATGTTTTCATTTTCTGACCCGACCTGCAAATGCCAGCCTTCTGGCAGATTGGCTCGCAGCAACTCGATTGTCTCGCGCGAGGTGAAAACAGCAGGCGTTCTACCCGCGGCAATCGCTGCCAGAACCTGCTGTAAAAGTTGGTTTGAGCGGGCAGCAGCAGTATTTCCTTCCGCAATGCAAAGCGGTGTGCGTGGGGCATAATGCCGGTACTTCATTCCCGGTGAGCGGGGTGCAGACTCCAGTGTATTAGTATACTGCTTAAGTTCAGTTTGCTTTTCGCCTTTCACGGGCGCATAAGTGCCCGGGTCAGACTGAGCAGCTGCAGCTGATTCCACAGTCAAAATCTCACCGGCAACTTCTTGCAGTTCTTCAATGGTTACAGCACCGGGGCGCAGAATCACAGGCACGCTGCCGGTAACATCCAGCACTGTAGATTCAACGCCGAAATCACTGGGGCCTCCATCCACAATCATCGGAATCCGGCCTTTCATATCTTCCAGAACATGCTTGGCAAGGGTCGGGCTCGGGCGCCCGGAACGGTTGGCCGAAGGGGCTGCCAGCGGTACACCGGCCAGTTCAATCAGGCGGCGGGCAACAGGATGTTCCGGCAGACGGACAGCAACTGTATCCAGCCCTGCAGTGACTATATCCGGCACCCGCGCTGAGCGCGGCAACACCAAAGTCAAAGGGCCCGGCATAAATTTTTCAATCAACAGCCTGGCAAGCGGTGAAAGCTCGCGCACAACGTCGGTCAGTTCGTCGGTACTGGCCACATGGACAATTAAAGGATTATCTGCCGGCCGGCCTTTGGCGGTGAAAATTGCCCGCACTGCCTCCGGGTTAAAAGCGTCAGCTCCCAGGCCATAGACTGTTTCAGTCGGGAAAGCAACCAACTGACCGGCACGCAGAAGCTCAGCGGCAGGCAGCAGTGCGGAATCATCAGGGTTTACGGGGTCAACCTCCACCACAATTGTTTGCAGCTCAGTCATGTTCGTCGTTACCTTCTCCCCTGCCCAGAGTCTCAGCGCGATCAGCTGTTATCAAAGCGTCAATCAATTCATCCAGATCGCCATTAAGCACCGCCTCCAGCTTGTATAGTGTCAGGCCGATCCGATGGTCGGAAATTCGGCCTTGCTGATAATTATAGGTGCGTATGCGCTCGCTGCGGTCGCCTGTGCCTACCTGGCTGCGGCGCTCCGAGGCTATTGCGCCATGCTGGCGGCTTTGCTCCTGTTCATATAAACGTGAACGCAGAACAGCCATGGCGCTCTCTTTATTTTTATACTGTGAGCGCTGATCCTGCGATGTCACAACCAGGCCGCTGGGCCGATGGGTAATCCGGATAGCTGAATCGGTCTTGTTGACGTGCTGTCCACCGGCACCTGAGGCCCGATAGGTATCTATCTGTAAATCATTCGGGTTAATTTCAATTTCTACTGCCTTGGCTTCCGGCAGTACTGCTACAGTTACAGTTGACGTGTGAATCCGACCGCCGGATTCAGTTACCGGTACCCGCTGGACCCGATGGACACCGCTCTCGTATTTAAGGCGGCTGTAGGCACCATTGCCCCGGATCATAAAAACAATTTCTTTAAAACCGCCAATACCGGTTTCACTTAAATCAACAATTTCAGTTTCCCAGCCTCTGCCTTCTGCATATGACTGGTACATCCGGTATAGAACCGCGGCAAACAAAGCTGCTTCCTCTCCGCCGGCGCCTGCCCGGATTTCCACAATTACATTGCGGGAATCGTTAGGATCCTGAGGAGTCAGTGCGTCTCGCAGCACAGATTCAGCGGTTTCAAGCTTAGTTTCAAGCTCTGTCAGTTCCTCCCGTACCAGTTCGCGAAACTCATGGTCGCTGCTGGCATAAAACAGATCGCGGTTTTCCTGCACTTGTTGCTGCAAGGCTCGGTAATTTTCGCAGGCGGTAACCAGCGGTTGTAAGGCAGAGTGTTCCTGAATTAATTGTCGATACCTCTCCTGATCAGCTAATACAGCAGGATCGGCCAGCAGCAGATTCAATTCTTCGTAACGGTCCAGAACCGATTGTAACTTTTCTAGCATGGGAGTCATTCCTTTGCGCAAAACATCGCTTTATTATATCACAGCGGCAAGCGGGAAATTTTCACCTGTGCATGGCTTCCGCTGGTGTTATCCGTTATAATAGGAGCGACTTTTGCCTGTTCCACGCTTTGCCACAGTGAGGCAGCGAGACGGACACACTGCCATTCTGTTTCTGTCCGCTGGGAATAAAGGCCGGTCTGGATTAATTATGATCTCGTTATGAAAGGGGAAAATTATGCTAAAGACACACGAAGTAGAGCAGATGTGCTGTGTTGCCAAAGGTCCCAACCACGGTCCGGCGCCCATCCCTCAGGAAGGCCGCTGGGTGCAGGCCAAGGAAATTTCGGATATCTCCGGATTCACTCATGGGGTAGGCTGGTGTGCACCACAACAAGGAGCCTGCAAACTTAGCCTTAACGTTAAAAACGGAATTATCCAGGAGGCGCTGATTGAAACAATCGGCTGCACTGGCATGACCCATTCGGCAGCAATGGCAGCTGAAATCATGACTGGCAAAACTATTCTGGAAGCAATGAATACCGACCTGGTTTGCGATGCTATCAACACTGCGATGCGCGAGTTGTTCCTGCAAATTATCTATGGCCGCAGCCAGTCAGCCTTCTCAGAAGACGGCCTGCCGGTCGGCACTTCTCTGGAAGATTTGGGCAAAGGCCTGCGCAGCACTGTCGGCACCATGTTCAGCACAGTTGATAAAGGCCCCCGTTACCTGGAACTGACTGAAGGCTATGTAACCAAGATGGCGCTTGATACCAATGACGAGGTTATTGGCTATGAATTCCTCAAGGTTGGACCGATGCTGGAAATGATCAAAAAGGGCGTCGATGCCAACGAAGCATTTAAAAAGAACATTGCCAGTTACGGCCGCTTCGACGAAGCTGCCAAATACATCGATCCGCGTCATGAATAATGAGCGTTAATTGAAGGGAGAACACGCCAATGGCACTTTTTGAAAGTTACGAAAGAAGAATCGCGCAAATCAACGCTGTGCTACAAGAGAATGGTATCGCCTCTATAGAGGAAGCCAAGAGCATTTGCGACAGCAAGGGCATTGACCCTTATAAAATCTGCAAAGACACGCAGCCGATCGCCTTTGAAAACGCCGCCTGGGCTTATGTTGTCGGCGCCGCGATCGCAATCAAGAAAAACTGTGTTAAAGCCGCTGACGCTGCCGAAGCAATTGGCATCGGGCTGCAGGCTTTCTGTATCCCCGGTTCAGTCGCGGATGACCGTAAAGTGGGCATTGGCCACGGCAACCTTGCCGCCATGCTCCTGCGCGAAGAAACAAAATGTTTCGCATTTCTGGCTGGTCACGAATCGTTTGCCGCTGCTGAAGGCGCAATCGGTATCGCCAATTCTGCCAACAAGGTTCGTACCGAACCTCTGCGCGTTATTCTCAACGGTTTGGGTAAAGATGCCGCTCAGATTATTTCCCGTGTCAACGGCTTTACCTATGTGAACACTGAATTTGATTATGGCACCGGCAAGGTCAATGTCACCAGTGAAAAGGCTTATTCCAGCGGTGATCGGGCAAAAGTCCGCTGCTATGGCGCGGATGACGTGCGCGAAGGCGTCGCAATTATGCACCTGGAGGGCGTTGACGTTTCCATTACCGGCAACTCAACCAATCCGACCCGCTTCCAGCATCCAGTCGCCGGCACCTACAAGAAGGAATGCGGCCTGCTGGGCAAGCGCTTCTTCTCTGTCGCCTCCGGCGGCGGTACCGGCCGCACGCTGCATCCCGACAACATGGCTGCCGGTCCTGCCTCTTACGGCATGACTGACACAATGGGGCGGATGCACTCCGACGCCCAGTTCGCCGGCTCCTCGTCTGTCCCGGCTCACGTTGAAATGATGGGATTCCTCGGTATGGGCAACAACCCGATGGTTGGCGCCACTGTCACAGTTGCTGTCGCTATCGAACAGGCCGGCTGAGGCAAATCACTCAACACCAATCAGTAATTCATAAAAAACACGGGCCAATCGGCTGCGCTTTCTGCAAACCGGTTGGCCCGTTTTTATTGTCACTGTTGGTCTGTTTTTTTAAACTGTTGGCACTTTTTTATTGAAACTAATGTATTTCAGTAATTTGCTATGATCTCCGCCGCCATGTCGCACCAGGCCCAGAGGCGCTGGGGCTCGCCATTCAGCGTGATGATTGTTTTCATATCGATCTCGACATTGCTGTTGTATTTGCGCGCCAAAGCCATAATCTTGATCAATTCCTGCTTTAATGGTTCAAGGCTCCAGTCACTGCCAGTCAGATAGTTAGAGTTAGGTTTGAAACAGACCACAAAGTCGCTGCCGATTTTTTCCATGCCGGCTTCCAGATCAGCAAAAGGCGACATGGAGATTTTGCGCAGATTAGGGAAATTGGCCCGCAGACCATATACCTTATGGTCCAGCCGTTCACAACAGCCGTAGGAATGCAAGCCAAACAAGTCTGAGTAACGGCGTTCATAAGGAAACGCAAACTCCTCCGACATATCTGGTGAAACTGCTGTCAAAACCTGGTCGGAATTCTCGCCCCAGATATCCTGGAGCCGTGCCCCGATGCCGCTGGCTGTCGGCGGCGGCAGTTGGGTAGTATAACCGATGCCATTGTTGCCGATATTGACAAATCCATTGTTTGAAGAAAGGATGCCAAGCGCTTCATACTGCCTGGCTCTGGCGATGGCAGCATCAATATAGATTGTAACTGCCTGGTGCATCAATTCAGGTTCAAGGGCAAAATTCATCAAGCCTTCTGTGATCCCCATCCACGACAATAAATCATCCCAGGGAACAACATGAAAATTACTCTTGCCTTCCAGCTTAACTTCAAGAATACCAGCAAAAATTTCCTGCATACGCTCAAAGTTAGTCATGGTGGCGGCTTCGTCATAAGTAACAACCGGGGTTTTGATGAGGGCGAGGTCGTCTGCAGTCAAAATCTGAGGTTCAAAATGTTTGGAACTATTATATTCGCCTTCAGCCGCGGCCACGGTTGTGGTTGAATCGGTAGTGGCGGAAATGCCAAAGCCGGTGTCGGTAATTACACAGGGGCATTTGATTGTTGGTTCAATCACGCGGTCCACGCGCATATGCTTCCATTCATAGAGTCTCAACAACAGATCCATTTCCAGACGTTGCAAAAAAGGATCCTCGATTTGTGTTGTAAGCTCATCTTCATATTTTAAAGTGTAAAGCGGAGCATCACGGACGTGCAAAACCGGGCGGATCATTCTCAGATCATTCACCGCCTCCCATAGGCGGCGGTTTGTCTGTTGAATCGGCAAATCAGCTATCTCGCGAACTTGCTCAGCCAGTTCCCTCAGGCGCAGCACATCGTTGTCGATATTCATACTTTTAGCCTCTACTTCCTTCTGTTTTTTTCGTGCGAGGATGATTTTTCTGTTTTGGCAATACTGTTCACTTCCTCAACAGCTGCCAGAATTTGACCGGCAACCAGAATGCGCACCCGGGCGTCGATAGCCAGGTCCATTGCCAGTTGCTGCAGCTCAAATTGCAGTGAACTGCCGTCTTCTGTGCAGGCCGTTGCCAACTGGTTGATTCTTTCGCTGACAACCTGATTTGTCTCATTGACAGCGGCTTCTTGCTCTCGCAGAAAGCGATTGTATATAGCGGCAACTTCAGTTTCAGTCTGATTGTTCGCCAGCATTATTTGCAGTTCCTTCATTGAGAGTACGGGTTTTAGCGCGCCGATAATAGTCAGAAGGGCAAGGTGATTGAGATTGTATTTTTTTTGGTTTGCCCGGGGCAGTAATCCAGCCTTGATATAGTTATTGATCATCGCGGAAGTAACAGTGTACTTTTCTGCGGTTTTATTATGCAGCGCCAGCTGGCGGTCAATATAAGTGACCACTTGATCCATATATAAACCGATGTCGGGCAGTTGTTCCCACTTAACAGGTTTTTGTGCGGGAATTTCGTTCAGCCAGGCCAGCAGACTGTCAACTAAAGCTTGCGTTTGACGTTGCCCGTCGGTAATCGAATTATCCAGCTCATTACTTTCGGTTCTGAGTTCGTCATCATTATTTTGTGTCATCTTTTTGCTCCTGATTATCTGCTGGTTTTTCCACTTTTTTGGTTCGTTTTTCCAGCACTTGACGTGCCAGCACGATTTGGCGGCCACAAGTTTCACAGCGCAAAGTGATCTCAGCGCCGGTTCTGACGACAATCCAGACATATCCTCCGCAGGGGTGTGGCTTTTTCAGAGTCACACGCTCGCCCGGCTGATATTGATAAAGGTGAAAAGGTGAGGGCATTTTTTGATCCTTTCGGTTTGATTCTACTTTGGGGCTGTACTGCTGTCCAGCTTAACACGGCTGGTAAACATCTGTTGTGCTAAGCAGCTGAGCGGCTGCCGCGCGCGGATTGCCGCCATAATCCTTTAATTGTAAAGGCTCGCGAAATTTACTTTCGGCCTTGATCATGCTGCTTACCCCTTCTGCCTGGTCGTAACCATGCTCAAGCAAAAGCCAGCCGCCGGGCGCCAAATAATCACCTGCTCGCTGCAGAATTCGCCGGTAGAAATTAAGTCCGTCGGCCCCTCCGGCCAGGGCAAGCGCGGGTTCATAGCGGCTAACTTCAGGCATCAGCCCGGGCAGTACCAAATCAGGAATATAAGGTGGATTGGCGGTGATTAAATCAAAAATTAGCGACTCGGCCGGGAACAGATCACCTTGCTCTATCTGTACATGCAAGTCGGAACACCAGCGAGCGCTATTGCGGCGAACATATGCTAAAGCCTCAGCAGATTGATCCAGCAGATGAAGTGTGACAGGCATGCCGCTGTCTCGCAGTTGACGGGCAATGGCGATACCGATCGCGCCGCTGCCGGTGCAGGTGTCAAGCAGGCGCAGCGACCGGGCCTGCATTTTTTGCGCAAGTTCAACCGCTTTTTCAACCAGGATTTCACTGTCCGGCCGGGGCACAAGCACACCAGAGCCAACAGCAAGTTCAAGACCGCTGAAATTAACTGTGCCGGTTATATAGGCCAGTGGTTCGCGGCTGGCTCGTCGTTGTACGAGCTGAACGAACGCTTCCGCTTGTTGCTGCGTAAGGGGATCATCAAGACGGGCAAGCAGCCGGGCAACCGGTTCCTGCAACAGGCAGGAAAGCAACTGGATCAGCTCGCGGCGTGGCTCAGCAATATCAGCTTCACTCAGCAATGGTTCCAGATTGGAAATTAATCTATTTGGTGTCTGGTTTGCCTGGTTTACCACTTGTCCTGGATGCCGGCTGTTTGCGGCCGCACGGCATTCATCGCGGCAATGGCAACTTCCAGCATGCTGTCATCCGGTTCAGCTGTTGTCAGATGCTGCAATAATAAACCCGGTTTGGAGATCGCTCTGGTTAAGGCATTGTCGTAGCGACCGGCCAGGCGGATTATTTCGTAGGCAATACCGGCAACGATGGGCATTAAAGCCAGGCGCAGCAGCAGATTCACCCAGCGGCCATGCCAGCCAACCAGGGAAAATGTAATAATACTGACGATGATAACAATGAACATAAATGCGGTACCACAGCGGGGATGCAGACGACTGTACTGACGGGCGTTTTCCACGGTGAGCTCTTTTCCCGCTTCATAAGTGGCAATTGTTTTGTGCTCGGCACCGTGATACTGCCAGACCCGTTGAATGTCCTTTAAGCGGGAGGCAAAGTAAAGATAGCCGATAAAAATTGCGATTCTGATCACGCCTTCAATCAGGTTGCGCGCAATCTGACCACTGCCGCCGGTAAGCTGACCCAAAGGAGTGAACTGATTGAATAGACTGGTGATGAAATTGGGCAACAGAATGAACAGCCCGACGCTGAACAACAAGCCCAAAACCACGGAGCCATAAAGCATTAGATTCGTGTGCCGTTCGAAGAAACGATCAAGCGCGCTCATTTGCGGAGCTTCTTTTGTGGATTCCAGGGGTTCTGGCTCCTCACTGAGTTCCGCTGAACGCAGTAAAGCTTTAGTGCCTGTTACCAGTTGGCGAAACAAGCGGACTGAGCCACGAATAAAAGGGATTTCCGCTGCTTTAGACGAAGACGGACTTAACGGCAGTTCCTCAACAATTATTTTACCATCGGCCTGGCGAACAGCCATTGCTCTTTTTTCAGGGCCGATCATTAGCAATCCTTCGATCAGAGCCTGGCCGCCAATTGTTGTTTTGCAGGCAGGCTGCGGGGCTGGATTTTCTTTCATGATTTCCTCGGTTTCCAATTTTAGTCTACTACGCGCAGGCCGCGATCAATCGCGATCATGCCGGTGCGGACAATTTCGATAATGCCAAAAGGTGCGAGCAGATCCTGCAGAGCCAGTATTTTCACCGGGCTGCCGGCAATCGCTGCCGTCATGGTATTGGCAGCCACGTCAACGATACGGGCGCGGAACACATTTACTATATTGATAATATCAGTCTTTCGGTCGTCCGGTGCATCAACTTTAATCAGAGCCAATTCCATACGGACTGATTCATCATCGTCTACTCGTTTGACTTTGATCAGGCTGGTGAGCCGGTTCAACTGCTTGATCACAGAATCAATGTTTTCCTGTTCTCCGGCAACCACAATAGTAATGCGAGAGACACCAGGTTTTTCACTGGCACCAACAGTAAGGCTTTCAATGTTGCAGCCCTCTGCGCCAAAAAGCTCAGCGACGCTGGAGAGAACGCCGGCTTTGTCCTCGACCCATACAGATAAAACATTCTTTTTATGCTTGCTCATGGTATCCTCCTCAACGCAGCTCTGGCTGCAATTTCAGTTTCCGTTTTACGGCTGCTGACTGTGCATCATGGCCAGTGCCAGCAAGATCGAGTTGTATTTTGTATCGCTGCTTTCAGCGCGTGAAGTCACTACCAATGGAACCTTGGCGCCTGCTATTACACCGCAGGAGCGGACTTTAAACAAGAATACCATGCTTTTAACAAGGACGTTACCCGTCTCAATATCTGGTACAAGAATGATGTCGGCCGCTCCGGCAACTTCACTGTTAATGTTTTTATGTTTGGCAGCTTCCAGGCTGATCGCGTTATCCATACCGAGCGGACCGTCAACCAGGCAATTCCCCAACTGGCCGCGTTGCGCCATTTTGGCCAGAGCAGCAGCGTCCAGTGTTGCCTGCATTGAAGGGTTGACCAGCTCAACAGCCGCCACAGCCGCCACTTTCGGTTGCTCGACACCTATTGCATTCATCACAGAAACAGCATTACGGATTATCTGAGTCTTTTGTTTCAAGTCAGGGGCGATATTGATTCCCGCATCGGTTACCAGCAGTAAACGGGAGTAGCCTGGCACTTCGTATAAGCCACAGTGGCTGATCAGGTTACCGGTACGCAGGCCTTTGTCTTTTTCGAGTACTGCTTTCAGCAAATCGGCGGTTTGCAGGTTGCCCTTCATAATTATGTCAGCATCACCACTGACAACAAGGTTAACTGCAAGTTCGGCACTACTGCGGTTGTCCAGTTCTTTGATTATATTCAGGCCATCAACCTTGAAACCAATTTGATCAGCAATTCGGAAAATTTCTTCCTTGTCGCCAATCAGGGTCGGTTGGATCAAACCCAACTCGTGTACTGGCTTTAACGATGCAAGTACAGCCTCGTCGTGAGCCGCAACAACAGCCATTCGCCCCGGACGCTGGCCCAGAACCCGTTGTTCCAACTGATTCATTAAGCCCATGTCATACCTCCGCCTTATATTCACCTGGTTTTTCCTGACCAGCCAAAACACGCAATACACCGGAAATCAGCGCTGCCATTTCCTTTTCACCGGGGTAAATCAGTACCGGTGCCAAAAAGGCCACACTGTTATGGATCCGCTCTGTCAGGTATTTGCTGCGAGCCATCCCGCCAGTCAGAACAACAGCTTTTATTTCACCTTTTAATACTGTTGCCATGGCGCCGATCCATTTCGCGGTTTGGTAAGCCATGGCATCGAGTACAAGCGCGTAATCAGGCCGCTGTGCTGCCAAATCCTCAACCATACGGCAGTCATTAGTGCCCAAAAGCGCCGCCATCCCACCCTGCCCGTTGATTTTGCGACGCAGGGCAGCAGAGTCATATTGGCCGGAAAATGCCAGTTCAAGCAGTGGCAATGTTGGCAGCGAGCCGGCACGTTCCGGCGAAAAAGGCCCTTCCTCGAGCGCATTATTCACATCGATAACCCTGCCACGGCGATGCGCGGCAATGGATATCCCACCGCCCATATGTACCACTATCAGATTTATATCCTCGTATTTACAATTAAGATCGGCAGCAGCCTGACGGGCAACAGCTTTTTGGTTAAGCGCGTGAAATACAGAGCGGCGCTTGATCTCCGGCAGGCCGGTAAGCCGGGCTGCGGGTTCAAGTTCATCTACTACAACTGGATCCACAATATAAGCCGGGCAGCCAAAACGTTCGCCAAGCACACTGGCGATCAGCGCGCCAAGGTTACTGGCATGCTCACCATAGCGGGCCTTAGTGAGATCCGCCAGCATGTCCTCATTAACTTCGTAAACTCCACTGACAACAGGATGAAGCAGGCCGCCGCGGCTGACAACAGCACTTATGGCGCGGGTATCAGCGTGCCCCGCTTTGGCAAGAGCCGCTGTCAGCGCGTTTTCGATCGCCGCCAGCCGCATCGGCAACTGTGCGGCGATTGTCCGGTATGGCGCCAGCTCGGCTGCTGAATGGCTCAGGCTTTGCTCAAAGAGACACACGTCGCGGCGGTATAATGCTGTTTTAGTTGTGGTTGACCCAGGATTGATGGCGAAGATAATCTCCGGCATCTCGGCCTCCTTTAGCGGAACTGATCGGTGCGGGAGAGCACCTCACACAGGCACTATTGAAACAGGGAGGCGCATTTGCGTCTCCCTGGCTTCTGTTGTTATTACTTTTTCTCATTGCGGCGTTTGAATTTGTCAACACGGCCGCCTGTGTCTACCAGTTTCTGCTTGCCAGTATAGAATGGATGGCAGTTAGAGCAGATATCAACGTTCAGTACTTCCTTGGTTGAACCTGTTTCAAAGGTTTCGCCGCAGGCACACTTGACAATCGCTTTACCGTATTTGGGATGGATTCCCTCTTTCATTTATCTCACCTCTCATCGAAGGATGCGCGCGGATCCTCGCTTTAGCCGCGACCCGTTTAACGCACCAGATTGCATAGCTTTAATATATTATACCCCGGCACTCCTGCTGTCAACCGGAATATCCGTTTTGACTCTGATTGCTTTGTGACGGGCGGTTTCCACGCATCGCTTCAAAAATGTTTTTGTCATTAAGTGAAACATTGATGGAGGAAACAAAGTGTTGATTGTTGTTTGTTTTCATCAGCAGGCTGATAATCATTTCAGTTACCGCTGCTGTATCCAGCTGGCCGAAGGCTTTGCGGATTGACCAGACTGCATCAAGCTCCTTGCTGCCAAGAAGCAGTTCTTCACGCCGCGTGCCGGAACGATTGATGTCGATTGCCGGGAAGATTCTCTTTTCCGAAAGTTTGCGGTCCAGATACACTTCCATATTACCGGTACCCTTGAATTCTTCGAAAATAACCTCATCCATACGCGAGCCGGTGTCAATCAGAGCAGTTGCCACAATTGTCAGGCTGCCGCCGCCTTCAATATTGCGGGCAGCACCGAAGAAACGCTTCGGACCATAAAGGGCACCAGGGTCAAGACCGCCGGAAAGGGTGCGGCCTGTGGGGTTGATCGTCAGGTTATAGGCACGGCCCATGCGGGTAATGCTGTCCAGCAGAATAACTACGTCCTGATTAAGCTCTACCAGGCGCATGGCGCGTTCCAGCACAAGCTCGGTAACCTTAACATGGTTCTCCGGTGTTTTATCAAATGTGGAATAGACAACCTCACCCTTGATTGAGCGCTGCATGTCCGTTACTTCTTCAGGACGTTCATCAATCAGCAGCACAATCAGTTTGGCATCAGGATTGTTGATGCTGATGGCGTTGGCTATTTTTTGCAGCAGGATTGTTTTACCAGCTTTCGGGGGCGAAACGATCATACCGCGCTGGCCTTTGCCGATCGGCGCCACCAGGTCGATGATCCTGGTGGAAAGCTCGTTGCGGGTTGTCTCGAGTACAAATCTTTCGTTGGGATATATCGGGGTAAGTTTGTCAAAATGGGGGCGGCGGATCATCCGTTCAGGCGGCAGGCCATTGACTTCTTTAATATAAAGCAGTGCCTGATAACGGTCGCTGTCCCGCTGCACCTTGCCGGGGCCGACTACCAGGTCGCCCTCGCGCAGGTTGAAGCGCCGGATATATTGCGGCGGCACATAAATATCTTTGGAACCCTGCAGATAGTTATCTTTGCGCAGGAAGCCGTATCCGTCGGGCATAATTTCCAGCACACCGGAGACAAGTTCGCCTGTTTCCACATAGGGCCGACGGGCTTTGCCGGGTTCAGTCCTGCCTGGTTCAGAGTCCTGTTTGCGTGAAACAGGCGCATGGGGCGACTGACCGGGATGCCGCGGCGTATGCACAGCTGTTCCAGCGGCATCAGCGGCAGCAGCAGCAGCTTCGGGTTCTGCAGTGGTTTCTGCCGGTTCGACGACAGAGACAGGAGCTGTCGTTGTTTCAGCCTTTTCCACAGAGGCTGTCTGTACCTGGCTTTCGTCAGATGATACTGGTGTTGAAACCGCTGTTTCCGGAATTGAAGGTATATTAAGCGTACCGGGGGCTGCTACACCACTAAGTGTACGGTTCTTAGGCGGGCGTCCACGGCGGGGTGCGCGTGTCGGTTTTGCAGCCTCAGCGGGTGCCGCTTCGGCCTCGGGTGCTGTTTCGGCTTCTGGCGTTGTTTTGGCTTCTGGCGCTGTTTCGGCTGCGGGCTCAGCTTTGGCTTCTGGCGCGGCTTCAATCTCGGACGTAGCTTTCGCTTCAGGTGTCGTTTCTTCTGTTTTTGCCGCGTCCTCTGCAGGTGCCGCTACCACTTGAACGACTGCATCATTTATGGGTACCGGTTCTTCCGCGGGGGACGCTTCGTTAACAGCCGCAACCGGTGCCGGTTTTTTAGCTCTTGATTTGCCGGCAGCTGCTGTTTTAGCTCCGGCTTTGGCAGTCGTAGTTCTGCTGCCGGGCTTGGGGCCTGGCTTTGCCTTGGTTTTGGGTGCTGCCGCCTCAGAAGCAGCTGCTTTTGCTGCCTCACCTTCTTCAGCAGCTGCGACCTCAGTTTTGGCAGCAGCTTTAGTTGTGGTTTTTCTCCGGGTTTTTGGCGCTGTTTGCACTGCTGATTCAGCAGTATCACCAGCCGTGATTTCTGCGGAATTTTCTTTTTGAGAAGCAGATGGCACAGCTGCTTTTCGCGGACGTCCAACCCGGCGGCGGGTCGGTTTCTCCGGTTCTGCACCAGAAGCGGATTCTGCAGCTCCCGCGTCAGTTACTGGACCGGCAGACTCCTCAGTAGCGTTTTGCGCCTGCTCCAGAAAGCGTGCTAAAGCAGCCCTGGACATACTCTGCGCTTCTTCTTCCGCGAGCAACCCAGAGAGGCGTGCAACAATAACAAGGTCATCCTTGCTCTTGCCGCTGAAAGTTTGTGATGGCATAGTCACCTCGTAAATGCCGTTTCGAAAACGGTTCGTAAATTGGAATTACTAAATGGATTGCCAGAAGGAACAGCAAAAGACAGTCATTCGGAAAATGGCCGCGCAGGTCGCGCAGCACAGCATGTTCAATCAAACAGACCCTGACAATTATGGAAAAAATCAGAAAAAATTTCTAAGCGGGTTAATTATAGGACTATTGTTGGCTTTCAGTCAACCAAATACCGGAAAAAAGCAGGCAAAACCAGGCGAAAAAGGTAAAATTAAGCGAAAAAAGTCAAAATTAATAATTAAGTCACAATTAAATGAGCTGTAGCCGTACTCAGGAGTCACCAAGAGCGGCGAACTTATCCATCATGCCCAGCGCGCGCCCGGTACCAATAGCAACGCAGGAGATAGCGTCATCCGCAACTATAATCTCGATTCCAACTTTAGCCGAAAGCATACGGTCAAGCCCGTAAAGCAGCGCTCCGCCGCCGGTAAGTACTATACCGCGCTGACTGATATCCGACATCAGTTCCGGTGGTGTCCGTTCAAGTACGGAATGCACCGCTTCAAAAATCTGCGCAACCGGTTCTTCAAGAGCTTCAAGCATTTCTGTAGATGTTACCGTAATAATGGCGGGCAGGCCCGTGATCAGGTTGCGGCCGCGCACTTCCATGGTCATTTCTTCTTCGCGCGGATAAGCGCAGCCAATGTTGATTTTCAATTCTTCTGCGGTACGGTCGCCGATCAGGATGTTATGCTTACGGCGTACATGCTTGACAATAGCTTCGTCAAACTTATCTCCAGCAACCTTGAGCGAAAAATCAACAACTGGATGCATCAGTGAAACAACAGCTATGTCGGTTGTACCGCCGCCGATGTCAACGATCATGCTGCCGCAGGCTTTGGTGATATCTATCCCGGCGCCGATAGCGGCGGCGATTGGTTCGCGGATTAAAAAAACATCCTTGGCACCGGCGTGTTTGCAGGCATCTTCAACAGCTTTCTGTTCAACAGGGGTAATCACACTCGGCACACATACAACAATCGTGGGTTTGAAATACTTGGCACGCAAGCCTTTGCAAACACGAGAAATAAAAGCTTTAAGCATTACTTCGGTAACTTTGAAATCGGAGATTACACCATCGCGCAGTGGGCGGATAGCATCGACGACACCCGGGGTACGGCCAAGCATCAGGCTGGCGCTTTCGCCAACTGCCAGAACTTTACCTGTACGGGAATTAATTGCGACCACAGCAGGTTCGCGCAGGACAACACCTTTGCCTTTAACATAAATCAGCACCGAAGCAGTACCTAGATCAATGCCGATATCCATACCTAAACCCATTAAAAATACCTTCCTTGGTGGCTCACTCCGGAACAATTGCGGTGCCGTATTATTAAAGCAGTGAACTGCCGTGTTTCTGGTTAGTCATACTTTACAATGATACAATAAGCTAAAGCTTTATTCAATAAAGGGGAACAGTATGCTCAAATTGTGGGCTGTCATATTTATGACGCTCGATCACATCGGCGCCTACCTGCAGCCATTCATGTCGGAACAACTCTATATGCTGCTGCGCGCTGTCGGCCGCCTGGCCTTCCCCATATTCGCCTACCACGTAGCGCGAGGTTATTCGCTGACCCGAAATCCGGCGCGTTATTTCTTCCGGATGCTGATATTCGCTTTTGCCGGCGAGGTGCTGATCCGTTACGGCTACAGCATAGCCAGCCTCAAAACTCAGGGGACTAATATTATGTTCACATTTGCCCTGGCAATTGTGATGATAACCGGGTACAGGCTGATCTGGAATTGTGGGCGCGATATGATTGCCAGCCTGCGGCCGATCACAACCGGGCCGCCAGCGATGCCGCCGCCGCGTTACGATGTCCGGGTAAACATTTTCGGGATCAGCCTCGATTGCCGCACCGGGACAATAATCGGTTTTGGCTTGATGCTGGCAGCAATGATTTTAGCTTCCGTAATCCGCTCTGATTACGATATCTATGGTCTTCTGACCGTGTTGATTTTTTATATTGTACTTAATCTGCCCGGCCCTGATTATCAACATGAGGATGCCCGCAAGCTGCACCCGGCGCACGACCCTCTGCACGAACAGCAGGCTTTTTGGCTGCTGCTTGTGCTCAATGTCATGTTTTCCCTGGGTAATCTCAGTCAAACCGGCGCTTCCTTGTTCTGGTCGCTGCTGCAAAACTTTTCGCTGCTTTCCGTGCCGATTATTTTCCACTCCCGCCAGCAACGCAAACGTCCGGGATCGCTGCAGAAATACTTCTTTTATTTCTATTATCCCCTGCACATTTTCCTGGTCTTGTTGCTGCGCGCTTATTTGTCGCGTTGAAAATCCAATAGCAAGTCAATCGTTTTATATTCCGTCATTTTTTTGCTAGAATATAGGCTTGAATAAAATCCAGTTGAAGAAGGATGGTTGAAGATAATGTCCTATTCCGTTGATATTGATCGTAAGTGGCAAGCGAAGTGGAGCGAAACAGGTCTCTACAAGTTCAATCCTGAGCACCTGAAAGACAAATTATACGTTTTGGAAATGTTTTCCTACCCTTCTGGAGCAAATCTGCATGTTGGTCACTGGTATAACTACTCGCTTTCCGACAGCTGGGCCAGGTTCAAAAGGCTGCAAGGGCATGAAGTCTTTCAGCCTATGGGTTTTGATGCCTTTGGGTTACCGGCTGAAAACTACGCAATTAAAACCGGTGTGCACCCCAAGGACAGCACCCTGGCTAATATAGCAACGATGGAAAAGCAGCTGCGGGAAATGGGCGGCATGTTCGATTGGGATTACGAAATTGCCACCTGTATGCCGGAATATTACCGTTGGAATCAGTGGCTGTTTCTGCAGCTGTACAAAAATGATCTGGCTTACCGGAAAAACGCGCCGGTCAACTGGTGCCCTGCCTGTACAACGGTACTTGCGAATGAGCAGGTTATTGATGGTGCCTGTGAGCGCTGCGGTTCATCTGTCATTCGAAAAAACCTGACTCAGTGGTTTTTCCGCATTACTAAATATGCGCAGGAACTGCTGGACTGCCTGCCGGAGCTGGATTGGCCGGATAAAACCAAAAAAATCCAAACGAACTGGATAGGGCGTTCCGAAGGTGCTGAAATTGTTTTCGGCGTCGAAAAGGAAGGCAAACCAGTATTCAATAACGACGGCACCCAAGTCAATCTGCCGGTATTCACCACGCGTGCAGATACTGTTATGGGAGTAACCTACGTTGTCGTTGCTCCTGAGAGTGAACTATGTGAATTGCTGACAACTGCTGACCGCCGCGCCGAGGTTGAGGCCTATATCGAAAAGACTCGGAAAATCAGCGATATTGACCGTATGGCAACTGGACGTGAGAAAACCGGAGTCTTTACCGGCAGCTATGCAATTCATCCTTTGACCGAAGCCCGGGTTCCTGTCTGGGCCGCTGACTATGTAATTGCCGGCTATGGAACCGGTGTAGTTATGGCTGTACCCGCTCATGATGAGCGCGATTATGAGTTTGCCCGCAAATATGAACTGCCGATTCCGCGTGTTATCCGTTCCGCTGATGGCTCCCCTGACGATCTGCCCTTCACCGACCATGGTGTGCTGGTAAACAGTGAACCCTACAACGGTCTGGACTTCGCTCAGGCCGTCGAAAAAATTGTCGCTGATCTGGCACAAAAAGATGCTGGTTGCCTGCGGGTAAACTTCCGCCTGCGCGACTGGCTGGTTTCGCGTCAACGCTACTGGGGCACGCCGATTCCGATTGTTTACTGCGAACACTGCGGTACTGTGCCGGTGCCGGAAAATCAATTGCCGGTTGAGCTGCCTTATGATGTTGAATTTACCCCGGACGGCGAATCACCATTAAAAAAGCATGCCGCCTTTATGAATACAACCTGTCCCACCTGCGGTGGGCCTGCGACCCGCGATCCGGATACACTCGACACCTTTGTCTGTTCGTCCTGGTATCAGTTCCGTTTCGTTGACCCCAAAAACGACCAGGAGCCTTTCAGCCGGGAGAAAGTCAACCAGATGTGCCCAGTTGATAAATATGTCGGCGGCGCCGAGCATGCTGCTATGCATCTGCTTTACGCCCGCTTTGTCACTAAAGCCCTGCGAGACCTGGGTCACCTGGATTTTGATGAGCCCTTCGCCTCATTAGTGCACCAAGGTACTATTCTGGGCACGGACGGTCAGAAAATGTCCAAATCCCGTGGCAATACGATTTCGCCGGATAAATATATCAGCCAGTTTGGCTCTGACGTATTCCGTTTGTACCTGGCATTTGGCTTCGCCTACACTGAAGGCGGCCCCTGGAATGACGACGGAGTAAAAGCAATCGTCAAATTCGTCAACCGGATTGATGGCCTGGTTACTGAAGCGGGAAGTCTGGCAGATGCAGCCTTGCAGAATAAGACCTTTGTTGCCGCTAAAGATGCCGCTGCTGTTTATGGCCAGCCTTTTGGCGCGGCCGAAAAAGAACTGCAGTACTCGAGACACTACGCGATTAAATCTGTCGGAATCGATGCTGACCGCTTTCAGTTCAATACCTCTGTATCACGTATGATGGAGCTGCTTAACGCTTTGAATGACTACAAAGCGGGTTCTGGCAATAAAAACCAGCGTTTATTTAAGGCAACTGTCCGCGATCTGTTGGTTTTGTTGGCGCCGTTCGCACCTCATTTTTGCGAAGAACAATGGGAAAAAGCCGGCCTGCCCTACTCGATTTTCAATCAGAGCTGGCCACAATTCGATGCAGACGCTCTGGTGCGGGACACTGTTGAAATTGTGGTTCAAACCAACGGTGTGATCCGGTACAGGATCGATATCCCCTCGGATGCCAGTGAAGCAGCTGTCCGCGCCATCCTTGACGCGGATGAAAGAACCGCACCGCTGCTGGCAGATAAGCAGTTGGTAAAATTCATTTATGTCCGCGGCAGACTGGCCAATTTCGTTGTCAGGTAAACGCAAGTGATTCTTTACGTCATTATGGCTTTTGCCGGTTTGCTGCTTGGCCTGTTATTGAGCCGCGACCCGGAAGCGATTCTGCTTCCCCGTCTGCGCGGCCTGTGGCTGTTGTTGCCGATTGTAGCACTTGCTTATTTGCCGTCTATGCTTAACCGGCAGGCGCCCGAACAGATCTGGGCAGCCGACCGGCAATTGTTGCTGGCTTCAATCGGGCTTAAGCAATCACTTATAATATTTTTGCTTGTAATCAACCTATTGCCACCCTTTAAGCTGCCTCGTCCCCTGTTGCGGCTAAGCAGACAGCTTGGTAATCAACTCAGCTTGTTACTGGCGTCAAAGCGCGGACCGGCACGGCCTGTAGCGCAACGAGTTGAGCCCATGAAACCTGAGCGCCTGGCCACATACTGGTGGCATCGTCTGCCAATGTTTGCCCTCCTGTTGGTAGTTGCCTTGCAAACAGCCGTGTTACTGCAAAATAACGGCTACATGCCGCTGACTGCCGATTATTTGGAACAAATCGATAATCCTGCTCTTCTGGTTGGCGTCCGCAACGGAGCTTTGCAGCTATACCATTTGGTTAACGAGAACACTGTTTTGCCTGAATTAGCGTTACAATACCGGTTCCCCTGGCTTGAAGGCATTTTGCCAAATGCTTTCCCCTATTATGGCCTGGCTGATTTAATTGGTTCTGTATGCCTTGGCGTTTGTATGTTCACTCAGTTTTTCGGCAAAAAACAGCAAAAAAAGGAAAAAGCTTCTACGGCAGCACAAGCCACCGCCTGATAATATTTTGCTTGTCAAACAATTCGTGCTACAATATCAACGTTTAACTGAGCGCGCCGTGCGGGTAAAATCAAGCGCAGACAGTAAACTGTGGAGGAAGAATAATGTCAGGTAAAAAGAGGCTTTTCAGTCGCAAAGACGGTGTTTACCTAAAAGATATCGACCCGTTTATGCGGTTTTTCCCTTATATCATGAAAGGCCGCAACGAAGCCGCCATCTACTTCTCACAAGCTATCGATGTAACTGAGCTCAAAGCTTACATCCGCAAGCGTAATCGCGAAGTGGCTGTCAGCCGCAATGGCTCGATTGTCACAATTTTTCACACCGTTATCACCGCCCTGGTAAAAACCGCTACCGAACGGCCGCACATAAACCGTTTCGTTATTGGCCGGCGTGTATACCAACGTAATGAGTTCAGCTGCTCATTCGTGATGAAGCGTGAATTCAGTGAAGAAGGCAAGGAAGAAATCCTGACCTTGCGCTTCAAACCAGATGAGACACTCGATACGATCTCCCGCCGGATCAGCGGTGAAGTCAAGAAAACGCGTGAGACTCTAAAAAATGAGGATAAAGAACGCCATGGCATTCTGAATCTTTTCAATTATATTATGAGTCTGCCGCGCTTTTTCCTGCGAGGTGTCGTAGCTTTCCTGTTTTGGCTTGATTATCATGGCTGGCTGCCTAAAATTATTATCGACAACGACCCGATGCACGCAAGCTTGTGGCTTTCAAACCTTGGCAGCCTGGGCGTTGACGCTCCCTTCCACCACCTGTACGAATGGGGTACAACCTCAATATTCGCTACAATTGGTGTGATTAAAAAAGAACCGCGTGTTATGCCGGATGGTACTATTGCCGTCCGCGACATTATGAATGTGGCAGTAACCCTCGACGAAAGAATCGGTGACGGCTTCTATTATTCAATGGCGCTGAAACGCTTTGTTGAGATTCTGGAAAATCCGGAGGAGCTGGAAAAGCCTTCTACGCCAGGCGAGTTGCCCGCACCTAAGCATACAATTCCACCAACGAAAACAACTGCTACAGCACCAACAGAATCTTCCCGTGAAATCAGTATGGATCCTGACGAAGAAACGGAAGATGAACCAACAGTAGCGGCGATGACTCCTTAAAAGGCACGCTGTCAATGATTGACAATCCGCTGATCCTTAGGTAGTATATTTCTTGCGCCCGTCAGTTAGTGTCAGTAAACTCTGCGGAGCATAATAAAAATTCATATGCTTGTGTAGCTCAGCTGGTAGAGCAGCTGATTTGTAATCAGCAGGTCGGGGGTTCGAGTCCGTCCACAAGCTCCACAAATAAACCTCGTGATATCAGTTATCACGGGGTTTTTCTTTTTAGACTGGTTCTAATTTTGTACTAGTTTGACAACTTTTTGACGACTATTAACCAATAGCAATTATTATCTAAGATTGGCAGAACATAAATTGAGATTTTGTAATAATAGCTACCGCTGTTAATATGAAATATTAGGTACAGTTAATATAACGTTTAAGTCTTGAAACGGAAGCGAGGTGTGAAAAATGAAATGGCGCGACAGAAGGAAAAGCAGTAATGTAGGTAAATCCACATCTTCCCGTTCCAGTTCACCCTTTGGCAGCAACGGACGCGGTATGAGTATTCCTATGGGTGGAGGAATTGGTGGAATAATTGTTGTTATTATTCTTCTTTTCTTAACAAGAGGTTTTGGCGGCTTAGATTCACCCAGTCAATCTCCCGGACTTATCGAATGGAATAAAGACTATCAACAAGATAGCCAGTATCAGGAGCTGGATACTGAACTTGAGCAATTTTTAGCTGTGGTTCTGGCTGATACCGAAGATGTCTGGAATGCAATATTTACCGATGCAGGTTTATCATATGAAGAACCTATGCTTATTTTATATGATGGCACTGTAAATACTGCTTGCGGCACGGGCAGTTCTCAAATGGGGCCGTTTTACTGCCCCGCAGATGAGCGTGTGTATATGGATCCCACATTTTATTATGAACTCCGGGATAAGCATGATGCCCCGGGAGACTTTGCTCTGGCCTATGTCTTAACTCATGAAGTCGGTCATCACGTGCAACATCTCCTGGGCATTACCGATCAAGTCTTTGAGCTTAAAGAACAGATGCCGGAAGCAGAGTTCAATCGCTACTTAGTACGTCTGGAATTACAAGCCGATTATCTGGCTGGAGTTTTTGCCCACTATGCTGATGATAAAGATTACCTGGACGTGGGAGACATCGAAGAAGCCATGAATGCCGCTGCAGCTGTAGGCGATGACACTATCCAAAGTAAGGCCTGGGGTATGGTGGTTCCTGATAAGTTCACCCATGGCAGCGCTGCCCAGCGGCAAAGCTGGTTTAACCGTGGCTATCAATATGGTGATCTGGAGCATGGCGATACCTTTTCCGTAAACATAGGTAATTAGCCTTGAACTGACGGAGTTCTTCGTAATCAGCTATAATTAATACTCAGGTAATAAATGTCAAGTGGGAGGAATCAGCATGGAAAAAGAAATGAAAGGTATAATCGCCTATCCGGATGGGACTCTTCAACTGGAGACGGTAGCAGTGCCCGAACTTGGGAATAATCCCTATGCCCCTCATGATGTCCTGTGTGAAGTGTTGTATTGTGGAATCTGCGGCAGCGATATTCATAAATGGAAAGCTGATAAAACCGGAGTTCAGACAGCACCAAAGAAAGTAGTTGTGGGTCACGAAATTGTCAGTGTCGTCAAAGAAGTCGGATCTGCTGTCACCAGAGTAAAACCAGGCGACCGCGTAGTCCATGAAATTGTCACCTTCTACTGCGGACATTGCCCTGCCTGCCATGAAGGCCGGTATAACATTTGTAATACGATTCCGCCTATGGAAGGGCGGGCCCATTTCATGACCGGCGGCGGATTTGCCAAGTATACTGTCTGGCCGGAATTTCAGCTGCATAAGCTGCCGGATTCGATAAAGTCACTCTCGGCGGTTTTGATGGAGCCCACTGCGGGATCGATCCACAGTGTTATTACCCGAATGGGAATAAGAGCGGGAGAATCGGTAGCCATCCTGGGGCCGGGCGCCAGAGGATTGCTCATGCTTCAGGTTTGTAAGGCTATTGGTGCCGGTCCAATAATTATGACCGGCGTTACCAGGGATACAGATGTGCGCCTGCCTATGGCACTCGAACTGGGTGCTGACTACATCATCAATGTTGATGAAGAAGATGTCAGAGAATGCGTTAACGAAATTACCGGCGGAATCGGTGTAGATGTTGTTCTGGAAAATACCGGCAGCATCGAGCCCATTGAAGAGTCTCTGGATATTGTCCGCAAGGGCGGCAGAGTAATGTGGGCCGGCGGCGGCATCCGCGGCGGTATTACTGCTCCGGTCAACACCCATAAAATTATCGTGAAAGAGCTTGATGTCAGGGGTGAAATTTCCCAAATTCCTTATGACTGGACAACAGCGATCAAACTGGTTGAAGCCGGCAGCGTGAAGTTGGACAAGCTGGTTACTCACACATTTAAACTTGACGACTGGGAAGAAGCTTTTGATTTAGCTGCGACCAGCCACGACAACTTACGTGTAGCAATTGAAATTGGAGACTGAAGCAGGAGGTATTAAGTTTGCGTAGTAAAAAGCTGGAAGAAATCCTCTTAACTCAGCCTATTGTCAGCTCTCATTCACACCACTTGCCTGATGAGGAGCAAAGAGGTATGACGCTGGCAAAAATGCTGGCCAATGCCTATACTGCTCAAAAATGGCTGGGGTTGCCTACTCCAACCAAAGCAATCGAAGTAGACGACTGGTTAAGCAAAATATGCAATCGCAGCTTTTATGTTTGGCTGGAACGCGCTTTGCAGTATTTATACGATATCCAGGAACCCTTAAGTTCCCGCACGTGGCTTGTCTACGATGAGCGTATTCGTGAAGCATATCAGGACCCACAATGGCATTTATCACTTTTGCAAGGCACCTGTAAATATGAACGGATCGCCAATGATTCTCCCTGGAACCCAGGTTCTGATTTAGGTCATCCTGAACTTTTCAGCCCTGTTTTTAGAATTAATTCGTTCTTGTGCGGCTACGACAAGGACGCAAGGGACAGTAACGGTAACAATGCCCAACTATTATACAAAACCCAAATTGACGATATGGATGACTATATTCATCTATTGCGAAAAAAGGTTGAGGAAAAGAAAAAGACTGGCTGCACAGCACTAAAGTCAGCAATAGCCTATTTCCGGCCTATCCATGTTGCTCCAGCTAGTAAAAAGCAGGCGCAGGCTGCTTTGAATTTTGCAGGTACAAATGGAACCGATGAAGATATCCGCAATTTCCAGGATTATGTTTTTGAACAAATCTGTAAGCTTTCAGCGGAATTCGATATTCCTATGCAAATACATACAGGACTTGGCAAGATGAACCAGACTAATGCGATGCAGATTCAAGGTTTGGTAAGTCGCAACCCGGAAACAACCTTCATTCTGATGCATGGCGGCTACCCCTGGACAGATGACTATGCCGGACTGCTTTTTTCCTATCGCAATGTTATTGCTGATACCTGCTGGCTGCCGCATATTTCACCTTCCGCAGCCTATCGGACTTTGCATGAGTTGATGGAAGTCTGTGATCTCGACAGGGTTGTCTGGGGCTGCGACACCTGGACAAGTGAAGAAAGCTTCGGCGCCCGAATGGCCTTCCTGCAGGTGCTCTCAACCGTTCTAAATGAAAAGATAGCATCTGGTTACTTTTCTGAGGATCTGGCCTGCAGTTTCGCCAAAGCTATTTTATATGAAAACGCGAACAGAATATTCAAGCAACACTAAAATGTAATGCCCTGAAGCGCTAGGCTTCAGGGCTTTTAACACGAACTTTACAGTACAGGCAGTCGCATAAAGCAATAATTCTGCTCTCAACTGCACATTAATCGTTTTGCTGTTGTTACGGAGACTGGTTGTTTAGCTGAATTGACCTCGATGATACTTGAATCAGAGCGCAGGCTCTGCTTCGAGCTCTTTTTTCTTAGCTTTTTCTGCGTCCGCGATTTCATCGAATGCGGTTGGCATATCGAGGTTGACGATACCTTTTTTCAGCTCAATTTTGTAGATAAAGTCAACCAGGAGCGGGATCAGAATGGCTGTAACAACAATTGAGGCGGCAACCTGAGCGGTTGCAACTTCAGCATATGGCAGCCAGGTGGGATCGATGGCGGCGATGGCGGCAGGGGTGGCAACGGCGTTGCCGGCTGTTGTGCCGATCGCGGCGCCAACGGCACCGGAGTGACGGTATTTTTTCTTAACGAGCAGTCTGTAGATGAAATAACTTGGCAGGCCTGTGGCCACAATTGTGAACAGACCAAGCAGAACGCCAGGCAGACCGGCCTTGGCGAGTGTCTGCAGGCTGAGTCCGGCGCCAAGCGGGAATGCAAAGAGGAAAATCGCGATCATCATGCCGGGTTTGAGGAAGTCACGAATCTTATCATCCAGATTACCAAGCAGCATGCCCAGCAGGATCGGGAAGATTGTGGCAAAGAGCGCTTCCAGTGGGATCAAGGCAACACCGGCAATTCCCATGAATGCCATTTCAAAGAACGGGCCGTCATTTGCCGAAATTACAGCGATGGCACCGACGTCAGTGTTGTTACCATACTTGGAAGCCAGCGCGGTATAAAGTCCGCCATTGGAGTTGGACATGGCGCCGATCATCGCGAGTGGTGTCATACCGAGAATTGCGGCACCGGGGCCGGCAACTCTGGCAAAGATAACACCAAAAATTACACCAAAAAATACCTTGCTGGTATTAAGAACCATACCTTTATAAAGTGACATACCAGCTGCTTTAAATTGGATCTGAGCGCCGCTGCAGAGGAACAAAACGGCGATTAACGGCAGCGAACCATTTTTCAGCAGGGCTGTTGTGAAGCTGCCGATTGCGAGAAATTCAGGGAAAAATGTATTGGTGAGCACACCAAGCAGCAGTGGCACGAGCATCAGCCCGCCTGGAATCTTATTAATTGTGTCGAGAATAGGCACATTGCCTAAAATACCTTTCTTCATTGCTTAACCTCCAAGTTGGTGTTTCAGTTAATCCTTGAATCGGCTACAACAACAGCATTAATTAAGAGAGCAGTTTCTTTTCGCAATTGCATGCCAAAGTGGGTCCAATCATCACTCCTTCTATTTTTATAATGCGTTAATTTCGTTTCCAGCCGGTAATTTTCTTGCACTCGGCAAAATGCTACTTGCCTGGTTAAAAAAATTAACACCATCTCTCAACAAGATCGGTTAAATGAAAACTTCATTTGTTGAAAATGTATCGCACAATTGCACAAATTGTCAACCATAATAGTGTAAAGGGCATTTGTTTTTGTCAGGTATGTTACATTTGTACATATATTGATAATTTAACTATACATTTTATACATATTTCTTTTTGTCCCTTTATATAAATGTTAGCAACTAATTTTCTTATGCTACTATTAAAATATATTCGCGATAAAGTTCGCGCTGAAACCTGATCATGCGAGGTGATAGTATGAAACTTAATTTCCCTTACGGCAAAGAAACTCGTTCAATTGAGCTGCCCGACGAGCGGGTAAAAGGTGTGCTTGTCTCCGATATGCACCATTACAATTCCGGAAAAACCCAAATCGAACTGGTAGAGGAAGCACTGGCAAACCCGATTAACTCACTGCCATTGGCGGATCTGGCCAGAGGCAAGAAAAAAGTTGTGCTGATCGCCAGTGACCATACACGTCCTGTTCCAAGCAAGGTGATTGTGCCACCGATGTTGCGTGAAATACGCAAAGGCAATCCGGACGCTGAAATCACTATTTTAATTGCAACTGGTTGTCATCGCAGCATGAGCCAGGCTGAAATTGTAGATAAATTCGGTGCAGAAATTGCTGAGAATGAGAGTATTGTCGTTCATGACTGCGATACCTCATCCGTCGTAAAAATTGGAATTCTGCCCAGCGGCGGTGAATGCATTCTTAACAAAATGGCTGTTGAGGCAGATCTGCTGGTTGCTGAAGGTTTTATTGAACCGCACTTCTTTGCAGGTTTCTCCGGTGGCAGGAAAAGTGTTTTACCAGGTGTAGCCAGCCGGACTACTGTTTTGGCAAACCACTGCTCAGAATTTATCGCCCACCCCAAATCCAGAACCGGTCTGCTGGACGGAAATCCGATTCAGACGGACATGGTCTGGGCAGGTCGAGAAGCAAAGCTGGCCTTTATTGTGAACGTGGTAATAAATGAAGCCAAAGAAGCTATTTACGCTGTAGCCGGTGATTTTGAAGCAGCACATCTGGCTGGCTGTGATTTTCTTTCTTCATTGTGCAAAGTGGACGCCAAGCCGGCCGATATCGTTATCTCTACTAACGGCGGGTATCCGCTCGATCAAAATATTTACCAGGCTGTTAAGGGTATGACAGCTGCTGAAGCCACTGTTAAACAGGGCGGCGTAATTATTATGCTTGCTAAATCAAACGATGGTCATGGCGGCGAAGGCTTCTACAACCAGATGGCTGATGAATCAGATATTGAAAAGACCCTGGCGCAGTTCCTCAGCAGGGGCAGAAATGAGACAGAAGCCGACCAATGGCAGACACAGATCTTCATCCGCGTGTTGCAGAAAGCAACTGTGGTTTATGTCTCCGAAGCACCAGATGAAATTGTTCGCGGTCTGCATATGACGCCGGCCCACAGCCTGGAGGAAGCGCTGGCGATTGCTGAAGATATCGTTGGCTCAAAAGAGGCCAGTATTACCGCCATCCCCGACGGTGTTGCTGTGATGGTTATCGAGTAGCCGAAACTGCATTTGTGGAAAAATCGAGTAACAGTGGTAACGATGCTTCAACTGATCACCCATCATAATAGGCTTATCTGGTTGTGAGGAGGTGCTTAGCCATGAAGGATCGTAATCTAAGTGCTTCCCAGCAGGATGAGTTGCTGGGAAAGCTCAAATCGAGATTTGAAGAAAATTCCGCCAAATTTCCCCAACTCCGCTGGGACAAGGTCGAACAGAAACTGAAAGCTAATCCCGAAAATCTCTGGGCGCTTCAGCAAATGGAAGAGACCGGCGGTGAACCAGCGCTGGTAGCAGTTGAATCTGATACTTTTGTTTTTATGGATGCTTCTCCGGAAACTCCCGCCGGTCGGCGCAACGTCTGCTACGATCGGGAAGCTTTGGATTCACGTAAGACTAATAAGCCGGAAACCAGCGCGTTGGATATGTGCGCTGACATGGGAATCGAGCTTTTAACTGAAGCAGAGTACAAGCAGCTGCAAGAGTACCGCGAGGTTGACCTGAAGACGTCCAGCTGGATAAAAACACCGGCTAAGATTCGTCAACTGGGCGGCGCCCTTTTCTGTGACAGGCGTTATGATACGGTATTTGTCTATCATAATGGGGCAGAATCGTATTATTCCTCCCGTGGATTCCGGGGGGTTTTGAAAGTATTGTAAACGCGCAGACAACGGTTGAACAGTTGTCTGCGCGTTTCAAATGCGTCGGCACGCATTGTTGTTTACATGCTTATATTTGTTAAATTTAATTCAATCGTGTTGAGAGATGTTTTCGACCCAGTCAGCAAATTTCTGCATGAAATCTGTCAGGAAAGCCCGGGTATCGGGATCACTTAATTTACCTTCGGCATTAAAAAGCTTACCTACACTGTGGATGTAAGCTTCAGGCTGCGTCATAGTATATGGAAACTCTGGTAAAATATGTAGCATCACTTACCTGCGAGGTGAACCGTGGCTTATTACCGTTATTTCAGCAACCGCAAGTGCGAATTCTACCCTTGTCATCCGACAGACAGCCTAAACTGCCTCTTTTGCTACTGTCCGCTGTATTTTTTGGACTGCGGCGGCGACTTTAGTCTAACGGAACGAGGCATAAAAGATTGCTCCGCTTGTCTGCTGCCTCATTCTGAGGAGGGTTATGACTTTATCGTCAAAAAGTTGACCGAGGAACTTGACACGCGTTCAGCACCTGATCATAAAAAAAAGGACCCAGCCGAATAGCCGGGTCCTGAACCTGTTTGCACTCTATCTATTCAAGCTTCAACTTCTGAAGCTTGACCGGCAAAAAACGCGTTAAGCTCGGTGATCAGATTGTCGCAATCAATGCCATGAACCATACAGGCTTCTTCAATGGTTTCACCTGAGGCCATAACGCAGCCAAGGCAATGCAGACCATTCTTAAAGAAAATCGGCACTGTTCCACGATTCATATTGAGCACATCTGAGATTATCATGTCTTTTGTTACAGTCATGTGATCCTCCTCTTTATTGAGTTGTACCTGTCTACCAGGTACTCATCTTTATAATTTCTGCCCCCTGCAAGTTTACTACCAGCAGCAGACTATTAATACGGCGAAATCACAAGCGTCATGCGCCTGGATTCCTGACAGGTATATTGTAACACGCCTGTACCTGACTGTCATGGTTTCGCTTGATACGTCTGAGCAAATGGTTGAGCAAATTGCTTTCGGCCTTCCTGATAAAGGTCATTTCCCTCAGCGTCGATCAAAACAACAACCGGCATGTCCCTGACTGTTAATCTGCGGATTGCTTCAGCGCCAAGCTCTGGAAAGGCTACTATTTCAGCCTTGACAATGCAGCCTGCGATCAAGGCACCTGCACCACCGGTAGCTCCCAAATATACAGCTCCATGCCGTTTAATTGCAGCGATTACCTGCTCGTCGCGGGCGCCCTTCCCGATCATTGTCCGCAATCCTAACTCCAGCAGACGCGGTGTATAGCGATCCATCCGGCCACTCGTAGTAGGTCCGGCCGAACCAATAACTGCTCCCGGCGGCGCTGGGCAGGGACCTGTATAGTAGATCGTTTCTCCAGCCAACTTAATGGGCAGCTCAGCTCCCTGGGCATCAAATTCAATTAAGCGGGCATGAGCGGCATCTCGGGCAGTATATAACTGTCCGGACAGCAATAACTGATCGCCTGCCCGGAGGCTGCAAACTGTTTCCCTGCTTAAAGGCAAGGATAATTTGCGTCGTTCCGGCCTTGGATTCTTGGGTTCGCCTGAAGTGGTTTTATTCATGGTTCTGCTCCCCTGCCGGCTCGCCCAATGTGGCTTCAGCATGCCGTGTGACATGGCAGCTCAGGTTCACTGCCACTGGCAGCCCCGCGATATGAGTAGGGCAGGCTTCAAGCTGCAAGCCCAGAGCAGTCACTCTGCCGCCCAAACCCGCAGGGCCGATGCCGAGCCGATTAATTTCATGCAATAATTCCTGTTCCAGTTCAGCCAGATGTGGTTGAAAATTATGCGAACCCAGAGGCCGCAGCAAGGCTTTTTTCGCCAGTAGAGCGACCTGCTCAAAAGTACCGCCCAGACCAACGCCGACTACGACCGGCGGACAAGCGTTCGGTCCTGCTCGTCCTACAGTTTCCAGTACAAAATCAATTACTCCCTGGCGACCCTGACTGGGACTCAACATACGTAGCGCGCTCATGTTTTCACTACCAAACCCTTTTGGTGCTACTGTGAGCCGTAATTGAGCGCCGGGCACAATGCTGACATGAATCACAGCCGGTGTATTGTCGCCCGTATTTTGCCGCAATAAAGGGTCGGCAACAACTGAAGCTCGCAAATAACCTTGTTTGTAACCGGCTGCGACACCCGCGTTTATGGCAGTAGTAAAATCACCACCAACAATTTGAACGTCTTGACCCAGCTCAGCAAATACTACTGCCATGCCGGTGTCCTGACAAATTGGCAGGCCAAGTTCAACAGCTGCTTTGTTATTTTCTATTAGTTCAGCGAGCACAGATTTGCCTGTCGGCGAAATTTCCACTTCCGCGGCCGAACTTAAGGCGCAGCTGACATCTGCAGGCAAATGCACATTTGCTTCGATGCATAAGCGGCTGATGGCAGCAGTTATCTCCGCTGCGGAAATTTTTTGACACATAATACACTCCTGTCGGCAATAATTACGCGGGTTATTATAGCGCAGGGGATAAAAATCCGCCATGATTTTAATTCTGTCGCGGAAATGTCTGATAATTCAGCCTTTTCGGGTGATTTTAACTTGACACAAGTAAAGGCAAGGTAGCATAATGACCATGAAATATTCCTGAGGAGGCACAAAAATGAACAAGACTGATTTGGTTGATTCTGTATCCAAAATTGCCAAGCTAAGCAAGAAAGATAGTGAAAGCGCCATCAATGCTGTGCTTGATACAATCAGTGATGCTCTAGCCAATGACGAGAAGGTTGTATTGGTTGGCTTCGGGACTTTCGAAGTTCGCAACCGTGCCGCTCGTAAAGGGCGTAACCCCAGTACCAAAGAAGAAATTAAAATTCCAGCCTCAAAGGCTCCTGTCTTTAAAGCTGGCAAAGGCTTGAAGGAAAAAGTCAACAAGTAAGCATATTTCGTGGTGTCTGTTATTTACCGGCAAAGCGAAAAAACATCTGGGAATGGCAATAATCAGGGCAATTCTGTGGGTTAAACCAGCAGGATTGCCCTTTTACTTTTCCCTGAATTTTGCGTTGCGGCTGGAATCAGATTATTGTCTCTTTAGCGTTGTTGACCCTGGAGGCGGCGCAGTTCGTGCTGTACTTCAACACATAAATAGGTAATCCGGGCCGTATTGCCACTACTCAGCTCTGACGGCCAGCTGCCGCGTTTACCAGCACTGCTGAAAGCATAGCGGATATCACGTTCTATTTGACTGGTGCGCGCTTTAAAGTGTTTAGCAACCTCGGGATACAGCGTTTTACTCAACGGTTTAAGCTTGCGTTCATCCAACGCCGCCTGATAAAGAATATATTGCAGGTAAGCCCGGCCTTTCAGCTCGTGGCGGATACCGTTTTCGTCGAGCACACGATCAATAGCCTCCGGCAGCTGACTTTCAATTTGGTGCATCCGACTGTCATTTTCCTCGTGGCAGCGGTTAGCTCGGTCAAGGATACGTCTGGCCGCGTATGGTGTGCCCCTGCTGCCGTCAACTACGTAATGCAGTCGACCGGCAGTGTCCGCAACTCCAACAATACCGCTGTTTTGCATAAAGGAACGTACCTGCCGCAACAACTCCTGGTCGCTGGCGGCAATATAAAAGCTGATTGCTTCCGGTTGATAAACAAGTGGTCGTTGCTGGTTCATTGTTCGCCTCCCGTATAATAAAATTTCTAAGTTTTATTATTTTGGCGCCTGAGAGGCGGGCATACAATCAGATATATCCGAAATTAGCTCCTAAATTACCGGTTTATCCGATTTATCCGAAAATGCCAGGCAGGATATACTTCTCAATCGCAATGGCAACCCCATCATCGGCACAATTGGGAGCAATAATATCTGCCACCGCTTTAGCAGCCGGCGTTGCCTCACCCATTGCGAAACCAATGCCTGCCAAAGATATCATGCTGGCATCATTGTCGTGGTCGCCAAAAGCAACTGTATTTTCCAACCCGAATCCAAGAATCCGTGCCAGCTGTACCATGCCGGTTCCTTTAGAGACTTCAGGGGCCATTACATCGATCGCGCCGCTCATGGAGGCAATGACTGTGGCCGAGTGACGCGCTGCCAGTTCCTCCAAAAGTGCCTTTTCTGTTGGTGTATCATACAATGCCAGAATTTTAACCATGCCCCGGCGGGCTGCTGAGCGCACACCATCCGCAGTCAAAACTGCTGTCTGGATCTGCTCGCTGCCTTCAGCCGCCGCTTTCGCATTGTACAGTCGCATGACTTCAACTTTCCGGCTGTATTCAGGATGCATGACACCATCAGCCATATAGCAGAGGAAATCAAGCTGATTGGCCAGCAGGTGGTCAAGCACCTCACTGCTCAGCTGCTCGCTCATTTGCTTGCGATAAACATCCTGCCGCCGCTTGTGGTCGTAGATAACAGCGCCATTACAGGCAATTATCGGCAACTCAACATTTATTTGTTCAGCGAATAAACGCATGTGCTGTTCTGTGCGGCCGCTGGCAAGAGTGAAACCGATGCCGGCAGCGCGTAAAGCGTCCAGTGCCTGCATATTTCGCTTAGAGACAAACTGCTGCGGATTCAGCAAGGTGCCATCCAAATCGAAAACAATCAGCTTGACCGGAGCCCGCTGTTTCTTAGTTAATATAGTTGATTCTTTAGTATCGCTATGGAGATAGCCCTCAGATTCACAATCAGCTAATGGCCGATATCCTTCAGTTTTATTATCCTGGTTCATTCTCTCCTCCGTCTGCAGTATCCTCGGCGATTGGCTCGAGCCTGATTATATGCCTGCTGTTAGGCAAGGCCGTTATCTGGTAGCTTGTACCCGGCTGAAGCTCATACTGCAATTTATTGTAAATATAGTTTTTGTCATCAATCTCTATGGTCAGCCAACGGATATTGCTGGCTGTCAATTCAACTTCCTGCATTTCAAAATTCCCGGAGAGCAAAAATACCAGGTCCTGCAAACGCGGCATTGTGAAAAATGCTGTAACCAATATCAGAACTATGCTCAAAAACACTGGTGCTAAATAACTGATAGCCCTTTTATTGCGCCGCAAGTTGTTACGCTCCAGGCTGTGGCTGAACGCCAGATATAACGCTCCCGTGCCCACAACACCTATTAGCAGGCAGATTATAAATAAAAGCATCACTACTCCTGTTTCTCAATTGTTGCAAAAACTGGTGCGATGTGTCCAACCAATGACAATCACTGTCAATGCAAACACAAACACTAACATTATAAAGGACTTGACAATTAGTTGCATCAGGGTAAAATGTTAACCGTAACTAACTTTTATACGCACCATATGCTAAAGACGAGAAAATATCATAGAACGCAGCTTGGAAAAAGAGTAATGAATTACTCAGACGCAAAAAGAAAACACATTTGGAGAATAATTTTTATATGTTGACAACATTAAAGCAGCTAAAGCCCGGGGAATCAGGCCTGATCCGCAGTATCGGCGGCAGCAGCAACCTGCGCCACCGCCTGATCTCAATGGGGGTGACTCCCGGCGCCTGCCTGACAGTGCGCAAACTGGCACCTCTGGGAGATCCGATGGAAATTCGCATCCGCAACTATGCCTTGGTTATCCGGCAACGTGATGCCCAGGAGATTTTAGTCGAACGGATCGCCGACTTAGCTGCTTTTAAGTGTGCACAAGCCCTCGAGGAGGTAAATATATGAGTCTGACCATAGCACTGGCAGGCAATCCCAACAGTGGTAAAACCACCTTATTTAACCGACTCACAGGAACACGGCAAACAACCGGCAATTGGCCCGGTGTGACAGTCGAGAAAAAATCCGGCTATGTGTTGAACAGTCAGGGAAGCATGCTGGCTGTGGACTTGCCGGGTATATATTCGTTATCACCTTATTCTCTGGAAGAAGTTATTACGCGCAATTACATAGTGCAAAACAAACCGGATATCGTCGTAAATGTTGTAGACGCGACAAATCTGGAGCGCAATCTTTATTTGACCTTGCAGTTGAAAAAACTTGGCTGCCCAATGATTGTTGTCCTGAATATGATCGATGAAGTGCGAAAGCACGGTGATAAGCTGGACGCAGACGCACTGCAACGTCGGCTTGACCTGCCTGTTATCCAGGTTTCAGCCAAACTCGGAGAAGGTATCCATCAACTTGTGGAAGTCATCCAGACTACAGCAGCAACCTGTGCCGCGGACCCCGCAGGCGCGGGCGCCGGCAGTTTGAAAAATGCAGACAGCGCCGACCTGACAGCCGCTTTTGACGGCGAAACTGATGAAGAAACCTTCGCACTGTATCAGGAAGCCGCTGAGATCACAAACGCTGTTCTGGTGCATAACCACGCACCGGATGCCTTGAGCCGTTCCGATAAAATCGACCGGATTCTGACGAATCGTTTCCTTGCGATTCCGATCTTTTTGCTCACAATGTTTCTGGTTTTCCAAGCAACGTTTCACGAGCAGCTCGGCGGCAGGTTGACAACGCTGCTTGAGAATTTGTTTGACGGGCCTGTTTTTAATGGTGTCTCGGCTTTCCTGACCTGGACCCAGGCACCCGCATGGATCCATTCGCTGCTGCTTGACGGAGTTCTGGCAGGTGTCGGCGGCATGCTGACTTTTCTGCCTCAAATTGCGCTGCTCTTCATCTTTCTGACAATTCTGGAAGATACCGGCTACATGGCGCGTGCCGCTTTTGTTGTGGACCGGATCTTTCAAAAGCTTGGTCTATCCGGCCGCAGCTTTATCCCGATGATGATGGGATTTGGTTGTACAGTGCCGGCGATAATGGCTGCCCGCACCTTGGAAAACGAGCGCGACCGCCGTTTAACCATTATGGTCACGCCCTTTATGTCCTGTGGGGCACGTATGCCGATTTATGCCTTGTTTGCCAGTGTTTATTTCGCCAGCAATAAAGGTCTGGTAACCTTCTCCATGTACATGATAGGTGTTCTGATAGCTATCGTTGCGGCCTTTGTGCTCAGTCGTACTGTTCTCAAGGGTCAGGAAGCCGCTTTCGTCATCGAACTGCCGCCTTACCGGCTGCCGGATGCCCGTTCTTTATTTCTGCGAGTGTATGACCGCCTGCTCGACTTTGTTACCCGCGCGGGGACTGTTATTCTTACTATGACCATTGTGATCTGGTTCATGCAGAATTTCAGCTTTACACTGCAAAAAGTAACCAATGCTGATGCCAGCATGCTCGGCGTGATCGGCGGCCTGATAGCTCCTTTGTTCCGGCCGCTCGGGTTCGGAACGTATCAGGCAGCTTCAGCTTTGCTGACAGGGCTGATCGCCAAAGAATCTGTAGTATCGACATTGAATGTTCTCTATACACCTGCGGAGTTCGCCGCTGCTTTCACACCTCTTACCGCTTATGCCTTCATGGTTTTCACTTTGCTTTACACTCCGTGTGTCGCGGCAATCGCTGCTCTGCACCGCGAAATGAACAGCACCGCCTGGACCCTCGGAGCCATTGCTTTCCAGACAGGCACCGCTTACACAGGTGCATTAATTGTCGCCCAGTCCGGCAAACTGGTGACAGCGTTGCCGTATCTGATTGTGGCGCTGCTTGGCTGGTTGATGGTTTCCGTATTTTTCCGGCGCAAGGGCAAAGCTGTCAGTTCATGCTGTGCGACTGGTAACGAGACAGCTGACCTGGCTTCATCCACAACTTTGGTCACGTCTGCTGAAAAATTGCCGGGCAAATCTTCTATTGCTAAAATGGAAAAAACAGCCGCACAAAGTTCAAGCTGCGCTTCCGGTTGTGCGGGCTGCAATGGCTGCCCCAGCTGGTTCAAGCCCAAAGCAGGAGATTGCTGAAATGGAAACGAAATATCCGCTCTCGGCAGCCAATGAGGATTACCTCGAAGCAATTTTCGAATTGCGCGATGAGCAAGGCGCGACCCGCTCCGTGGACCTGGCCGAGCATTTGCAAGTATCGAAAGCCAGTGTCAATAAAGCTGTTGGGATTCTGCGTGAAGCCGGTCTGGTTGAGCAGGAGCCTTATGGTGCCATCCGGCTGACTCAAACCGGGCAAGAACGTGCTGCCGAGATTTTTCGCCGGCATACCAGGATAAAGCGCTTTCTAGTCGAAATACTCGGTATTGACGAAGAAACAGCCGAGCAGGATGCCTGTCGCATGGAACATGTCATCAGCACAGTCACGCGTGATCACCTGTACAAGTATTTGCGCGAGGTGCTGGAGTAAACCAAAGGTTGTTAGAATTAAAGTAACTGTTTAAAGCTGAAACAGGATTATTTCAGGCAGCGGCAAATTCCTTATTCGCCAACTAAATTATGCAGATCAGCTTCCGACAGCACTGGTACTCCCAGTGCTATCGCTTTGTCCAGCTTGCTGCCGGCTGCCTCGCCGGCAATCACGGCAGTAGTTTTTTTGGAAACGCTGCCGCTTACCTTACCGCCATGCGCGCTGATCAGGGCGCTGGCCTCTTCCCTGGTCATTCCCGGCAATGTGCCTGTCAGTACATAGGTTTTGCCTGCCAGCTCATTACCGCGTTGCTGAGGCCGTGCAGCGGCCTCCAGACGAACACCTGCCTGGCGCAGCTTTTCGATTAGTTCGCGGGTTTGTGTTTCAGCAAAAAAGCTCTGCACCGAGCGGGCGGTGATCAGGCCAAAATCAGGCAAGGCGGCAAGTTCTTCTACAGAGGCTGCTGCAATAGCATCAATTGAATCGTAATGGGCAGCCAGAGTCCGGGCGGCTTCGCGGCCAACATTGCGGATTCCGAGCGCGTTGATCAGACGGTCAAGCGGGTTGAGACGTGAGCGGTCAATCGCGGTGATCAGGTTATCAACAGATTTCTCGCCCATACGCTCCAGCTGCAACAGTTCCGTGCGTTTTTCCGGCAAATGATAAATATCAGCGATGCTGGCGATCAGATTCGCGTCCAGCAGCTGCTGTATCAACGCCGGTCCCAGGCCTTCAATATCCATCGCTTCTTTTGAGACAAAATGCAGAATATGTCTGAAGATCTGCGCAGGGCAGTCCACACCAGTACAGCGGCTTTCTGCTTCGTTGTCTTCTCTGCTCACATGGGAGCCGCAGACAGGGCAGTTGGCAGGCATGACAAAAGGTTCCGAATCGGGCGGTCTTTTACTCAGAACAACGCTGACGACTGCAGGTATGACATCACCTGCTTTTTCAATAATTACCGTGTCACCAACGCGGATATCCTTTTCCCTGACATAATTTTCGTTATGCAAAGTTGCCCGGGAGACAGTGCTGCCGGCTATCAGAGTCGGCTTGAGGATGGCCAGAGGGGTCAGGCGGCCGGTTCGGCCTACTTGCACCTGAATATCCAGCACTTGTGTTTCCTGGCGTTCCGGCGGGTATTTATAGGCAACTGCCCAACGCGGCACCCTGCTGGTAGAACCAAGCAGATCCCGCAAAGCAAGGTCATTAACTTTAACAACAGCGCCATCGATGCCATACGGGAGTGACCCGCGAATTTTGCCAATGTGCTCTATCGCCGCCCAGACTTCGTCTGCGGTTTGGCAAACCTGGTATTCCGGCAAAACCGGAAAACCATTTTCTTCAAGATAATGCAGGGTTTCAGAGTGCGTTTTAAATTGACGGCCTTCGCTGAGCTGAATATTAAACACAAATATATCAAGGCTGCGGCTGCGGGTAATGCGACTGTCAAGCTGCCGCAGTGAGCCGGCAGCTGCGTTGCGGGGATTGGCAAAAATCTTCCCGCCGCTCTCTTCCTGTTGCTCGTTCAACTTAATAAACGCCTCATTCGACATGTAGACTTCGCCGCGGATGATCAGGCGGGCCGGGGCATCCTTAAGCTGTCGAGGCAAGCTGTTAATTGTCATTAGATTGGCTGTGATTGTTTCGCCCACAAAACCGTCGCCACGAGTTGCGCCGCTGACAAATCGCCCGTCTTCGTACACCAGAGCAACCGAAAGACCATCAATTTTGCGTTCCACCACAAATTCCGCCTTCGGCACACCCAGTTTTTTTACGTTCTCAGTCAACTGGGAAATGTAAGCCCGCAGTTCTGCCTCCGAAAAAACATCTGTCAGGCTTTGCAGTGGTACTTCGTGCGTAAATTTGGCAAATTCAGCGCGGGCTTTGCCGCCTACTCGCTTTGTTGGCGAATCAGCAGGTACAAGCTCGGGGTTTTCCGCCTCAAGCTCAATTAGTTCCTGCAGTAATTCGTCATAGGCAAAATCAGATATTTCGGGACTGTCATTCTCATAATAAAGCTTATTGTGATAGCGGATAAGTTCTCTTAATTCCTGCATTCTTTCCTGGTCTGCCATAGTAAACTCAGCCTTTCTGACGGCCGCGCGACCACAAGATCACCGGCAGCAATGCCAGTACTGCGATCAGTAAAGACCAGACCAGAACAGGCAAGCCCAGATGGCCGCCAAGCCGGTTGATCAAAGACTGTTCCGGCAGGATGAATAAGGGCGAGAAAGTGTCAGCCCGCAGCTTCACCAGGTTAAAGAGCGGCCCCAGCACGCCGTCATATAGCAGACTTACAGACACAGCAAGAATGAATCCGTCGGCAAGCCAAAGTGAGGGGCGCCGGCTCCGCAGGAGCAGGAACAACAGTGCCAGGGCGAGGCCGATGGCGATTGATAAGGAAACGGGGTAAATGGTGCGGGTAAAAACAGCTATCACAAGGTGATAGAGCATGCCGACCAGAGCGCAGATCGCGGCCAGATAGTGGCTTTGGCGGTTACGGCCGAACAGCAGCAATAGCGTTAGAATCAAAGAACGCAGCACTGCCTGAAGAACAGCAGACCAGCCGCTGCCAATCGGCAACAGCCCCGTAACAGCTGCGGCAGCTTTGGTGACTACTTCAGAAAAATAACGGAAAGGCCCCATGAACGCTGTGCTGAAAAGTACAAAAACGAGCAAATAAACTATCAGGGCACGGGTCTGGCTTTTCATTATGTCCTCCTCGCCTGCCGCCGGTCTGTCCGGCGGAGCTTATACCATTTTAAACAACCTGCGAGGGACTGACAACCGTCAGCAAATGTGATAGAATCCTGATGTCAACTTGCATATTTGAGCATCTTCAGCCGGAAAAACAGCTGTTGCTGCAACATCACCACACGGGGAGATTCATATGATTAACTTGGGCATTGTTGGTTACGGTAATTTGGGACGCGGTCTTGAAACCGCGCTGCAGCATAATCCTGATTATAACCTGGTCGCCGTTTTTACCAGGCGGAATCCCAAGGATATAAAAACCCGGACAGGCGCCCCGGTTGTTAGTCTGAATGAAGTTGAATCCTACCGCGGACGCATTGACGTGATGGTTCTCTGCGGGGGTTCCGCTTCTGATCTACCGGAGCAAGGGCCGATGCTGGCACAGTGGTTCAACACAATTGACAGCTTTGATAATCACAGCCACATACCCGAGTATTTCGCCAAGGTTGACCTGGCTGCCAAAAGCAGCGGTAATCTGTCACTGATTTCAGTTGGCTGGGATCCTGGTCTTTTCTCCCTGACACGCGTTTTGTTCAACAGCGCGCTGCCCAGCGGCACGGACTTTACTTTCTGGGGCAAAGGTGTGAGCCAGGGGCATTCTGACGCGATCAGACGCATTCCGGGAGTAGTTGATGCCCGCCAGTATACAATGCCGATTGATACCGCACTCAAAATTGCCCGCTCCGGTGATCCAGTCAAGCTGACTGCCCGGGAAAAACACTGGCGTGACTGCTACGTGGTAGCAGCACCCGGTGCTGATCAGGCTGAGATCCGCCGCCAGATTGTGACTATGCCTGATTACTTTGAGCCTTATGAAACCAAAGTGACTTTCATCAGCGCTGAAGAGCTGGCTGCAAATCACAGCGAGCTGCCGCATGGCGGCTTTGTTATCCGTAATGGCGAAACCTCGCCGGGTAAGCGCCAGGTTATGGAGTTGAAGCTCACACTCGACAGTAACCCCGAGTTTACTGCCAGTGTACTTGCTGCTTGTGTCCGGGCAGTAGTACGCATGAAAGAACGCGGCCGGACAGGTGCGATCACGATTTTCGATTTGGCAATTGGCGACCTTTCACCTTTAAGCCCGGAAACATTGCGTCACGACATGCTCTAAACCGGAAACATTACGCTACGTCATGCTCTAAAGCCGATTGTTACTCGTCGAGGCTGTCCAGCTCAATTTCAGCGAGGACTTCCCGAAGTACAGCAACTTCCTCAGTCGTCATGCTGACGCCTTTGCCCATTTTGCTGTGATCGGGAGCCCAATCACGGATATCAATTTTGGGGCGGGCGTCATTCCAGCTAACGAGATTAACCTCGCGGCTCCAGCCATTTCGCTGGTTTGTGCTGAGTACGCCAAATGTACGGATGAGTTCGTATTTAAATTCCTTTTTTTCTGCCATTTTCGATCTCCTGTTTTTTATTATTGAATTCGGTGATGCCATTCATGACTGCTCCAATTATAGACACAGCTTTTTTGAATATGCAATTAATCAGGCGTCAAACGGTCCAACTTCAGTACATTGACTGGTACAATATAGTATCAGAAAACCTTAGTGAACTGAAAGGCAACAAAGAATTTTGAATTTCTGGCAATATTTGATTATTTTTACAGCCATGCTGGGCTTGGCTTTGCTGGCCCGTGGACTCTATGAACCGCGCACGCTGGCGGTATCGCGCGAAGCAATAACAGCCAACCACAAAAGAGGCAACAAAAAACAGCTTGTGCGAATCGCTCTGATCAGCGACCTGCATGCGGACAAGCTCTGGATCAAACCAGAGCAGGTTGCGCTCGAGCTGGAACGTCACCCGGTTGATTTAGTCCTCTTTGCCGGTGATGTTGCGGGCACAGATCAAAAGGCAGACGAAGGAGCTAATTTTCTCAAGCATCTGGCCGCGAAGCTGCGTGAAACAGGCACGCCATTCCTGGCAGTACCGGGCAACCATGACGGGCCCAGGGCTATCGCCACGATGCGGGCGGCCGGGCTGCATGTCCTGTTGAACGAGCAACGGCATTTCGATTTACCAGACGGCACTAAGGTTCTGATCAGCGGCCTCGCTAACCAGCGTTTAAAGCGCAAAAGTGTGGTTGACTTGTCAGCGGCAAACAGACTAATCGAAAAAGCACAACTGGTGCCAGGTGCTGCAGGCATCCATATTGTGCTGGTTCATAATCCTGATACTGTACTTGATCTGCCCGTAAATGGCGCCGACTTTCTTCTGGGCGGTCATTTTCATGGCGGGCAGATCTACGCGCCGTTCAGGCTCGAATTTCGTTTATTACGCCGCGACCGTTTGCCAAAACTGGGTTATTCACGCGGCAGCTTCAATATTCGTGGTTATCGGGGATACATTACGCGCGGGTTAGGCTGTGTCTGGCTGCCATTCCGTTTTCTCTCCCTGCCGGAACTGGCACTGCTCGAGCTAATAGTTGAGCCCGAAGCAGACACTTAAATCAGGCTATCGGCGTTTCCCGTACTCGCCAGATTTCAGCAGCATATTCGCTGATCGTTCGATCGGAACTGAACCGGCCGCTGCGGACAATATTTGTCCAGCATTTGCGGGCCCACTCAGCTTTATTGCGATAATCTTTTTCAATGAGCCGATGCGTTTTGCGGTAATCGTCAAAATCACCCAGGACATAAAACACGTCTGCCCGCTCCCAGTTTGTGCCGTTAAGCAAGGAGTTGTACAAATCACTGAACATGCCGCTGCCTCTGTCACTGAAAGTGCCATCAATCAAAGTATCAATGCAGCGTTTGAGCCCGGGGATATTATAGTACTGCCACTGCGGATTGTAATACTCTCTTGTTGCTTGCATATCGTTGGCACGGCAGCCGAAAATGTAGCAATTCTCGGCCCCTACTTCTTCCAGAATTTCAACATTAGCGCCGTCAAGCGTACCAAGAGTAATCGCGCCATTAAGCATAAATTTCATATTACCTGTGCCTGAGGCCTCCATGCCTGCGGTTGAAATCTGCTCGGAAATATCGGCCGCAGAAAACAGGCGCTCAGCACGCGAAACATTATAATTATGCAGGAAAACCACCTTGAGGCGATCACCGATTGCCGGATCGTTGTTGACCAGCCTGGCGATTTCGTTAATGAATTTGATAATCGCCTTGGCCCGAAAATAACCGGGTGCCGCTTTGGCTCCAAAAATGCAGACGCGCGGCGTATAATCCGCTTTGGGATTCGCTTTCAGCATAAAGTAGTCATCCAAAATCAAGAGGGCATTGAGCAGCTGGCGCTTGTATTCATGCAGACGCTTAATCTGAATGTCAAAAATCGAGTTGGGGTTAACCGTGATCCCTTCTGTTTCCTTAATGAACTTTGCCAGCGCGACTTTGTTAGCGTGTTTAATCTCAAGCAGTCGGTTCATCAGGGCTTCATCATTCTTGTCGTTTTCCAGTTTCCTGAGCTGGCTTAAGTCAGTCACCCAGGCATCGCTGCCCAGTCTTTCCGTTAAAAATCCGGCTAAAGCAGGATTCGACATCCGCAGCCAGCGGCGCGGGGTTACGCCATTGGTTTTATTCCTGAACTTTTCCGGCCAGAGGCGGTAGAACTGACGCAGAGTCTCATTCTTGAGAATACTGGTGTGCATGGCTGCAACACCATTTATCGAAAATGAGCCGTAACAAGCCAGCCAGGCCATGCGTATCCTGCCGCTGCCGAACGGGGCTGTCTCATCTACTTCATGGCTGTTGAACCCAGCTGCAGCTGCTTCCAGCCGGTACATTTCATTGATCCGGTATAAAATATCCAGCAGATGCGGGAAAAGGAATTGGAAGATGCCGACTTCCCACTTCTCATAAGCTTCGGCCAGAATTGTATGGTTGGTATAGGCAAATGTATTTTGGGTAACTTTCCAGGCGGTATCCCAGTCAAGTTTCTTTTCGTCTGTTAGAATCCGCATCAGCTCCAAAATTCCGATTACCGGATGGGTATCGTTCAATTGAATCGTATGAAAATCAGAGAACCTGGCCCAGTCGTTGCCATGGATTCTTTCAAACTGCTTGACCAGTGACTGCAAAGAGGCCGAGACAAAGAAATACTGCTGGCGCACCCGCAATACCTTCCCGTCGTAAGAAGAATCGTTGGGATATAGCACTCGATAGATATCGTTCACCCGGTTGCGCTCAATCACAGCGTCATCAAAACGCTGGGAATTAAACAGATTGAAGTCGAATTCCTGGGCTGGCTCAGCTTTCCACAAGCGCAAAGTATTGACGTTTTTCGTGCCATAACCGGTAATCGGCAGATCGTATGGCACAGCATAAACATCCATGTCCTCGTAGTGAACCAGTTCACGCTCTTCCTCACGCCGGATAATGAAGGGATATCCCTCTTCCATCCAGGCATCCGGATATTCCTTCTGGAAACCATTTTCAATTGCCTGGCGGAACAAACCGTAGCGGTAAAGAATACCGTAACCGGTCACTGGCAGGTTTTTGGTAGCACAGGAATCTAAAAAGCAGGCGGCCAGGCGGCCAAGACCGCCATTACCCAGGCCGGGATCGATTTCAACCTCGGTTATTTCTGCGAGGTCCTGACCCATTTCACTTAATGTGTCCCTGACATCTTCAAACACTCCGGTATTAACCAGATTATTTAACAAAGAACGGCCTTCCAGGAATTCAGCGGAAAAATAATGCGCTTGTTTGCCATTTTGGTATTTTTGTTTCGTTTGCTCCCAATCTTCAGCAATGTAAGCAATAAATGTTCTTCCCAATGCCATCCAAAAATCGTGCTGAGAAGCATTATCGACGTTTCTGGCAGCTTCAGCCAGCAGTTGATGGCGTATCTGTTTATCTAGATCAGGTATCTTAGCCATAATATCCTCCAAACCGCCGATAATACCGGCAGACAAAAAATTGTATTATATATCATCAGGTAAACTTGATGGCAGTAACGGTGCGATTGCTGATGCTCATTCTACTTCATCAGCGGTAGCATGGTCAATTAAAGGGTAAACAGGTGGAAACTTGAGTACTTTTGAGTTTGTGGTCAAGTGCGGATAATAAATGTAGAATTACACTATAATATACTTAAATTTGTATAAATATTTCTCCGCTCAACGGCTTTATTGAGGTGACAAATTGGTTTCTTTTACTGATTTTATTCCATTTGCCGCAGCTGGACTTGCCGCGGGTCTGGTCTCGTACCGGGGGTTCCTGCTGATGCCGGATTCCTGGTTGCTGGATTATGATCAAACAGAGACACCGGCAGATTTTACCGCGCGTAGGGCTTTCCCCTTGATACCCCAGGGCTTGTTGTTCATTATTATTATCGGTTTGCTATATATCAGGATACCGGTTGTCGCCACTGGCTGGCACCGGGCAGCAGTGATGCTGGCTGTGCCGCTTTTGTTGCTGATTTTGGCCGCAGACTGGAAAACACGAATCATTCCCGACCAATTAACCCTTGCTTTATTAGTTCCCGGCATCTTAAAGATAACAGGTGACATTGCGAATGGCGTAATCTGGACAGCTGCCGTTGGCTGGCCATTACTGGCAGGAATTGTCGCAGGTGGCTCATTATTGCTGATTGGTTTTGTCGGCCAACTCCTGCTGCGCCGTGACGCCATGGGCATGGGTGATGTTAAGTTAATTGCTGTGGCTGCGTTTATAGTTGGCTGGAGCCGGTTGCCGCATTTACTGCTGATTTCTTTTTTGACAGCAGCAGTCATTGCGGTTCCGCTTTTGATCCGCAACAGGCTGGCAGAACGGAAAAACGCTGATGATACGAAAGCAGCCGCGGAAGCTGAAATATCTGAGGACACTAAAACATCTGAGGAAACTGAAACATCTGAGGAAACTGAAATATCTGATGAAACTGAAATATCTGATGACGCTGACGCTGAATCAGCCGACGACCCGGACGCAATGGCCTTTGGCCCTTTCATTGCACTGGCTGTCTTAATTCTGATGCTCTTTCCGGGGCAGATCGACCAATTGGTTCAGGCATATATCCGTTTGCTTTTGCGCTAAGCTGATCGGGGAAAACAGATGGCAACTAACAGAGCCAGTTTACACACAACTCCTGACAATGGGTTTAATCAGGAACAGAATGCCAAGCACCCGGCTTCACATTTCGGTCTGGCAGCAGGCGCAGTCTTGTTATGGCACGCGCTGCTGGTTGTGCTGTTTACGCTGTTGCTGGCAGCAACGCCTGATCTGCGCTCCTGGTTTGACAGTACGGATTTAATTGGCTTTGCCAGAGGAGCCTTGCTGATGCAGGGCGGCTTTATTCTGTTGCCGACAATTTTGGTGATGCTGATTCTGAAAATTCAGCCGAGCAGAGTTACTGGCTCTCAAGCCCAGCCGGGCAGCCTGTTTCTGGCACTAATTGCCGGCATTCCAACAGCCATAGTCCTGACCGGGTTGAATAATCTTCTGCTTTTTTTGTTGAACAGTGTCGGCTTAGAACTGCCTGTCAGTTCGGCTACAGTATTTAGCTTCGACCCCGCCACGCGTTCCGCCGCAGAACTGGTTTTGATCGTGATAATTTCGGTGTTGTTGCCGGCAATTTGCGAAGAGCTGATGTTCCGGGGTTTGATCCAGGCAAGTTTGTTGCGCAGGTCAGGCGAAACCATGACAATATTTCTTCAGGCTTTCGCTTTCGCGGCGTTTCACACGGATCCGGCCTTTTTTATGCCGCCCTTCCTTGCCGGCCTGCTGCTTGGGTTAATCCGCAGCCGTTCCGGCAGCCTGATGGCGCCAATTCTGGCCCATGCTTCGCTGAATGCCACTATGGCGCTGTTGGCAGCTTATTTGCCGTACTATACTCAGCGGCTGCTCGATGTCAGCAGCGAATCCAGCCGCTCACTGATGTATGTTTCGCTGACAGCAACCTTCCTGGCAGCTGTTGTTTTGATTCCGCTGATCAGCCTCATAGCCAGTAAATCTCCTCCGGAGTACAGCCATCGGCGCCAATACCGCTCTCCGGTCGATTTGCTTTTCGTATTGGCAATCATTCTGCTGATTGCTACAATAATATTCAGATATTTTAACCCCTGATAAGCTACGGAATCTGTGCTGGTACTTGACTAATCGAGTTTTTCTGTCAGCGCTGACACGCAAGTGATTCACCAGAAGGAGAACCATTTATGGAAAGCCCTGACCGCCTGCGTCGCGATGCCTCAACAATTGTGCGAATACTCAAATATCTGTTAATAACGGCTTTAATTATTCTCAGCCTGATTTTCGGTATCAAGGTCTTAATTCTTACCCTGCCGTTTATTATCGGCTTTATTCTGGCGCGCACCGCGATTACTTTGAGCAATTTAATCGTTAGAGCGTCTTCAACAGGAAAGAAACGGAGGCTGCTGGCACCCTGGCCGGAAAAAACCGGCCTGACCATCTTCATTTACTTCTTGATAGTAATCCTGTTATTTGCTTTAGCAGTAGGTGTAATCTTTATCGCGATCAGCCAGATCCGCAGCCTGGCAACTTACCTTACTTCATATGTCCGTGATACTAACCTCGTAGAGCAATTGGCAGAGTCACTGGAGCGCTTACTGAGCCAGATCAGCGGTGGCATCGGACTTATTAACGAGGATACAATTCAGGCTATCCTGAACCAGATCCAGATAATGTTGACCGATTTCGTTCAGCGCATACCATCATTTGCCACTGATTTGGTAAACAGTATCGGCTCATTTGTGGCTTATATGCCAATCGCCTTTTTCTGGCTGATTGTTGTGGTAATGTCGGGCTATTATTTCCTCAGTGACAGTAAAAGCGTTTCCGGATTTATGCGCCGCAACTTGCCCCATGAAGCCTTTCGGGAAAAAACCAATAATCTGATCAATACACTGTCTAACAAGCTTTTCCGGGTGGTGGGCGGCTATCTGCTGCTTTTCCTGATCACCTTCGCCATTACCCTTGTCGGTTTGATCCTGATCAAGATGCCTTACGCTCTGGTGTTTGCTTTAATCGCGGCAGTTGTTGATATTCTGCCGGTACTGGGTATCGGCGCCACAATAACGCCTATTGCTATTTATATGTTTTTTAACGGCAATATCGTGGGCGGTGTCGGTGCGATTGCGACCGGTCTGGCAGTTATGGTAATCCGCCGGATCATCGAACCGCCGATTCTGGGCAATGCCATGCAGCTGCATCCTCTGGCCACACTATTCGCCATGATAGTCGGCGTTGGCTTATACGGCCTGATCGGTTTGCTGATCGGACCGGTATTTATGGTTGTTGGGATCGAGATTATGAAACTTTACGGATTGGATGTAAAAATGCGCAAACTGATCGGCGAGATGCTGGCAAAATTCAGCGAGGCCTGATCAGGTTACTCCAGCTGCTTTCGAGTATTTCAGCACCTTTTGCTCATGCTCAGCAAGTGTGCGCGAAAAGTCATTGGTTCCTTCTTCATCACCGGTAGCTACAAAATAAAGGTAATTATGCTTTTCCGGCCAGAGAGCAGCGCGGATCGCGTCATCGCCTGGTGAACTGATCGGCCCGGGTGTCAGGCCTTTGAACCGGTACGTGTTGTACTTGTTATCAGCGTACATTTCAATGTCCGCATCAAAGAGCCAAAGTTTGATCGGCAGTCCGTCATAGCGGCGCAAGTAGTTTATCGTCGCGCAGGACTGTAAGCCGGTATCCCGTTTCAAACGGTTATCAAAAACACCGGAAACTTTCCGCATTTCAGTCAGCTGCGTGGTTTCATTCTGCACGATAGAAGCCAGCGTCAGCACTTCGTCCATGCTCATCCCGCGGCGTTTTGCCTGTTCGTAGTATTCATCAATCAGCTTACGCTCGGTGTTGTTGAGGAATGTGCGGATTATGGTTTCTTCATCAGTGTTCATGTCAAAATTATAAGTATCCGGCCAGAGATAGCCTTCCAGCACGTAATCGCGGCCTTCTGTCTTGCGGATATCCTTGACGAAGTCATAATCAAGAAACAAGTTGGGACTGCGCATCATGTTGTCTAACACGCCTTCGTCAAAATTGACGCCCTTTTCCTTGAGGCGCTGTTTGATCTGGAAGTAATTAAAGCCCTCAGGGAAAGTAACGGTAACCGCATGCGGTTTCAGCGTCAAGACATACATGAGCTCATCATAGTTCATGTCTTTTTTTACATAGTGGGTGCCTGCCAGATAAGCGCCGTCAAAGCCGTTGAACTTTGACAGCAGGGTAAACACCAGGGTGTTGTTGATGATGCCCTCTTCTTCGAGGATTTCAGCTATCTGTTTGGTGTCCGAAGAACGCGGAATTACTATTTCGATCGCTCCCGGTGTGGTTTCATCAATAACCGGCTTGCCGTCTTTAGCTTCAAATTCAGTTTCCAGGCGTTCAAAACGCTCGTTCTGTGCCAGAACGTAGGAGAAACCAAAGTAAAAACCGGCTGAGGCTACACCGATAAGCACAATCACAATCGTAACGATCAGCAGTGTGCGATAAACTTTGCGAGAAAACATTTAACCCTCCCGGGAAGAGATGCAACCGGGCCAGGAGCTTCAGGCGTCGCTGGTTTTAGCGGAGCGGTTCTTGGCTCGCATCTCGGTATTCAGAATGCGCTTACGCAACCTGATGGTTTTAGGTGTGACTTCAATGAGCTCATCATCGGCGACAAACTCAAGGTATTGTTCAAGGCTGTATTGCAGGGGCGGAACCAGACGCAACGAGTCATCAGAACCGGAAGCGCGCATATTTGTAACATGTTTCTTCTTGCATACGTTTACCACAATGTCTTCGCTGCGCGGATTACTGCCAACAATCATGCCCTCGTAGACAGGTGTGCCCGGTCCAATAAACAAGTTGCCGCGCTCCTGGGCGTTATATAATCCGTAGGTCACAGCTTCGCCCGATTCAAAGGCAACAAGAACGCCGTGGTTGCGGATTTCGATCTCACCTTTATAAGGCTCAAACCCGCTGATAACGCTGTTCATTATACCATTGCCCTTTGTGTCGGTCAAAAATTCCGAGCGGTAGCCGATCAGTCCGCGCGAGGGGATCCGGAACTCCAGACGGGAGTATCCTTTCTCCGGCGGCTGCATATTAATCAGTTCCGCACGACGTCTGCCCAGCTTCTCAATAACAACACCAACAAAATCTTCCGGCACATCTATCAGCACCAGTTCAACCGGCTCAGAAAGCACGCCGTCGATCTCTTTGAGGATAACTTTGGGTTTGCTGACCTGAAACTCGTAGCCTTCGCGGCGCATTGTTTCGATCAGAATTGAAAGATGCAGTTCGCCACGGCCTTTGATCAGGAAGGCATCCATAGTACCGGTTTCCTCGACTCGCATGCTGACGTTGGTTTCAATTTCCTTGAACAGACGGTCGCGAATATGGCGCGAGGTAACGAATTTACCTTCACGGCCGGCAAAAGGTGAATCATTAACACTGAAGGTCATGGAAATAGTCGGCTCATCAATGTTGATAAACGGCAACGGTTCTGGATTAGTTTGTGCGCAGATCGTATCACCGATATTAATGTCGGAGATCCCCGCTACACAAACGATTTCACCAACTGCGGCGTTGGGGATTTCTGTCCGCTGCAGGCCTTCGAAACGCATCAGTTTGACAACTCTGGCGTTGCGGATGCCGTCCTCGCCGTAAGTTGCTACAGCAACATTCTGATTCTGGTTGATCGTGCCGCGAACAATGCGGCCGATCGCGATGCGGCCAACATAATTATCAGAATCGATGTTGGATACAAGCAGTTGCAGTGGTGCGGTTGAATCGCCCTCCGGACAAGGAATTACTTCAATTATAGTGTCGAGCAGCGGCCGGAAGTCAGCAGTCTGAGACATAATATCCAGGTCACCCGGCCCTTTAAGATCAAGGCAGGAAATTCCGTTGCGGCCTGAAGCATATACAATCGGGAAATCCAGCTGGTCATCGTCAGCACCCAGCTCCATAAACAGCTCCAGCACCATGTCGACTACTTCCACAGGCCTGGCGTCAGGACGGTCAATTTTATTGATGACAACCAGCGGCTTCAGCTTCATTTCCAAGGCTTTACGCAGTACAAACCTGGTTTGCGGCATCGGGCCGTCATACGCGTCTACAACCAGCAGAACGCCGTCGACCATTTTGAGCACACGCTCCACTTCACCACCGAAGTCAGCGTGTCCGGGAGTGTCTACAATGTTAATGCGGATGCCGTTGTAGGTGATTGCAGTATTTTTAGCGAGGATCGTGATCCCGCGTTCGCGTTCAATATCATTTGAGTCCATGACCAGGTCAACAACCTGCTCGTTCTCGCGAAAAATGCCGCTTTGGCGCAGCATGGCATCGACCAGCGTGGTTTTGCCGTGGTCGACATGGGCAATGATAGCAATATTGCGCAGATTTTTTATTTGCGTCATGGTAAATTCGTACCTCTTCTCAAGCGGCGCTGAGTGGCGCCGAAATATTATTGTTCTTTCTTTTCTTTAGGCCGCAGTAAAAACCAGATGGGCGTGCCTTTAAAGCCGTAATTCTTGCGGAACTGGTTTTCCAGATACCGTTCATAAGAAAAATGCATCAGCTTTTTATCGTTGATAAACAGCACAAACTGCGGTGGATGCACTGCCACCTGCGTGGCGTAGTAGATTTTCAGGTGACGGCCTTTGTCCTGCGGTGTAGGAACCATGGCAACAGCTTCAGAAATAAGATCGTTAAGCATTCCGGTAGTGAGGCGCTTGCCGCTCATTTCGTAAACTTCATTCACCAGTTCAAAAAGCTTATTGGTGCGCTGACCGGTTTTGGCAGAAATGAAGATAACCGGCGCGTAGCTCATGTAGGCAAACTGTTCACGAACTTCACGCTCGTAGCGCTCCAGCGTGCCAGTCTCCTTCTCCACCAGATCCCATTTATTGATTGCCAGAATTGAAGCTTTGCCGCTATTATGCGCATAGCCTGCAACCTTGGTATCCTGTTCGGTCACTCCGATTTCAGCGTCAATCATAATGATGCAGACGTCGGAACGTTCAATGGCGGCCAGCGAGCGGATCTGACTGTATTTTTCGATTTTATCTTCCAGTTTGCTTTTCCGCTTGATGCCCGCTGTGTCGATTAACGTGAAAGTACCGTGTTCATTAGTGATCACGGTGTCAATGGCATCACGGGTGGTGCCCGGGATATCAGAAACGATCGCGCGTTCTGTGCCGGCCATATAATTTACCAGCGATGATTTGCCAGCGTTGGGGCGGCCAATGATCGCAACCTTAATGCCGGCGCTTTCGTCAACTTCAGTTTCCGGATGATTGAAATTCTCAAAAATGGCATCCAGCAGTTCGCCCAGCCCCAAACGGTGTGCGGCTGAAATCGGGTAAATTTCGCCCAGTCCCAGATTGTAAAACTCGTAAAATTCAGCAGGGGCGTCGCCGACCTGGTCCGATTTGTTCACAGCAACCACAACTGGTTTTGCACTTTTCCGCAGCATTTGAGCGATAGCTTCGTCATCGGCAGTCAAACCCGTTTTGAGATCAACCAGAAACAAAATGACATCTGCAGTGGCGATTGCCACCTCAGCCTGCTGTCGCATGGCTTTCAGAATTACGTCATCGCTTTCAGGCTCAATTCCACCGGTATCTATAATCGAAAAACGCTGACCGCGCCACTCAGCTTCCGCATAAATCCGGTCGCGGGTCACACCGGGTGTATCGTTGACAATAGAAATCCGTTCCCCGGCCAGGTAATTAAAGAAGGTGGACTTGCCCACATTCGGGCGGCCGACAACAGCCAGGATGGGTTTACTCATTTATGCGGCTCCTTTCGGTCAGATCCCAGCGGCTTCGTCAGCATCACTACTGGATAAGTCTGTATCTGCATTGGCCAGAGAATCGGCCAGGCAAGTGAGAATATTAACTAAAGCAGCTGCTTCAGGGCGGACAATCCGGATTTCACACCCTGAACGGAGTGCCAGATCCGGTATGGTCAGATCATCCAGAAAACAATCCGTGCCTGCTCGCAGCATACATTCAGGTATCAGGACAATTGTATCTGCTTGTCCCGCGGCCATGGCCTTGAGGCGTTCCTGCAAGGCTGCCAGGATATCCTGCCCGGTCAGCAGACCGGCAACTGTAATGGTTTCACCAAAGAACCGGTTTAAAACAGGTAAGGCTTCTACATTCAGATTCACAGCCGCGCCGATTCGCTCGGCCGCTTCGCTTAACAGAGGCCCCGCGGCGGTGCCTGTAACCAGTAAAACCCGGCTGGAGGTCGCGGTCGGCTTCGCAGTAATCGGCGATTTTTCCAGTGCTGCCAGACCATCGGCCAATTCCTGCCGGAAGAGCGATACCATGCCAACACCGTTTTCGAGCTGGGGAAAGTCCTCATACTCTTCAGCCGGCGGTAAATCAGCTCCGGCTTTGAGGTAAAACTCATCGGCAGCGTAAAATATCCGGCTGCCTGCCAACTTTAGGAAACGCTGTTGCCATTCGCCGGCGAGCTTAACAACTGCCTGCGCTTCAGCCGGCGAAACAGGGCGCAATTCGGGCAGATCATTTTCCTCTCGATAGCGTGTGATGCCAACCGGCACTACAGCTATACTTTGCAAGGCCGGCAGCAAAGTCGCCAGATCACTCAATGTCTGCTCCAGAGCCTCACCGTCATTGTAGCCGGGGACAAGCACAATCTGGGCGTTAATCCGGATACCCGCAGCAGCTATCCGCCGCAAGGCCGGCATCAGGTCGCCTGCATGACGATTGCGCATCATCCGGCGGCGAACTGCCGGATCAGTGGCGTGGACCGAAATATTCAGAGGTGAGAACCTGTATTCAATGATCCTATCCAACTCGGCCGCTGTGATATTTGTCAAAGTGACGTAATTGCCTGTTAAGAATGAGAGCCTCAAATCATCATCTTTCAAGTAAAGAGAGGAGCGCATACCAGCCGGCAGCTGGTCAATAAAACAGAAAACGCAACGGTTATGGCAATTGCGGCAATCATCAAGCATTGGATTGGCGAAGTCCAGACCGAGGTCTTCATCTTCATCTTTTTCAATATCAAACAGCAGGAGTTCACCGTCAGCCTTTTGCACAGTAAGTACGAGAGCCTCGACACTGGTGCGGGTGCGATAATCAAAAACATCGCTGACCGGCACATTGTCAATCGCCAGCAAGCGGTCGCCCGGCAAAAGTTCAAGCTCGGCAGCGATGCTGTCAGCCTGGACAGCCGCAATCAGCTGCCCCTGGTCCTTTACCACAGAATCGCCTCCCGTCCGGAATCACAAAAGCAGCGAGCATGATGAAGACATCCCCGCTGCTTGGTTCTCCAAAATGAGGATCATTTTACCAGTCAGATTATTCAGCCTTCTGGATGATCTCTTTCCCGTTATAGTAGCCACAGGACTTGCAGACTTTGTGCGGCATTTTCAGGGCGTGGCACTGGGGGCATTCCACCAGGCCGGGGACCTCCAGCTTCCAGGCAGAACGATGGCGGGCGGTTCTCGCCTTGGACCATTTGCGTTTAGGATGAGCCATTATCAGTTTACCTCCATTATGTCCGTAGACGTCTCGTCTACAGCAGTATTTTCAAATCAGCAAACGGGGAATCCTTCCCCGCGGCTTCAACCTGGCATTCACACGGATTCTGATCCAGATCAGCGCCGCACACCGGGCAAAGCCCTGAGCAGTCAGCCCGGCAAACGGGCTGTTCAGGCAATTGCGGGATCAGGTTGTCGCGCAAAGCCTGTTCTATATCCAGTGACCTGCCGTTATAAGCGTAAGGTTCTGCAAAATCAGTATCTCCCAAAGCGGCGGCGGCAACAATTGCGGCCAGCGCTGCCTTTTCCGGCAGAAAGATTTCGTTAACCTCAGTTTCAAGCGACAACGTCACGGGTTCCAGACAGCGGACACACATGCCCTCGACGGTTGCTTTCAAGGTTCCGGTCAGATTCAATTCTCCATCAGCAGTATGGTGCAGTTGACCAACAAAGCTGACCGGCAATTTGATCCACAGTTCTTCACGCAGAAGCTGGAATGCTTCCGGTGGAAAAACCAAGTCGAGATCAAGTGTGGTATCGGTCTGGCGGATCAATGTTCGGATATCAATCAACATCGGAAACCTCCACAGACGCGAACAGTATTATCCTTTAAAATTACGTTTCTGTCAATAGTTGCAGCTGACAGGTTCAGCTAACAGGACCGTCTTCCGACTGGGCAATATTACGAATAAAAGCCGAACCGCCGGATCCGGAAGCAGGTTTTGCCGGGTCAGCGGCATCAGCTGGTTTTTTATTGCCTTCCATGGATTTGCCGGCCGCTTTTCTGTAAACGGGTTTTGCTTCGTCGCGGTATTCGATCTGGATATCAAGGCTGGTGTTCATCGGCTCACGGTTATTAAAGTCGATGGTGTAGCCCAAGTGGATTCCACCGCCTTTTTCGTGAAACTCAGCTCGGGTGGAACTGGTATAAATGCCTACATCCAGATTGCCGAATGGTGTTTCCATGCGTGAGATATGACGCAGCCCTTCTATAAAAGTCAGGCGCATAGTATGTGTACCTGTGCGGATGAGGGTAATGACTCCGGTGTCGGCCACTTCGATGTTAGTTTCAGTTCCTTCATAGCCGGTGGCGGCACTTTCAGCGTAAACAATTTGCCAGGCGTCCCGTTCGCGGTAAACTGTGCCCTCGGTTGAGAGCTTGAGCACGTCGGCCTCTTCGTTGCCGCTCCATTGCTGGCCTTCTATTGTCAGCCAGGCGTTTGGTTTTCTCATGTCTGGCTCCTTTCGATAGCGATATTGTATGCCTCCTTGATTGGCTGCTGCAAAAAGGAACTGCCAAGTTCAGCAAACTGTTCAACACTGTCGCTGGTGTAGTATTCATGCTGAGGTGCCTCACCGCTGTTATTGGCGAGATTCAGCTGCGTCAGCCGCTCCTTGACAGTCCGGGCAACTGCTTCGCCTGAATTAATCAGAGTAACTTCAGGCCCCATGGCTCTGGCAATGGCCTGCTGCAGCAGTGGGTAGTGAGTACAGCCCAGCACCAGAGTATCAATTTCAGCTTGCTTGAGTTCTGCAAGATACTCATTCGCAACCAAGTCTGCCACCGGATGATTCCACCAGCCTTCTTCGGCCAAAGGAACAAAGAGCGGACAGGCTTTGGAGTAAACTTTCAACTGCTTACTTGAAGCAGCTTGTAATGCCCGTTCATACACCCCGCTGTTAATTGTGCCTTTAGTGCCGATCACACCGATACGCCGGCCTTTACTGGCCTTTACAGCAGTAATGGCGCCGGGAGTGATCACCTCGATCACGGGCACGCCCGCAGCGGCACTGATCGCATCATAGGCGAAAGCACTGGCGGTATTGCAGGCTATAACCACCATTTTAACGCGCTTTTGCTGCAAGAACCGGACAATCTGCAAACTATAGCGAATTATTGTTTCCCTCGACTTGTTGCCATATGGCGCCCGGCCGTTATCGCCGAAATATACTGTCGACTCATTCGGCAGTTGAGAAAGTATTTCCTTCTGCACTGTCAGGCCGCCAAGCCCGGAATCAAAAATGCCGATCGGGCAGGCAGACTGAGACTGCCCGTTTTCCATTGAAATCATGATCTATTATCCTTTCAACCGGCCGCAGCGTACCGGGGCAACTGGTTTCTTAATGCAGGCAGACACTGCCCGACTAAACAGGAACAGTTTATAACAGTTGAAGTTAACATTCAATTCAAGCGCGGCATCTGATAGAATGAACGCGCATAACTAGTAAATGATCGAGCGCAGGACAGCGCTGTACGATAACCGGAGGTAAGCATGTTCAGTATCCGAATTCCAGCCGACAAAGACGGCAAAAACCTGATCAGCGCCCTGAACGCCCTTGTGCCTGAGGTCACTTCGCCGCGCTTGTTTCGGGCCTTGCGGCATCGCGACATCCGCATCAACGGCAAACGGGTTCGGCAGGATCAACCGGTGGCAGCAGGTGATCTGATTGAACTCTACATCCCTGAGTCTGATCTGGTTCCGGCCAGGGAAAACCCTACCTATGAGATAGTTTACACCGATGACAAGCTGATCATCGTCAATAAACCGGCAGGCGTTTCAGTTCATGGGGATCGCGGACGCGACGAAACCGGCACCTTGATCGATATGCTGAAAGCAGAATTCCGCAGCCCAAACCTGAAGCTCTGCCACAGGCTCGACCGCAACACTGGCGGCCTGCTGCTGGTCGCGCGTGACCAGCGCACAGAGGCAGCCGTGCGCATAGCTATGGCCAATCAGGAAATCGTCAAACGCTATCGCTGCCTGGTGCGGGGCGTGCCAACCGCAGGCGAACCGGTCAGCACTATTGATAAATCACCATTTCTCGAAATCAAAGCATTCTTGGAAAAAGATTCCAATAACAGCGATGTTTACATTCATGACCGCCGGCAGCCGAACGATAAACCAATCACAACCCGCTACCGGGTGCTGCGGGTTTTCACCAATGCGACCCCGGACGGCGAAGCTGTCTCAGAGCTGGAAGTAGAACTCGTTTCCGGGCGCACCCATCAGATCCGGGCTCATTTTGCCCATATTGGACACCCGTTGCTGGGCGATGGCAAATATGGCCGGAACAGTTTCAACCGCCAGTTCCGCGGTTCGGAAGGACCGATAACCCGGCAGCAGCTTTATGCTGTTTCCCTGCTGTTTTCTCACAAACTTAGCGGAATCCTGACTGATTATGCCGGCAAAAACTTTACAGTGCAGGCCGAGTATGATCTTAATCCAAATAAGCTTTGCTAAGCGACATCTGGCTTCAAAGTCTTTGGCGCACTTAAAAACAGCCGACTGAACGTTAATGTCCAGTCGGCTGTTTTTATGCAAGTAATCACTTAGTCTTAGTAGGCTTTGCCCCAGATTACCATCTGTTCAGACGGCTTGCCGCAGCAGACGCAGTTTTCCGCGATTTTGTTCTGTACCAGCGGGATACAACGGGAAGTAGCCGTTGTGTCCTCCTTGATTTTCAGCTCGCAGGCTTCGTCACCGCACCACATGGCGCGGACAAAACCAGGCTTATTGGCGATCAGATCTTTGAAGGTTTCGTAATCAGCAGCATCATAGATGCGGGAATCACGGCTGGCTTCAGCGCGTTTGAGCATATTCTCATGAATGTCGTCAAACAGCTGCTGCAGGCTTTCTGTTAATCCTTCAAGCGACAAAATCGTCTTCTCGCCGGTATCGCGTCTGACCGCGACACACTGGTTTTTCTCGATATCACGCGGGCCGATTTCGAGGCGTACAGGTACACCTTTCATCTCGTATTCTGCGAACTTCCAGCCAGGCATCTTGTCGGAATCGTCGATCCGTACCCGGAACGAGCTCTTCAGACCGTCTCTGACTTTGGCGGCTGCTTCTAAAACACCGGGCTTATGCATGGCGATCGGGATAATCACGGCTTGAACCGGAGCGATACGGGGCGGCAGCACCAGGCCTTCGTTGTCTCCGTGTGTCATGATAATCGCGCCGATTGAACGGGTGGATAATCCCCAGGAGGTCTGGTGGACATACTGCAGCTGATTGTTTTTATCGCTGTACTGAATGTCGAAGGCCCGGGCAAAGCCATCGCCAAAGTAATGGCTGGTAGCCGACTGCAAAGCCTTGCCGTCATGCATCATGGCTTCCACTGTATAAGTTGAAACCGCACCGGCAAACTTTTCTTTTTCGGTTTTCTGGCCTTTAATTACAGGTATGGCGAGGAAGTCACGGTAGAAATCGGCATACACATTAAGCATGCGCATTGTTTCTGCCATAGCTTCTTCAGCAGTGGCATGGGCTGTGTGGCCTTCCTGCCAATAAAACTCGGTGGAACGCAGGAACGGGCGTGTGGTTTTTTCCCAGCGCACAACAGAAACCCACTGGTTATAAAGCTTGGGCAAATCGCGATGTGACTGAATAATACGCGCGTAGTGGTCGCAGAACAACGTTTCGGAAGTAGGGCGCACACATAGGCGTTCAGCCAGTTTTTCTTCACCGCCGTGAGTTACCCAGGCAACTTCAGGCGCGAAGCCTTCGACATGATCCTTTTCCTTCTGGAGCAGGCTCTCGGGAATAAACATCGGCATCGCGACGTTTTCGTGGCCGGTGTCCTTGAACATGCCGTCCAGACCGCTTTGGATGTTTTCCCAGATAGCGAAGCCGTAAGGGCGCAGAATCATGCAGCCTTTAACGGCGGAATAGTCGATCAGCTCAGCCTTGAGCACAACATCTGTGTACCATTGGCTGAAGTCCTGATCCATCGCGGTTATTGCTTCAACCCGCTTTTCTTTTTCTGACATAATTTCTCCTTGCAGGCTGATAATCAGATATTGAAGCCGGTGACGTGAGCGGTTTCCTGAACAATGGCAAGTTCTTCGTTGGTCGGAATAACCATAACCTTAACTCGCGATTCATCAGTTGAGACAATCGCCTCGCGCCCTTTGACCGCTTCATTTTTGTATGCGTCCAGTTGAATGCCCATGTAGCCGAGGCCGTAGCAGGCACCGAACCGGATGTCTGGGGTATTTTCACCGATGCCGGCTGTAAAGACGACAACATCCACACCACCCATGGCGGCGGCATAGGCACCGATAAAACGGCGGCACTGGTATTTGAACATATCAAGTGCCAACGCGGCGCGCTTGTTGCCTTCTCCCGCTGCTTTGTACAGATCGCGGAAGTCGGAACTGACACCGGAAACGCCGGCAACACCAGATTTTTTATTCATCAGATTATCCATGCCGTGGTTGTCGAGCTGTTCTTTTTCCATTACAAAAGATACAATCGCCGGATCGATATCACCGCAGCGGGTTCCCATGCACACACCGGCCAGCGGGGTAAGACCCATGGATGTGTCGAAGGAACGGCCGTTTTTGACCGCGGTAATTGAAGAGCCATTGCCAAGGTGGCAGGTGATGATCTTCAGGCTGTCGTATGGCTTGTCGAGCATTTCCGCGGCGCGGCGGCTGACGTAGCTGTGAGATGTGCCATGGAAGCCGTATTTACGCACGCCGTACTTTTCGTACAGTTCATACGGAAGAGCGTACATGTAGGAAAGAGCCGGCATTGTCTGGTGGAAAGCAGTGTCGAAAACAGCAACTTGAGGAACTCCGGGCATAACTTCCTCACAGGCCTCTATGCCTGTCATGTTCGGCGGATTATGCAGGGGCGCGATATCGTAGCAGGAACGGATCGCCCGCTTTACTTCCGGGGTAATCAACGCGGAAGCGGAGAATTTTTCACCGCCGTGCACAACGCGATGACCGACAGCATCGATTTCCTCCATACTCTTGATAGCGCCGTGCTCTTCTGATGTCAGGGTTTCGAGCACCAGGTTGACCGCAACCTTGTGATTTGGAATATCCGTCGGGAAAGTTACGGCAGCTTCTTTGCCGCGGGTATGTTTAATCAGCGAGTTTTGCAGGCCGATACGTTCGACCAGGCCTTTAGCGAGAATCTCGCCGTTTTCGGCTCTCATCAACTGGTATTTCAGTGATGAGCTGCCGGCATTGATAACCAGAACAATCATGGAACCGACTCCTTCATTACACACAGTGATTTTATTTTTTCATCGCCTGAGCTTGAACAGCAGTAATGGCGACAACACCAACGATATCGTCAGCAGAGCAGCCGCGCGACAGGTCATTCACCGGTGCCGCTATTCCCTGAGTAATCGGGCCATAGGCTTCTGCTTTAGCCAGACGCTGTACCAGTTTGTAGCCGATATTGCCGGCATTGAGGTCGGGGAAAACCAGAACATTGGCCGAGCCTGCAACTGAGCTGCCGGGGGCTTTGGATTTCCCAACAGAAGGAACAATCGCGGCATCAAGCTGCAGTTCACCGTCGAGATTTATCTGCGGGGCTTTTTCTTTAGCGAGACGTGTTGCTTCAATAACCTTTTCAGTCAGCTCGCTTTTGGCGCTGCCGTATGTTGAATAGGAAAGCATGGCGACATTCGCTTTTTCAAGTGCCAGGGTTTCAAAAGAAGCGGCTGAGGAAATTGCGATTTCAGCAAGATCAGCAGCTGAAGGGTTTTCGACCAGGCCACTGTCAGCAAACAAGAAAGTGCCGTTGGCACCGTATTCGCAATCGGGCACGATCATCATGAAGAAGGCTGAAACCAGCTTGACACCAGGTGCTGTTTTAAGGATTTGCAGCGCCGGGCGCAAGGTGTTGGACGTGCTGTTTACGGCGCCGGCAACCATGCCGTCAGCAAAGCCTTTCTTAACAAGCATAACGGCGAAGTAAAGCTCGTTCTGCATGGTTTCACGCGCTTTTTCCGGCGTGACGCCCTTGGCCTTTCTCATTTCGTAGAAAGTTGTAACGAAATCTTCAAAGTGCTCACTTTTAAGCGGATCTATTATCTGAGCGCCGGAAATATCCCATTGCGGTGCTGCCTGTTCAATTTCCGTCTTGTTTCCGATTAGAATGATATTGGCGATCTCCTCTTTGAGTAGACAGGAAGCAGCTTCGATCATGCGCGGATCGGTTGATTCCGGCAGAACTATTGTCTTTTTGTCGGTTTTCGCTTTGGCGAAAATCGTTTGAATAAAGCCCATGATTGATCATCCCCCTTTTATTATTTATCGAGCGCTCTTTAGTATAAATGTAATCAGCGCCGGATTCAACCTTGGAACCCCGAAAAACCGTAAGCGTTTGCGCTTGCATAAGTGAATTGACCAGAAAAATAACTCCGAGCGAAATAAAAAAGTCACCGATGCTGACCATGTACCAGCCAAAAGACCAAAAAGGCAGCCAGTCACCCAGAAAAACCAAAGGCTCACTGCCTTTGGCAAACAGGTAGTGCGGAGCTGCTGCGATCCGCTCCAGAGCTTCAGGGCCGAAGCTTTTGAGCAAGGTGCTGACCGGCATCCGGCCGCCATTTACCAGAATGACAGCACCGTTCATCATGCTGCCGATCAAGAAAAGCTCCATGCCGGCAAGCCGGATATTGCGGACGATAAAAATAAGTACTGTGGTGTATTGAAGCAAAGCCAGCAAGAATAAAAAGAATTCAGGTGCGGCCGGTGTTGCAAGCCAGGCGGCCCGTCCGAAAGCTTCAGTCAGGTAGGCAGGCGCGTCGGGGGGAATGCCGACGAGCCTGGCCAACGTGCGCGCGATCCAGGTCGCGCCATTATTAGCAGCCAGTATTTCACAGCCCAGCGAAACAAAAAGCAGCACAGGCAACCGGATGCGTTTGTGTGATAAATAAGAAAAACGCCCGCCTCGTAAGAGGGCGAGCACGATTCCAAGCAAGGCAGCACTAAGGATCATTGCAATGCTTCCTGCCGCGTGGCCGCCTTTTGCTCTTTTTGCTGTTCACGCGTTAATCCGTTGATCAAGGCTTCAACAACCTCCGGCATAAACTGAGTGCCGCTGCAGGCCCTGAGTTCGGCAAATGCTTCATCACAGGTCATGGCTTTGCGGTAAGAACGATCCGAGGTCATCGCGTCGAAGGAGTCAGCAACAGTCAGAATGCGGGCTTCCAGCAAATTCGCATCCTCAGTGCAATCTTCCGGGTAACCGCTGCCATCAAAATGAACATGATGCGCGCGGATTATTCTGACTTCGCGGTGTAAAAACTCAATACCTTCCAGCATCTGGGCACCGATCACAGGATGCTGTTTGACTTCTTCATATTCTTCATCAGTCAACAGCCCGTCTTTGTTAAGGATGCGTTCGCTGATGCCGATTTTGCCAATATCGTGCAGTAATGAAGCCTTTTTGAGCACCTTGGTGCGGTCATTCGAAAGATTCATTTCACGGGCGATAATTTCGCAATAACGTTCTACTCGCCGGGCATGGCCGACAGTGTATTTATCCTTTGCTTCCAGTGCTGCAGAAAAGGCCTGGATCGTATCGAGGTAGCCTTTTTGCACCGAAGAAAAGCCGACATAGGCATAACGGAACAACATGAAAGGAGCAAAAAAGAGCAGAACAGCCCAACCGCCAAAAGAATAATAAACAAGCGTCAACAAAACGCCAAGCGCGCCAACACAGAGCATACTGACAGCAGACCAGGAAAAGATCCGGAACCAGTCATTGAGAATTGACTTGTTATCCGGATCCTGCAACGCGAAATAGACCATGACAATGGCAGTATTGATGAAAACATAAACCGCCATTCCGGTAATAATTGCCGGCAGCATTCCGGCAACTGCAATGAAAGTTTGTTCGAAGCCAACCAGGTTGAGGTGGCGGAGGTAAGTGCCGCCAAGGAATTCAAAAACAGTGCCGCAGGCTATAATCGAAATCATGTAATTTGCGGCATTGAACGAAAATTTGTAAATGGGTGTGTTGAGAAAATGCTGTTTGCGTCCGCGGCCGACATCAACTATGGCAAAGAAAGCAGTGGCAAAAGATACCCAGGCAGCCGCAGCAATGCCAAACAGCAACAAGGCACTGATATTAATCGCGAAGGATATGGATATTGCTTTGTCGTTATCGATCGCAATCCCCTGAGATTCGGCAATAACAGCCAGAACAGCCAGGAAAAGAACGCCAGTAAGTACCGGCACAAGGGTTTCAAGCTGAGTAAATGTTAAGCCCAGCAACAAGGCGAAGCCAGCCGTGATCGTTAAGTATATATAAGTCCGCAGGCTGCGGTTAGCTGTTGCCGACATTTTCCACTTGTTGCCTCTCTCTTTTTTGCTTTTTACAAACGATGTGCGGCAGAGCCGCAGTCTAAACAGCAGCGAAAGCCGCCGTTGATCTAAATATGATGAAATGACAGACCGGCATTTTCAGTGGCTGCGACCGTTGCCGGTCGACTTCCTCTTGATCAGAGTATACGCCAGTTGGCGCCGGTTGAGAGAATAAGAGCCAGTAAAGCGGCCAGGACTCCCAGGGCGTTTTTAAATTTCACCTTGAACAACCTCCTACATAGGACTCTGCTCCTCCGCTATTCAAGCAGGTTGTTCCGCTTCGCTTCACCAGTCTGTCATTCCAAGCTGCTTTAACTACCGAGCTTAGGCGGGCCGATAGATGTCCGCAGATCCTTGACTTAAGTCAGGAACCTCTGTCTTCACAAAAAGATACAGCGCGATTGACAGCCGAAAGTATCGCACGGACTATGGCTTTGACCTCTGATTCAGGACCGCACAGGGGCGCGATCCCGTAACGGATGCTTTCACGCACCCCATCCGACCAGGAAAGGGCAACGGTATAGCAATCGGTGCCGCCAATAGCCTGGCGCTGATATTCTATCAAAGAAATACTGATGTTTGGTCCAAAGAATTTTTTAAGGGCCTGAATGGCCGCTGCTGCTGTAGCGCTGACTCGGCTGCGGGTTGCAAGCGGGCCGCTGCTGCTGCCTTCGTAAACTTTATCGCCATGGTTCAGTATAACTGTGGACTCAAGCGATTGATTATCCAAACCGATAAGAATTTTACCGATGCTTAAACGCGGACTGATCTGAACAGCTGGCTTGTTCACAACTCCACTGTCTACCTGGGCGATACTGATCAGCTTGTAGTCGATGTTTAAACCGAACGCTGCCATAGCGGCCGATTGGATATCTCGGCTTAATTGTTTAGGTGACTTGGTGAGGTCACTCAGAACATGGATTTCCACAATTTCTTCATCGTCATTGAAAATGGCCCGCGCAGCAATAACACCGCCGAGACTTGAGAACAATCGATCCATCTCTGATTTGAGTTCGATCACGTTCTGCAATGAAATTCACTTCCTCTCGCCGTCAGCAAAGATGTTGAGACAGGTATAAGCACTGTCATTTTATCACATATTCCGTACAGTCTTTTAGATGGATAATGCAAGAATATTAAATTATCAAGTCAATCAGGTATAGTTTGCCTGTTTATTGTAATAAACTGCATATTTATACTTTTACCAGTCAGGCAAGAGCAAGTAAAGCCAGAAGATTGTCGCGCGCTGTCACTCGGATCCGATTGTCTGGATCTGTCCGAAAAATCGCCCCGTAGGCTTCACTGCGGGTATTGGTCGCAGTATGCCAAAGTAAACGCGTGGCAGACCGCTCGTAAAGAGTGGCATCGGTTGTAAGCCGAGCTATCCTGGCTAACAGCGCATAGCCGGTGATACATTCACTCTCGCTGGCAGCGGCACCTGTTACCCTGTCGATCTGTTCCGGTAATACTGAGGATTCATAAAACCGGTTGCGCAGATAGGTTAATGTTTGCGGCAACTTACCGCCAGCTTCATATATATGCAGCAGAACTCGCAGGGCAGCTTCAGTTTCAACCAGCGGCTGCGTGCCGGTAAAACCGATATAGTCTGTAATAGCAGGATCATAAGCGTATTGGAACAGAGGAACGGTTCCCTCTAATGCCGCAGCTTTCAGCACGGCATGGTTACGGTCCAGTACAAGTTGCCAGCGCTCATCCAGTGGTTGGAGCAGCTGCATTGTATAAAGATCGATGTCAGCTATCCGCACAACCTGGCGGATGCTTTCGATCGCAGGGGTTGGCTCCTGTGATGGTTTTGGCGTGGGAGTTGCCTCCGGGTCGCGGGGCGGCGGCTGTTGATACAAAATAATTTGGGTATCGGCCGGCAGTAGTCCGTCCGGTCCGGTCCTCGCCAGAAAGCTGTCAGAAGAGATACGCAGTTCTTGTAGTAATTCTGACGAGCCTGTCAGCTGATAGCTTTCAGCCAACAGCCGCAGCCAGGCTAACGTGGGCGCGTTGGCAAAACCTTCGGAGCGGGCTGCTTTGCCGGCATCATCAATAAGCGCTTCAGCTGCAACCAGACCTTCCTGACTTACAAATGTACTGCGAATTCGGCTCAGCTCAGTTTGTAATTTTGTCAGATCAGCGTTTTCAAGGGCGACTCGCGCGGCGGCCATGTGGTCCATAGCGTCCAGAACCATTGTAGGTTCGGCTGGTTGGCCAGTCTGCAGGCCTGCAATTCTTAAGGATTGCAGCCAGCCCTGACTCGTCAGCAAGAGAGTGGCTGTGCGGGAACTCAAGCGTTCCACCTCATCTGAGCCGCTATAGGTGTAACCTGGTATTGCAGCGCCGGGAAAGCTGCTGGCAAAGCGAATATCGGTCGGCGCGGGACGACGCAGGAAACGGGCAGCCAGCAGCCCCGCTACAGCCATAATTACTATGATAATCAGCAGCCGCAAGAGCAGCCGTTTTCGCGGTTTAAATGCCAAAACGCGCACCGCCTTTTCTTAATGCCTGTTTATTTATTTTATATGATAGCAAAAAGTGACCACCCGCCAAAGGGTTGATATAATGAGCAGCATGAAAACAGTTGGCATAATAGCTGAATACAATCCATTTCACCGGGGACATGCTTTGCAATACGAGGCAGTAAAGGCTCACTTTGGTGACGATACCGCTCTGGTTATTATAATGAGCGGCAGCTTTACGCAACGTGGTGAACCGGCAATAGTTGATAAATGGACACGAGCTCGCATGGCATTGGCACAAGGCGCGAGTCTGGTTCTTGAACTGCCTTTTGCTTACGCTGCCGCCAGCGCCGAAAGATTCGCGACGGGCGCTGTCCAGTGCCTGCAGGCCACCGGAGTGGTCGGCAGCCTTGCCTTTGGCAGTGAAGCTGGGGATCTGGCTTCACTGACGCGTGTTGCCGGTGTCCTGGCAGAGGAACCCCCGGACTTCAAAGAAAATTTACGCATAGGCCTGGATAACGGTCTGGCCTTCCCTGCCGCCCGTCAACAGGCACTCGCCGCAGTTTTGCCGGAACCTGATTTGGCTGAACTGCTCAGAACGCCGAATAATATTCTCGCGATTGAATACTTGAAGGCAATTCAGCGCTGCGGATATTCAAAGCTGAAACCCTGGACCCATGCCCGTGCCGGCCAGGATTATCGAGAGCAGGATCTGGCAAGCGCTGCCGGTCCTGCCAGCGCTACTGCCATCCGCAGCACTATCAGATCAACAGCCGGCAGCCAGTCAGCCTTGCTGCAGATTCTAGCCGGCCATATGCCTGCACCGGCACTGGGGTTGCTGTTACAAAGCCTTGCCGCTGGCAGTGGGCCGGTTTTCCCGGAGATGTTTGCCTCTGCTTTATTGTCTCTGCTGAGCAGCCACACTCCGACGCAGCTGGATCAGATTGCCGGCATGGAAGAAGGTTTGGGCCGCAGGTTGCAACAGGCTGCAGCCAGGCCTGCCAAAACTTCTGTGGAATTATTGGCTGATCTGCTTACAGCGGCAGCAACAAGAAGATTTCCTGCAACGAGAATCCAGAGGGCGTTAGTCGCTTTGTTGGCAGGCGTACAGCGTGAAGATCTGGCTCTATTTGATAACGCAGCCGGCCCGCAATATCTGCGGGTGCTTGGATTTGACCGACGCGGACGTTACCTGCTCAAGCAAATGCGCCAATATGCCAGGCTGCCAATTGTTACCCGCGGCTCAGATTTTCTGGAAATGAAAGAACCGGCGGCTGTGCGTATGGCAGGTCTGGATCGCCTGGCGACTGACTTGTGGAATTTTGCCGTTGGTTTGCCAGCTGGCGCTGACTTTGACACGCCAGTGATCACAAGTTAAAATTGGATGTACTTTTACGCCTGCCAGAATTCAGCGTCTGGCTAAAAACAGCCGGCGGCCTGAGCATGAACAGGCAAGCAATAGCGAGAAGCGGCAGGCGTTAGGAATGTGAGGAGAAAGCCATGACTGTGAATGAAACCAAAAATGTATTTGACACCCTGAAAGAGCGCGGCTATCTGGCCCAGGTAACCCACGAGGCCGAGGTACGTGAGCTGCTGGCGAAACCGGGTGTTTCATTCTATATCGGCTTTGATCCCACCGCGGACAGTCTGCATGTCGGCCATTTTGTCCAGATGATGGTAATGGCGCATATGCAGCGTGCCGGACACAAACCGATAGCCTTGCTGGGCGGCGGCACCGGTATGATCGGCGATCCTTCCGGGCGCAGTGATCTTCGCCAGGTAATGACCAAAGAGACAATCGCTCATAATGTTGCGCAATTCAGGCGTCAAATGAGTCTGCTGATTGATTTCAGTGACGATAAAGCCATTATGGTAGATAACGCCGACTGGCTGCTGAACCTTAACTATATCGACTTTCTGCGCGAAGTAGGCGTCCATTTTTCTGTTAACCGCATGCTCACAGCAGAAGCCTACAAGCAACGGCTGGAAAAAGGCCTTACCTTCTTTGAATTTAACTATATGCTGATGCAGGCGTACGATTTCCTGGTGCTCTACCGTGAACACAACTGCAAGCTGCAGCTGGGCGGCGATGATCAATGGTCCAATATCATCGCGGGTGTGGAACTGGTGCGGCGTAAAGAGCAAGGTGAAGCTTACGGCATGACCTTTAAGCTGCTGGCGACCAGCGCTGGCATAAAAATGGGCAAAACCGCCCAGGGTGCTGTCTGGCTGGATCCTGACAAAACCTCACCCGCGGATTTTTACCAGTACTGGCGCAACATTGATGACGCTGACGTGGTTAATTGCTTAAAGCTGCTGACTTTCCTGCCAATGGCAGAAATTGAAGAGTATGCACAGCTTAAGGATGAAAAAATCAATGAGGCTAAAAAGCGCCTGGCTTTTGAACTGACCAAAACTGTGCATGGTGAAGAGGCCGCAGAATCTGCCAGAAAAATGGCTGAAGCGCTTTTTGAGCATAAAGGCCTGGCGGCCGATATGCCGACAACCGAGCTGAGCCTGGCTGATCTGGCCACTGAGCCTTTGCTGCTAGATTTACTGCTCGAAGCAGGACTTATCCCTTCCAAAGGCGAGGGCCGCCGTTTAATGAAGCAGGGCGGCATTTATCTCAACGATGAAGCGGTCACTGATTTCACCCGTGCCCTGCAACCTGCTGATTTCACGGATGATACAGCTTTACTGCGCAAAGGTAAAAAGATATACCACCGTTTGCGCCTGGTTTAAGCAAAATACCCGCCTGAACCTGGCTCAGGCAAAGTCAGTCACGCTATTGCCGGAGCTGGGTTAAGCGGCAATTACCAAACGCAATAAAAAACCGTTCCTGGTCTTCGCCGGGAACGGAATTTTTTTGCTTAGAATGTCAGCTGAGTAATTACTCACTTTTCAGCTTTGTTATGAGCCTTGGCCAAACGTGATTTGCGACGGGCGGCTGTATTCTTATGAATATAACCTTTGTTGGCTGCCCGGTCGATAATGGCCTGGGCTTGTTTCAGCATATCGCCTGCCTGATCGGCGGAGGCGGTAACCGCAGCCCGAGTCTTCTTTACAACCGTACGCAGTTCACTCTTTTTGCTCTTGTTGGCTTCGGCCTTCTTATTGGCGACGCTGACACGCTTAATGGCTGATTTAATATTCGGCATGATCCTTCACCTCCTGCTCCGATATTTTGTTAATTACAATATCGTATTGGCATTTCCTGCTTGAGTAGGATAAGTGCCTGAAACGACAAAATACTGATGTATTTTAGCACGCGCAACTCCGGGATGCAAGCGCAACCGGTGAAAAGAGAGCCGATATTTTCGGATAGCAAGTGCTGCGGAATCAGCCACGCAGAAAAGCAGCTGCGGCTTCGGCCGCAGACGCCGCGTCCGCTGTATAAATATCAGCACCAATACTCTTGGCGAAAGCTTCGTTAACCGGCGCCCCACCGACCATGATCGTTACCTGGTCACGGATGCCGGCTGCTTTGGCAGCTTCCACAATGCTCTTCATTTCGCCCATGGTTGTGGTCAAGAGGGCTGAAGCGCAGATAATTTTGGCATCATGTTCTTTCGCCGCCTCAATGAAGCGATCAACCGACACATCAACACCGAGATCGATAACTTCAATGCCCTGGCCTTCCATCATCATGCCCACCAGGTTCTTGCCGATGTCGTGCAGATCACCCTTGACTGTGCCAAGAATAATTTTGCCCAGCCCTTTGCTTCCGGCAGCTGCCAACAGGGGTTTAAGGATTTCAGTACCGGCCTTCATTGCCCGCGCTGCGATCAGAACATCGGGAACATAAACTTCGTTGTTTTTGAATTTTACGCCGACAACACCCATACCAGACAGCAACCCGTCATTAAGGATTGTCTGCGGTGTGAGCCCGTCTTTAAGAGCTTGTTCAACCAGTGCCTTTACATCTTTGGCCTTGCCCTTCTGCAGTGCCTGAGAAATGTTTTCCAAAACTTCCATAAAATCCTCCTGTTTTGTCGTCATTTTTATTTTTCGTTAATAGTTCACATTTCAAGTCTAATTTTTTATTTCCAGAAATTTAGCTGTTATTTGTGCGGGCCTGGCGTGTTGCCGCGCGATTCGCGGTAGCGGCCAGGTGTAACGCCGACATTTTTTTTGAAAACCTTTGAGAAATAGCTTTGTCCTTCGAATCCAACCATGGTTGCTATCTCCACCAGCGGAATATTCTCCTTCAGCAGCAGACGGCGGGCTGCGTCAACCCTGACGGAGTTAACATAGCTGTTGAAGTTCTCTTTCATTTCTTCCTTAAAAATCCTGCTGAAATACGCAGGACTGAGAAATACCCGGGCGGCAGTATCTTCGAGTGTGATTTTCTTCATATAATTCTTGCGCACATGATCGATCGCCCGATAGATTACGTCCGCGTGCTTGACATTTGTTAAGTTGAATACCTGGTCAGTAAAGCGACCGAGGATACCGGACAACCAGTAGGCGATTTCATCAATATTGCGGAAGCTGCTGATTTTGTTCAAATACATGTAGTTCAGGCCAAAGATCTGCTCCACATCGGCGCCGCCGCGAATAGCAGCGCGTGACAGAAGAACCACCAGCTCAATCACCCTGGCCCGCATGATCTCAATTGTACCGCTGCTGGAAAAAAAGATATGGCCGAGAATCTCGTTGAGCAGTTCCTGTGTGCCTGTTTTGTTGCCGGTTTCGATCAGTTCCAGCAGCCTCTGCTCTTTTTCAATTGGGTATGCCAGGATATCGTCGCTGGCGTAGGAATAGTTTTTCATAAAGCTGACCTGCTCCCAGAGCCTGGCTTGCAGATCAGTTGAACCTTTGCGGATATCCAGTTCACTGAATGTATGGTCAGAAAGACCGCGGGCAGCCAGGAACAGGATTTCACTCATGCTGTTAACCCGTTCGGTGGCAACCACCGGTAAAGCAGCCATCTCCTGCCGCAGACGCGGCAGATGCGATTGATGGATCCCGTTTTTAGCTGCCATTTCCTCAATCAGGAATTCCTCCGGGTCAACCAGATGAACCGGACCGCCAACCAAAGCACCAATTACAGTACCTTCCTGCATAATGGGCGAAGCCCAGTGGGTCAGGCCGATCGGGCAAAAGTAAATATACCGGCCGCCAAAACGCTCAGATTGGTAGCAACCGTACAGGTGGGCATTTTCACAAACTTTAGCGCAGCCGGCTTCGCTGATGTTTTCGTTTGGCGCTCCCGGCAGCACTTTGCCGGCAAATTCACAGACGTTTAATTGCTCTTGCGGCTCACGGCTGATAAACACGGTAGCACCCAGATTGTCAATAAAACGGCAAGCAGTACCACAGGCCAGAGAATAGTCATTGACGGCCTGTTGAATAAGCTCCGGGTCGGAGCCTGGCAGGAGAGTTTTTTCGATCTCGCTCATTTCATATCTGGTGCTCATACGCTGATTGTATCGTATGAAAGGTAAAGCCCATGCAACAAATTTGCGGCAGGTTGTATTTTCTTGTTGCTTTTTTGCAGATGATTTTTAATGGCCCCGTTTAACCTCAATTACATCACGTATGGCCTTGATCCGGCCGATTACGCGGTCATACTGCGCCTGGCTGCTGACCTCAATAGTCATCAGCAAGGTTGCTGTAACGTCTTTCATAGCTGTCATCTGACCGGAAATAATCGAAACTTTCTCATCTGAAATCGCGTTCGAAACATCCGCCAGTAAGTGCCTCCGGTCATGGGCAATTATTTTCAGTTCAACCGTAAAGGACGATTCAATTGTTTCATCCGCCCAACTGACATCGATCAGGCGTGAAGCACGCTCAGCATCAGCACCGGAAAGCGGCGCAGCAGAGAGAAGATTGCGGATGTTGCTGCAATCGGTGCGGTGAACAGCAACGCCCTTGCCGCGGGTTACGTAGCCGATAATTTTATCACCGGGTACCGGGCTGCAGCAACGGGAAAGCCGTACCAATAAATTGTCGATGCCTTTGACGACAATGCCTTTATCGCTGTAACTGCGCTTACGCTCCGCGCGGTTGGTCTTTTTGGCGGCCTCTTCCATTTGCAGCGGCTGGGTGCTGAAAACCACCTGCCCCGTTGGATTGACACGGTAACCCAGGCGAGTGCGTTCCTCCTCAGGCAGCGAGCGGATATATTCGTCACGCAAGCGGGGTACAATCCTGCCAGCCGAAAGTCCGCCAAAACCAACGGAAGCGTAAAGATCGTTTACAGAATTCAGGGTATAGCGACGGTAAATAGGCTCCAGAAACTCTTGTTTCAGCAGCTGCGTGGTAGTAAAGCCGGTTTTCTTGATTTCACGCTCAATAATCTCGCGGCCGCGGACCACATTTTCCTCGCGCATTTCTTTTTTGAACCAAGCGCTGATTTTTGAACGGGCTGAATTGCTTTTGACTATCTTCAACCAGTCGCGACTGGGCCCATGCACTTTTTCGGAAGTCAGTATTTCAACGATATCGCCAGTCTTAAGCTCATAGGTCAGCGGCACGATACGGCCATTGACTTTAGCGCCGTACATGCTGTTGCCGATCCCGCTGTGGATGTTATAAGCAAAATCAATCGGCACAGCGCCCAGCGGCAGGCTGCGTACCTCGCCCTTGGGAGTGAAGACAAATACTTCGTCAGCAACCAGACCGCTCTTGAGCGACTCCATAAACTCGCCGGCATCACGCATGTCTTTCTGCCATTCCAACAGCTGGCGCAGCCAGGTCAGCTTGCCATCATCACGGTCATTAGCAGTGCCGGGTTTTTCCTTGTAGCGCCAGTGTGCAGCGATACCGTATTCAGCTGTCCGGTGCATCGCGAAAGTGCGGATCTGCACCTCGAAAGGGATCCCTTTTGGCCCGATCACCGTAGTGTGCAGTGATTGGTACATGTTGGGCTTGGGCATGGCAATATAGTCTTTGAAGCGGCCCGGCATCGGCTTATACAGCTCATGAACCAGGCCGAGAATGGCGTAGCAGTCGGAAACAGAATCAACAATTACCCGCGTGGCAAACAAATCGTAGATCTGGTCCAGACTTTTGTCCTGGGTTTTCATCTTACGATAGATGCTGTAGAAATGTTTGGGGCGGCCTTCAATCTCCGCCTTGATTCCCATTTCCTTGATTTTGGTTTGCAACTGCAGAACAATTTCTTCCAGGTACTGTTCACGCTCTGAGCGCTTCTGAGAAATTGAACCAACCAGCTCATAGAATGCATCGCGGTCGATGTACCGCAAACAGAGATCTTCCAGCTCCCACTTAATCTTGTAGATACCAAGCCGGTGGGCCAGCGGGGCGTAGATATCGAGCGTTTCGCGGGCTTTATCTTCCTGCTTTTCCAGCGGCAGATGCTTCATGGTACGCATATTATGCAGGCGATCCGCCAGCTTAATAATGACTACCCGAATATCTTTTGCCATAGCCAGGAACATTTTACGGAAATTTTCGGCTTGGACTTCTTCTTTGGAAGTAAAAGAAATCCGTTCAAGTTTTGTGACACCGTCAACTAAAGCTGCGACATCTTCACCAAAAAGCTCACGCACTTCTTCAATTGTGCAGGCCGTGTCTTCGACAGTATCGTGAAGCAGGGCAGCGATAATTGTATCGCTGTCAACCTCCAGCTCTGTAAGTATCTCGGCGGTTGCCACCGGGTGAATGATATAAGGCTCCCCATTGGCGCGCAGCTGGCCGCCATGTGCTTCCAGAGCCCACTTATAAGCTCTTTCTATGGGCTCCGAACTTTCACCGGAGTACGCTTCATATCGCCGGCAGATAGTTTGGATCGTTTGGGCGATGTCGCTTTTTTCAATTGTGTCGAGCATCGCGCTCATAATTATTCTCCCCCTTTGGGTATAGGCTGAGCTTTTGCATAATTACCAGGCTGCAAATCGCGCACCTTAATTTGACAGGATTCCCGGCCGTTAAAGCGGTTAACATCAAGACTGAATAGGGCATCAAAACAGGCGTTGCGCTGATAATCAGCCGCCTGTTCGCCCATGCCAAAACCGACGCCTTCAATCATCATGTTACCTTCAGCAGTTAAGGCCTCGAACCTTAGCTTCAGAGTACGGCCATTGCTGCCTACGGGACGGCTTTCCAGAATCCGCATGCCTTCAGCGATAAACAGAGGCTCGGGATTGGCTGCGCCATAAGGCTGCAGCTGCTCTAGCTCCCTTGCTGCCGTCAATGTGAGTTCAGCAGGCTGTACCACCAGATCAGCTGTTTGCAAGTCTGCATCTGCAATAGATTCAGCGTTTGCCTTGCTGTAACTATGCAACTGCAGACGGAAACCGGGCAATTGATCTTCATTTAGAGTCAGGCCGACAGCCTGACGATGCCCGCCGTAGCGTTCGGTAAATTCACCTGCCGCCGCAACAGCAGCCAGCAGATTGAAACTGCCGCTACTGCGTCCTGAGCCGCGGTAAATACCTTCCTCGCCCGCCAGTACAATTACCGGACGGGAATAGCGCTCCACAAGCCTCGAGGCAACAATACCGATGACGCCGTGGTGCCAGCCTTCACCTGCTACAACCAGCGGCCCTGCAGCTGCTGCCGCAGGGTTGTTTTCAATTTCTTCAGCAGCCTGGGCGAAAATTTCCGCTTCGATCGCCTTCCGTTCTTCGTTTAGCCCATTTAGTTCAAGAGCAATGCGATTGGCCTCGGCGGGATCGTCTGTCAGCAGGAGCTCCAGCGCCAGTTCAGCTTTGCCAAGGCGGCCGGCGGCATTAAGCCGCGGCGCAAGCGCGAAGCTTATGGTTGTAGTTGTTACCGTCCTGCTGCCATTGACGCAGGCAGTCAATAATGCGTTGAAGCAGACGAGCTTGCCTTGATTCAAGGCCTGCAGACCGTTGGCGGTCAGGATGCGGTTTTCGCCGGTAAGCGGCATAACGTCCGCTACTGTGCCAACAGCCACAAAAGCCAGGCCTTGCTGTTCGCGTCCCGGAGCACCGAGTTCGAGACACAAAGCTTGAGCCAGTTTATAAGCCACACCAACTCCGGCAAGCTGCTCGGAATCAGGATTACCCTCCAGGCGCGGGTTGATCACTGCTAAGGCCTGCGGCAATACCGCCGGACATTCATGGTGATCTGTAACGATGACTTCCAGACCGAGTTCGTTTAATTCAGCGATTTCAGCAGCTGCAGAAATGCCACAGTCAACAGTGAGCAACAAAGCCGCAGGCTTGTCATTTAAAGCCCGGCGTACTGCCGACACGGAGATGCCATAACCATCGCTAAGACGATCAGGGATTATGCATTCCACTTCAGCGCCAAAAGAGCACAGAAGCCTTGCCATTAAGGCTGTAGCGGTCAAGCCGTCCGCGTCGAAGTCACCGTGGATCAGAATCCTCTCACCCTGACGCACAGCTTGTGCCAAGCGGTTTGTTGCCGCCTTGATTCCCGGGAGCCGGAAAGGGTCTTTCAGGCTCGCCAGTGAACAATCCAGAAATGCCAGCCGCTCAGCTTCTGTTTGCAGACCTCTGGCCTGGAGTACACGCTGCAGCAAACTGCCGCTTTGCGGTGTCTGCTCCAGGGCTGTCCATTTTTTCTGAGTTATTTCAGTCATGTTTTTCCTTCTGGATAAAAATCATATCCTGCCAAATTATCAGACGATACATCTGAATATAAAGTTAACAGGAGCCCGACATCAATAGAGACATCGGGCTCCTGTTTGTTCCTAAATGCAATTAGTGGTTCAGGTTCAAGCCAGGAGCCGTCTTACGACCTGGTTGACCAACTTGTTGTCAGCTCTGCCGGCGATTTCGGGTATTACGGCTTTCATAACCATCCCCATGTCTCGGGCAGATACCGCACCTGTGGCGGCGATTGCCTTGCGCACGATTTCCTCAACTTGCGTTTCGTCCATCTGCTCCGGCAAATACGCTTTAAACACAGCTATTTCAGCGTTAGTCCGATCAATAATATCCTGACGGCCGCTGTTTTCCAGATCTGCCAACAGTTCTTCACGCTTTTTGACTTCTTTGGCGATTAAGGCAATTACGCCGGCTTCGTCCAGTTCAGTCAGTGTGTCTTTTTCTGTCTGCAGTATTGCTGCCCGGCTGATCTGAAGCATATCCCTGCGCAGGGTATCTTTTTCCCGCATGGCGGTCTTCAGATCCTGCAAAAGCTGTTCCTTGATCATGCGTTTAGCGCTTTCTTTTCCTGGCGGCTTCCGACTTTTTCTTACGCCGGACGCTGGGCTTTTCGTAATGTTCACGTTTCCTTACTTCAGCGAGTACTCCGGAACGCGCACATGAACGCTTGAAGCGGCGAAGCGCACTGTCAAGGGATTCATTTTCTTTTACTCTAATTTCAGACAACTGTTCTCCCTCCCCTCACAGTGAAATCTGTACCGCCGATAACATAGCTTTTCAAGCGGCATCGTTAATATTATACAAGCTATACGGGGTCTACGTCAATAATAGGCTGGTTCAGACAGCGTCAGACAGCACTGACGCATATGGCAATCAGCTCAGGCCGTCTTCTCTGGGATCAGAGAATTTTTTCACCCATTTTTACGCCGCCCAGTAAGTGAAAATGCACGTGCGGCACACTTTGGCCGGCACCTGCGCCGCAGTTGTTGATCAGGCGGTAGCCCGATTCAAGTACACCTGTTGCGGCTGCAACTTTCGGGATTGCCTTGAGCACAGCTGTCATCACTGCCGGGCCGTCTTCAGACGCAGCCATTTCGTTAAGATCCGTAAAATGGCGGCGGGGCACAATTAAAACATGAACTGGCGCCACTGGATGCAGATCATTGAACGCGATTACAGCTTCATCTTCGTAAACTCGGGTTGATGGCAATTCGCCCCGGACTATTTTACAAAACAGGCAGTTTTCCATTTGATCACCTCGCAAGAAAAGTTGCGGCGATTGCAAGTGCTTCTTCAATTTTGCTGACGTCTTTACCACCCGCTTGGGCCATATCAGCGCGGCCGCCGCCACCGCCGCCGGTTATGCGTGCAGCTTCCCTGACCAGATTGCCGGCATGAGCACCCGCTGCAACTGCTGCTTTATCAGCCATTGCCACCAGAGCAACCTTGCCGCCTTGATCCGCTGCCAGCAGCACCACTGCTGTTTCCAGGCGGTCACGAACTCGATCAGCCAACTGACGCAGCTGGTCGGGGTTATCTGCTTCAACTTTTTGAGCAACAACCTGAAACGGCCCAATGCGAACGGCCTGGCCTGCGAGTTCAACAGCCTGGCCGGCAGCAGCTTCAGTCTGCATGCGTTCGGCTTGTTTTTCGCTTTCATGCAAGTTATGCAGAATGGCCGCAGCACGAGTTGGCAGCTGAGCCTCCGGCGTTTTCAGCAACGCGGCGGTTTGAGCCAGAATGGCCTTTTCAGCCAGGGCCAGCTCATAAGCGGCCATCCCCGTGACTGCCTCGATCCGGCGGACTCCGGCAGCTATACCGGTTTCGCTGATGATCCGCAGCTGACCGGCCTGACTGGTGTGGTCAAGATGAGTCCCGCCACAGAGTTCGCGGCTGAAGGGCTTTGCTAAATCGCCAACAGTGACAACACGTACATTTTCACCGTATTTTTCACCAAACAGCGCCAGCGCACCTAGCTTCCTGGCTTCAGTGAGCGGTACTGTCAGGGTGTTAACCTGCAAGTCGTTGAGAATGGTCTGGTTGACAATGCGTTCGATTTCCAATATCTGCTCCGTAGTCAGCGGTTGGAAATGAGTAAAGTCAAAACGCAGGCGGTCAGGTGTTACCAGTGAACCTGCCTGTTCAACATGCTCACCAACAACAGTACGCAAAGCCTTTTGCAGCAAATGAGTAGCTGTGTGGTTGCGTGCTGTGGCCATTCGGCGGTCAGCATCAACCTGCATTTGCACCTGCTGACCCACCTTAATGCTGCCTTTTTTGATCTCAAGCAAATGCAGATACTTATCCGAAGCGTCTTTCTTTACACTGACAACTTCAGCTTCCAGGTCATCCGCAGTGACGATGCCAATGTCAGCCGTCTGACCGCCGGCTTCCGCATAAAAAGGTGTGCGGTCGGTAACCAGAGTCAGCCTGGTGCCGGCAAAACCAGCGGTAACCAGGTTTGGATTACCGTCTTCATCTTCCTGAATCAGCCAGCGTACTTCAGCAGCAGCGTCCAGGTCACAATAGCCGACAAATTCCGTCGGCTCACGATCTGCCTGCAATTCGGCCGGCAGTTCGCTGCCGCCCCAGGCAGTGTCAACTCTGGCTTTACGTGCATTGCGAGCAGCATCGCGCTGAGCCTTCATGGCTGCGATAAACCCGGCTTCAGCAACCGCCAGACCGTTCTCTGCCGCGATTTCACGGGTCAGATCCAGCGGAAAACCATAGGTATCGTGCAACCTGAATGCGTCTTCACCGGCAATTGTCGTACGGCCTTCGCGCCTTGCCTCTTCCAGCATGCCGGTGAGAATTTCACTCCCCTGGGCAATGGTGCGGGAAAATGCTTCTTCTTCTTTACTGATAATCGTCCGGATATAGGTTTCTTTTTCAGCTAGTTCGGGATAAGCCGCTTTGCTTTCACGGATCACCACTTGTGAAATCTCACTAAGAAACGAACCGTCAATGCCCAACAGACGGCCAAAGCGGGCAGCGCGGCGCAACAGGCGGCGCAGGACGTAGCCGCGGCCTTCGTTGGCAGGCAGAATTCCATCAGAAATCATCATAGTAGTAGAACGGATATGGTCGGTAATAACACGAATGGCGACATCACTGCGTTCGTCGGAACCATATTCAACCTTGGCTTTGGCACAGACCGTGTCGAGGATAGCACGAATTGTGTCTACTTCAAACAGGTTGTCAACGTCCTGCATTATGCAGGCAAAGCGTTCCAGGCCGGCACCAGTGTCGATGTTTTTCTTGGCCAGCGGTGTGTAGGAACCATCGGTTTCTTTATTGAACTGGGTGAAAACAAGATTCCAGAACTCAATGAAACGGTCGCAGTCACAGCCAACTGAGCAGTCGGCGCGCCCACAGCCTTTATCGGATCCGCGGTCAAAGAAAATCTCAGAACAGGGTCCGCAGGGGCCGATGCCGTGCTCCCAGAAATTATCTTCTTTGCCCAGGCGTGATATTTTGCTGGCGGGCAGGCCGATATCATTCAGCCAAATGTTGTAGGCCTCATCGTCTTCGTGATAAACCGTTACATAAAGCCTGGCTTCAGGGATTTCCAGCACTTCGGTGCAAAATTCCCAAGCCCAGGCGATTGCTTCGGCCTTAAAATAATCACCGAAGGAAAAATTACCCAGCATTTCAAAATAGGTGCCGTGACGGGAGGTTTTGCCAACACGTTCAATATCCGGCGTGCGAATGCATTTCTGGCAAGTTGTAACCCGCGGGGCAGGCGGCACTTCAGCGCCGGTAAAATATGGTTTCAGCGGTGTCATACCGGCGTTAATCAGCAGAACGGACGGGTCGTTCTGTGGTACCAGCGGAAAACTCTTCAACCGCAAATGTTCTTTTGATTCAAAAAATGACAGGAATTTTTCCCGAATTTCATTTAAGCCCAGCTTCTGCATGGACAACTTACCTCGCTCTTTCGGACATTTCAGTTCGTTGATAACGGTCGGACTGACGTTTCATTTTACCTTAAACTGGTATTTGATTACAAGTTGGCCGCCTTATCAGGTCATGTGTGTTTGAACAAGATGTCTTTTATGCTAAAATGTGGCAATCAATGCAGTTAAATCAGACTGGCTTTTTTAATTCAGTCTGGTTCAGTTTCGGGTCAGAACACCACTTCACGCCTGAGATTAATCCTGCCGGTTTCCCGCACCAAGTAACAATTTACTTACTTATAGGAGGAGGATTGCCCTCATGCCAGATTCTGTTCCCGACTCTAATGGTATGCTTGCAGCTGTCAGCCAGGCTTGTGGGGTCAAAATACCTGAATTATATTTGCCCGCACCGGAAACAGACCTGACACGTTTCGCGGTTGTAGCCTGTGACCAGTTCACTTCTGAACCGGAATACTGGGAGGAGACAGCCCGGATTGTTGGCTCAGCGCCCTCAGCGCTTCATCTTGTCCTGCCGGAGTATTATCTGGAACACCCTGGAGAAACTTCAGTTGAAAGTCGGATCGATAGTATTAACACTGCGATGCGGGATTATCTGAAGCAGGGTGTTTTACAGTCTATTGGCACAGCCGCGGTAGTTTTAAAACGCACGCCTCCGGGAGCGAACGGTCGCCTGGGGCTCGTGCTGGCAATTGATCTTGATAAATATGACTATAAACCCGGCAACCGGAACTTAATCCGGGCCAGCGAAGGCACAGTACTGGACCGGATTCCACCGCGGGTGGCGATCCGCCGTGACGCGCCGCTGGAGTTGCCGCACGTTCAGTTGCTGATTGATGATCCGGAACATTCTGTAATTGAACCGCTTTTTCGGGCAGCTGAACAGCAGGGAGAACCGCTGTACGATTTTGAATTGATGCAGGGCGGCGGTCATCTTGCAGGTTACAAAATAACCCCGGAGAACCGGGACCTGCTGGCTGCTTTAGACAATTTGGCCAATCTGGAAAGCGGACGGCGTGACGGTATGCTGTTCGCTGTCGGCGATGGCAACCATTCACTGGCCACAGCCAAAACTCATTATGATAATAACAAAGCTGTTTTCGGGCCCGATCATCCTGCCCGCTACGCTTTAGTCGAGATAATCAATATTCATGATTCCGGGTTGGAATTTGAGCCGATACACCGTGTCATCTTCAACATCGAACCTGAACTTTTCCGGCAGACTGTCGCAGCCTTCTTTGGCAGCGAGGCGTCAATTACAGCTGCTGCTGAGCCACTGCCTGCCAAGCCGGAAATGCTCCCGGCAGCAGTCGCTTACAGTGACGGCAGTCTGGTGCTGCCATTGTTGCAGCCTGACGGTTGCCGACTTTTGAACCTTGCAAAACCAGCTGGCGGCAGTCTTTTAGCGGCAGAGCGTGTCAGTGGCTTGATCGATCTGCTGGTAGAACAGCAGGGCGGGCGTGTGGATTATATTCACGGCAACGCAGCTATGCTTTCGCTGGCAGCAAACGGTGCCTCCGGCTTACTTTTGCCTGTACTGGAGAAAAATGACTTTTTCACAGCTATCGCCCGTGAAGGAGTTTTGCCGCGTAAAACCTTTTCGATGGGCGAGGCTCATGAAAAACGCTACTATCTGGAAGCTCGCAAGATAATCTAATCTGTCAGAAAGGTTCCGGTGCATGGCTCACAATTCCCCTGCTCAAGAAAAAACTGTCTGTATTATCGGCGCCGGCCTGACTGGTCTGGTAGCGGCGTTTCGGCTTGCTAAGCAAGGCCGGGCAGTAATTCTACTGGAATCTACTCTGGAAGCCGGGGGAATGGCAGCAACGTTTCCCATGGGCAGCACGCGCCTGGAACACATCTATCATCATTTTTTTACCAGCGATACGGAACTGATCAACCTGGTCGAAGAACTGGGACTCGCAAATTCTCTGACTCACCATGAAACACGTGATGCCTTATATTCAGGCGGCCGACTGTTTCCTTTTTCCGGAGCAGTCGATTTATTGCGTTTTAGCCGCATCCCTGTGACACAGCGGCTGCGCACCGGTCTGCTGGTGCTAAAGTCCGGCCGGATTAAAGATTACAAACCTCTGGAACAAGAGACAGCCTTGTCTTACCTTAAACGCACCTGCGGCAGCGAAGCTTGTGAACGGCTTTGGCAACCCCTGCTGCGCGCCAAATTTGACCAAGATGCTGACCGGGTTTCAGCAGTGTGGATTTGGAATAAATTCAAGCTGCGCGGTGGTTCTCGGGCCAATAAGTTCAGCCGACAGAAGCTTGGCTACATGCAGGGCAGCTTTCAATTGCTGATCGATGCTTTGGTGCGAGGCATTGAAGAAAGCGGCGGTCGTATTCATTATGGCTACACCGCTATGGATATTATCCGTCGTGGCCGGCGTTATCAGGTTGCCTGCATTCTCGACAACTGCAGTCAGGCTGCTTTTACCGCCGATGTAGTTATAGCAGCTGTTGCTTCCCGCCAGTTCGCCAATATTGTCACTAGCCTTTCACTGCCTGATCAGTATATGCGGCGTGTGCGCCAGGTTCAGTACAAAGGTGATTTGTGCCTGGTATTGCGTGTGCGCAAAAGTCTTTCACCCTATTACTGGACAACGGTTTGCGATAAGCTGCCGTTTGTCGTAGTGATAGAGCACACAAATATGACCGGAACTGGACCTTACGGCGGTTCAATTATTTATTTATCCCGTTATCTTGATGTTTCTGATCCGCTATGGATTAAATCAGATGGTGAGATTTTTCAGGAATTTATCGCTGGTCTGCGCAAAATGTATGCTGCCTTTAATCTGGCCGATCTGATGGACTGGCGCTTACGGCGCACGCGTTACGCTCAGCCTGTCATAACCTGTGGCTACCCGGCGCAACAACCTGAAATGGAAACCCCGGCCGCCGGGATTTATCTTGCCGGCATGGCTCAGATTTACCCCGAGGACAGAGGGATGAATTACGCGATCCGACTGGCTAACGAAACTGCTGTTGCCGCCGGCAGCTATCTGGAATCGGCACGCCCGCACGAAGCTGAGTCCGAATCCAACTCGCGGAGACACTCATGAAAACGTCACGCCAACGTTGGTTGCATTGGTTGCCGCTGTTGCTGCCGTTCTTACCCGCTATACTGGCTTTCCCACTGCTGGGTTCTGATACACCCGCTTTTTTCCTTTGGTGGCTGACACTTACCATATTCGGATTTGCAGTTTTGCCCCTGGCCGGCAGGCTTTTTCGGGTTTCGCCTGATCGCGGCTTCCTCTTTGCCAAACCTTTGGGGCTGGTTCTGGTTGCTGTAGTTGTATTTATCTTGGCCAGCTTAAAGCTGGCACCTTTTCGGCAACTGACAATTCTGTCAATACTTGTGCTTTTGGCTGCAGCGGTTCATCTTTCGCCGCTTAACCGTTCCTTCTGGCGGTCAGCCACCCAGCCTAAAACCTTGCTTTACTGGGGTATTGAAGAAACATTATTCGGCTTGACTTCTCTGGTGTGGACCTTTGCCCGTGGTCTTCACCCCGCGCTCGATTCGCTGGAGAAGTTCATGGATTACGGCTTTATGATGTCGCTATGGCGCACAGATTACTTGCCGGCAGCCGATATGTGGCTGGCGGGTAAGCCAATCAACTATTATTACTTTGGCCAATACATTACTACATTGTGGGCTAAAGCCTGCAGTATCCCGCCCGAAACAGCCTACAACCTGGCGATGGCTTCTCTGTTCGCGCTGACATTTTGCCTTACTTTTGCTATAGCTTTATTGCTGGGAACAATGTTCAGGCGGGCTAAGCCAGGTACTTCCACTTATCTGCCGCCTGTCTTCGCCGGCACAGCCGCAGTTCTACTTACCTTAGGCGGTAATGGCCACGTTTTTTACTACGGCTCCAGCAGGTTCGGCAGTTGGCTGCACGGTGTTTTCAGCCGTTGGGGCTGGCCTGTTGGCGAGCGCTCTGCTTTCTACTGGTTTGCTGACGCCACCCGATACATTGGCTATAATCCCGACACTGTAGACAAAACAATACATGAGTTTCCTTTTTACTCTTTTCTGGTCGCTGATTTACATGCTCATGTGGCTAATCTGCCCCTGGTTTTACTGGCTTTGGGCTTACTGGCTGTCATTATCAGCAGGCCGCTCGGCCCAGCCCCCTCCCTGATCAAACTGCGACAGCCGGTTGCTAATATGACGAAACCACAATCGCTGTCAGCTAAACTAAAAATAATTTTGCCGGAACCGCACTCGCTGTTGCTTGCCGGTTTGCTGGCTGTGTTTATGATGGGCAACTACTGGGACTTTGTGATTTATTTCGCAGTCAGCGCAGTGGTGTTTGTTTTACGCGAACAGAAGCAGCCGGCCACGATTGCAAACGGTCGGGCGATACTGATTGCGTCAACGGGAGTAGTGCTGCTGGCGATCCCATTTCTCTTCGTGACAAATATTTTCCTTGCCGTCGCAGCATATTCGCTAGTTGCTTTGCTGGCACGATTTGCCGAGCGGCACTGGTCGCATGCGTTAACTGTCGCGATAGCCCGTTTAGCGGAAGTTTTTTTCCTGGCTCACCTGATTGCCCTGCCCTTCAACTATGGCTTTGAACCAATTGCCAAAACAATTGCCGGCACTGTAAATCAAACACCTCTAATTCAGCTGTGGGTGCTATACGGCTTTTTCCTGATCGCGGCTTTGGCCTTCATGTTTGATTTAAGCCATGAGAGGCGACAAGAAGAAATCAGGAGCGTGCAAACCCTTGATACGGCAGCAATGCCTGTAGCCAAAGGTGACGACAACCGTTTTCTGACTCCTCTGCTTAATCTAGCAACAACCGATCGCTTGCTGCTGGTTTTTGTGATTTGCGGCTTTGGCCTAATTCTACTGCCGGAACTGGTTTATGTAGTGGATATTTATTCCGGTGACTATAAGCGTGCCAATACAATGTTTAAATTCACATACCAGGCTTTCGTGTTGCTGTCGTTCGTGCTGGCCTGGGCACCTCTGCGGCTGCTATTCCTGCCTGCAGCCAGCGAGAAAGCCGGCAGGCTTAAAAGCCGAAATCTGAATCAAGCGTCTGCCAATAACAGACGGCGTTTATTGGGATTCTTATTATTATTTTTGTGGGCACCTTCTTTAATGTATCCTTTCACAGCCGCCTCTCAATGGCTGGGTCCTTTTAAACCAGAACTTTATCAGGGCCTGGATGGTGTCTACCCGTTTTCAGAAAAAGACTCGATCGAAATACCCGGTGCCAATACAGGTGAGCTGGCTCCGGACTATGAGGCTATTCTCTGGTTCAATCAAGAAGTAAGCGGCCAGCCGGTTGTGCTCGAAAGCTATGGCGACCAATACACCGATTACTGCCGCATATCAGCCTATACCGGCTTGCCAACAGTTATCGGCTGGCAGACGCATGAATGGCTCTGGCGCACCAGCAAAGCTACGCCTGATGCCTACTCCAGCGTTGTTGTTCCCCGTCAGCAAGATGTCCGCACCATCTATACTTCTGAAGACCAGACTGAAGTCAGGCAATTGCTCGACCACTATGAAGTCCGCTATATTGTAATCGGAGACTTAGAGCGCCAGAAGTTTATGGCAACAGATGATGCAGGCCAGCCTGAAAGCCTGGTCAATGAAACCTTGCTGCGCTCCCTGGGAGAAGTGGCATTTGAATCCGGCAGCTTATATGTAATCGCTTTGCCTTAATTACATACACGTAATCTGAATAACAGCTGATAACAGCCTTCAATGTGCCTATTGTTCGGCTTTCCCGCCTGCTTAAAAGCCGGCGGATTTTATTTGGTATAATAGAGGTATATTTGCACAAGGGAGGTAAGATATGCGTTATAAAACATTAGGTAAAACCGGTATCTCGGTATCGGAAGTTGGTCTGGGCACCTGGGCTATGGGCAGTGACTATTTTGGCCATACCGACGATGAACAGTCAATCGCAGCGATTAGAAGTGCTCTGGACGCCGGAATCAATCTGATAGATACTGCGCCTGCTTATGGTTCCGGACATGCAGAAGAGATCGTCGGTCGTGCCCTCGCGGGGCGGCGGGACGAAGCGGTAATTACAACGAAATGCGGCACAATCCGCAACAAACAAGGTGTCTTTGTCCGTGATTTATCCTTTAAAGGCTTACAGAAGCAACTGGACGACTCCTTGCGCCGTTTACAGGTTGATGTAATTGATATATATCTTTTTCACTGGCCGGATCCGGCCACTCCTGACGAAGAAGCCGCTGAATCAATTGCGAAATTAAAGGAAACGGGAAAATTCAAGCATTTTGGTGTTTCCAACTTTACGCTCGAGCAAATCGACATAATTGATAAAATTATCCCAGTTGAGGTGCTGCAGCCTGCCTACTCCATCCTCGACCGCAGAAGAGCAGAACTGATCGAAAAATGTGCGGAGCGTGACATTGGCGTCATGACCTACGGCTCGCTGGCAGGAGGTCTGCTGACAGGGAAATTTAAAGAAAAACCTGAATTCGCGGAAGCTGATACGCGCGAAAACTTTTATCCCTTCTTTAAAGATCGCCTCTGGGATAAGAGCATGGCTGTATTGAAAGATTTGCAGGTAATAGCAGATGAACGCGGCCGCACATTGGCTGAGCTGGCGATTAATTTTGTTTCTCAGGATCCAAATATCAGCACAGCTTTGGTTGGCGCAAAAACTCCGGCTCAGGTTGAAGCCAATGCCGGTGCAAGCGGCTGGAAGCTGACCAACGCCGAACGCCGCCGCATCAATGAATCCTTCGAACGAAATTTTGGCGGCACAACCGCCAAATAAGGCAACGTTAACCATTCCTGTAACGTTAACTTGAACTGACGTTCGCTGATATGTTACAGAGTAACCAAATCTTCAGAATACACTTAAATACCCGTCAAACCAGTTTTAGCCAGCAGGCTGGCCGGAATGACGGGTATTTTTTTCAACAGGTCAGGGTTATCCGGGACAAGTGTAGCGATTTACGTTGCAGGTTTCAGTTCCGCTTGCCTGATTTTTAGAAATTCAGCAACGAAACGCGGATTACACCTTCTATACCGCAAAGTTCCTGCCAGATATTTTCATCGATTGGTGTATCGATGGAGAGGAACGACTGAGCGCGCATTTTATCTTTCTTGCGGCTCCAATGCATCGTTGCGATATTGATGTTGTGTTTGCCGAGAACAGTGCCAACCCGGCCGATGATGCCCGGCACGTCATTATTCTGCATGGCGATAACATAAGGCGAAAGCTCAAAATCCATGTGATAACCGAAGAAATCCACCAGGATTTCGGAGTTTTTCCCAAACACAGTACCGGAGACTGAGAGGTCTTTTTCTGCAGCGCAGAAACGCACAGTAATTAAGTTTGAGTATTTCTCTAATTGCGTTGTTTTGCTTTCAACAACTTGTACTCCCCGCTCGCTGACATTCTGACGGACGTTGACATAGCTGATCCTTTCGGCGTTAATTGAGCCCAAATAGCCTTTGAGAACTGACAACGTCAGGATGCTGGTATCTTTGCCGGCAAGCTCACCACTGTAAATAATTTCAATTTTATTGATTGGTGCTGTTTCCGCCTGGTGGTAAATCGCGCCCAGTTTTTCTGCCAGGCTGGCAAAAGGCCGCAGCTCGTTCATGCTGCCGCTGAAAGAGGGCATATTGATTGCCGAAACCAGTTCGCCTTTAAGAGCTTTGCTGACCAGTTCAGTTACAGCGATTCCAACATTGGCATTGGCTTCGTGAGTAGAGGCGCCTAAGTGCGGTGTATAAATCACATTCTTCAAGGTCAACAAAGGATTTTTATATTGCTGTTCACCGGGTTTAGCACTGAAATTGGGCTCTTGCTCAAGAACATCAAGGCCGGCAGCAGCAACTTTACCGGCAACCAGAGCTTCGTAGAGGGCTTTTTCGTTGACTAAGCCACCACGGGCAGCGTTTACAATGCGTACACCCTGCTTGCATTTGGCCAGCTGGGGAGCGTCAATCAGGTTATAGGTTTCCTTGGTCTTAGGCATATGAACAGAAATGAGATCCGCCTGGACCAGCAGTTCGTCCAGGGTTTCGCAACGCTCAATACCTAGATTGGTGAAGCGTTCCGGTGCCGTATAAGGGTCATAGGCGACAATATTCATACCCAGACCGCAGAGTTTGCGCGCAACTATGCTGCCGATCCGGCCGAGGCCAATGATACCGGCAGTTTTGCCATCCATTTCATTGCCAACCATGGTTCCCCGGCGGAAATCATCGTTATGCGACGATTCATAAGCCAGGCAGACATTGCGGAAAGTGGCGGTGGCCAGAGCGACAGCCATTTCCGCCGCAGCCATGGTGTTGGCTTCAGGTGTATTGACAACGATTATCCCGCGTTCCGTACAGGCCTTTACATCAATATTGTCGATCCCATTACCAGCACGGCCTACAACCTTGAGGTTCTCAGCCTGTTCCAACAGCTTGGCCGTTACCTTGGTGGCGCTGCGGACAATCAGCGCATCGTAAGGTGCCATGATGTTCTCAATTTCAGCTTGACTCAGGCCAAAGCGTTCATCAACCTCGAAGCCCTGCCGGCGCAGGTACTCCACTGAATCTGCGGCAATTTTTTCTGTAAGCAGAATTTTCATTTATTTACTCCTCGAAAGGGCAGGACAGAACTCGGCATTGTGCCAGAGTTTTGTCTTACCTGATATAGCATAGCTGATTATAATTGCAGAACATCATCGATAGCGGCTAAAAGCTCGTCGATGTCCGCGAGTGTGGCATCCGCCATATGGGCTATGCGGAAAGTCAGATCTTTGGTTTTTCCATAACCATTGGAAATACTGAAACCGCGTTCGCCCAGCGCGCTGTTGAGACTGGTAAAGCTAAAATCAGGGCCATTGCGGATACAGGTAACTGTATTTGAACGGCAGTGTTCCTGGGCAAAGAGCGAGAAATGCTCACCAGCCCAGGCACGAACGCGTTCCGCCATAGCGATATGACGCGCGAAGCGGTTATCCAGCCCTTCCGCCAGAATCCGGTCCAGCTGGAAGTCCAACGCATACATGTGCGACAAAGACGGCGTAGACGGATACTGATAATTTTTTTCCTTCACAAATTTATACAGTTCTACGTAGTCAAAATACAAACCGCGGTGCGGCACTTTAAGCGCATTCTGAATTGCTTTTTCCGAAACTGAGCAAAGTGATAATCCGGGGGGCAAGCCAAGACATTTTTGTGAGGAAGCGATACAGATATCGATCCCAAGCTTATCAACTTCAATTTTATGTCCGCCCAGAGAGCTGACACTATCGACACAGAAGACCACTTCAGGATAACGCCGCAATACTTCAGCAATCGGCTCAAGCGGGGTTGCAACACCGGTAGCTGTTTCATTATGGGTTATTGTTATAAGATCATAATTTCCTGTGGCAAGGACTTTTTCAACATCTTCCGCTCCGGGGCAGCTGCCAAGCTCAAAAGAAAATTTATCCGCAGGCACACCGTTACTTTCCGCCATCCTGAACCAGCGGTCACCGAATGCTCCAATAGAGAAAACCGCTGCGCGTTTGGCGGTGCAGGAGCGGATCGCACCTTCCATCAGGCCGCTGCCCGAGGAAGTTGACAAGAGAATTTCATTTTCGGTGTACATCAACTGACGCAGTTTATCCGAAATGGATTTCTGCAGAGCTGAAGCGTCTTTCGTCCGGTGACCAATCATTGGTCCGGCCATTTTGGCCAGTACCTCTGGCTTAACATCTACCGGGCCGGGGATGAAGAGTCTTTTATACATAATCTTACTCCTTGTAAATATGATCGCACAGGTATTCCAACCTGTTTCGGCTATGTCAACGTTTCCGATCCAGGCCGGATAATCAGCACGAGCTTACTGACATCGGTATTAACGGACTGGAATGGTCAGAACCTGACCAACCTGGAGATTATCAGACGTCATATTATTCGCGTCTTTGATCAGTTTCCAGAGCTCAGGAGTGGACTCATTATAATATTTTTTAGCTATGCTGTAGAATGTGTCGCCCGAAACAACAGTGTGCTTCGCCGGCAAGCCGCCAACCTGCGTACTGGCAGTTGTCGTGCCGGATGTCATGCTGGTGCCGTCAGTTGTACCGGTGGAACTGGCTGCTGTCGTACTATTGCTGCTTGTTGTTGCTACCGTTGTATTGCTGGTTGTATTGACAGTAGAGCCGGGGTCATCTTTCTTGAACAGCATGGAGTAGATCGCGAACAGACTGGCAATGGCAATAAGAGCGAGTAGGGCATAAAACGCGACTCGCTTGCCGCGGCCTGTTTCACGGAAATCGTCATTATAATAAACGTCCTCAGAGAAAGGATCCGAGCCTTGGTCGGCCTGAGATGACTGTTTATATGCAGGTTCCTGTAACCGGTTATAATCAAAACCACCGGTTGTTTGAGCGAAGTCGGAAGTATTTTGATCGTCTGGCTTGGAGGCGAAGGCTGACGCGAACGGTTCCGGCTTGATGTGCGATGAAGCGGCGGCACTGAAGTCAACAGCATCAGTGCTGGTTGAATCTGCGGACTCAACGGCAGGAGCTTTATTCACCGGTGGTTCGTAACTGGCAGTTTGCGGCCTGTTGCCACCTGAGCCAAAAGAACCGAAACCGCCTGCTACTGTCGAGCCAAAGCCAGTACGTCCGCCACTGCGGGTAACACGTTCAGCAGCTGAAATTTCCTCAACGAAACCAATTAAAAACTGCATGGAAGTGTTCGGCTGTTTGGCAGCGGCTGCTGTAATTACCATGCCGGCAGCTTCGCATTGGTCCTCTGCTTCATCAAGCAGGCGCAGAATTTCACGCTGGCCAATTGCTTCCATCAGTTCCAGATTACAGACAATCAGACAATCGTCGACTGCCAGTTGGGCGATGTTTGAATATCGTACAGTTCCGGCGACTCCGGCACAATAAATGTTGAGACGATCAACCGGGTTGCCGTCCTGATCGATTGGTTCCAGGGGATAATCGTCGGTTGTCAGCGGATACAGAATATTGTTGCGATAAAGATAAGCACAACCGCCACCCATAGTGATGGCTGCAAGTTCAGAATCGCGGACAATAACTCCGGCGAAGTAGGGCTGACGGACGTTATCGTGCTGCAATGTGATTCTACCGGCTACTTCAACTGCAGTATCGGCCAGCTCGTTGATTTCGGAATCGATGTTCCTGCCGGTTTGCTTCATATTGTAAAGCATGTTGTCCAGCGCCTGACGGGCGCGTGCCGCAACACCTTCATCAGCGTTATTTGCTCCGGCATGAGCGAAAGCGGCATAGAAAAAGCCTCGATCTTCACGATCCAGGGTTATATCGGCAGCTCGCATTTCCCTGCGGCTGTTCATTCGGCCATCTAGGTAGAAAGCATCGGTTGCGCCCGCGGCAGGATTATAACGTGCGGTCACAGTAGCAGAAATTCGGGTAGTTGCGGCCTTTATTGGTTTTGCCATGGTTTCCCTCCAAATTTACCACTCATTTAGCGCGCTGAAGTAATCAAACGGAATTTTGCGCGGAGTTTACGGTGCTGAAACTGTAATCAGAACGGTGCTATACGTGCAAAACCTGAAAAAACTTCTAACAAACGGTTTATATTATAGCATACCGTTTACGGGGGGAACACTTGAATTTTCAGGTGCCATGGTGGCCGCTAAAGCCAATAAGTGCTCGCGGCCCGGCCTTTCAGGCTGTCTCACCGCGAACATAAGTAAGTTTTCCAGTAAATCACCCAGTTGCGGTCCTGGCTGCAAGCCAAGGTCAATCAAATCCCTGCCACTGACAGGCAGTTCCTTAACTGAGATCAAGTCAGCGTTCGATTCCATGGTCTGAGCAGCATTAACAAACGCCTCACTTGCGACTGAATCAAGCCAGGCAGGCAAGCCCTGCCAACGCTGCCAGCGGCTTTGGTCTGCGTCGCTGGTTGGATTCTGTCCTACAAGCAGGCAGAGCAAGCGGCTGGCCCAAACAACTGTCGCACGGGCGTCATCGGCAGCCAGCTGGCAGGTAAGCAGGATCCTGCCGGCGATTAAGCGCACCCTCACCCATTCTGGCTCGGGCGAGGGTTCACACAAATCAGCAACAGCAAGCAGCAAAGCAGCAGCCTGGTCTGCTACAGCCGCTGAAAAACGCGCGTTCTGGACCAGACTGCACCGCAGGGCGCGGGTATTAGCTGCCAAACGGCTTTCTTCAAGTGTCAGTGCGGCGGCCGCGGCCGGGCGGCGTGCCAGAAGAACCGCAAGTAGTCCCACTGCAGAATTAAGCTCAGCTGGAAGATCCAGCAGATTCTCTTTGCCGGGTAAAAGTCTTTGCAGTAACCATACCATTTCACTTTCATCAGCAACTTCAAGGCCCAGAGCCGCCATAGAAGTGCGCATTACCCCAGTGCCGGCGAAAGCTTCTAAACGTTCCAGAAATCTTGTACCGCAGGTCCGACTGAACTCTGACGCAATGCGCTCTTTGCTTAACCGGTAAATCAGATCCTGCTGCAACTCTGCGGCCACCAGCAGTGACATTTCGGGTACCAGATCAAGTTGTGCGCAAAAGCGAACGGCTCTAAGCATCCGCAAGGCATCTTCACCAAACCGGGCCGCGGCGGCTCCGACAGTACGCAGGCTATGACGCTTCAGATCGCCAAGACCATCAAATAAATCCAGTAAACCAAGGTCTGGCCGGTAGGCCATACTGTTGCAGGTAAAATCACGCCGCTCGAGGTCTTCGTCGACACGACTGATAAAATCCACTGAATCCGGCCGTCTGCTGTCCCGGTATTCTTTTTCCAGGCGGAATGTTGTTACTTCGATACTTTTGCCATGATGACGCACAGTGACTGTACCGTGCTGAATGCCTGTGGGCAGCACATGCGGAAATAGCTCCATGATCTGTTCAGGAAGGGCTGAGGTTGCCAAGTCGTAATCGTGCACAGGCTCGTTGAGAATAAGATCACGAATGCAGCCGCCGACAAATAAGGCATCATGACCGGCGTCGATTATGACTTGCCAGATATAAAGGAAATCTACCGGGATAGGGAGATACATCGGTTGGTAAGTAATCATGGGCGCGGCTGCCGCCTCTCACTAAACGTTGGCCCTGCGGCGTTTAAGCGCCTCATTGCACCTGTTCAGACTGCGATGATATGATGTTAGCATATTCGCGCTTGAGCGACCAGACAACCTGCCTGCTGCAAACTCCTCTGAGGAGGATATAAATTATGAAACAAAATTTACGCAAAAAATATATTTCTGGAACAGTGACTCTCTTATTAATAATTTTTCTTGTTGCCGCCGCACCCGGCCAGCTGGTTCTTGCAGAAACATCCGGATCACCAGAACCTGCTGAATCCGCACTCAGCGAAGAACAGCCAGTACCTGCCGAAACGACTGCTGAGAAAGAACAGCCGCCTTCGGTGCAGAATCCTCCGTCCGAAACGCTTGTTTTGCGATCCATAGCTTTAGCGGCTGGCCAGCTCCATTCATTGCTGGTGCATGCAGACGGCAGGGTAATCAGCTTTGGCGACAATACTTATGGCCAGCTTGGTGTGGGAAATGAGGCGCCGCGAACAGGCATGAGCCAATCCCTTACACAAGGCACGGCCGTTTTTGCTGCGGCTGGGGCTTTTCACAGCGTTGTTCTGACAATCGACGGCAGGGTGCAGACATTCGGGCGCAACGCATTTGGCCAGCTGGGAACCGGTGATGTAGTCAACTATTCAATACCGCAAATGATTGCAGGAATTCCGCCTGCCGCGACGGTGGCAGCAGGCTCCTACCATACAATGGTGCTCGGACAGGATGGCAGTGTCTGGGTTTTTGGCGACAATACCGCCGGGCAATGCGGGCCTGCCCGTGGGGAAAATGTCCAGAACGAAGCCGGAGAACTGATTGCCCGGCGCGTTGTCCGACCCCAGCAGATATTGGCATCTGGCGCGGTAGCAGTTGCTGCCGGCAGCGCTCACAGCCTGATTCTGCTGGATACAGGTGAAGTCTTATCTTTTGGCGACAATCAACGAGGCCAGCTTGGTGATGGCAGCCAAAATTCCCGCAGTGAAATGCGGCCTGTACCAGGAATTGCCAATGCAACACTAATCGCAGCCGGTAATGATCACAGTCTGGTTGTCACCAGGACAACCGCTGATTCTGTCAGCCCGAACCCAACACAGGCTGCCGGGCAAGGCGGCCAGAAACTTTTGGCTTTTGGCGACAACGCACTGGGCCAGCTTGGCTCGGGTTCAAATTATTCTCCCGAGGCACTTTCTGCTTCACCGGTTGAAATAGAGTGGGCAGCAACTGCCGGTGCCGATTTCGAAATCAAAGCGCTGGCAGCGGGCTATGGCAACTCATTACTGATCGTCAGTAAACGGCGTGCTGTGCCTCCGGTTGCGACGGAAGTGCCTGAGGCAGATCCACGCACTGACAGAATTCTGATCTGGGGCAGCAATGACTACCGCCAGCTGGGAACCGGCAATGAAAAAAACGCAGATAAACCTGCTTTACTACTGACGAATGACCAGGGCCACACGGGCAATACGTATTTGCCGATCGAATCAGCTGCCATCGGCGGCGGTCATGTTTTGCTGTTCAGCAGTCGCGGGTTATTCGGAGCTGCCGGCCGAAACAGCAATGGCCAGCTCGGCAACAGCGAAAACCTGATTGAAACCAAATTTCGCGGCATAAGTATCCCCGCACTTGCAGAAGGAGCGCCTTATTCAACCGTGCTGGAAGCGCGGACAGCCTTGCTGGGCAAAACAGTTTACGATCGGGGCGACCCGGATAAAATTCTGCCTTTACAGGTTCCCTGGGATACAACGTATGTTTTCGGCGAAGAAAGCGCGCCGCGGCCGGCAAACACATATCAAATCTATATAATTGCTGCTGTTCTCCTTCTTGTAGCTGTAGGCGTATTTTTCGGGTTACGCCATTTTAAGCTGCGAAAATCACCCGCGAAAGTAGATTAGTTTAGATTAAAAGTCTCCAATAGTTTTTCAGCTGTTTCTTTTGGAAACCCTTCCTCTGCTTGCTTTTGTGCCAGCAGTGATTCTAGAAATTTCTTTGCATTCTCGCTTTGCGGCAGCATATATCCTGCTTCGCGGATAATATCCTCCGCCATGATCTGGTTTGATTTTTCAAAAGCAACAGCCAGTTTTCCTGATAACCCGGCAGCGATGCTCTCCTGTTCTGCCTTGCTTCTCATTATCGCTTTAAGCGCATTGATGACAGGTTCCGTTTTTTCTTGCTGCTGCGGGTACACCTTCGGTACCATTGAAATAGCGCCTGACGGGCAAGCATCGGCGCAGTCGCCACAACCAATGCACTTGGCAACATCAATAACGCTATTCTCTGTATCTGTTGCTCCGGTAGGACAGACGTAAAGGCACAGACAGTCCTTTGTACACAAGCGAATATTTCTAACTGCAAATTTATCAGCCATTTTTACTGTCTCCCTTCAATCTTTTCAAATTTCCAATTTGGCACCTTGCAAACAGGGCAGACTTCCGGTGGTGTATCTCCTATGTAAATGAAGCCGCAAATAGTGCAAACAAAGACGCCGGTATTTTCCAGCATGGCGTCGCCCTCTTTTTGATAGCGTGTTAAAAGAGATTTCTGAATGCGTGTGACTTTTTCACTCCAAACTAGAGCGCGAAGTGCACCCCGATCCTTGGCATCTGCAGACACAGAATTAGCCTGCGGAAAGCCTTCTTGCAAATCATTTTCAATCAAAGCAGTTAATTTTGTAAAATCCGGATCTTTGGCCGGTACTGAGGTTGCCTTAAAGTATTCTGCCAATTCCTTAAAGAGAGCCGCTGCTTCCGGCTTATATTGTTTTTCGCAGCCTCGCGCAAGATTTGTGCAAAGCGCACTTAGCTCAAGTGGAGACATCTCTTTCATGTCTGTTGATGTCTCTGTAGATGCCGGTGTTGCTGACACAGTCTTATTTTCTGCAGATGTGCCTGGCTCGCTTTGTTCATCAAACTCGGATTTTGCCGCACCGCAGAGAGGGCAAGCCCAGTCCTCAGGCAGTTCCTCCCATGTTGTACCCGGGTCAATGCCAGCTTCGGGAATACCTTTTGCTTCGTCATAGATGTAGCCGCAAACGGAACAAACGTATTTTGCCATTTTAATAACTCCTGACTTGTTGCCTGCAATTATTTGCAAGGCAAATTTTTTCACTGCTTATGAATAAATGCTTATAGATAATAGTACCATTATTGAGGAAAGTAATCGTGCTGTTTTAGTCGCCACACTCATTGTGGCGCTGATGTTCATGGCAAACTGAGCCTGTAGATTTCAGAGAGCCGCGCAGGTAAGCTTCTACGGCGGCCTTCGCATCGCCAGAAGCTCCGACTACAACTTCAACGTTCCTTTCATTAAAAATCTCAACCGCACCTCCGCCCATGCCACCGCTGATGATGACATTTACACCTCGGTCAGCAAGGAAATTCGGCAGGAATCCAGGCCTGTGTCCAGGGTTGGCAGTGGTTTCACTTTTAACGATTTGATTGTTTTCAGTGTCAAAAATCATAAACCCTGCGCAATGTCCAAAGTGCTCAGTTACCATTCCGTTTTCGCTTGCTACAGCAATTTTCATCATTTCAATTTTCCTCCATATTTTTAATTATTTCTTCAATCGGCTCAAACAGATCCATTGTCTTTTCGAAGACTTCTTTAACAGCTGCTCCCGCTGAGCAGTCTATATCTACAATGGTTTGTCCGTTGTTAATAGCTTTTACCGCATCTGAATCGAACGGTATCTTACCAACAAAGGGCAAATTTCGTTTTTTACAAAATGCTTCAATCTTTTCTGTGTTTTTCATGTTGGTGTCATATTTATTTATACATACTGCTGTCTTAGTGCTGAATTTCGCCGCTGTATTAATAATGCGTTCCATGTCGCTGATACCTGATATAGAAGGTTCGGCAACTATCAAAACCATATCTACACCGCTGAGCGAAGCAATCACAGGGCAGCCTATGCCGGGAGATCCATCAATTATGGCCAGTTCAGCAGCAGCGGTTGCTGACTTCATTTGTTTTTTCACCTCAGTCACAAGCATTCCGGAAGTGCCGCTGCCCATTTTAAGCTGTGCTGTTGAAAACACTTTTTCCTCATCGGAGTACAGCATAAGTTCTCCAGCCACTGCTGGAATTAAGGTTATCGCTTCCACAGGGCAAACATACTCGCAAACGCCACAACCTTCACACGCAAATGGATCAACCTTATATTGCGGGTCAGCTGTGATCGCCTCGAACCGGCAGTTTTGTCTGCATTGATCACATTCAATGCAAAGCTTCAGATTTATCTCTGCTTTTGGCAGACCATAATAGTCCTTTTTTTCCGGCTGAGAAGTCCACCCAGTTATAAGGTGCAGGTTGGGTGCATCCACGTCACAGTCTGCATATGCTCTGGCGTCAGCGAGTTTTATAAAAGCGCTTGCAATAGTAGTTTTGCCGGTGCCGCCCTTGCCGCTAAGAATTAGTAGTTGTTTCATGCAGCACCTCTTTTTTAACTGTGACAAGCAGAGAAGAAAATAATTTGCGAAATTTCTCATTAATATTTACAGCGATTTGCGCATTTGAATTCAAGGTTCCGAGTTCATTGTCGAATGGAATCCTCCCTAAAATTTTAATATTTCTTTCTACGCAAAACTTTTCAGCAGGATTATCTTCATCCAGACATTTATTGAGAACCACCCCGTAAGGCTTGTTAAATAACTTGACCAGCTCGTATACCATATTGAGATTATGAACACCAAACAGTGTCGGCTCAGCTACTAATACGCAATAATCTGCATCTTTAATACTTTCCATTACGATACAGGCGCTTCCGGGAGGACAGTCAACAAAAGTCAGCTGATCCCCATGAGGCTCATTTGCTGCAAGCAGCCTTTTAATGATAGGAATACCCGTTGCTTCACCGGTATTCAGTATTCCTGTCCAAACCTTTATCTCACCGGAAATTCCTTTTTGGACTTTGCCGATTGCTTTTTCTTTTTCTGTCAGTGCCTGTTCAGGGCAAACCAAGATACAGCCGCCGCATGAGTGACACACATCGTCAAAGATAATCAGGTTGTTTTTGATATAGGCAAGGGCATTGAATTTACAGAAATCAACGCATTTTCGACAGCCATTGCACAGTTCATCATTTACCTCTGGGATTTTCACCGATATTTCTTCCTCTTGCAGCCCTTCTGGCTTAAGAAACAGATGACCGTTTGGCTCTTCAACATCACAGTCAATGTATGTCGATGTTTGCGCTGCCGCGGCTAAGTTCAAGGATACCAGAGTTTTCCCTGTGCCGCCCTTGCCACTAAGCACAGCTATTCGCATACTAATTGCCTCCGTGTCCATGAAATCCGGCATGTACTTCTTGCAGCAAAGGTAGTTTCCCCTCGATAAAAGAAGCAATATTTTCTTTTGCTGAAGCGGTTGTCGTTTTATATATTTCGATATCAGCAGATTTGATCACGTCAGCGGCGTTTTGACCACATCTTGGTGTCAATAATACATCCGCTTTATTATCAACTATTATTTGTGCAGCTTTAATGCCGGCACCACCCGTGCTCGCAGCCGCGCTGTTTTCAATAAATACACTTTCCTTAGTTTCTGTATCATGAATCAGAAAATAAGGAGTACGTCCAAAAGATATACAAACATTCGAATTTATAGTTTTCTCATCTACTGGAATTGCAATTTTCATAAGATGTCTCCGTTCCTTTTTGTTCTAAATAGTTGTTTATAGCATCACGCAATACACTTGCTCCTAAGAGCATTTTGGGGCACTTATAATATTCAGCTGCTTTTACCGGAAAATGATCAACAGCCTCGATTATCATCATTTGTAAAATTTCTGCCACGCCTGCGCCGATGGCAGCCGCGACCGCAACCATTACCTAAGTCGTCACAAAGCCGGTATTCACCGCCCTCAATCGACAACACCTTGCCGTTAACTAAGGATTCAGCCAGTTTTCTTCTGGCCTCGATATAAATTCCTTGAACAGTACTGCGAGCCACATTCATCTGCTGGGCGCACTCTTCTTGAGTGAATCCCTCCAAGTCAATAAGCCTTATTGTTTCATACTCATCAACGGTCATATTCACGTGGTTTTCTGCATCTGCAGGTGCATCAAGCGGTCCGAATCTACTGCTCTCGGGCAGGCAGCAAACTCTTCTCCACTTCATTGGTCTCGCCATAATTCAGCCTCCATCACAATCAGAAATAACCGGCGTGCACTCCGGTTATCTTTGAATCAGTTTATAGATTTTCTAATTGGTCTTTAATTACTTCGAGTCGCTCTTGCAGAATTGTTTTCTGTTCATTGAGCAGCTCTTTTTGTGTTTTAGAGGAGATCTCGCTATCTGCAAAACCTCTACCAAAGCCACGACCGAAACCGCGTCTGCAAGCTTGTCCGCGGCCAAATCCCCTGCCGAGGCCAATTCCGTAATTTACCGAATCAGCACCTCGGCAAATTCCTAAGCCTCTTCCAGTCATTGTTCCAGCTCCCATTGGGCCGGTTCCATCCCTTCTTGGCATATTATTCACCTCCTTTTGATTTGTGGCATATGCCATTTACTTACATTATAGCTTGTTTATGTCATATGTCAATAACTAATTCATAGTTTCGTTACATGAACTCACAAAAAAACACCGGTAATCGGCTGAAATGCCTGATTTCCGGTGTTCTTGTGTCCGTCAAATTTACTTTCGGACAATTTATGGTGGAGATAACGGGATTCGAACCCGTGGCCTCTGCCTTGCGAAGGCAGCGCTCTCCCAACTGAGCCATATCCCCAAGAGCTGTCAATTTGACAGCATCAGTTATTATAATTGGCAGGCAGAAGCTCTGTCAAGATCAACTGGCAGTTGGTTAACTGGCGGTTGGCTCGTCATCTGCTGCGGCCTGGCGTTTGCCCTGTTCGAGCCGTTCCAGAGCGACAAAATCAACCTTGCCCACTTTGGTGCGCGGCAGGTCGTCGCGGAATTCGATCTCGCGAGGGATCGCATACTGCAGCATGGTACGTTCACAGTGTTCCAGAATCCGCTTGCGCAGCATTTCTTCGTCATCGTCGGGGTTTTCCTTGACAATAAAGGCTTTGGGGACTTCCATTTTATATGGGTGCGGTACTCCGATTACGCAAGCCAAACGGACACCAGGCACTTTGCTGATCGAGTCTTCGATCTGTGAAGGAAACACAGGCACGCCCGAAACTTTCAAGATGCGCTTTATGCGCTGCTTAAAGTGGAAATAACCGTCTTCGTCCATCAAACCGAAGTCGCCTGTATGGACCCAGTCGAGTCCATCTGCATGCCGCCGGATTGTTTCGCGGGTTGCTTCCTCATCGTCGAGATAACCCATCATTACAGTAGGAGCGCTGATACAAAATTCGCCGTCAACCCCAGGTGGTACTTCTTCCAAAGTCCCCGGTTTCACCACTTTCATCAAGACATCCGACAACGGCAGACCAACTGTGTTGTCGCGACTGGCCAATTGCGGATTAACTGCACAAACTGTAACAGTTTCTGTCAGGCCGTAACCTTCGCGCAAGGCGCTGTCACTGCCGCGCTTTTTCAGGAATTGCTCAAAGCGGTGCTTTGTTTCTCCGGGAAGGCTGTCACCGCCACAGAAAGCAGCCTTAATACAGGAAAGATCGGCCTCCTGCAATTTCGGGTTCTTCAGCATGCCTTCGTATAGTGTAGGAACTGCTGCCAGATAACTCGGTTTTTCCTTAATTATCACCGAAGCAAAAATTTCAGGTGAAAACTGTGGAACCAGGATGGCACGGATTCCCATATACAGCATGGTGTGCAAACCCATGCAAAGACCGAAGCCATGAAACAGCGGCAGAATCGTAACCATGGAAAGACCTTTAGGATCCCAGTCGGGGACTTTGGTTAAGCCAACAATTTGCGGTCCTTGCACAGCTAAAGCATTAAAATTGAAAGATGAGAGCATGATTGTCTTTGGTGTTCCAGTTGTGCCGCCACTATGCAAATAAATTGCACAAGCACGGCAATCCGTTGCCGGTGCTGGCAGCTCAGCCGTTTTATTCAGGCCTGCCTTCATAAACTCTCGCCAGGTCAGCAGGGATTGAGTTGTTTGGAAACGCGGGATTTTCCGACCTTTTGTCAGGTAAAAACCAATTCCCATAACCGTGGAAAGGTAGTCATTGATTGAGCAGACTACAGTTTTCTTGATGCGTGATTCCGCCAGCATATCGCTGTGCTTGGGAAGCATCGCATCCAGCAGGATCAAAAAATCGCTGCGGGTTGAATTGATATACTGCGACATTTCCTCGGCAGGAGTAAGCGGGTGAACCATGTTACAAATACCGCCGAGCCGGTTCACAGCATAAAAATAAATTACAGCATGCGGAGTGTTAGGCAGGCAGATTGTAGCTACTTGGCCTTTATGGAAACCCAGCACTTTTAAAGCTGCTGCCGCTTGATCAATACTCGCCAGCAGTTCAGCATAGGTCATCTCTTTTCCCATAAAAGAAAGAGCCGGATAATCCGGATATTTCCGGACTGTCTTTTTTAAGATCCCGTACAGCGTATCCTCGGGATATTGCAAGTTTTCTTTAAACCAAGGATCATAATGCTTAGTCCATCTTTTATCCATAAAGTCTCCTTCAAAGGTCATTGCATACAATTCACATTGTAGCTTAAGTTATTTTGAGATACAAATCTTTTTGGCTTATCTTGTTGGTGGTTGGTTGGTTTAGGTCGGTTTATCTGCTTTGTCTGAAGAGGACAGTTTTCTCTGAATCAAGCCCCTGATCCGCCGTGCTATAATGTGTTAGAAAAATAAGCGAAGGTGTCTGCCGGAAAGGCCTGCTCATGGCAAAAAACAAATATAAATCTGTCTTCTGCTGCCGCGAATGCGGCTACGAATCAAGCGGCTGGCTGGGTCGCTGCCCTTCATGCAGTGAATATAATACTTTTGTGGAAGAAAGGGTTGCCCCGGAGCCTGCCTCTGGCGCTGGCCGCCGTCATGCCAGCTGGATTGGGGAGCCTGCAGCTGTTGATACAGCAGGCGGCAAGATAATCCGCCTGTCGGAAGTTGAAACAGGTTCCGAAACGCGACGCTCCTCAGGAATGTTCGAGCTTGATCGTGTACTTGGCGGGGGCTTTGTTGAGGGCTCACTCGTCTTACTTGGCGGCGACCCCGGGATTGGCAAATCCACCTTGGTATTGCAAGTACTTCAGCTGGGGAACTTTAGCGAGCAGACTCTGTATGTTTCGGGTGAAGAATCCGCCCGTCAGATCCGCTTACGCGCTGATCGCCTTGGCATTGACAGCAACCGGATCAACCTGCTTGCCGCAACCCAGTTTGAGGTTATCGCCGATACTATAAGCACGATGCGGCCGCAACTGGCAATTATCGATTCAATTCAAACCATTTACTGCGATGACCTTGCTTCGGCACCTGGCAGCGTCGGGCAGGTGCGCGAGTCAGCGGCTGGCCTGCTGCGCCTGGCCAAGCAGCTTGGCACTACAATTGTTCTTATCGGCCACGTAACCAAGGATGGCGCAATTGCCGGTCCTCGGGTGCTTGAGCATATGGTCGATACGGTGCTTTATTTTGAAGGTGAACAACATCAGAATTTCCGGGTTTTGCGTGCGGTTAAGAATCGCTTTGGAGCCACTAACGAAATTGGCCTGTTTGAAATGGCTGACCACGGCCTGATCGAGATAGATAACGCCTCGCAGGCTTTGTTGGCAGACCGTCCGGTAGGTGTACCCGGTTCAGCAGTCACAGCCTGCATTGAAGGCACGCGTCCAATCCTCTTGGAAATCCAGGCTTTGCTAAGCGAAACTGCCTATAATCTGCCACAACGCATGACCTCAGGCGTTGACCGCAACAGGGTGATCATGTTAATGGCAGTAATGGAAAAGCATGGCAGGCAAGGTTTAAGTACAATGGACACCTACCTGAATGTTGTTGGCGGTTTACGAGTGGATGAGCCTGCTGCTGATCTGGCGATCGCTGCTGCCATTGCCTCCAGTTTCCGCAATCTGCCGATCCGAACCGGGACAGCCGTATTTGGTGAAATTGGTCTTTCCGGCGAAATCCGGCCGGTGGCACAGGCCGACCGACGTGTAATTGAAGCTTCACGCCTCGGTTTTTCAGCTTGCATCCTGCCTGGGAGTTGCCGTAAAGCTGTCGAAAAGCTTGAATTACCGGCAGATTTTGATCTCCTGTTTGTTGACCGGCTTGGCGATGCCTTTGATCTGCTGTTTTGAGAGGAGCACTCTGATGCCAGATACACCTGATACAGAATTGAGAGCTTCCTTTTCCGGTAATTGCGGCGATGACTCTTTGTGTTTTCTTTCAGGCCAACTACAGGCTTATGCCCTTGTCCCTGCAGCGGGGCAAGGCAGCCGCATGGGAAGCAGCAGTAATAAGCCTTTTCTCGATTTAGCAGGCGTTCCAGCAATTGTTCGAACTCTAAGAGCCTTAAGTTCTTGCTCTTGCCTGGCCGGAATAATTGTCATGGCCCGTCTGGATGAAGTTGAGATTATGAAGTCGCTGCTGGCACCTGAATTCGCTGACAAGCACATTGTGGTTGAAGCCGGTGGTTCTACACGGCAGGAGTCGGTTCACAAAGGTCTGCGCTATCTGCACAAGCAGCTCAAGAACGGTACCGCCGATCCGCTCGTCGCTATCCACGACGGGGCCCGCTGTCTGATTACGCGTGAAGTAATCTGCCGCACATTGCGCCACGCTGCGGCAATCGCCCCTTGTGCCGCAGCATTGCCGGTCAAAGACACCATTAAAATTGCGGATCGGATTGGCCGGGTTGAACGGACACTCGACCGTTCCTGTCTGTATGCTGTACAAACTCCGCAGGTGGCGCCACTTTCACTTTATCTGTCGGCTTTTGACCAGGCAGAACAAAGCGGTTTTGTTGCCACAGATGATCTTTCAATATTGGAAGCAGCGAACATTGAAGTTGATCTGGTTCCAGGCAGCGAACAGAATATTAAACTAACTACGCCGGCAGATCTGATCATTGCTCAAGCCTGGCTGCAGGCCGAAGCAAATAAAAACCTGCCAGGCTGAACACTCAAACCTCGCAGGTTAATAACAAAACCATACAAATTATATAAACATTAGGGACCGTAGGCGGTCACTGCACAGAATACAGCAATGCCTTCGCCACGTCCGCAGGATGTCAAACCTTCTCCACTGGTTGCAGTTAAACCAATATCTGTTGGTTCAAGTCCAAGCAGCTCGGCAATATTTGCTCGTATTCGGGGAATATGAGCTGACAGACGCGGTCGCTGAGCCTCCACGCTTATGGAGACATGCACCAGCTTGCGTTCACCTAAATCAGCAAGCGCCGCCTGCAGGTAGACACGGCTGTCTGTGATACCCTGTTCCAAACAAATTTTATCTGCCGGAGCGCCAAGAATGTTCATACAGGTGATACCGGAAATTGCGTTCGTCAGTGCGTGCAGAATTACATCGGCGTCACTATTGCCTTCCAAGGCAGGTTCACCAGGGATTTCAACCCCGCCCAGAATCAGAACACGACCTGAACCAATGGCTTTGCCAGTAGCCTTTTCTGCAGCAGGTTTTTCAACCGAGGCTGTTTCAGTTGCAGAAACAAAGCGGTGGCTGTCCTGCCCGATCGCAAAGCGATACAGAAAGGTTTCCCGCGGTGGCTGTTTCTGTTTACCTTTTTCCGACATGCTAATCGATAATCCCGTTCCGCAGCTGATCAGGCGTTAACTTTATGTTTTCGCCCGCAAAATCTTCTTGATGCCAAAGTGTCAGTTTGTTTCAATCGACAATTTCAGAGGTATCTTCGTTGCTGTCCGCGCGAATCTGAACCCGGCGGATTTTGCCACTGATTGTTTTCGGCAGCTCGCTGACAAATTCCAGAATACGGGGGTACTTATACGGCGCGGTATGAGTCTTCACATAATCCTGAAGTTCTGCACGCAAATCATCACTGGCAGTATAGCCGCGTGAAAGCACAACTGTTGCCTTGATCACCTGGCCGCGAACCGGATCAGGTACTCCGGTAATTGCGCACTCCAGCACAGCCGGATGCTCCATCAGCACGCTTTCGACTTCAAAGGGGCCGATCCGGTAACCGGAACTTTTAATGATGTCATCGGTCCGGCCAACAAACCAGAGGTAGCCGTCTTCATCCATCCAGGCCAGGTCACCGGTGTGATAATAACCATCGTGCCAGACAGAAGCGGTTAATTTATCATCTTTATAATAACCTGAGAACATGCCCGGCAGCTTGGTATCACCTGTGCGGACACAAATTTCGCCGGATTGGCCTACCGGCACTTCCTGGTTCTGATCATCCAGCAAAGCAATGTTATAAACCGGCGATGGTTTGCCCATTGAACCAGGTTTGGTTTTCATCCAGTAATTTGTAACAACTGCAAGCGTCATCTCTGTCTGCCCGTAGCCCTCTTTCAGTTCAAGGCCGGTTGCCCGCAGGAATTGCTCGTAAACTTCCGGATTAAGTGCTTCGCCGGCAATTGTGCAATGCTGCAGCTTTGACAAATCATATTGCTTCAAATCCTCACGGATGAGGAAGCGATAAATGGTTGGCGGTGAGCAGAAAGTTGTGACACCCGCTGAACTGATGTGATTCAGCATGACATGTGGATCAAAGCGGTCAAAGTCAAACACGTCAATGCCGGCTTCCATAAACCACTGGCCATACAATTTGCCCCAAACCGACTTGGCCCAGCCAGTCTCAGATACAGTCAGGTGCAGGCCGTCAGGGTCAACCTTATGCCAGTACTTGGCTGTGGGAATGTGCCCGAGCGGGTAGGAAAAATCGTGTGTGACCATCTTGGGCATACCGGTGGTGCCGGAAGTGAAATACAACAGCATTGTATCACTGATTACAGGCTCAGCTTCGCCAGTGGGACGCTGGAAAGGCGGCGCGCTGAGCATACCGGCATCAAAATCCAGCCAGCCTTCACGTGCGCCTTTAGCCATCATCAAAACCAGCGGTTTGTTGTATGCTGCAGCTGCTTTTTCAACTTCAGAGCCAACTTCGCCTTCCGATGTACAAAGCACGGCCCGGACTTCAGCAGCTTCAAAACGGTACAACAAGTCTTTTTCATGCAGCTGATTGGTTGCCGGAATGCCAACCGCGCCGATTTTATGCAGGCCAAGTATAGCGAACCAGAACTGATAGTGACGTTTAAGGATTAGAACAACCTTGTCACCGCGCCGAATGCCCTGCTGTAAGAAGAAGCTGGCAGCCTGATCACTGGCTTTGCTCATATCGGCAAAGCTGTAGGTATGTTCTTCACCAATTTCATTGCACCAGTACATAGCCCGCCGTTGTGGCTCTGCGGCAGCAATAAGGTCTATGACATCGTAGGCAAAGTTAAACTTCTCGGGTACTTTAAATGTGTAGTCAGAAACATTTCCGTCCGCACCAATAGTTTCTTGTAAGTACTGTTTATGAATGTTAAGCATTATCGCGGCTCCTTCTTTTGCGGCTTTTCCCGTTAATCTTCATCACATTGGCCCATTACGACTGCCAGGAAGCGGCAGGGCTTGCCGCCAACGGCTACCATGCCGTGAGGACTGGAAGCGTCGTAATATATAGTATCGCCTGCCTGCATCAGTTCTTCGTGATCGCCGATCCGAACACGCAGCTGGCCTTCAAGGATATAATCCAGTTCCTGACCCACATGGCTGTTGAGCAGGAGTTCACAGTCCTCAGCACCGGGTTGGTAAGGCGCTTCAACAACAAAGGGTTCTGCGATCCGGTCACGGAAATGTGCAGCTACATGCAGGTAGGAGAAGCCTTCTCGACGGACAATCGGCAAGCCCTCGTTTTTGCGGACAAGTGTATAGGTGCTCAAGTGAGGTGATTCACCTGTCATCAAATCAGTAAGCGTGATCCCGAAGCGATTGGCAGCTTTGTAGAGAAAGGTAAAGGGGAAATCGCGCTCACCAGACTCAAAGCTCAGGTACTCTTCCAGGCTTACGCCTGTGGCCTCAGCCATATCTTCAGCAGTGATATCCAATGTGTCGCGCATTCCTTTTAAACGTAAGGAAATTTCATGAATAATTTCTTCCACGGAAGGCCTCCTTCGATGAATCAACTTAAGCAAATTAATGCAATTCAATAATAAACTAGTGGTACGGCATTAGTAGCAAGACAAAAATCCTGTCTTGCAGGCGGTGCATCAGTACCTAATATAAATTTAACGGATCTGCCGACCGGCTACAAGAGAATCAAGAAAATTAGCCGACAAGCAATAGACATTTTGAATGTTTGCCGACATTAAGCCCAAATTTAATCAGCCAGACTGTCGATCAGCTGTTCCAAACCGGAGCGGGTGGTTTCGTCAAAGCCGCTCATGGTCAGGCGGGCAGAACCGGATTTTACCGCGATATAGCTTGGTACTGTTTCGATGCCATAAAGCGAAGCCAGAGACGGTTTGGCAGCAGCATCAATAAAAACGACTTCCGCCCGATCCTGGTAATCATCAGCAAACTGTTCGATCAGCGGGATCAGTTGGGATTGAACAGAGATGCCCGGCTGATAGAAAACCAACAGCACAGGTTTAGTTGCTGATGCCAGAAAAGAGGGCAGATCAAGGATTTCCCGATATACTATGCCGCTCATGTCTTTATCAATAGTTTCATACTTAATCAGAGCGACTGAAGCTTGATCATTAATCTCACCAATGATGCGCTTATCCTGACAGCCGGTTAGCAGTGTCAGCATGTTTACGCTCAGTATAACGATCAGCATCAGGGCAAAAATAATCCGGCTTTTTTGTTTGGTCATGGTTTAGCGATAATAGACTTTAAAGCAGTAATCAGATTCGGCAGCAAACCTGCTGGAGCCTCTTCAATTCTGCCTTCATCAGCCAGTTCTGCGAGTTGACTTTGGATCGGCAGCCGGTCAAACAATGGTACATTCATTTCCGCTGCTGCAGCTTCTGTATAGCCAGGACCAAATACGTTGATCTCTTCGCCACAGCAGGGGCATTTCATCAAGCTCATATTTTCGACAAATCCCAGCACCTTAACACCCATCATCAGCGCCATGTTGCGAGCCTTGCGCACGATCATGGAAACAAGGTCCTGAGGCGTGGAGACCATAACGATTCCATCCAGCGGGATGGATTGAAAGACCGTAAGCGGGACATCACCAGTACCCGGAGGCATGTCAATCAAAAGTACGTCTAAAGTATCCCAGATAACATCAGTCCAAAATTGTTTGACTACACCGGAAATTACAGGTCCTCGCCAAATAACCGGCGCGTCAGCATTTTCCAGCATCAGATTGACGGAAATTATTTGAATCCCATTGTGTGACTGAGCAGGGAAAATGCCGTGTTCCGAACCGGACAGCTGGCCACGTAACCCAAACAGTCTGGGAATAGAAGGCCCTGTGAGATCCGCATCGAGGATACCGACTGTTAAACCCGCACGGGCAAGCTCAACCGCGGTGAGAGCCGTGACCATTGATTTGCCGACGCCGCCTTTTCCACTGCAAATTCCGATAACATGCCGTACACTGGCAAGATCATGCTGCGGCAGTTTTTCAGGGGTATGGACACGTTCATTGCCTGCCGAACCGCATTCCGACGGCTGTGAGGAGCAGTTGCTGCGACTTTCGCAGCTTTCACAATTAGACAAAAGATCACGACCTTTCAAGTTATCAGACTGATTATATCATAGTGTTTTCGGCTGATTTTTCCTAGTGTTTTCCGGCTCACAGTGGCTCTGCTTCATGAACATAGATTTTTCACGGGTGCAACGGAAAATGTGAAAGCCGGCTTTACGTTCAATATCTTCACAGTTACCGAAAAGCTGTGTGAGATACTTTCGTGCTGAGGGAGCGCCCTGCTTATTCTGGATCACAACATAAAGCCGTCCACCCGTTTTTAAATGCTCATAGGAGCCGTCGAAAAAAGCATACACGGTTTTTTTGCCTGCCCGGATCGGCGGATTAGTAATAATCAGGTCAAATTCTTCTTGTTTTCCGACGACAGCAAAGCCATCACCGCGGCGGATATCGACATAGCGTGTCTGGTTTTCTGCAGCATTAAGCCGCGCCAGTTCGACAGCCCTTTCATTAATGTCGGTCATAACGACGTCGAGGGCGGGAAACAAACGCTTGAAAGCAATACCGACCGGTCCATAACCACAGCCCAAATCTAACAGCCTGCCAAAAGGCTGCTCTCCAGAAACCCGAAAATCTTCCAGGACAGAATCGATCAAAAGACGAGTGCCAAAATCAAGCCGGTTTTTTGCGAACACAGCACTATCGGTATTGAACTCTAGTACCAAAGTGCCGATTTGCACTGACAGCTTGTGCTGCTCGTGAGCCGCTACAGGACTTTCATCGTAATAGTGTGACATATTAATCCACTTCTTTCATCAAATAAACCTGCTTTGGTTCAGCAGTCCGCTTTTGTCGATAGCCAGCATTAAAGGCAAACCGATCAAATAAACGACGACCAGCTCGGATACAAAAATTGAAAACATGAAGCTGATTGTGACTAATGGCGCGACGGTAATGTCCGGCAGCAAAAATGGCAGATAAAATCCGACTACCAGAGCATTGACAACTGCTGCCGGCAATAAAACCAAAACCCGGCGCAGCCAGAGTTTTAATTTTGGCGGCTGCGGCAGGCGCTGTTGCAGTTGCCAGGTTAGCCAGGCGGCCGCTAATGTTGCGAGGCTGCCGAAAATTATATCAATAATTCCGAGTCCGGACGGATACATTAGATTCGTTAATAAACAGCCAAGAAATAAGCCGGGAACAGCGGCCGGAGTAAGAGCGGCCAGCGTAGTTAATGCTTCAGCCAGACGGAACTGTACCGGTCCGAAAGCAAACTGGGCAAACGGCAATGTCAGAATAACATAGGCAGCAGCAATGACAGCGGCCTGGGTTATGGCATAAGCGCGTCTGTTCATAATGTCTCCTTAACGCAAACGAGACCGGCATAATGCCGGCCTCAGGATGGCTCCTCAAGTTGGACTCGAACCAACGACCCTGCGGTTAACAGCCGCATGCTCTACCGACTGAGCTATTGAGGAATATAATTCCGGCGGATTCCTATCTTTCCAGGCCGTTACCAGCCAAGTATTGTCGGCACTAGAGAGCTTAACTGCTGTGTTCGAGATGGGAACAGGTGTGGCCTCTCCGTCATATCCACCGGAAATGGTTGGGGATGCAATGCACCCTCAAAACCGCATAAGGAAGAGAAAGAATTGGTATTCAGGCATTCAGCTCAAAGCAGCTGATTGGACTTCATTTTCAGAGTAATCTGGATCTCTACGAAAAGGGAGACCGGATAACTTGTGGTCAAGTCCTCGGGCTATTAGTATCGGTCCGCTGAACATATTGCTATGCTTACACTTCCGACCTATCAACCTGGTAGTCTTCCAGGGCCCTTACCATTGCTGTGGGAAATCTCATCTTGAGGTGGGCTTCACACTTAGATGCCTTCAGCGTTTATCCCGTCCAAACTTAGCTACCCAGCTATGCCACTGGCGTGACAACTGGTGCACCATAGGTTTGTCCATCCCGGTCCTCTCGTACTAGGGACAGCGCCTCTCAAATTTCCTACGCCCACGATAGATAGGGACCGAACTGTCTCACGACGTTCTGAACCCAGCTCGCGTACCACTTTAATCGGCGAACAGCCGAACCCTTGGGACCTGCTACAGCCCCAGGATGTGATGAGCCGACATCGAGGTGCCAAACCTCCCCGTCGATGTGAACTCTTGGGGGAGATCAGCCTGTTATCCCCAGGGTAACTTTTATCCGTTGAGCGACGGCAATTCCACTTTCTACCGCCGGATCACTAAGCCCGACTTTCGTCCCTGCTCGACCTGTATGTCTCGCAGTCAGGCCACCTTATGCCTTTGCACTCAATGCACGGTTTCCAACCGTACTGAGGTGACCTTTGGACGCCTCCGTTACCTTTTTGGAGGCGACCGCCCCAGTCAAACTGCCCGACTGCCATTGTCCTGTGACCGGATTACGGCCACCAGTTAGAGACCCAATACTGTCAGAGTGGTATCCCAACATTGGCTCCAGCACAACTGACGCCATGCCTTCATAGCCTCCCACCTATCCTGTACAGACAATATCGAATCCCAGTAGCAATCTACAGTGAAGCTCCATGGGGTCTTTCCGTCTAGTCGCGGGTAACTTGCATCTTCACAAGTACTACAATTTCACCGGGTACGTTGTTGAGACAGTGCCCAAGTCATTACGCCATTCGTGCGGGTCAGAACTTACCTGACAAGGAATTTCGCTACCTTAGGACCGTTATAGTTACGGCCGCCGTTTACTGGGGCTTAAGTTCACCGCTTCGCTTGCGCTTACGGATCCCCGTGACCTTCCAGCACCGGGCAGGCGTCAGCCCCCATACTTCATCTTTCGATTTAGCGGAGACCTGTGTTTTTGCTAAACAGTTGCTTGGGCCATTTCTCTGCGGCCTCTCGCGAGGCTCCCCTTCTTGCGAACTTACGGGGTTAATTTGCCGAGTTCCTTAACAACGCTTCTCCCGCTCGTCTTAGGATTCTCTCCTCATCCACCTGTGTCGGTTTGCGGTACGGGTACCCCTTGACTCAATAGCAGCTTTTCTCGCCAGTGTGGAATCATCTGCTTCGGTACTTATTTTCCCTCCCCATCACGGCTTCGAATCACCGCGCGTACTTGACTACGCAGCTCTCTATTCCGCTTGGACGTGCTTTTCCTGCGGCACGCTCAGATTATCCTCCTGTGTCCCTGCTTCTCTCAAACGCTGAGTGGCAGTACAGGAATATCAACCTGTTGTCCATCGACTACGCCTTTCGGCCTCGCCTTAGGTCCCGACTGACCCTGGGAGGACGACCCTTCCCCAGGAAACCTTGGATTTTCGACGGTGAAGATTCTCACTTCACTCTCGTTACTTATTCCGACATTCTCACTACTGATGGATCCACACGTCCTTACGATCGTGTTTCATCTCCTTACAGTAAGCTCCCCTACCAATTCATTCTAAAATGAATTCCGCAGCTTCGGTACATGGTTTAGCCCCGGTAATCTTCGGCGCAGACTCACTCGACTAGTGAGCTATTACGCACTCTTTCAATGAGTGGCTGCTTCTAAGCCAACATCCTAGCTGTCTTAGCAAATCCACATCCTTTTCCACTTAACCATGATTTCGGGACCTTAGCTGACGGTCTGGGCTGTTTCCCTTTCGACAATGGCACTTATCTGTCACTGTCTGACTCCCGTACATCATTTGCCGGCATTCGGAGTTTGATAAGGTTCGGTAACCTGGGTAAGGCCCCTAGCCCATTCAGTGCTCTACCTCCGGCAAACTAATACGAGGCTAGCCCTAAAGCTATTTCGGGGAGAACCAGCTATCTCCGGGTTCGATTGGAATTTCTCCCCTATCCACAAGTCATCCGAGATTTTTTCAACAATCACCGGTTCGGTCCTCCATGACGTTTTACCGTCACTTCAACCTGCTCATGGATAGGTCACCCGGTTTCGGGTCTATAACAACTGACTTAACGCCCTCTTCAGACTCGCTTTCGCTTCGGCTCCGTACCTCCTAAGTACTTAACCTCGCCAGTTGCCATAACTCGTCGGACCGTTCTACAAAAAGTACGCCGTCGGGCCTTAACGCCCTTCGACTGCTTGTAAACACAGGGTTTCAGGTTCTTTTTCACTCCCCTCCCGGGGTTCTTTTCACCTTTCCTTCACAGTACTGCTTCACTATCGGTCACCGATGAGTATTTAGGCTTGGAGGGTGGTCCCCCCGGCTTCCCACAAGGTTTCTCGTGTCTCGTGGTACTCTGGATCCTGTCGTGCTCTTCTGTTTTCGCATACGCGACTATTACGCTCTTTGGGCCCGGCTTTCCAGCCGTTCATTCTGCTAACATACGAGTCACTTGTGACAGTCCATAACCCCGCAGAACCGAAGTCCTGCGGTTTGGCCTCTTCCGCGTTCGCTCGCCACTACTTACGGAATCTCTGTTGATTTCTTTTCCTGGGGCTACTTAGATGTTTCAGTTCACCCCGTCTTCCCACTGCACGCTATGGATTCACGTACAGTTAATCAGGCATTTACCCTGATTGGGTTTCCCCATTCGGACACCCACGGTTTAGCGGATATTTGCTCCTACCCGTGGCTTTTCGCAGCTTGTCGCGTCCTTCATCGGCTATCGGTGCCAAGGCATTCACCCTGCGCTCTTAGTAACTTGACCTGTTAATGGTTCTCTCTTTTTCGTCGAATATCCAGTTCACTCAAGTAAATGAAGCCTTTTCCTCAAGACTCGCAGTTCTGTTTTTGTAGACTT
>JAXGXQ010000004.1:0-80000 GCA_040772685.1 Clostridia bacterium | reverse complement strand
AACAATTTGATTTTTCTGAATTGTTGGTAGGGTTGGTTTATGAATAGTTACATTTTTCCTGTTATGACCGAATATGAACGCCAGCTGCCTTTCTATGCAAAGATGATCGCACTCGATCAACAGCTTCCCTGTGTTGCCAATCCAAACGGTCTCGATGAGACCACTGCTATTTTGATGCGCTCCGGTACAGCTTCTTTGCTCTTGCAGGATGGCAGTCAGAAGTGCAAGGTATTACCCGGCCAACTTGTTGTGATCCGACGCGGAGATTCTTTTGAATGGGTGGCGGGGACAGATGCTGTTGCGGATTCGGTAATTTTTGAAGGTGAGCAAATTGAAGCCTTCCTGGATCTGCCCGAGTTAGCGCTGATCACCGGGGTATGGCACCTTGCCAGCGCAGAAGTAATTCATTCACTCTTTTCGGATTTATACCGGGTCGCGGCCAATCCCGAAGCACCTGATTCCGCAGGTGTTTCCGCAGCAGTTTACAATTTACTGGCCGGAATCAGCCAGCAGGCTGCAGCTAATATATCTTCCAGCCTGGCCGCTCGTTATGAACGCTTGAGGCCTGTTCTGGATTATATTGGCGAACATTATGCTGAATCAATTACCCTTAAAGCTCTTTCTGATTTACTGGGTGTTACACCGCAGCATCTTTGCACCTTGTTCCGCAAAACCATGCATTCACGTGTTTTTGAGTATATTAACCTATACCGGATCAGCGTCAGCAAAAAACTGCTTTCTGACAGTGTCGAACGTTCAATTCGCGAGATTGCCCGCCTGGTTGGCTTCGATGACGTCAGCTACTATTGCTTTATTTTCAAACGTTTTGAAAAAATGACACCTGGTGAATTCCGTAAAAACTATGCTTGCCAAGCCTAAATCGAAAAATGAATCGCACCCGTGAAAAAAAGCCCGGAGTTTTGCGGCTCCGGGCTTTTGTATGTTGTTATTGGCTGATGCTTTTTACTGTCTGATGTTTACCCTTTTTCAGGCTTTTTTGTCATACAGAGATTCGGCAATTTGTCTGGCGATTAAGCCTGAGCGGCTACCTGGGCCTGATCGGAGACGACTGCCTGTGCAGCGGCCAAACGGGCGATCGGCACGCGGAAGGGTGAACAGGAAACGTAGTTGAAGCCAAGGCTGTGGCAGAAGGTGATAGAGGCAGGGTCGCCGCCATGCTCACCGCAGATACCCAGTTTGAGATCCGGACGGCCGCGGCGGCCATCTTCGCTGCCCATCTTCATCAGACGGCCAACGCCTTCGAGGTCGAGTTTAGCTGTTGGATCCGCTTCGAAGATATTGGCTTTGTAGTATGTTTCCAAAATCTGGCCGGCGTCATCACGCGAGAGGCCGAAGGTCATCTGAGTCAGGTCGTTAGTACCAAAGCTGAAGAAATCAGCTTCACGGGCAATAGCTTCAGCTGTCAGACAGGCGCGGGGAATCTCGATCATTGTGCCCACTTGATACGGGATCGTCAGTTTACTTTCTGCCAGAACTTTTTCCGCAGTTCTAACAATGATTTCTTTAACGAACTTGAGTTCTTTTACTTCGCAAACCAGCGGTATCATGATTTCAGGGATAACTTTCAAATCTTCCCTGGCCAATTCAACTGCCGCTTCCATAATGGCGCGGGTTTGCATTTCAGCGATTTCCGGGTAAGAGACCGCCAGACGGCAACCGCGATGGCCCAGCATCGGGTTGGTTTCGTGGAGGCTCTTAATGAAGTTGGTCAGTTCATCTGGATCTTTACCCAGTGCCTTCGCTAATTCTTCAGTTTCTTCCTTGGTGTTGGGCAGGAATTCATGCAGCGGCGGATCGAGCAGACGGATCGTCACAGGATAACCCCGCATTGCTTTGAAAATTTCAATAAAGTCGTTCTTCTGAATGGGAAGAAGTTCCGCCAAAGCGGCACGACGTGATTTTTCGTCCTCAGCGATAATCATCTTACGGAAGGCGAAGATACGGTCAGCCTCAAAGAACATGTGCTCCGTACGACAAAGGCCAATGCCTTCGGCGCCGAGTTCGATTGCTTTTGCAGCGTCCCGGACAGTATCGGCATTCGTGCGGATTTTGAGTGAACGAACCTCGTCGGCCCAGCTCATGATGGTGGCAAAGTCACCGGAAAGTGTAGCTTCGACGGTAGCGATCTGCCCTTTGTAGACAATACCGCTGGTTCCGTCCAGAGAGATAAAATCTCCTTCATTGAACCGCTCGCCAGCCTGGGTTGTAAAGAATTTACCTGCTTCATTGATTTTAATTTCTGAGCAGCCGGAAATGCAGCATTTGCCCATGCCACGCGCAACAACAGCGGCGTGGGAGGTCATGCCGCCGCGGCCGGTGAGAATACCTTCGGCTGCGTTCATGCCCTGAATATCCTCAGGCGAGGTTTCCAGACGAACCAGAATTACCTTTTCGCCTCTGGCTTCTGCAGTTGTAGCGTCTTCAGCGTTGAAATAAACCTGACCATAAGCGGCTCCTGGTGAAGCCGGCAGACCTTTGGCTATACGCGTTGCCGCTTTTAAGGCACCGGGTTCAAATGTCGGATGCAGCAGGGCATCAAGCTGTTTGGGGTCAATTTTCATTAAAGCTTCACGCTTGGAGATCATTCCTTCTTCGACCAGATCGACAGCCACCTTAAGAGCAGCAGCTGCTGTGCGCTTGCCGCTGCGGGTCTGGAGCATAAAGAGCTTACCGCGCTCGATTGTAAACTCCATATCCTGCATATCCTTGTAATGACGCTCAAGCTTTTCAGCTATGTCAGCAAACTCCTGATAGATTTCAGGCATGATGTCGCGCAGATGGTCGATAGTCTCGGGGGTACGAATACCAGCGACAACGTCTTCGCCCTGGGCGTTCATCAAAAATTCACCATACAGTTTGCGTTCGCCGGTGGCAGGGTTGCGGGTAAAAGCAACACCAGTGCCGGAGGTATCGCCCATATTGCCGTAGACCATTTCCTGAATGTTAACAGCGGTTCCCCAGCTGCCGGGAATGTCGTTCATGCGGCGGTAAATGATAGCGCGCTCATTATTCCAGGAACGGAACACTGCTTTGACAGATTCAATCAACTGAATTTTGGGATCCTGCGGGAAAGTTTCGCCTTTATTTGCCTCATAAACTGCTTTGTAGCGTTCTGCAACTTCTCTCATGTTTTCCGCTGTTAGATCGGTGTCAAGCACAATGTTGTTGGCATGTTTGACCTTTTCCAGTTCGGCTTCAAAAAGTGATTTAGGGATTTCCATGACAACATCAGCGAACATGGAAATGAAGCGGCGGTAGCTGTCATAGGCAAAGCGCGGGTTTTCGGTAAGAGCAGCCAGTCCCTCAACGACTTCATCATTAAGGCCAAGATTAAGGATGGTATCCATCATGCCCGGCATTGAAGCCCGGGCACCGGAACGTACTGAAACCAGGAAGGGGTCTTTGGGATCACCGAAAGTTTTGCCGACGATTTTTTCAGCTTTTGCCAGAGTAGCGAAAATTTCCTGTTCGATTTCAGGTGCGATTGTTTCGTTGTCTTCATAATAACGGCTGCAGGCTTCGGTTGTGATTGTGAAGCCCCGCGGTACGGGCAGGCCCAGCCCTGTCATCTCGGCAAGGTTGGCACCTTTACCGCCGAGCAGGTTCTTCATCCCCGCGTTACCCTCAGTGAACATGTACACGTACTTGGTCATTCTTGGTCCTCCTTAGAATCCATGTAGGCATATGCTATTTTCATGCGCTGTTTATTTTGTCAGTGCAATGATGTTTTGAGTCTAAAAGCTGAAACGGCCGCAGAACCAGTCACCAAGTTCAGCGATCGGTACACGCACCTGCGACATCGAGTCGCGTTCGCGGATTGTGACGCATTTGTCTTCAGCTGACTGAAAATCGTAAGTGACACAATATGGTGTGCCGATTTCATCTTGACGGCGGTAGCGTTTGCCAATCGACTGGCGATCGTCAAATTCACACGACCAGGATTTGGAAAGTTCACGGTATATCGGCTCAGCCGCTTCACTAAGTTTGGCCGAGAGAGGCAGGATTGCGATTTTGACCGGTGCCAGAGCAGGCGAAAAGCGCAAAACCGTGCGGACATCGCCCGGTGCAATTTCTTCTTCATCATAAGCACTGCACAGGAAGGCCAGAGTCACCCGGTCAGCGCCAAGGGAGGGCTCGACCACGTATGGGATATATTTCGAGTTAGTTGCAGGGTCGAAATAGGACATGTCCTCTTTGGCGTGTTCCATATGCTGTTTGAGATCGTAATCGGTGCGGTCAGCAATGCCCCAAAGCTCTCCCCAGCCGAACGGGAAAAGAAACTCAAAGTCAGTTGTGGCCTTGGAATAGAATGAAAGCTCCTCCGCCGTATGATCACGCAGACGCAATTCATCATCCTTCAAGCCGAGATCAAGCAGCCACTTATGACAGAAGGAACGCCAGTATTCAAACCATTCCAGATCTGTACCGGGTTCACAGAAGAATTCGAGTTCCATTTGTTCGAATTCACGAGTCCGGAAAGTAAAGTTGCCGGGAGTAATTTCGTTACGGAAAGATTTGCCGATCTGGGCGATTCCAAAGGGAATCTTGCGGCGGGCGCTGCGTTGGACATTCTTGAAGTTGACAAAAATACCTTGCGCGGTTTCCGGCCGCAGGTAGATTTCTGATTTGTTATCTTCAGTGACGCCCTGAAAGGTTTTGAACATCAGATTGAATTTGCGGACGTCTGTGAAATCTTTTTTACCGCAAGCAGGGCAGGCGATATTGTTTTCCCGAATGTAAGCCATCAGCTGATCATTGCTCCAGCCGTCAACGCGCGTCTCAATTTCGTGTTCGCTGTTGTAGTCTTCAATCAGTTTGTCAGCGCGGTGACGGGATTTACAGCTCTTGCAGTCAATCAGCGGATCGGAGAAACCGCCGACATGACCGGAGGCAACCCAAACCTGGGGGTTCATCAAGATCGCACTGTCCATACCTACGTTGTAAGGGCTTTCCTGGACAAATTTCTGCCACCAGGCATTTTTTACATTGTTTTTCAGCAAGACACCAAGCGGTCCGTAGTCCCAGGTATTGGCGAGACCGCCATATATTTCGGAGCCTTGGAAAATAAAGCCGCGGTTATGAGCCAGAGCGACAATCTTTTCCATGGTTTTTTCGACTGTCATCAGACTTCTTCCCCGCTTTCCTCTGTTTTTGTTTCCTCTGCAGGTTCAGCGGTTTCAGCAGACTGCTCCTGATCAGCTTCAGTGTTTGCTGTTTCAGCGGTTTTGGCGAGATTTTCGTTGATCTCGGTTACAAACAAGTTGGCATCGGGACTGGCAATAGTCGGGCGTGTCTCGCCGGCTGCTGTTTCAACTGATTCACGAATGGCTTCAGCCAGGCTGGCCTGTTCTGCTGCCGCACGGGCAGCCAAACGAGCGGCTTCAATTTCGGGCCGTAGCGGAATGTATACATTGTGGATTCCCTTTATGCCTTTCACTCTGTCTTCAGCCAGTTCTTCACAAGCCAAAGTAACCAGGTTGGGGCTGTCGGAATCGATTAACGGCCTGGCGCCGTCCACCAATTGGCGGGTGCGTTTAGCAACCAGAATTGCCAGCGTATAACGGTTCTCAGCCTTAGGCAGCAGATCTTCCATTTTGGGTTCAACGAGCATATATAACCTCCTAGTTTATAGTTCAAGTACCTGGTCTTCGATGCCTTTCATATATGAATAACGGCAACGTTCAGCTTCAATTATGCAGAGTATCCTTTTCGCGGTTGTATCAATGTCGTCATTAACCACCACATATTGGAACTTTTCAGCCTGCCGGATTTCATGAGTAGCATTGGCCATGCGGGCGGCAACGACATCAGGGTGGTCGGTACCCCTTTTTGACAAGCGCCGCTGCAACTCAGTGAACGAAGGCGGCATCAGGAAAATTGTGATTACTTCAGGATAATTTGCCATGACAGCTAATGACCCTGGAACCGTTATGTCCATGATCACATCGGTTCCCTGGTTGACCATATTGTCGAGTGGGGTGCGCGGGGTGCCGTAATAATTTTGGCAGTATTTGTCATACTCGAGAATTTCACCTTTTTCCAGCATCGAGAGAAATTCCTCAGGCTTCCGGAAATAATATGATACACCCTCAACTTCGTCAGGACGAGGCTGGCGGGTAGTAACCGATACTGAGTGAGCAATCGCCGGATTGAGCTCACGGATGCGGGCAATTATTGATCCCTTACCGACACCAGAAGGGCCGGAAACGCAGATTATAAGGCCTCTGCCGGCCTTTCTTGGTAAGGCCTCAGGCGTCATTTGTTTCCTCCCGCAAAGATTTTTCCAAATCATTAACCTCCAGGGCGGACAAAACCAGATGGTCACTGTCCATAATCAGAACGGCCCGGGTTTTTCTGCCCGAGGTAGCATCGATCAGCGTCGCACGGTCACGGGCGTCAGCCACCAGACGGCGGGCGGGCGCAGAATCAGGATTAACGATCGCGATAACACGCGGTGCCGCAACCAGATTACCATAACCGATACGTAGAAAATTTGCCATATATTGCCGTTCTCCTTTCGCCTGTATTTACTGGATTATTCCAGGTTTTGTACCTGTTCGCGGATTTTTTCCAGTTCACTCTTAAAATAAACAACCCTGTCGGTCAGCTGCAGATCATTTGCTTTAGAACCAATCGTATTAATTTCGCGGTTTATTTCCTGAATCAGAAAATCCAGCTTTTTGCCGATTGGGCCTTCAGAGCCAAGTATAGAACGAAAAGAGTCTAGATGGCTTGCCAGCCTTACCAGTTCCTCGTCTATTGCAGCCTTATCAGCAAACAATGCGACTTCCAGGGCCAGACGTTGTTCATCAACTAAAGCGGCACTACGTTCATCCAGCAATTCGCTTAGTCTTGCGCTTAAGCGTTCGCGATAAATTCCCGGCACTTCCGGAGCACGTTCGGCAATGGCCGCCCGTTCCGTCTCGAGCAGGTCAAGCCGGCTGAGCATATCGGCCTGTAGACGTTCGCCTTCGCCGGCCCGCATCACCATCATGCTATCAAGCGCCTGATTCAGAGCTTGCTCCAGCAGCTGCCAAAACTCTTCCGGATCAACCTGTGCAGTTTCAACCCGTAATACGTCAGAATAACGGGAAATGGCGGCCGCGCTTGGAGATTCGGGAGCCCCTACAGCGTCAGCGATTTCAATCAGCGCCTTGGCATACGCCCTGGCCAGGCCGAGGTCAGTTGTTACCTGATAAGCATCAGGTCTGTTGTCTGTGTAGGATATGCTGACGTCAACTTTGCCGCGTGCAATACGCAGGGCCACTGCGTCGCGGATCCGGCTTTCCAGCGCGTTTAAAACCCGCGGCAGACGGATTTGAATGTCACAATAACGGTTGTTGACTGATTTGATTTCGACCGTCACCCGACGATCATCGGCAGAGAATTCACCGCGGCCATACCCGGTCATGCTATTGGGCATTATTTTGTCCTTTCCGTTGGCTGGCTTCATTTTTCGCTGCCAGACACGCAACGCAAGCAAGTGATCGCCCGCGGTCATATGATTATAGCTTAAGTCATTCAGCCGCGCAACTGGCCGAATGACGGTTTAACTTAGAGCCGCAATGGTTTGAAGCCAAGATAATCTGCCGAAGAAAGCACATATTCAGTGCTTTCGCGCCGTCCTTGAAAGCTGTATGTTGCCGCCAGGCCATGAATATGGCCATAAACACAAATGTCGGCTCTGCTCTCATCGATCACGTCGAGCAGACCGTTAGCAACAGGTACACGGTTGAGCGGCGGATAATGCAGACATACAATCAGACGGTCCCCCGGTTCGCGAATTTGTGCCGCAGCTGCCAGCGACAAACGCAGGCGCCCGACTTCCCGATCAAAGATTTTCCGGTCAGCCATAGTGAATTCGGGATCCTCTGGCAACAGCCAGCCGCGTGTGCCGCAAACGAGATCGCTGCCAACACGAAAGGCGTTATTACGTAAAAAAGATAGAGTTTCCAACTGGTGGTCTCGGGTAAGCTGGCTAAGCTTGCTTAACGAAGTCCACCAGTAATCGTGGTTACCGCGCAACAGAATTTTTTGCCCGGGCAGGCTGTCAATAAATCTCAAATCAGGCAGGGCTTCCGTGAGCTGCATTGCCCAGGAAATATCACCGCCAATAATAACTGTATCATCAGCGCCGACCACAGCCCGCCAGTTCTGTTCCATTCGTTCAGTGTGATTGTGCCAGCGGGGGCCAAAAACATCCATCGGTTTTTCGCTGCTGATGCCAAGATGCGGATCGGAAAGGGCGAATAACGCCATTTAATCTGTCCTCTCTTTCTCATCAGGGTGAAAATGTTTAAAGATAACTGTTGCCAGAGCAGGACCGATTTGAGGGACAGCTGCTAAATCAGCCTCACTGGCCTCGCTGACAGCCTTGATTGAGCCGAAATGAGAAAGCAGGGCGCGACGCCTCACAGCCCCGACTCCGGGAATATTCTCCAACTGGTAACGGGTCTGCCTCTTAAAGGATCGTTTAGCCCTGTATTGTCCGGCAAAGCGGTGTGCTTCATCCTGAATTGCTGTTAATAGCCGCAGTAACGACAGGTTTTCCGGTTCGACACCGCCCGTTTCTGACAGCAACTTTCTGGTTTCATACTCAGCTGACGCTTCATCTCGCAGTGCAAGACCGGCGAAACGCGAACGTGGAGCATTTGTCCGGCGCAGTTCAATGATGCTGCCGTCCTGGCGCACCAGGCCGCGGGTTCGGTGCTTTTCATCTTTGACCAGACCAGCGACCGGAATATCAATATCCATTTCGGTCAATAAGTTGGAAACAGCGTTTACCTGAACTTTGCCGCCATCTACCAGCAGTAAATCCGGCCGGGCTCCCAGCCAGTTGTCACCGAGCCGGGCCAGGCGGCGTCTTATCACATGCACCAGCGCAGCCGGATCGTCCGCACCTTCAAGTTCATCAACCTTAAAACGGCGATAAAGATTGCGGCGGGGCTTGCCTGACTCAAACACAACCAGTCCGGCGGCCTGATCCTCACCCTGCAGATGCGAAATATCATAGGCTTCGATCCGGGCTAAACGACCTGTTATACCCAACTCTGAAGCTAAGGTGCGCAGCGCTTCATCCAGGTCACGGGCGCCGCGGCCAGCCAACGTCTGGCGGCGCAGTGATTCTTTAGCATTGGTATCGGCCATTTTTAGCAACTGGTAGTCTTCACCGCGCTGAGGAACACGTAATGTTACTTTGGTGCCGCGCAGCGTCGTCAAAAATTCAGCTACATCAACCTGGTTCTCAATTGCCAGAGGCAGTAGAACCTGGGGCGGAACATAAGCGACATCCGGATAATGTTGCGAGCAAAAAGCTTCCAGAACATCGGCCGGCGATGAGCCGTCCTCCGGGAAAAAGAAGGCGCCAGAACCGATCAGTCGGCCGGAACGTACTTCCAGCTTCAGGATGGCATGCTCAACTTCGTTGGAAGCTATACCGATAATATCCTTATCCTGTTTGCGAGAAGACACAACTTGCTGACGCGCCATCAAACGCTCCAGCGCGGCCAGCCGGTCACGCAAAACGCCCGCTTCTTCAAAACGCAGCGCTGCTGCAGCCGTTTGCATTTTTTCTCTCATCTGATTCAAAATACCATCATATTTGCCTTCCAGAAAGAGACAGATGTCCGCCATTACCTTGCGGTAATCCTCAGCCGAAACATCGCCGCGGCATGGTCCGATACAACGTCCGATATGATAATTCAGACAAGGCCGCTCCTTGCCGATATCGCGCGGGAACTGGCGACGGCAGGTTTTCATCGGAAAAGTCTCGCGCAAAGCTACAATTGCCCGGTAGAGGTCGCCATTCAGATACGGTCCGTAGTAGCGGGCGCCTTCCTTCTGGTCCGGGCCGATGCGGTATGCCTTCAGCACACGCGGGTAGAGCTCGTTCATGGTAATGCGGATATAAGGGTAGGCTTTGTCATCGCGCAGTAAAATGTTGTAATGCGGCTGATACTCCTTGATCAGATTACATTCCAGAATCAGAGCTTCAACTTCGTTTTGGCAAATTAGATAAGAAAAATCGGCAATGTGACTGATCATCGCCAGCAGCTTGGCATTTCCCTGGGGGTTAGCCGTAAAGTAGCTGCGCAGCCTTTGCTGCAAATTCAGTGCTTTTCCGACATAAATAACAGAACCCGCGGTATCCTTCATCAGGTACACTCCCGGGTTCTGAGGGACTAAATCAAGTCTGGCATCAAATCGGTTTGTTTTTTCTGTCATTGCGTATGCGTTTTCGGCGGGTGTTAATTGGAACTTTTTAATTAAAATTCCGGGCAGGACAAGTAACTGGAAATTGTCAAAAGGGCATCTGCTTCATCCGCGCCATCGGCGGAAATTGTTACATCCATCTCGTTTTCTATCCCAAGAGACATAACACCGAGCAAACTTTTGGCATTTGCCCGCCGTTCACCTCTGGATAGCCAGATACTGGAGCGGAATGTAGAAGCTTTTTGGATCAGGACTGCTACTGCTTTCATTTTCAGGGCGTCATCACAATTGAATGTTACTGTTTTGGTGACCATGAAGAACCTCCAGGAACCATCGACAGAAACAGGGATCTGCCAGAGGTGCGGTGTAATAGTAATAGTATATTGATTTTGTTCAACTTTTGTCAATATGGCAGAAACACGGTCAGAAATTTGTGCAATATGTTATATCAGTTGAGCAATCATCAAGTTTTTTTGAACATTATGATGGCATCTTCGCCTGTATCGGCATAATATCCCTTGCGACGGCCAATTTCTGTGAAGCCCGATTTCCGATATAAAGCCAGGGCTTTTTTATTTGAAGGCCTGACTTCCAATGTAAATGCAGATATTCGCTCGGCTTTGCCCCAGGCCAGAAGTCTGCTTAACAGTGCTTCACCGATACCCCGGCGACGGCAGTCAGCGGCCACGGCAATATTGTGGATTTCGGCTTCATCAAGTATAAACCAGCTGCTGATGTAGCCCAGGATGCGGCCTGCAGGATCGACCGCCACCAGCATTCTGGTTTTTTCGGTATCAGCAAGCTCCAGCGTCAAAGCCGCAAAGCTCCAGGGAATGGCAAAGCATTGCTTTTCAAGTTCCGCTAATTGAGGCAAGTCACTAAATCCGGCAGGTCTGATTCTGTAATCAGAACTGCCAGGGGAATCAGACTGATTCATTTTTCCGGCGCAGGCGTTCCGCCTGCGAAAGCGAGACATAATTGGCTGTTAATTCAAAGGGAGAAAAATTGCCGCCGGTTTGCAGGCGTTCTGCTGCCAGGCGGGCAATAACTGAAGCCCGCGGCCAGCGGAAAGTACTGCCGGCATCTTCAACTTGTAATGCTCCCGGCCAAAAAGCCAGGTCAGCAAATGTTATTGCACCGTCACCCAACAATATAAGCTTACGATGTTCAGGCGCTGCTGCCAGCAGTTTTTGTTTGAGTATAGTTGCCAGTTCTGCCTGTTGGCGGTTTGCCTCCGGCAGGATTAATTCCCCGTCCTGGCAGGCACAACTGAAAAGTCTGCCGCCACGGGCGTCCAATAAGGGCAGGATAATCGCGCCGGTTACCGGTCCAAGGCCGGCTGCAAGAGCTTCAAGGCTGGAGATGCCCACTGCCGGCCGGCCGGCAGCATATGCCATTCCTTTGATTGTGCTGATGCCGATGCGGATGCCGGTATAGGAGCCGGGGCCGATGGCACAGGCATAAGCGTCAATTGCCTGGTAATCGATCTCACAGCGGACGCAGAGATCATGAATCAAAGGCAGTGCAGTTACCGAGTGGCGCAAGCCAATATTCAGGGTTGCTTCACCCAGCAGTTCTCCGTCGCGAGTCAAGGCAACAGACAGGCTTTTTCCGCTGGTATCAAGTGCGAGAATCAGCATTATTTTTCCTCTTTCGCTTTAATTGAGCTGTCCGCTCCGCCAGCCCAGTCTGCAGCCAATTTAGTCAGCCAGTCTTCATGTCCTTGCCAGCTAAGTTTCAGTTCACGGGCATCCGGCTGATCCGGACCGGCAAACCTGAGCTCAATTTCCAGGCTGGCTGCAGGCAATACGTCACGGACGCGACTGCTCCATTCAATCACACAGATGCCTTTGTCCCCAATATACTCCTCAAAGCCCAGCTCCAAAAATGATTCACCGTCAGCCAGGCGGTAAACATCGAAGTGGTAAAGCGGAATACCGCGCTCGCCGGCCTCGTGTTCAATCAGCAGCGTGAAAGTAGGACTGGAAACAGGCCTGCGTATACCCAGACCTTTAGCCAGTCCGACAGTGAGTGCGGTTTTGCCGGCGCCAAGGTCACCTTCCAGGCAAACCACCGTGCCCGGCGGCAGACTCAGCCCGATCAAGCGGCCGAGCGCGATTGTCTGCTCGCGATTATTTGTTTTAAGTTGCATTGTTTTCACTGGCGAATCAGACCGGCGTCGCGCTGCCAGACGGGTTTCCCAGCAATCAGCACCAGTTCGGCCCTGCTGCGTGTGTCCAGTGGATCGCCGCTGAAAACAGAAATATCCGCCAGATAGCCCGGTGCCAGTTTGCCCAGACGGTCACCAACGCCGCACAGCAGTGCAGCCTGATCGGTAATCGCACCAAGCGCGGTCGCTGCAGGCAGGCCTTCGCGTACTGCCAGCGCAGCATAAACAGGCAGATGATTCACCGGATTTTCCGGATGGTCGCTCATGATAGCCAGTGGGATCCCGGCAGAAGCCAGTAGCAGCGGGTTGCGCAAATCCGCGTGCACCAGTTCCGGCTTACCGCGGCCAATCAGCAAAGGCCCGGCGATCACACCCAGCAAACGGCCGCGTCCGGGCCGGCCCAAGCCAGAGCCCGGGTGTAAACCTGCCGTGTAGGCTTCCTTAAGCTGCTCAACCACATGATAGCCTTCAGTACAATGTTCGATTGTATAGGTTACCCCGAATTCATTGGCAATCCGGATCGCTGTCAGAATGTCATCGGCGCGGTGAGCATGGATTTTCAACGGTAAGCTTCCATCAAGCACAGACCGCAGTGCCTCTGCCTTAAAGTTAAATTCCGGGTCATCACTCTCTTCATCGTTGCAGGCGGCAGCATATTCACGTGCCTTAAACAGCGCTTCACGCAAAATCGCAGCTGTAGCCATACGCGTTGCAGGCGTTTTATTGTCATGACCGTAATTGCGCTTCGGGTTTTCCCCCAGAGCAGCCTTCATGGCAACTGCCGGTTCAATCAGCATTTGGTCAATATCTCTGCCGCTGGTATGAAGCAGCGCAAAGGTACCGGCCAGTACATTGGCACTTCCCGGTCCTGTAAGGACGGTTGTAATCCCGTGTGCCAAAGCTTCAGCGAAACAACGGTCTTCGTGATATATACCGTCAATCGCGCGCAGCTGCGGAGTCACCGGGTCGGTTATTTCGTTGCCGTCTTCCGCCCCAGGGTCATAACCGTCATTAAAGAGACCGATATGGCAATGAGCGTCGATCAAACCCGGGGTAACTGTGCGGCCATTAAGCTCTTTGACCTGATCCTCTGGACCTGGCACAAAGCCTGCCGGTGCACGGCCGGTGCCAACAGCGGCTATCCGCTCGCCATCGATCAGAATATGACCGTTTTCAATTACACCCTGGTCGGCACGCGTATGGATTGTGCCATTTGAGAGCAAGAGCATATTTTCCTCCTGAGCAGGCAAAACGGGAGCGTGCCAAGCGCGCTCCCGTCAGTTTGTTGATTCTTTCTGTCGACCGGTAAAACCGGCAACAAGGCAGGCAATTCAGCCGGCGATCAGCGCTTGGAGAACTGAGACGCCTTACGGGCTTTCTTGAGACCGTACTTCTTGCGTTCCTTCATCCGCGAATCGCGAGTAAGGAAACCGGCCTGTTTGAGGATAGCTTTGTAAGCTTCCTCGTCAGCTTTGACAAGTGCGCGTGACAAGCCATGACGGATCGCCCCGGCCTGGCCGGAAAGGCCGCCGCCGATTACTTTGCAGATTATGTCAAACTGTTCACTGGTACCAGTGGAAACCAGGGGCTGACGAACGATCAGTTTCAGTGTTTCCATACCGAAATAGTCGTCAATTTCTTTACCATTGATTGTAATAGAACCTTTACCGGGATATACACGGACACAGGCAACCGCGTTTTTACGCCGGCCGGTTCCATAAAAGAAGGTCTTGCTTGCTTTTTTGGTAGCCATTTATGGATGTTCCTCCTCGAACTTATGCGAATTTCAGCGGCTCTGGTTGCTGTGCGGTGTGTTCGTGCTCCGGACCGGCATATACTTTAAGTTTCTTGTACATGGCGCGGCCGAGCGCGTTCTTCGGCAGCATGCCGCGAACAGCGACTTCGAAGACACGTTCCGGATTCTTCTGCATCATATTGCGATATTTGATTTCCTTGAGGCCACCGGGATAACCGGTATGATAACGGTACATTTTCTGATCCAGCTTTTTGCCGGTCAGAACCAGTTTGGCAGCATTGACAACGATAACATAGTCACCGGTGTCCAGGAAAGGTGTATAGGTTGGCTTGTGTTTGCCGCGCAGAATACGGGCGACTTCAGTGGCCAAACGGCCCAGGGTCTGCCCTTCGGCATCGACGACAAACCACTTTTTTTCGATTTCGGCGGGTTTCGCCACATAAGTGCTCATCGATCTGTCTTCCTCCAATCAGGGTTGTAGATTTTTGTTCTGGTACTCTGCCGGCAACTGCCGGCGGCGAGAGCTTCTCTATGATAGCCACGATCAGCGGCGCTGTCAAGCGTTTTTTAATTTAGCTGACTAAAGCTTTAATTTTCTGCGTTTTTCGGCGTTTTTCGGCCATAATGAGTTTGTTAGTTCCAGGCAGGTGTGCGAATCAGCAGCTAGCCTGCTTCGGCCGGGCAAGCAGCTTAGCGCTACAATTGTTACCACACAGCGATATCCTGGCGCAGCCAGCGGCGCGAACGATAGCGCAGATAAACAATGATGGCACGGGTATATTGGTCAAACAGAATCGTCAGCCAGGCGCCATTCAAGCCGCCGCCCAGGTATCTGACCACAATATATGCGCCAAGAACACGGAAAATCCAGATGCCGGCAGCGGAAGCATAAAGCGGATAGCGAGTGTCACCGGCGCCGCGCAAAACACCGGCAAGCGATAGCTGCGTCGACTGGCCTGGCTGCACAAAAGCCATGATTTTCAAAACTGTGGCTGCCATCGCGGCAACTGTGAGGTCATTAGTATAAAGTAACGCCAGCTGTTTGGAAAAAAGCAGGAAGACTACACCGACAAAAATCGCTGTAGCCAGGGAAAGCTTGTGGACACCTTCGGCTTTGCGCATTGCCTCTTCCGGGCGCCTGGCGCCCAAAGCTTGTCCCACCAACGTTGTGCCGGCAACACCAAAAGCTGTACTGGGAGAAAATGAAAGGCTGCTGATCGAAAGTCCAATTTGATGAGCCGCGAAAGTTGCGGTGCCCAGGCCTGACACGGTACGGGCAAACAGCAGGAAGCCGGACTGCATTATCAACTGTTCCAGCGCCGCCGGTGACCCTACCTTGAGGATACGGCCAATGTTCGCCAGATTCGGGCGGAAACGTTCGGCGAAGCGCAATTTGATGGGGCTTTCAACAAAATAAAGGACGAATAAAGCCAGAAGACAGCCAAACACTCGCGATATTGTGGTAGAGATGGCCGCACCGGTTACGCCCATTGCCGGAAAACCAAGTTTACCGTATATAAGGATGTAGTTACCGATAACATTAAGGCCATTGCTGAAAAGGTTATAAAGCATAGGCAGCCGGGTCAGGCCAACACCGCGCATTGACGCCGTAACCGAGACATTTAGCGCCTGCGGCAGCAAGCCCAGAGTTATGATCTGCAAATATTTAACGGCAGGTTCGTATGTCGCAGCTTCAGCACCCATAAAGCCTACAATCGGGCGGCTGAAGGCAAACGCCACAGCGCTGCCGATTATGCCGATCACCAGATTCAACAGCAAGGAATGGCGGGCGATATCGCGTGCCCGGTCAGGCCGGTCCGCGCCAAATTGCCAGGCGACGGCGGTGGTGGTACCAATATTGACTGCGGCAAACAAGCCGAGGAAAAGGTTGATTGGGTTATTGGTCAAACCTACAGCAGCTATGGCAATTGCAGAATCAGCAGTTTGTCCCAGCATGATCATGTCGACCATACCAAACAGCGCTGTCATAACTAACTCAACAAAAGCCGGACCAGTAATCCGCAATATTTCCGGTAAATCCTTATTTTGCCGGATCAACGATTTCATCGCCAATTTTTCACGCCTTTCTGACATCACGAGAACAATGCCTGCACACAATGCATCCGCCTTAAGCAGACAACAATCATATATTATACCAAAGGTCAGCAGTCAATCCAATCATTCACCTGCATGCTGAACTGTGATAGAATTATCGACGTATATGCTTACGCCGCGGCACGCTCTGCCTGCTGCGCGGCGCGATAAGAACGAGGAGTATTAATGTTTCAACTAGGTATCGACTCAATTCGCGAACGCTCAACCAATGGGCCTACATATATGAAGGGACGCGCCTATTATCGTGACGGGCACGTACAAAGCATCAGTTTTGATCAAAAAAAAGGGTTGGTTCAAGCCCAGGTCAATGGCACCAGAATATACCAGGTACGTGTAATCATTACCCGCTCAGGAGAATTACACGATGCCATATGCACCTGTAACGCTTTTTCTTCATATTGGGGTTTTTGCAAGCACATAGTTGCCGTGCTTTTGTATTGCGTTGACCAGTACGGCAGTGCAAAAACCCACATAACTCCGGCTGAAAAGCCGATCGAAAATACTGCTGAACAGGTTCGTCACAGTAGCAGCGCTGCGTCGCAAAACCTGCGTCGCAGCCGCTTAAAGGCGCGTGATTTTATTGCTCGCCTGCAGCGTGCTGCTGAACTCGCTGATAAACACAATAAACAGCCGGTCAAACTGCGGGTGACATTATATTGCCCGCTCACCGCCAATTCCATGCCTTATCTTGGTTTTGCGCTTGGAACAGAACACCTGTTTCCGGTAACCAACGCTGAGCAATTCGCTGAGGCGGTAACACGCGACCAGGCGCTTGAACTTGATCAGCGCTTCACTTTCGATCCGCTGGTACATACTTTTGCTGAACCGGACCAGGCACTGATCAAATTGATTCAGGAAGCTTATGAAGCAGATTACAAATCTGTGTTCGGCACCTCACGCAATGCAGCCCAAAATAAATACCTGGTCCTCAACGCCAGCCGTTTAGCAAAATTTTTAAAATTGGCACCTGATTTAACAGATGCCGGCTGGATTTCCGCACGTGAAGATCGCAGCAATCCATTTAAAGTAAGCTGTGAACCCTTGCCGATCAGTTTGAAGTTGGAACAAGAGGCAGACGAGCCAGACTCGGAAGTCGGCGCTGCGGTTGGCAGCAAAGTGTCCAAGGGTACTGACGAGCGGTTCCGGTTGACACTGGTTGCAGCCAAACCGCTCTCACAGATTACTGCAACGCGCAATGTGTATTTGTTCGGCGACACTTTCTATCTGCCGCCGCGTGCAAGTATTCAGCTGTGTGAACCAATACTGAGTATGCTTGGCACCGCTGATGCCCACAGCATAACAATCAACCGGGAAGAACTGCTGATCCTGCTGAGTGAAATCCGGCCGCAGCTTGAGAAAATCTGCCCGATTCTGCTTGATCCCGCCTTGGAGAAACGCCTGCTGATTGCGCCTCTGGAGACCCAGCTGACACTCGACTGGCGCGATGACGCCATCCGCGTTAATGTCGTTTACCAATATGGCAGTCAAGCTTTGCCGTTGTATCCGCCGGCCCAGCCCCCCCGGGCGTTAAGGGCTGCAACCGCGACAGCAAGCATAACGGCGACCGACAACACCGTCCAGTCGTTTAGTGACCCGACAAAACAGGATAAGGGAAACAGGTTGGCCGCAACAGGTAAAGCCAAAGCTGGTAAATCGGATTCCTCTGAGCTTCAACCGGATGCACAAATCGCAAATACACAGGCTGAAGCGGATTTGTTGATTGTCCGTGATCCGGCAGGTGAAGCAAGCGTTTTGCAACAGTTAAAATCAATGGGTTTCCAGAAGCACGGAACCTCCTTGAGGCTTGCAGACGCGGATCTTTGCTATGAATTTTTAGCAACCGGACTCGATTCACTGCGCGACACAGCTGCAATCAAACTTACGCCGGCAATGGTTCGTTTACGCATTGTCCAGCCACCGCAAGTCCGCTATTCTATTCAACTGGATCCAAATAAACAGACACTGGCAGTTAAAGGCAACTGGGCAGGTATGAGCCGCGTTGCTGTAGGCGCCTATATTCGCGGTTTGCGGGAAAAACGGCCTTATATCCGTCTGGCAGATGGGTCGTTTCAATTACTCGATGCAAATGATCGCGATTTTATTCTGGCAGTTACCGACGCGCTGAGTTTGTATGGCGCAAATCCCAATGCAGCAGAAAATGTCCTGCCACAATACCGGGCACTGGCGCTCGCTGCCATAGCGGAAACACACAGCGACCGGATTAAAACCAATGAACCTTATCGTTTGCTGGTCGACCGGATAACTAATACCAGAGACATGAAAGTCCGCGTTCCTTCCCCGCTCGGGTCTTTGTTGCGGCCTTACCAGAAAGCCGGTTTCCAGTGGCTGGTGTCGCTCGACCAATTCGGACTTGGCGGCATTCTGGCTGACGACATGGGCTTGGGCAAAACACTGCAGACCCTGGCCTATGTAGTTCACACCTACCGCAAAAAGAAGCTGCCGACGTTAATAGTTGCACCCACCAGCCTGGTTTATAACTGGCAAAGTGAAGCTGGGAAATTTGTGCCTAAGCTGCCGGTACTGGTTGTTGATGGCCTCAAACAAGCTCGGACCGAGCTGTGGGATACTGTCGACAAACACGCTCTTGTGATTACTTCATACTCCCTGATGCGGCGCGATATTGACCTGATCGGCGAACACGCCTTCGCCAGCTGCTTTATTGATGAAGCCCAAAACATTAAAAATCCTGATACCTTGAACGCCCGCAGCGTTAAAAAAGTCCGGGCTGACCGTTATTTCGCGTTGACAGGCACCCCGATTGAAAACTCACTGACGGAGCTTTGGTCACTATTTGATTTCATCCTGCCTGGCTATCTTTTCTCCCGCAACCGCTTCCAGAAGCTTTACGAAATACCGATTCAGCGTGAGGGCTGTCAGGAAGCTGTCGACGCTCTGCATCATCAAATCAAGCCGTTTATTCTGCGGCGGATGAAGCATGATGTGCTGCGTGAATTACCCGATAAAATTGAAACTGAAACTGTCTGCGATATGACAGAAAAACAACGTGCAGTATATGACAGTTATCTACAGGACGCGCGTAAAGCTTTTGAAACTGAGGTTAATGATAAAGGGCTGGCTCACAGCCAGATATTTATCCTGACCCTGTTAACCCGCTTGCGTCAGATTTGCTGCGACCCTGTCTTGTGTGAACCCGATTACAATGGCGAAAGCGGAAAATTGCTTTTATTGGAGGAGCTTCTGGCTGACAGCTTTGCAGCTGGACACCGGGTATTGGTCTTTTCTGCTTTTACCAGCATGCTGGAAATAATCCGCACGCGCCAGCAGGAACTTGGACGAAAACCATTCTATATAGACGGTCAGGTTCCAGCGGAGGAGCGCCTGTCGCAAGTTCAGCGTTTTAACGAAGGTGAAGGCGAATTATTCCTGATCTCACTGCGGTCCGGCGGTACGGGGCTCAACCTGACCGGAGCCGACACAGTTATTCATTACGACCCCTGGTGGAACCCGGCAGTGGAAGACCAGGCAACCGACCGCGCCTATCGGATCGGACAGGAAAACGTAGTGCAGGTGTTTAAGCTGGTGACCCGTAACTCAATTGAAGAAAAAATCAATAATTTGAAGAGCAAGAAAAAAGAGCTGCTTGATACTGTTGTCACACCTGGTCAAAATTTCTTGTCGCAAATGTCTTTGGAAGAAATCCGCGCCTTATTCGAAAATTGATCAGTTTGCGTTTTTGGGGCCGAATTCACTTCGTCAGCCTGACTGAGTGAGTTCGGCTTTTGGGCCTCAAACGTGTACGGATTATCTAAAAATATCCCCAGAAAATAACTGAAGTAGATTTAAGTTAAATTTTCTTGATTTTTTCTAGAAAATATACTGACAATCCGTAATAACCGTGTTAATATAGGTTTGCGTTTCGACCCAGAAGTTACACAAACTCTGATTTCAACAAACATTAGGAGGATAAAAATGTCCCGTAAATTGATCACAATCGTTTCCATAGCTCTGCTTATCGTAATGACACTCACTGCCTGTGGCGGCAACAAAGTGGCAGCGGCCACCGGTTCAAAGCTCGGCTTCGGTGCCGTAACCAACATCGCCAAATCAACTGACGCAACAGCCGAAAAAGCGGGTAACGTTCAGGTTTACACTTCGCTCGCAGCTGTTACCATCGACGATGACGGCAGAATCACCAATGTCTGGATCGACAGCATTCAGTCCAATGTTGGTGTCGATACTGCCGGCAAAATCACCACAGATCTCAAAAAAATGATGGAAACCAAGCGCGAAATCGGCGATGCTTATGGCATGAAAAAACAGTCTAAGCTCGGCAAAGAGTGGTGGGAACAGGCTGATGCCCTCGAAAAAGCCCTGATTGGCAAAACCAAGGCTGATCTGGCCGGCATGAAGACCGCTGAAGGCAAAGCCGCAGGAGATGTCGCCGCCAGCGTCTCGATCACCGTAACTGATTACCTGGAAGCCGTCTCAAGAGCCATCGACAGCGCCGAATAAACCATTACCAGGCAACACCCAATCGATAAAAACCAAAAATGTCTGTAATATTCAACCAAAAGCCACTGTAAAATAACAGACACAAGGAATAATTTCCGACAATCAGGCTTTCCGGCATTCACCGGAAAGCCTTTTTTTGCCAAACTGAGCCAACCTGTCAATTGCCACCTGAATTACTGGTGCGCGCTTACTCTTTTCGGTTGTGCTTTTTCATGCCATACTTGAACAAGACTAGAACAGCGGCAACAGATTTCTGTTGCTGCAAGCGAGGAAAACTGCATGCATACCTTACCCGAGCGTAAGCAAAACAAAAGAATATTCCATACAATTGCCGCACTTGGCTTAATTGTATCCCTGCTGCTTCTTACGGTATCAGGCTGTGCTCCCAAAGGGCCGCAGCGCTTTAGAGCTGAATGGACTGGCAGCTTCGACACTCTGATTCAATTGATAGCATATACTGACGATGAAAAAACATTCAACCAGTTTGAGCGCCAGGCAGAAGAGCGTTTTCGTGAATTGCATCAATTATATGACCGTTACAACAGTTATGAGGGCATAAACAACATTCGGACAATCAATGAACAAGCAGGTGGTGAGCCTGTCAAGGTTGAACAGGAGATCATCGATTTGTTGATTATCTTCCGGGACTATTCCCTTGCAACCGGCAGAGTAGTTGATGTGACACTTGGACCCTTACTTGAGATCTGGCACGATTATCGCACCCGCGCTTTAGCTGACCCGACGCAAGCTGAAGTTCCGCCATTGAATGTATTGCAGCAGGCAGCGACTTTGCGCGGACTCGAAGACATTGAAATTGATACAGATCAGCAGACTGTGCGGTTGGCACGGGCAGGAATGAGCCTCGATGTCGGTTCGGTGGCAAAAGGTTATGCAACCGAACTGGTTGCACGTGAGCTCGAAGCGGCAGGACTGACATCCGCACTGATCAGCGCGGGCGGCAGTAATGTACGGATGATCGGTAAACCTTTAGATTCGGAACGACCCACCTGGAATATTGGCCTTCAGGATCCTGACAGCAACGCATTAGTGCCACAGACAAGTGAAGTGCTCGACACCGTAATGGTAAATGACACTTCGATTGTGACAAGCGGCGACTATCAGAGATATTATATGGTTGACGGAGAGCTTTATCATCACCTGATCGACCCTGTCACACTGATGCCGGGCAACTACTTTCGTGCCGTTTCTGTCATGCTTAAAGATAGCGGCTTAGCAGATTTTCTTTCATCAACTCTCTTTCTGCTGCCGCTGGATCAGGGGGTAAAAATGCTGGCACAGTATCCGGGCGCTGAAGCTTTATGGATCCTGCCGGATGGCACTGTCAAGGCTACCGAGGGAATGCGTGCGGTTCTGAAAGACAAAATTGCCGGGCCGATTGGAGATTAGCAGCTTGTGCATTTTCCTGCTTTGGCTGACAATATTAAGAAATTAAATTAAAGTTGTAGTAAATCATTTACATAGAGTCAAAGAATATTCGGAGGTTAAGGCAATGAAAGAAAATTATTTTGAGAAAGCCAGTCAGTATGGCATAGTGCCTGTAATCAAGCTGGATTCACCGGATCAGGCATTACCGCTGGCCCAAGCTCTGATTGAAGGCGGTCTGCCCGTTGCTGAAATTACTTTCCGCACAGCTGCAGCCGAAGAATCGATCCGTCGCGTTTATGGCCAATACCCGGAAATGTTGCTGGGAGCCGGCACTGTGTTGACCGTAGATCAGGTTAAACGCGCGCTGAATGCCGGAGCCGGTTTCATAGTCTGCCCCGGTTTCAACGATGCCGTGGTCGCCTATTGCGTTGAGCACGATATTCCTGTATTGCCCGGCTGCAGCAGCCCTTCTGATATTGAAAGAGCACTCGCTTACGGATTAAAAGTAGTGAAATTCTTCCCAGCCGAGGCATCCGGCGGACTGAAGGCAATCAAATCAATCGCTGCTCCTTACACTGAAGTTAAATTCATTCCTACCGGCGGCATAAATGAAAAAAACCTGCTTGATTATCTGAGTTTTGATAAAATTCTCGCTTGTGGCGGCAGCTGGATGGTACCTGATAACCTGATCAAAGAAGAACGCTTTGGCGAAATAACTCGGCTAACCGCAAATGCTGTCAAGTTATCGCTTGGTCTGCATCTGCTGCATATTGGTGTTAATCTTGATCAAGATACAGATTCCGCTGTTACCGCCCGCAAGTTCGCGGCAATTTTCGGCATCGAGCCGCGCGAAACCAAATCATTCTTCATGCTGGATGGCGCAGTTGAAGTGATGAAATACAGCGGCCGCGGTTTGAAAGGGCATATCGGCATTGGTACCCGTTCGATAAAAAGAGCCCGCACCTATTTTGAGCGCCAGGGTTTTGCTTTTGACGGAGATTCTCTGGTAATCGATGCTGCAGGCCAGCCACATGTTATCTATTTCACTGAAGAAATTGCCGGTTTTGCCCTGCATTTGAATCAAATTTAAGTAACAGGTATTTGCTGTACTCCATAGAAAGGAGCGGGTGCTATGAACAATCCAGAGGATTCTCCGGTTGGCCGGGCATCGGCTCCTGTAGGCAGAGCAATTCAGTTGTATTTACTGGCACAGTTGCAAAAGCTCTCGGATATTGCCAAATACCTGGATCACGATGATGAAGCAATCGCAGCCGAGGCAGTTCATGACTTCAGGGTTACCTGCCAGCAAATGCGCTCGGTTCTAAACAGCTTCGCGGCATACTTGCCCCTTAAGCCAACCAAACGATTGACCAGAGATATCCGTGAATTGCAAAAGGCATTGGGGGAAGCACGGGATATTCATATCTTGCTTAGCCAGGAAGAGCTGGTAGCGGGTTTGCGCCAGGAACTGGAAGCAAAACTGCAAGAGCTAATGGATAAACATGCAGCGGAAGCAAGCGACCAGACAATCAGCAGGCAAATCGCCGAGATTTGTCAGCGGGATGTTGACCCAGACGATGAATTGAAACTCAGCAGTAAGCCCCTAAGCAAAAAAGGTGTTGTTTTACTGCATCGGCTGGACGCAATTATTCCGGCGGTTCTTTATGCTCAAGCAGCAGCAATTACCGCTTATAAGCCATTTTTACCTATGATTCGCCAGAATACTAAAGAGGCAGCTGCTAATCCAGCTGCCTCCGGTATTACGCGTTTTTGGACCGAACCTTACTGGCCATCAGCTGATGTAATGCATCGGCTCCGTCTGCAGTTCAAGCAGCTTAGGCATACACTGATGATGCTGAGCAATTACTGGGGCGATATCGGTGATGACTTGACCAGCTCCTGCAAGGAGATGCAGGACAAACTGGGGTACCTTAATGACCGCCGCGTATTTGCAACTGCAATGTTCGGCTACTGGAGCCGAAACCCCGCGGATACTTCAGTACCGGCTGTTTGGCCGCAACTCAGAGAATCGCAGGCAGAGGCGGTTGATGCTTTTCTTAAATCCTGGCGGCAGCTGGATTTCAACTGGTTCCATGAGCAGCTGCAGCCACTGGTCAGCTGGTGTGCCGACCAGGTTTCGTACGGAAATCGCTAAATGCGGGAATAGCCAAACTCATTTATGATAGCGTCAATTTTACGTCCGGCTTTGCATTCAGGGCAGTCAGCCAACGAGTAGGTTTGGTAATCGGGCACATCCTCGCAAGAGAAGACCGACTTAATAGAAAATTCCCTTACCTGGTCAATGGCGCTGAAAACAGAGCCAATGCCACTGACCTTGCCGCTGTAATACTGCACGCTGTCAATTGCCTGATTTAAAGTCTTGCCGGTTGTTGCTGAGGCAACCAGTAACAAGACGTTTTTATTCCAGATCATGGATTGGGTATTGTCACGGAAAATCATCTGGCCTGAATGATTACGCTCAGGAGTCACGACCGCGATGTCTGCGTCTGCATTAATACTTCTGTCCTGATTAGTGGTTAATGCGGCGGCCATGAAAGCTGCAACCACTTCAGATCCATCAAGGCAAATGATCGTATCAACCGGTGTGAGGTTGGAGAATTGGCTGGCCAGTGCTTCACCAACACGTTTGGCCATTCTTTGATACGATTTCGCTTCTGTAATGTCCACATAGTAATTGATGTGTGAATGCCTGGTCGCAAAATGACCAGGGGTTACTTTGATGCTGATTTTGGGAAATTTTTTTGCTTTGATTTCTCGAACACGTTTGTCCATTGATTTTCCTCCTGCCCTGACGGCTGTCGAACGATTAAAATCATGGTGCGGCGCGACATTTGAATCATTAAGCTCTGTTACAGCCTAATTATAGCGCCCCGTTCGGAAGGATACCAGACAACAAGTATAAACATATTATGACGAACAGCTTATTACAAGCAGCAAAAAAGCCCCAAACCTCACGGCCCGGAGCTTTTATCCTGGTGGGTAGTAATGGACTCGAACCATCGACCCCATGCATGTCAAGCATGTACTCTAACCAACTGAGCTAACCACCCAAGTGCTTTATTATTATAGCGGGGACATACTCACCTGTCAATCAGAACTGTTGATTAAAGCGACAGAACCGGGCAAGAGATTTATCCTGCTATTGAGCCGCCTGTAAGGCTGAGAAGATAACAGCCGGCCTGTTTCGTCATATTTTTCGATTACCGCCGGCAGCAAGGCAAGGTCTGTTGTCAGTTCAAGAATCACAGGCTCGCTGCTGGCATTAATTATAGCAACAGATACGCGGTCATTATCTCTAAAAGCATAGATACTGATTTCCGCGGGCGCATTGCCGCCAGCTGCAGACTCTGATGTGCCGGCAGGTTCATCTGTCGTTGTGTCTTCGCTTTTAGCTTCGTTTATCTGCTCGGCGATATAGCTGATATTCAACGGCGCCCCTTGTGCTGTACGTGAGACAATACCAGCCGCAGAGGAATAAAGCTGTCGCTGTGCATCCTTGACCATAGACGGATAATCTAAAAAAGAAAGTGTAGTGTAGCGGCCAAGATCCTGCAGTAATACCTCGCATAAATCAGCAAGGCGATACCCGCCCGCTTCGCTGCCATTACTTAGGCTTGCCCGGCGCATAACCTCAGGATAGCTTTCATCAGTACGTTCAGGCGTACGGGGAATACGGTCGAAATAATCGTTAAAGGCAGCGGACAACAATTGTTTTAACTGCGCGGAATCAGTAGTTGTTCCTGCTTCGAGTTCAAAATCACTGGCGTGATAATCGGCACGCGATAAAAGCACACCGTTTTCATAATCCATCCCGTCAACATAAATCAATCTGCTTTTGAGATCACGGTAATATGCCGACTGCTCAATGGTTCTGATCATCAGGTTGACATAGGAGGCACGCTGCTGATCTGTGGTGAATAAATTATCTTCATCGCTGAATTCCAGGATTACCCGGCTGAATGCATCTGTATAGGGCGCAATACGCTCGTTTGCCAGCCGTAACTGGCCATAAGGTTCAGAAACCGGACCGGCAAGGTATTCCAGTAAATTTTGCATGCTTGTTTGATCAAGATATGAACCGAGCGCCAGGCAGGGATCTGCGTTCGCAGTCAGGCAAAGCTGTAATCCTGTTTCCAGCGAGCGCACACCGCTGTCGTTAAACCCCTGGGCATCGATGGTTGGGTTTGAGTTAGCGGCTTGTAGCGCAAAAGCATCTGCTGCTACCTGTTTGCTGCCCAAACCAGTATAAGCCAGCCGAAGGAATCGCGGCGCGGCAGCTTCGACAAACTCCGCGAAGCTGCGATCCAGGCCATGATACTGATCAATGGCTGGTCCCAGGTAAATCCGGTCCAGCCATAAAACGCCTGAGCCGTTAAAACCAATATTCAGCTTTATCTCCGTGTTTTCACGAATTGTCTCAGCCGGCAGCACAAAGGTAAAACTATATTTTTTGTAATTACTGCCAACATTCTCAAAGCGTGTGCTTATAGTAGTAAAAGGTCCGCTGAGCCAGGCGGCAGCGCTGCGTGTTGCGATCTGTTCCTGCCGCATGTACATTTCCAGACGATAAACCTGGGTTCGCGACTGGGAAAGCAGCCTCTGGTTGTTCAAGGTCTGACTGATATAGCAATCGACGGTCTCCGCACTATTGCCGCTTCCGCCGGCTTGCAGCCGCAGTGCTGCCTTGCCGCCCGCAGATGTAGTTTCCTGTGTTACTCGTACCGCTTCGCCGCCTTCAACCTGCCAGGGCATATTTTCTGCCGCTGCTTTTGCACCAGGACCTATATAGTTTGTTGGCAGGGTGTTGCTGTATAGTTCGAGAAAGCACATATCGCCCTGCTGCAACGGCGCACCGCCGAGTGGGCTGCTGAGTTCAATTTCAGCAACAATATTCGCTTGTCCCAAATGACCGGCAGCGTCAGCACTCAGAATTCTGTCGTTACTGATCCGTTCAATTAAATTGCTGGTCATGCCTGTGTTAATGCCGCTTTTTCGCCAGCTAAGGCCGCCATCATTTGAGACAGTAAAACCCCCGGCTTGATCAAGCAAGATAAACTCACGACCAGAGAGCGCAACTGCATCGGTAAAAGTTGTTGCAGCATCAACTGTCCGATAGGCTAAGGCATTTGGTTTGCCGAAAGCCATGCTCCCCTGGCTGCCTGCTGCAATAAACATTTCTTCTTGATAGCTGACAGACTTCCAGTTAACTTTTGCTTCAGACCTCATTGTGCCGCCGGAGGTATTTTCCCATTGAAAGCCGTTGGTTGACTTCAGTAAAACACCGTCACCGGCCGCAATGAAATAGCCATCACCATAAGCAATGCCGTTCAGATCCCGGTCTGTTCCGGATTGCACTTGCGAAAAAACACCATTCCGGCCGTACAGGATGACGCCTCCGGGACCAACTGCGACAGCTGAGCCTTCTGCATTAGCCGCTACAGCGTTGAGGGCAGCCGGATTCATCACAAACCACGGTTCCCAGCTTAGACCATCAGCTGAAAAGGCTGCGTCTCCGGCTTCGCTGACAATCAGAAATCCGGTATCGAAGGCGCAGATTCCGGTGAGATCAGCTGTAATTCCGGAATCAACCGCTGTCATAGTCTGCCCGGTCACATCGCGTAAAACCATGCCACCGCGACCCACAGCTAAAGATTGAATACCATTGCGGGCAAAGGAAAGCACTTCAGACCCGGGCTGCACATCTGCAGGTATGCTTAATAGCTGGAAGGTACCAACCCGGTTCATACCGAAGTTTGCAATTGTGCCTTTGTGGCGCACATTCAGGCCATCAGAGTCCGCGGCGACTACACGTATTGCCGCGCCATTAAAAAAACCGTCGCCAAACTGGCCGGCACTTGCCTCTCTGGCTTCAGCATAGAGGATATTAGCGGAACCGCCGAGCAAGTCCACTTCATGCTGGAATAGAAAAGGTTCAAACGAGGCGTCGCGCAGAAAATTGGCCGAAGGAAGCTCAGCCACACTTAAACCGCTGCCAAGGACCGGCGGCCGGCCCAGCGCTTCGCTGATACGGTAACGATACATGTTGGCGGGTCCAACGAGGGTAGAAAGCAGCCAGGAGAGCAAAAAAGCTACCAGCGCAACTACAGAAAGAGTAATGCCGGCAACCACAAAAATGCGTTTGCGGATTCTGGTATATTCCCGTGAGCTCCTGGCCATTGCCGCGATCCTGAAACCGGCCGTTACAGCAGGTACATGCCGTTACGGGCGCAGGCTTCCTGCATGCTGTCAGGCCAATCAGAAGCCTGAACCTCACCAATGTGTGCTTTATCAAGGTAAAACATGCAAAGACGGGACTGACCGATGCCGCCGCCAACTGTGTAAGGCAGGCTGTTACTCAAAATCCGGCGATGGAAATCGAAGTTGGCCCTTTCAGGAACACCGGCTTTTTCCAGTTGCTGCCGCATAGAGTTTTCATCAACGCGAATACCCATGGAAGAAATCTCAACAGCTCTTTCCAAGGTGGGATAGTAGAATAAAATATCGCCGTTGAGCTGCCAGTCATCATAGTCAGGGGCACGGCCGTCATGCGGTTTGCCGTCGGAGAGCTTGTCGCCGATCTGGTAGATAAATACTGCCTTGTGACGCTTGCAGATCGCGTCCTCACGGGCTTTTGCAGTTAAATCAGGATACAAGTCGAGCAGTTCCTGCGCGCTGATAAAAGTTATATCGTCCGGCAGTTTGCGTTCCAATGTTGGATAAAAGCGGATCAGATAGTTTTCAACCCGGCGCAGGCAAGCGTAAATTTCACGGACAATACATTCCAGTGTTTCCAGATTGCGTTCCGAGTGCTGGATGATTTTTTCCCAGTCCCATTGGTCAACATACACAGAATGCAGGTTATCAAGATCCTCGTCCCGACGGATGGCGTTCATGTCAGTATACAGGCCTTCTCCAGGACTGAAATCGTAGCGGCCCAGAGCCAGACGTTTCCATTTGGCCAGTGAATGTACTACTTCAACATCCAGGCCAATGTCACGGATATCAAAACGCACCGGGCGCTCAATGCCATTCAGATCATCATTCAGACCAGTTCCACGGCGGACAAACAAAGGCGCTGATACACGAGTCAAATTTAACGAATCAGCGATTTGCTCTTCAACGCGATCCTTAATCATCTTGATAGCGATTTCAGTTTCACGGATATCAAGCTTAGAGCAGTAGCCAGCCGGGATCATCAAGTTGTTTTCTATTTTGATCATTAGAACATACTCCTGTCTTCAGAGATTTTTACTGGCTGATGTCGACGGTTCAAATACATATAGTAACCGGCCAAAGCGCCAATGACAATAAAAGCCAGCTGTACCAGCGTGACAATCTGCGCCAGCCTGGGATCATCCATAATCAGTGCGGGTACAACACTGCCGAAAAAATTAAATACCATGTGCATGATAATCGGCACCCAGATTGAGCGCGACCAGGCGTAGGCCACACCGAGCAGGATTCCGGGCAAAATCGCGTAGCTGGATTGAACCGGTTGCATATGGTAGGCAGCGAAGATCAGCGCCTGCAAAACAATAGCCATTGATTCCGGCATCACCCGGCGAAGTTCTCCCTGAACAATGCCGCGGAATAACAATTCTTCGGTAATTGGAGCCAATATAGTTATGCCCATTATTAGCCAGAAAAAACCAGCTTCAGGGGTGAAAGCACCGGCCAGGCGCTCGTAGTCGGCCATTAAACGGCCAACAAAGCCAACCCGATCCGCCAGCCAGGTGAGCAGCGAAATATAAAGGGTTGTAATGCCGAGCGCACCAACGATCATTGCTGAACCAGAAAGCAGATCTGCCCGGCGAGGTTTCTCGATATACAGCTGTTGAGGATTGCGCTGCCTGGCAAAAAAGAGGTAAAGCGCGTACAGAGGTATAAGAAATAAGGAATAAAGCACAGTAATAATTGGATAGTGTTGTGACAAAATTTGTGTGATCTTGGCTGGATCAGCAAAAGCGTTCAAAATATCCTGATTACCGGTTGTCGTAGCAACGAAGAGCAATATTATCAGGTAAAGCGTGGCAACTATAGAAGCCACCACCAAATGCAACAAAATAAAAACCAGAGGAATAAAAACGGTTCGCAGCCCGAACCGATTCTGGCGGTGCTCAGGTACCGGCGGCCGGGTCCAATCGGTAACCGGGGTTATATCATCAGGTTTATCTGGCTGCTCGTATTGCATGCTGTACCTTTCATTTGACTTTTTCCTACTCGCGCGTCACCAGTGCTTCATATTTTTTAACCATGCGCTTAGGAACATAGGATTGTTTTGCTTTGCGCAGTCCCTCAATGCCCATATCTTCTTCCCGGTTGATTTCAGTGCAGTCAGCAAATTCGTGTTCCACAACCAGTTTGTTAATTACAGCATAAAGCCCATCGATGTCTGTACGCGCTTTTTCAAAATGAATCACGCCTAAATCGCGCGCAGCACTGCCCATGGCAAATGCAACTATTTCTTCACCCAGTCGGATTACACCGCCGCGAACTTGTAACTGATCCATAAAGGCAAACAGGTTTTTAATCGGCAAATAGTCGCTGTCCCTGATGTCCAACTTGTCAATGCCTTTTTCAGTGCACCACTGATTAACAAGTTCGAGGCAACCTTCCTCATCTGCTTTTGTTATCGAATCATATGAGAAGTCCGGGCAATTTCGAAAAAAACGGTTGACATGATTACGTTTGGCATGAAGCGCCTTCCCTGCCAGAGTCATCAGGCTTTCAGCTTCATAAATGTAGTCTGAGTAACATTCATCATGCTTGAAGCTGACTTTATAGCCTTGCAGAGAATCAAACAACGGCAGATCACGTTCTTCAATATAAAGAATCCGGAAAGGCCAGTTTTGGCATTCAAAATGCGGCGCTACCACATCAATTACTTTTTGCAGGCCTTCAACAGTAAGTTTCCCGACAGGCATCGTCATGTGCGGCGTCGTAAAGACACCGCCGTCACTGATCAGGCAAAACAAATCGCCAATAACAGACTTCTGATAATTAAAGGCTGGATTCCAGGCGACTCTGCTATTCGTAAATGAATCGGAAATCTCGTTTGCTGTTTTACGAAAATGATGATCGTAAGATTCTATGTCATCAGGATTAAATGGCTCAAAACAGGAACACAGCATATATTCTCCAATCAAATTCCACCCTGTTCTTCGAAACGCTGAAAGAAAACGTCGAAGGCGGCACTTAACTCCTGGTGGTTTTTGATGGAGCGAAAATACTGCTCACCGGCCGCACTGCGCTCGGAGCGCATAATAATGATTTCCGGGTCATGGTGACTGCCATCATCCGGCTCGTAGTTATACATTACACTGTAATCGCGATTATCGATTCTGAACGAATCGATAAATGCCATATAGTACTCGCGACCATTATCTATATCGGTAATGACGGTCAGAATATCGTCATCGCCGGTCCGTTCAGAACGAACCGGCGATGGGAAATCACTCTTCTTCCTCTGTTTCCTCATCCGCGTCTTCATCGCCTTCGTCTTCTTCCTCACAGAGGCGTTCGTATTCTGTGTAAACCCGGTCATATTCTTCATCATCAAGGCTCATCAGGCCTTCAGACCCGTCCTCGAGTGTAACGACCTTAGTGATCACCAGTTCCGGATCATTTTCATCCATAGTAACCAAAACACAGTAGTGATCGTCTTCAATCGCAAAATCGTCAGCGATTACAAAAGAATATTCCTCACCGGTTTCGGTATCGGTCATCGTTATAACGCCTTCACCGCCAGTTTCATCACCGCAACCGCAGCCGCAGCCACAGGAATCGTTGGCTTCGTCTTCGCAAGAGCAGCCGCCGTCTTCGCAGCCAGTGCCGCATACTTTTTCGTTTTCTTCGTCATGGCCGCAGCCACAGGTATTTTCATTTTCGTTAAACATCGATTGTAACCCTCCTGAGTAGGTGTTACCGCTTAATTTCAGCAGTATTCAAAACATTATAGCATATCAACATAAGCCTTTGCGACGTCTTTCCAAATGCTCACGCAGGATTATTTCCGCGGCGATCTGGTCTACCACATCACGCTGCTTAGGACCGCGGATACCAGCTTCCCGCATAATGCGGCCAGCTAAGACAGTAGTAAAGCGCTCGTCCTGGAGCACGGGTTCAATGCCGCTTTTTTCGTGCAGCAGTTGTGCGAAGCGGCGTGCCTTTTCTTCTGATTCACCCGGCTTGCCATCCGTTCGGCGGGGAATGCCCACAAGCAGGCCTTCTGCCTGTTCGGATTCAATCAGGTTAAGTACTTCTGTAACGGCCCATTCCAGCGTCCGGCCTTTCCAGTTGACAGTGCGCACGCCGCGAGCGGTTACTTCAAGCGGGTCACTGACTGCCACGCCTATGCGCACATCTCCGTAATCTATGGCCATCCATTTCATGGGTTGCATAAATCCTTTCATTTCGATCAAGTCAGCTTGTAGTAAAGACAAAGTATCTTAAACACACAATATGATCAGATTACTTTAAGAACAAAATCACGGCAAGCTGTTGCGCAATATCCACATAAAGTACAGCGTGAACTATCGCAAACAACGCGTTGATCTCGCACTGTAAGCGCGCCGGAACGGCATCGCTGTACACAATTGCCGCAGCCCGTGCACCACTCAGAAACCAGCAGGCGGCGCTGTTTACTGCTGGCAGCCTCCAGGTCGGCTGCTGCCAGCGGTCTGCCTTCAAACAAAGCGACATTGACGTCAATTTCGGCTCTTGATTGCATTCCCACTGCGAAAGCATCCGTTGAGTTCAGGGCAAGTGCCCAATCAGCCGCTTCTTGAAAACGCGGCAGCAGGTGGCCGCCGCCCAGCATTTTCATGCCGTAAATGCCTATGCCGGCGTCATGGGCAGCGCCCACAGCGGCCTGCATGTCTGCGGCTGTACCATCCAGTAAGCCGATTCCGGAAATATTAAGCAAAGGATGGATAATAGAAGCGTATCGCCATAAACCTGGATCAAGCTCAGCCTCCTGCCACAGCCGATAATCACCGGTAACGGCGGCTGTAATGGCTTTCACAGGTTCAACTGCATGCGTGGAAATGCCGGTAGCTCTAATTAATCCATGCTCAACTGCTTCCAAATAATACTCGAGAGCGGGTTCATGCCCTTTAAGTGTAAGCATGCTTTCTTGCTCATGCAGCAGAAAAATATCAATTACATCAAAATCAAGCGCCCGTCTTGCCTTTTCCAGGCTCTGACGAGCGCTTTCACGATCATAGGCATATGATTTTGAAGCTATTACAACAGGTTGCGATATCCTGCGCAACGCTTTGCGGATTGTGGCATAATTTTCGTAAAGCTCGGCCGTATCCAGAAAATTTACACCTTTGGAACTGGCATATTGAATCAGTTCCGCGCCTGCTTCCGGATCAAGGTCGGCCTGGCAGGAACTTAGAGTGAGAGTGCCGAAGCAAAGGCGGGAAACGGCAATGCCGCTTTTTCCCAGAACTCGGACATCCATCAGAGTTTGCTGACGTAGTCGCGGATTATTACCTCGAGCAGCTCGTCGCGTTCCATGCGATGGATAACGGCGCGTGCGCCTTTATGATTGGTGATGTAGGTAGGGTCACCCGACAAAAAGTAGCCAACCAGCTGGTTAACCGGGTTATAGCCTTTTTCACGCAGTGCGTTCAAAACCTCTGTCATGATATCCTTGGCTTCACGACTGCGATCAGTTCCCATTTCGAAACGAGTTGTTTCAAATTCAGCCATATGTCATTACCTCCAGGATCTGCCGGTCTGTGGCCTGAGTGCCTTTCAATCGGCTTATAATCGTAATTATCTTAACATGAATCAAGTGGACTTGCATAACGGGCATAAAGAAATTCGTGATCACACCTGAATGGTATAACATCCACCAGCTGATTAGATTGCAGCTGCGATGCAGCCTCGATCAATACCGGTACATAAGTGTCTGTATAGCCGGTTACTGTGCCATCTGACCGGATTTGTTCGGTCAGCACCTTCTGGGGCTGACCAAGCAGGCGATTATGATAAGCCAGAGCCAGTTCTTGTCCAAGAGCCTGCATTTCGCCGCTGCGTCTGACAGACGTTTTTTTCTCAATCTGAGCAGGCATTTCAGCTGCAACTGTGCCGGCACGCCGAGAATATCGGAAAACATGCAGCCTGGAAAAACCGATCTCGCGCACGAAATCCAGGCTTTCGCGATGCATTGCCTCAGTTTCGCCGGGGAAGCCAACCATAACATCGGTAGTCAGAGCGGCTGTCGGGAACAAATCGCGGACTAAACGCGCGGCGGCACGAAATTGGTCTTTATTATAACTTCGGCCCATTCGACGCAAAACATCGTCACTGCCGCTTTGGAGCGAAAGATGAAAATGCGGGCACAAGCCTTTTACTTCCGCGCAACGTGCAACAAATAGTGGCGTGATTGACTGCGGCTCAAGTGAACCAAAGCGAATGCGCTCAATCCCCTTAATCATGCCGATTTCTGCTGCCAGTTCAGGCAATGCTTCGCTCGCCCGTCCGCGCTCGGAGCCATAGGAACAGATATGAATGCCGGTCAGGACAATTTCGCGAAAGCCTGCAGCAGCCAGCTGCCTTGCCTCTTCAATAACACGTTCTGAACTGCGGCTGCGCACACGGCCACGGGCAAAGGGGATGGCGCAATAAGTGCAAAAACTATCGCAGCCATCCTCGATTTTGATATAAGCACGGGTTTCAGACTGCTGCGTTACAGCTCCGAATTCCTCAAAAATATCTTCTGCTGCTTCTTTCTCTTCTTCTGTTGCGCCAGAAGTTGCAGAATTGCCAAGGCGAGCTAAAACCTGGTCAACAACCCGTGATTTGCCGCGGGTACCGACAATAATGTCAGCAAATGCCGTATCGCTGTCGGTGCCAAGTTCAACATGACAGCCCATTGCGACTACCAGAGCGTGCGGGTTAAGACTGCGAGCCCGCCGCAGGAACTGACGCGATTTACGGTCGGCTTCAGCAGTTACAGTACAGGTGTTGAGAACATAGACGTCAGCGACTTGATCAAATGCCACAATTTCAAAACCAGCGTTTCGAAACTGCTCGGCAACTGCATCTGTTTCGTAATGATTAGTTTTACAGCCCAATGTATATAGAGCAGCGCGCAGAGTATTAATAGAACTATTCCTTCCTGAAAATATTGACAGGCTGGCTGGATCATGCCAGAATCGGTATACTTGTTTCCAATTAGTCAATTTATTATTAGCAGCACTTGGCAGCGAAAGGGTATTGACAGAATGAGTAGATTAAATATTATGCTGAAATCGGTTCAAGACGTCAAGGATTTCGTAAGAATCGTGAACAAGTTTCCCTTCGATATCGACCTTTCATCTGGTCGCTACATCGTTGACGCGAAATCAATTATGGGCATATTCAGCCTGGACATGACCAAGCCGATTCAGCTTGAATGTCACGCCGACGCAGAGCAGGAAAAAGCACTGCGTGAGCAGATCAAACAGTATATTGCCTGAACCTGCAAAATGAAGCTCCTATAGACTTGCTCTTTATCGTTTGCTATCGTTTCCTACGCCGCCTGATGGCGGTTTTATTTTTTCCGGCGGTCCTTCTTGCGGGTTTTGTCTTTGTTCTTGCTGCGTTTCCTGTCATCAGGTGCACCCTTGGCACTGCTTGGGAAAACCGCGCGTTTACCACTGACGCTGGACTTTTTGCCTTTTTTCTTGTCACTCGGCTTGCCCTTGCCGCGGCTGGATTTGCCGCCTGTGGCCATCGGCACCCGGGGGTGACTGTTAATCGCCGGCGCTTCCAGTAAGGCAAAGTCTATCTGCCGGGTTACAGTATCCGCCCTCGCTACCTGAATCCGCACGGGGTCGCCGAGATGGAAAGATGACAGGCCATCACGAGTTGATGCGGTCAACCTGATTTCGTCATAAACAAAATACTGATCAAGATCGCGGTAAGGGATCATTCCTTCAACCGTGTTCTCCAGCTGGACAAAAATGCCAGCATTATTGAAACCGGCAACGAAGCCACTGAACTCTTCGCCAATCCGTTCCGCCATGTACTCTGTTGCTTTTTGCTCTATTGTGTCACGCTCTGCCTGATCAGCCGCCCGTTCAGTTTCGGAGCTGTTCTCGGCGACGTTTTCAGACACAGCCTGCCAGCGTTTGCGGTGCACGTCCCTGGTCAGAAATCCGGTAACAACTCTGTGAACGAATAAATCCGGATAACGACGGATCGGCGAGGTAAAGTGCAAGTAATTTTCAGACGCCAGGCCAAAATGCCCCAGATTCTCCGGCGAATAGCGGGCTTTGGCCAGTGAGCGTAAAAGCAACTGCGACAATGTATGGGCAGCCGGTTCATGCTTAATCTGCTCAAGTGCTTGCGAGAGATCAAGCGGCCTAGGCGCACCACGGAAACGCAGTTTTATGCCTTGAGTTTTAGCTAAATTCGTAAATCGTTCCAGCTTTTCTCTGTCCGGCAGTTCATGAACCCGGTAAACACCCGGCAGTTGATGGGTTTGCAGCTCGCTGGCCACAAATTCGTTGGCAGCGATCATGAATGATTCGATCAGCTCGTTGGCAAAACTAAGCGGATAGGGCTCGATTGAAAGCGGCTTGCCATTTTCGTCGAGTTCAATCCGTGTCTCAGGGAATTCAAATTCCAGCGCGCCGCGTGCGCAACGCAGTGCAGAAAGTTTTTCCGCCAGAGTACGCATCGTCTGCAGATCTTCCAGAAACCCCGGATACCGGTCTGCAAGGACTTTACCTGTCTCCAGCGTTTCACGCACTTCTTCATAGGTTGTGCGAGCTTTGCTATGAATGACACTGCGCAGTATCTCACCTTTTCCTACAACACCTTCGGCATCGAAATCCATAATTACACTGAGAGCTAAGCGATCCTGGCCGGGATTCAGGCTGCAGAGGCCATTGGACAGCCGCGGCGGCAGCATCGGTACAACCCGGTCCACCAGATAAACGGAATTGCCGCGCTTTTGGGCTTCAAGATCCAGCGCAGAGCCTTCTTTAACGTAATGACTTACATCCGCGATGTGCACACCGAGGCGGACGCGACCGCCAGACAAGCGTTCAATTGAAACAGCATCGTCAAGGTCCTTGGCATCGGCACCATCAATAGTAAAACAGTTCCAGTCCCGCAGGTCAGAGCGGCCTGCCGCAATTTCAGCGGCAACAGTATCCGGCTCGGGATTAAGCGGAAATCCTTCAGCCTCTGCTAAAACCGGTTCAGGAAAGCGTTCAGCAATGCCGTAACGTCTGATAATCGCTGTAATCGCCACATCTGGCCTGGCCGGATCGCCCAGTACTTCGATTATTTTCGCGCGGGCTATTCTGGTTTCAGTAGGAGGTGAAAGCAGCTCGGCTACAACCTTCATGCCGAACGGCGCACCATTCAGGGCATTGGCAGGAATATGGATTTCCCGCCCAAGAACAGCATCAAACGCATCAAGCTTAAGTAAACCGTTTGCACCGTCTTGCAATAAAATTCCTACTACTTGTTGCACAGTACCACCTCCTGAGAAATCGAATGCGTAAAAAAGGACCCTCTGTTACCTGAACAGACGGTCCTGAAATCATATTAACAGTTGCTGATGTCGTTGACAAAGACCGCAGCCGGTACGAGCCCGGGGGTTGTGGTCTGTACTCAGCCACGGCTGGTCATCAGGTAGAGCGCGATTGTCAGAACCGCGAATAAACCTGCGACAACAGAGGTAAGTTTCTTAAGCAGCGCATCAATGCTGCGGCCTTTTGATTTGCCAAAAAAGGTTTCAGCTCCGCCACCAATGGCGCCAAGCCCCTGCGAGTTGCCTTCCTGGAAAACAACCAGTAAAACAAGCGCTATACAAACTACAATATCTAAAATTGCCAGTACGATTTCTAATACATCCACAGGGGATTACCTCCGGTATAAAGGTGTTTTCAGCCAAATACAGCCATATTTACGGCAAAGTGTAGTCTAGCACATTAACTAGCCCCATGCAAGCGCTGACGGCGGCGGTAATAAATCAGTTTTTCCACCTCGCCGACAGCAAAAGGGATCACCGCCAACGGCAGAATACGCAGCCAGTCAAGAAGTGTCAGACTGGTTGTATTAAAGATGGTGTGCATGAAAGGCACGTAAACAACAACGAGAGTCAGAGCGGCGGACAGCAGGAACGCCTTGACAACGGTTGGATTGCTGAACAGACCGATCATAAGTACCGGCACGCGTTCAGAGCGGGCACTGAATGAACGGATCAACTCACTCATGATCAAAGTTATAAAGGCGTAGGTACGGGCACCCTCAGAAGGCCCGACAATTTCTGAAGCATTGGGGTAAACCAGCATACCGATCCGGAAAGCAGTGAACACGGCGGCAAAGATAGCGATACTTTGCAACGTTATCGAGCGGATCATCGGTTTGTTGAGAATCGGTTCCTTCGGATCGCGCGGTTGTTGATCCATTATGTCGGGTTCACCCTTCTCCTGGCCAAGAGCCAAGGCGGGGAAACTATCCGTGACCAAATTAAGCCAGAGCAGCTGGATCGGTACCAGTGGTACAAATGCGGGACCCATCAGCAGTGAAGTAATAAAAATAACCAGAATCTCGCCGATGTTGCAGGAAAGCAGGAAGGCTACAAATTTGCGGATGTTGCTGTAAATAATCCGGCCTTCTTCAACCGCGCGCACTATGGTGGCAAAATTGTCGTCAGTTAATATCATGTCGGCCGTGTTTTTTGCGACATCAGTCCCGGTAATACCCATGGCAACGCCAATGTCAGCCTTCTTCAAAGCCATGGCATCATTAACGCCGTCACCTGTCATAGATGCAATATGACCATTGTCGCGCAGAGCAGACAGGATACGCACTTTGTGATCGGGTGAAACACGGGCATATACCGAGGTATGCTCAACTACCTCGCACATTTCTTCATCCGAAAGCTGATCGATTTCAAGTCCCGACAATACGCCGTCACCCGGTTTCATTAAACCAAGGTCCTGGGCAATGGCAACTGCTGTTTCCCGATAGTCGCCTGTGATCATGATTGCACGGATGCCTGCCTGTGTGCAGACCGCAATCGCGTCGCGAGCTTCTGGTCGAGCCGGGTCAATCATTCCCATGAGGCCGGCAAAGGTCAATTCCTGCTCAACTTCAGCCGGTTCTGTGCCTTCGGGCGGCACTTCAGACAGCCTGCGTGTAGCGAAAGCCAGCACACGTAACGCTGAAGTCGCGAAAGTGCTATTGACCTCGAGAATTTTCTGGCGCAACTCTGCTGTCATTGGAATTTCACCATCTGCGCCGGCAAAGGCAGAGCACAAGTTGAGAATGACGTCAGGTGCGCCTTTGGTCATTGCCATTACCGGTGCATCTTCAAAGCCACTATGGAATGTTGTCATCATTTTTCGTTCGGAATCGAATGGTAGATCACCAATCCGTGGATGTAGGGTGCAGAGCTCGTCTGTTTTTAGATCAAACTTACCCGCAGCTACCAGTAAAGAGCCCTCAGTCGGGTCGCCGATAATTCCCGGGTTGCCGTCCTGCCTGGTGGTGAGTGCGGCGTCGTTACAAAGCAAGCCAATTGTGAGCAGCCGGTTAAGCAACGGAGCATCAGCAGCGGAATCAATCACTTCTCCGGATGCAGAATCCTTAATTTCACCTTCCACAGCATAGCCGACACCGCTTATTTCAAAAAGCCGATCGCACCAGGCGCGGGTAACTGTCATTTCGTTTTGTGTCAGCGTGCCGGTTTTGTCCGAGCAAATTACATCTACACTGCCCAGAGTTTCAACAGCCAGCAGCCTTTTGACAATCGCGTTTTCTTCCGCCATCCGCCGCATGCCAAGCGCCAGCACAATTGTTACCACGGCAGGCAGTCCTTCCGGAATGGCCGCAACTGCCAGACTAACTGCAGTCATAAACATATCCAGCGGAGCTCCGCCCATTAATGTTCCCTGCAAGAAAACAATCGCGCTCACAACCAGAACGATTATTCCCAGGTATTTGCCCAGCTGATTAAGATTCTTTTGCAGCGGCGTCATTTCGTCATCAATATCCTGCAGCCGGTCGGCAATTGAGCCGATTTCAGTCTGACTGCCGGTGCCGATAACCAGCCCGCGTCCGCGGCCGTAAGTAATAGCGGTACTCATGAAGGCCATATTGACTCGATCACCAAGCGACACAACATCAGTGATAACCGCCCGTGCGTCCTTTTCTACCGGTACGGACTCACCGGTAAGCGAGGCTTCTTCTGCTTTCAGGGAAGCTGTTTCGAATAAGCGTACGTCAGCAGGAACAACATCGCCAGCCTCAAGAATAACAATGTCGCCCGGTACCAGCTTTGCGGAATCCAACACCCTTTGCTGTCCGTCACGAATCACCCTGGCCTGGGGTGAAGCCATTTTTTGTAAAGCCTCGATTGCTTTTTCAGCTTTGCCCTCTTGAATAATGCCCAGAATGGCATTAATGACGACAATAGCCAGAATTACAGCGGAATCAATCCACTCGCCAAGCGCACCGGAAACAATCGCAGCCGCGATCAGAATCAGAACCATAAAATCCTTGAACTGATTAAGCAGCTTCTGCAGCATGGTTTCGCGCTTTTTCTCTCGCAGACTGTTCGGACCAAATTGCTCCAGACGCACCTCTGCTTCTGTTGAAGTCAAGCCTTTTTCCAGGTCTGTCTGTTGGCTTTCAAGCAATTCCGGGATAGTTTGACGATAAGCTTCTGATGACATAACATCCTCCAGTTCTGAAATCATTCTTCAGTTCTGATTCCGTCCTTTGCAATTGATGTCCGGAAAACAGATGGGGCAGCCTCTCGTTAGAAAAACAAAAAGACCGCGCAAGCATAAAATACCTGCACAGTCTCACATTTAAGATGGAACCAGGCGGTCAGCCGTGCTGGTGGCACCATCACCGCCGCAAGGCGGTAGTTACTCCCTGTATCTTGTTCAGTATATCCATCAAACATATAATTGTAAACGTTTTATAAATCATCGATAATGATTTTCTTCATATCCATAAAACGGGCGTATGCTCCGGGCTTCCTGCACAACATAATAAAACTAACGAGTGGTGTCAGAGGTACCGCAAGATACTGGGCGTACAGAATTACTTTTCACAGAACCGATTAATTGCTATATTGTTACTGTTAATTCAAGAAGGGACGGACTCGCATGAAATATACAGGTGTAACTGCCAGAGGAATCCTAACGCCGATCTTCCAGGAAGGTGACGACCTTACAGAGCAAATCGTCAAAAGCCTGATTACAGCTTCTGAAAAAGAGGGCTTCAACCTGAATGATCAGGATATTGTTGGTGTCACAGAAGGAGTTGTCGCCCGCACTCAAGGCAATTACGCCACATGTGAACAGATTGCCAAAGATATTCGTGCTAAGTTCGGCGGTGGTACCCTGGGCATCGTGTTCCCGATCATGAGCCGCAACCGGTTCGCGATCTTGCTAAAGGCGATCTCCGCGGCCGCGGATAAAATTGTCCTGCAGCTGTCCTATCCGGCTGATGAAGTCGGCAATGCGCTGCTTGACCGCGAAGTTTTTGACCAATCGGGCATCAACCCCTACTCAGATCACATGAACGAGCAGGAATTCCGCGCGCACTTCGATGAATCCGCTACCCGTCATCGTTTCACTGGCGTTGACTACATCGAATACTACAAAAGCATCCGCGAGAATATTGAGGTAGTGTTTTCAAACGACCCGACTTATATTCTCAACTTTACGAAAAAAGTCCTGAATTGCGACATCCATACGCGCAAGCGCACCCGGAAGCTGCTTCTAGCCAAAGGTGTGGAAATCGTCTATGGACTCGACCAGATCCTGACAGAATCTATCGACGGCAGTGGCTATAACCCAGAGTATGGACTTCTCGGCTCTAACAAGGCCACGGAAGATAAGGTCAAGCTGTTCCCGCGCGATTCTCAGGCCTTCGTTGATAAGCTGGCCGAACGTTTGTTGGCAGAAACCGGCAAACAGCTCGAGGTACTGGTTTACGGCGACGGCTGCTTTAAAGACCCTGTCGGCGGTATCTGGGAACTGGCTGATCCTGTCGTCTCCCCCGCTTATACCCCGGGACTGGAAGGCACACCTAATGAACTGAAGATAAAATACTTCGCGGATAATGAATATAAGGATCTGAGAGGCGAAGCGCTTGCCGAAGCCATGCGGGAACGGATCAGGACTAAAAGCCTGAGCATGGTCGGCCAAATGGATTCCCAGGGTACAACCCCACGCCAGATTACCGATCTAGTCGGCAGCCTCTGCGACCTGGTCAGCGGCAGCGGCGACCGCGGCACCCCGGTAATTCTAATTCAGAATTACTTCAGCAACTACGGCAGCAAATAAGGATTAAGAACAACGTATTTTGACTCCAGGAAGCGCAAGGAGAAAATCCGTGAATGTGATCGAAATCAGTCATTTGACAAAAAGCTACGGTAAAGCACGGGGAATCATTGATGTCAGCTTCAGTGTGCTCGAGGGAGAAATTTTCGGGTTTATCGGCCCAAACGGCGCCGGGAAGTCAACAACTATCCGCACCATGCTGGGGCTGCTCTATCCAAACTCAGGCAGCGTATCGATTTTCGGCAGGGATGCCATCCAGTTCGGTCACGAAATCCGCCAGCAAATCGGCTATTTGCCAGCGGAAGTCAGCTATTACGACAACATGAAAGTGCTGGAGCTCTTGAAATACTCTGCCTCATTCTATGGAAAGCCTGATCTTAAGCAAATTTTTCGCCTTTGCGAAGTCATGGAATTGGAGACTAATCGCAAAATTGATGACCTTAGCTATGGCAACAAGAAAAAAGTTGGTATCGTGCAGGGTTTACTGCATAATCCCAGCCTGATCATTCTCGATGAACCAACCAGTGGTCTGGATCCGCTGATGCAGAGACGGTTTTTCGACCTGATCCGGGAGTACAATCGCAACGGCACAACAGTGCTGATGTCTTCGCACATTTTGCCCGAAGTACAGAAATTGTGTTCCAGAGTAGCCATTATCAAGGAAGGCCGGATTGTCAAGATCGAAGACATTCATAGTCTGAGGAACACGGCGTATAAGAAAATCCGGGTTGAATTCAAACAGGAAATACCTGCAGACCTTGAGACTTTGCCCGGAGTTAGCGCTTTAACCCGGGAGAATGGCGAAACATCCTTTATGTACGCAGGTAACCTCAATGATATTGTGCATCAGATCAGTCTTGCAGAACTGAATAACTTGACAATCGAGGAGCCGGATCTGGAAGAGATATTCATGCACTACTATACTAATGAATCTGAGGCAGAGCCAAGATGAATATTTTGGTTTTGGAACTACGGAGGTCGTTCCGTTCGTGGCTGTATTTCACGCTCAGCCTGGTGGCTGTCTTTGGCGTTTTCAGCGCTTTTTTTACCAGTTTCAAAACGGATGCAGCGCTGATTAATGATTTGCTGCAAAACTTCCCTCAGGAATTCAAGGCCGCGTTTGGCTTTGCGGATGTCAACCTCTCAAAGATTGAAGGCTACTTGAGTTTTATCTTCAGCTACTTGATTCTGATTGGTGCAGTTTTTGCGATGAAACAGGGACTTTCCCTGCTATCCGAAGAAGGTCGCCGCCATATGTCTGATTTCCTGCTAACCAAGCCAATCCGGCGCCGTAAAGTTGTGGCAGCGAAATTCATGGCAGTGCTGATCCAGCTCCTAATGCAGAATCTGGTTCTTTTTTTCAGTGGGCAGGCCACAATCCTTTGGCTAATCCGGGAAGATATGGATGGCCGCCTCTATTTTTTGATGTGTCTCTCCGTTCTGCTGGTCCAGTTGTTCTTTGTGGGCATTGGCATGCTGATTGCGACGGCTGCTCCAAAAATCAAGTCTGTCATGCCCATCACGTTAGGTACAGTGTTTTTCTTTTTCATCATCGAACTGCTAAATGAGTCAATTCAAGACCAAAAACTAGCCTATCTGACACCTTTTGCCTATTATCAGGGTTCAGACCTGATCAGCAGACGAGGCTATGACCCCGGTTTTCTGGTCCTGAATCTTGCAGTTTTCGCAGTTCTAACCTCCCTCAGCTTCTGGATTTATCAGAAGAGAGATTTTTACGCTGGGTAAGGGCAGGAGACAATACATCATGAATATTTATCTGCGGGAACTTCGGGCAAATTACAAATCATTCCTGATTTGGGCTGGAACGATGGTCTTCTTAATCTATGCAGGAATGATGAAGTACTCTGCTTTCGCCAAAACGGGAGACTCGGTGAATGAGATTTTCCGGTCCTTGCCGCAAGAACTGCTTTTGGCGATGGGGATCGATCCAAGCATGGATTTAAGTTCAATCGGCGCATTTTACAGTATCTTTTTCCTGTATTTTCTGCTGCTTACTTCTGTACACAGTTGCTTGCTCGGTGTGAATATTCTGGCCAAGGAACAACGTGACAAGACGGCTGACTTTCTCTTGGTCAAACCAATTAAACGACAACAGGCGGTCACGGAAAAAATACTGGCGGCCCTGACTTTCGTTGTTTTATATAACCTGGTGACCCTTGGTACTTCAATTTTCGCGGTCAGACCTCTCAATGATACCGGTCTGTCACTTGACGGGCCGATCCTGCGGCTATCCCTGGCCTTGCTAATAATTCAAATCCTGTTTCTCAGTGTGGGATTATTCCTCGGTGCCTGGTCCAGCCAGGCTGTGCGCGCTTCCGGCCTTGCAACATCTGTCATACTGGGAACGTTCATTTTGAAAGTACTGATTGACTTAAACGATAATCTGGAAACTCTTGAATTTCTCACACCTTATCGTTATTTCTCGTCCATTGATGTAATGTTTGGCGGCGAAATTTACTGGCCTTATATATTATTAGCGGTTGTTTTAGCAATAACATTCACAGCGGGAGCTTATTATTTCTTCCAGAAAAGAGATATTCTCAACTAGCACTTCATCTTAAATCAACATTCAAGCAAAAGCCCAGATTATCATATATTCCAACAAAAAACTCCGCTACGATTGTATCCGTAACGGAGTCTTTTGGTGCCCAGAGTCGGAATCGAACCAACGACACGGGGATTTTCAGTCCCCTGCTCTACCGACTGAGCTATCTGGGCAAATCACAACCGGTCCTTGCGGACCGGTTATGTGGCGACGCAGAAGGGGCTCGAACCCTCGACCTCCAGCGTGACAGGCTGGCATTCTAACCGACTGAACTACTGCGCCGTATTTGTTTTTGGTGGGAACTACAGGGCTCGAACCTGTGACCCCCTGCTTGTAAGGCAGATGCTCTCCCAGCTGAGCTAAGCTCCCACATAAGGTACATTGAGCGCCCGGAAATTCGTGAGCGCAAGTGAAAGTATAATAGATGAACTACAAATTGTCAACCGGAGAATTGCTTGGTTGTTGTTCGGATTTTGTTCGGGTTGTTGTTCGTCAGCGATAATGTCATAGTATAACTCGTCAGCGATATTGTCATCCCTGAGAATGTTCAGCGAATCTGTCATCCCCTTCAAGGGATTAGATTGTTGTTCGTGTTGTTCGCAGCCGGGGGGCCGTCTCGCTGTCAAGGCCAAAGCAACAGCAGGCATTGGCAGTTGTCAACGCGGCTGTTTCAGGCAGCGATAATTGCAGCAGTTCTGCCAGCTTATCGGCAATCAAGCGTATGTGTTGCGGCTCATTACGTTTGCCCCTAAACGGCACAGGCGTAAGATACGGGCTGTCTGTTTCAATTAAAAGGCGTTCCGGCGGACACGACTTGATCACTTCAAGTGGTTTACGGGCATTTTTAAAAGTTATCGGTCCATCAAAGCCCAGGTAAAAACCAAGCGCCAGCAGCTCTTGCGCGGTTTCAACACTGCCTGAATAACAATGAAAAACGCCTGGCACAGCCCGCAGACGCTTAGCCCGGGCAAAGCTGCGCAGGATTGCAAGAGCATCAGAAGTGGCTTCACGTTCATGAATGATCAGCGGAATATCCGCAGAAAACGCCAGTTCAAGCTGTTGTTCAAAAACATGCTTTTGTGTATCGCGCGGGGAGAAATCATAATGGTAATCTAGGCCAACCTCACCTATAGCCAGGAGAATTTTTCTGTCTGGATGGGTCGGTTCCAGATATGCCCGCAGCCTTTCCAGATCTTCAGCATTAAACTCTGCTGCTTCGTGCGGATGACACCCAGCTGAAAAATAAAGACCTGGGTGTTTTCTGGCCAGTGCGGCAGCAGCATCAGTGTCAGCCAAACTTGAAGCAGGCAGCAAAACGCGAGTAATACCAGCTTTAAAAGCCCTGTCGAGAACTTCCGGTATTTCTTCAGCAGTAAACGCAGAATCCTGTAAATGAGCGTGGCTGTCAAACAATTCCCAGCTTTGGGCTGAAGCCACGTTCAGCTCTTCATTAGTTCTCAGATTCCCCGAATTATTCTCCAGATTGACAGACATATTAATTCAGCTAACCTCAGAACCGGGTACGACCGGTGTATCAACTGTCACTATCCGGAATTCACCCTCTGATACAGCGCTGAGAATCATTCCATGTGAGAGAATTCCGCGGATTTTGCGCGGCTTAAGATTAGCGACGAGCACAACCTGCTTGCCAATTAAATCTTCAGGCGCATAAGACTGAGCAATGCCGGACACAACCGTCCGGATTTCAGTGCCAATATCTATCTGTGAAACCAGCAGTCTGTCAGCGTCTTTAACTTTTTCACAATGCTTTATTGTACCTACGAGCAGCTGCAGTTTTTCAAAATCAGCATATTCAATCGCAGCAACCTCTTTTACCGGGTTACATTCTTCACCAGCAGCAACCGCGGCGCCGCTTGTGGGTTCGCTTGCTACAGCAGCGGTGTCTGAGCCACTGCCTGCAGCGGCTTGTGCAGCAGCTGCTTCGGCCTCAAGCTCGGCATCGAGCGCAGCGATTTCTTTAACAATATCGATTCTCGGGAAGAGCGGCTCCCCTTTCTGTACAGGCATATTGGCTTTGAACAGACCGTATTGCCGGGCAGCTTCCCAGCTGGTTTGAGCAGAGTCGGTTATGCCCAGCAGCTGCCAAATCTTTACGGGTGTGCGAGTCATAAATGGCTGAATCAGAATCGAAACAATTCGGATTGACTCAGCAAGATTGTAGAGCACCATGCCCAATCGTGCTTTTTGGTTTTCATCTTTGGCCAGAATCCAGGGGGCCGTTTCATCAATGTATTTATTGCTGCGGCCGACAACTCGCCAGATTTCTGTCAGGGCAGTGCTGAACTGCAGCTGATCAAGCGCGTCATCCACGTAATCCGGTAACGCAGTCAACATACCCAACAAATCCGTATCAGCCTCTGTTGCCAGGCGTTCCTCGGGTAGGCCGGCAGGAAAGTATTTGTCGATCATGGCGACTGTTCTACTGACAAGGTTACCCAGATCGTTAGCCAGATCGGAATTGATTCTGGTGATCAGTGCTTCGTTAGAAAAGTTACCGTCCGAACCAAAGGGAACTTCGCGCAACAAGAAGTAGCGAATGGCATCAACACCGTATTTGTTGCACAGCTTAACCGGATCGATCACGTTACCTTTCGATTTGGACATTTTCCCTTCTTTAAACAGCAGCCAGCCGTGGGCAAAAACCTGTTTTGGCAGTGGTAAATCCAGCGCCATCAGCATCGCCGGCCAGATAATTGTGTGAAAACGGACAATTTCTTTGCCGACCAGGTGAACATCAGCCGGCCAGTAGCGAGCCATGTCGCCAGTCATGTCAGGGTAACCAAGCGCGGTAATGTAGTTGGAAAGAGCATCGATCCAGACATAGACAACATGCTTTGGATCAAAAGGAACTTTCACACCCCAATCAAAGGAGGTTCTTGACACGCAAAGATCCTCCAGTCCCGGCCGGAGAAAATTGTTCAGCATTTCGTTAGCGCGGGATTGAGGCAAAATGAAATCATTATTTTCCTCAAACAGACGAATCAAAGTATCCTGATATTTGGAAAGGCGGAAAAAATAGGCTGGTTCACTGGTGTATTCCACTGGGCGCCCGCAATCAGGGCATTTGCCGTCAACCAGTTGGGTTTCCGTCCAGAACGCCTCGTCAGGAGTACAATACCAGCCTTCGTATGAGCCAAGATAAATATCACCTTTATCGTAAAGCTTTTGGAAAATCGCCTGGATGGCCAGTTCATGATTTTTGTCAGTTGTCCGGATAAAGCGGTCATAGGAAATATCCAGCAGCTTCCAAAGGTCTTTGATGCCGGCGACAATATCGTCGACAAACTTCTGTGGCGTTTTGCCAGCTTCTGTGGCTTTCTCCTGAATTTTCTGACCATGCTCATCGGTACCGGTGAGGAACATCACATCATAGCCACGCAGGCGTTTGTAGCGCGACATCGCGTCAGCCGCAACCGTGGTGTAGGAGTGGCCGATATGGAGCTTATCACTGGGATAATAGATCGGCGTTGTGATGTAAAAAGATTTGCTCATGATTTCCCTCCCGGAAATGAATTTTGTATTTGTCTGGCAATGCTGCCCTGCAACATCTACCGGGCACTTTCGCATATCTGCTAATTATAGTAGATTTCAGGGCTTTTGTGAATTAAACCCCGGTGACTTCTCTTTGAGCGTTTGTGCCTGAGCATAGAGCTCACTGCGCCTTAGACCGGTTTGGCGGGCAGCTGTCTGGGCGGCGTCGCGCACTGATAACCCCTCGGCAAGCAGACGCTGTAATAACTGCATCGTTCCAACAGCAGAAGCTGAGCTGTAATCATCAGTCGCAATGGTTTCAATTTGTTGGTTTCGCCCAGCTGCAGCTTCGCTATCCTCCGTTTCAATCCCGGGATTTCGCGCTGTATATGCTTCACTGCCCTCCAGTACAACCACAAATTCGCCGCGCGGAGTCTGCTCGGTATACGAGGTCATGATTTCCGTTACAGTGCTGCGGCTGACCTCTTCAAAACGTTTAGTGAGTTCGCGGGCCAGGACAAGCCGCCGCTCACCCAGTCCTTGTTGGTGGAGTGCTATCAGCAGCTTAATCAGGCGATGCGGCGCTTCATACAAAATCATAGTTCTTGGCTCTCGCACTAAAGAGGCAAGACGCTGGCGGCGCTGACGGCCGGATGCCGGCAGGAAGCCTTCAAAGGCAAACCGGCTGGTGTTTAAGCCTGCCAGCGCCAAAGCGGAAAGAGCGGCAGTAGGACCGGGAATTACGGTAATCGGGATTCCCTGTTCAATGCACATGCTGACCAGATCTTCTCCAGGGTCCGAAATGCAGGGCATGCCAGCATCTGAAACCAGCGCGATTGCCTCGCCGGCCTGTAAATGCTGAATTATAACCGGACCGCGGGTGCGAACATTATGTTCGTGGTAGCTGATCATGGGTTTATGAACCCCAAGTGCGTTTAAGAGACGAAGCGTGCGACGGGTATCTTCAGCGGCTATCCGGTCGACAGCAGCCAAAACAGCTGCGGCACGTGGCGACAGGTCACCCAGATTGCCGATCGGTGTTCCGACCAGGTACAGGCATCCCGGCATCACAGCAATCGGTTTGATCTCAGGCACACCGACAGACGTCGGCAAATCATCGGTATCCATTTTGTTTCCTCCGCAGTCTGTAAAAGCCGCTGACAGGGTTTAAAAAAGCTGCCAGGGTCTATAAAAAAAGAAAGGCGCTCGGGCCTTTCTTCTTTAATTGCTATCAGTTCGAATTCAGCCGGCCGAGATAGATTCGCTCGGGCAGACTGGCTCGCACGCGCCGCAATCGATGCAGGTTTCAGCATCAATAACGTATTGTTCATCACCAGCTGAAATTGCGCCGGTAGGACATTCGCTTTCACACGCTCCGCATGAAATGCAGGTATCAGATATTACATATGCCATGGTGCAGCACCTCCTTATCACCCGATATTTTAGCACGCATACAGGAGGTCGGCAAGGGTATACGCTTTAGTTGTGTATAAGCTTTAGTTGTCGCTGGTTTCATTATTCCTGCGGGTGCGGTTGCGATTATCGCGCCTGCGCCGATTATTCCTGTTGTTTCGTTCTGCAGCGGCTTCGGCCTGATCGTCCTTCTTGCTGTCTGCAGAAGCATTCTGGCTGGGCTCTGTCGAATCATCACCTGACTTGTCGGCTGGTTCGTTCGAGGCAGCACAACCGTGGCTGCCTTTCTGACTGCCTTTGCAATTCCCGCCGGGGCAACGCTTGCCAGGTTTACCGCCGATGATTTCAAGCTCAGCCGCAGCCACAGTTACAAGGTCAGGCTCATCATGATCGTCGAGCCTGATTGTAGCAGTTTCTTTGAGTAGATTGACAGAAGTCACAATTCCCTGTCCACGAGGAGTCATTACTATGTGACCCGGGCGCGGCAAACGGGCATGGGCGTCTTCGTATGCTTCCTGTTCGTACTTGAGACAGCACATCAGGCGACCACAGCAGCCGGATATTTTAGCCGGGTTCATAGAGAGGCTCTGCTCTTTCGCCATTTTGATTGAGACCGGTATAAAATCAGTCAAAAAGGAACAGCAGCACAGTTCACGCCCGCAGATTCCAAGGCCGCCAATCATCCGGGCTTCGTCGCGCACGCCGATCTGACGCAGTTCAATTCGGATCCGGAAAATTGACGCTAAATCTTTGACCAGCTCGCGAAAATCAACTCTGCCGTCCGCTGTAAAGTAAAATATGATTTTTCGGCCGTCAAAAGTATATTCAACGTCCACCAGATGCATATCGAGGCCGCGTGCTTCGATTTTATCAAGACAAATCCGGAAGGCTTCGCTTTCCTTCTTGCGGTTTTCTTCATAACGGGCAATGTCTTCTTCTGTCGCGATCCGCACAATTTGTTTCAACGGTGCCACGACTTGTTCTTCGGCAATGTCCATGATCTCCTCGGCAATTATCCCGAATTCAATCCCCTGGACTGTCTCGACGATTACAGAATCTCCAATATGAAGAATATGTTCGCCGGGATCAAAGTGATATGCTTTACCGTTTCCATGGAAACGGATGCTGACGACTCTAGGCATGAATGAGCTCCCTTCGCAAAACGATCAGCAGCTGACAAACGCTGATCTCGAATGATACGTTATATGACAACGCCTTGCGTGTCTGGTGAATGGCCTGGCTGACATTAGCCAGGGATGTGACCTTTTGCCGAAGCGGGATTTCCTGCCTGCCGGCGGCTTTAGTTCCCCGGCCTGCTTGAAAACGCCCGATAAAGTCACGGTTAATAATCCAGTCAGGATTACTAGTGGTTAGCTGAGTCATTTCGTCGCGAACAAAGCTCTCAAGAATGGTCAGCATGTCTTCAATATGCGGTTTATTTGTCTCAAAAAAGGTGTATCCTTCGGTCAGCAAGACTGCCGGGTTTGCACGAGACAAGGAAAAATAGAAATCGGCTGTTTCCTGGCGTAAAGGGGCAAACCATTCTTCTGCCAGCAGGTTAAGAGCTGCTCCAGGCACACCGGCCGCATAGCGAGCGTAAAAGCGCAATTCTTCTATATCTAGTTTATCGCTTCCTGGCGTCTGGCGAATAACACTGACAATTTCGTTTTCCGAAAGCCTGGCCAGCATCAGCGGCACAACCCGTGAACGGACGGTGGGCAACAAACGCTCCAGACCTGCGGCGATTAAGATAAATACTGCGTATGGCGGCGGTTCTTCTAATGATTTGAGCAGGGCATTCTGCCCCGGTTCATTTAAGTCATCCGCCATGATCAAATACACTTTATGCCGTGCCATCTGCGGCTTCATAGCTACATCAGCTGTTATCGCGTGCCGTACTCGTTCAACCTTGATATTTTTGTCCTTACCTTCACGGGCTACGAAGGTATAGTCTGGATGAACTCCGTTGTCAAAATAACGGCAGGAAGCACACTGGTTGCAGCTTTCGCCATCATTAGTGCTGTTGCATAGCAGCGCTTTGGCAAACGCCCGGGCCAACAGCCGCCGTCCAGAACCTTGAGGCCCCAAAAAAGCATAAGCGTGGCCGGGCACTCCGCAAACGGCTGTTTTAAGCCTGTCCACAAGCTCCTGTTGACCAATAATATCACTGAAGGCCATGTTACATTTTTTCGAAGTGTTCAACGTTGACAATAAAAACAGTCGCCCCGCCAACAGTAACTTCAACAGGGTAGGGTATGTAGGAACCGCCCATTGAAGAAGGTGTCACACTGGTATTGATCGCCGCCTTGCGGCTGCTTGAGTACTGGCGGATTGTTTCCAGAACATCTTCTTGTTGGGCTTCTTCTACAACCATCATGAGTGTAGTGTTGCCCGAACGTAAAAAACCGCCGGACGAGTTCAGTTTTGTAACCCTGTAGCCAATCCGGTTCATTTCGGCCATAAGGCGCGGGCTGTCCTCATCATGAACAATTGCGAAAACCAGTTTCATATCTCAAAGCCCTCCTTTATTATGGTCATGATCTGTGCGTGCAGCTCTTCTTTTGGTGGCAAAGCTGAAAGCACCCGAACCCGTTGTGGTTCTCTCGCAGCTATAGCCAGATACCCTGCACGTGTGCGTTCCATGAAAGCCAGACCGGCATCATCCATCCGGTCCGACTGAGATCGTTTATGCACACGGTTCGCTGCCTCTAGTGGCTCAACGTCGAGCAAAACCGTTAAGTCGGGCCGACAGCTGCCAACTGCAAAAGCGTTCAGACGGTCAATCAGATCAAGGTCCATACCGCGCCCATAACCCTGATAGGCAACTGTTGAATCCATGAACCGATCACTCAGAACAACCTTTCCAGCTGCCAGGGCTGGTTCGATAACGTCACGAACCAGCTGGGCACGAGCTGCCTCAAATAAAAGCAGCTCTGTTTCAGAAGTCATGCCATCATTTTTGCGGGAAAGCAGGATTTGGCGAATCGATTCACCGATGTCTGTCCCGCCCGGTTCGCGCAATTGAATGATTGAAAAACCACGTTCTTCTAAAACTGTGTTCAAACGATTCACATGTGTTGTTTTGCCCGACCCGTCAATGCCTTCAATGGTGATAAATACACCACGTCTGCCAGCGAGTGGACTGTGTGTTTCTTTCATATTTGCTTCATTATACAACATTCTTACGCCTCTGGGAAACGCGCACAAGTGTAGTGATTTCAGGAATCGACAACGCGGATGCAGTAATTTCCGCCTTGCTTAACAACCCCATGTACGCCGAAACCATTTTCTATCAGAAGGCGCAGCAATGCAAGCCGGTTACCAAGCTTTTCTCCCGGCCAGACCAAAGGAATACCCGGCGGATACGGAATCAGGGCTTCGGCCGCAACCTGATCCTCCGCCGTGCTCTGATACTTTTGCGCAGCCCGTCCCTCGGTTGCGACTAACTCGACTAGCCGTGAAGATTGATCTTGCAGAAAAGGTAAGGCTGGGTAGGTAAAAGCTGCCGGAGCAATCTGTAGCGATCTATAAAATTTCCTGTCAAGTAAACTATTTTCAGCAGCTTTCCGTTCGATCTCGTCAGAATTTGTCGTGGAGGCAGCCTTATCAGCTATGTCATTCAGCTTAGCGGCCAGCCTCAGCAAGTGATCGTGTTCAGAGCGGAAAATCCCCGGAATCAAAACCAGGCGGCGGATATCGGCCATTTCTACATCAATACCCTGGGCAGTAAGTTGGTCGGCGACTTCAAAACCTGTTAAACCAGTAGCCATAACATCCACAACCAATCTAAGTGGATCGCGCCACACAAAATCAGATTCAAGGTGTCTAGATGTTCCGCTACAGCGGTAAACCGGTGACAATGCAGAATGGAAGCGTTCGATGCCGGTGAGTGCCTGTTTGATAGACTGACGGCCTTCTGCCTGCAGCAGGGAACGTGCATAATCAAGTGTTGCACCGATCATTAGTGAAGGGCTGGATGTTTGATAAAGCGACAAACTTTGTCTTAATCTACCGTCATCAGGCCAGACAAGGCCACCTGCAGTACCTGCCAGAACAGCTTTGGCATTCCTGTGTAAATAGGCTCCTTGCGTCAGGGCAGGCAAGGTTTTGTGAGCACTTTGCACACAGGCACTGGCGCCAGCCGCCATGGCTGCGGGCGGGAGTATCTCAGGCGCAAAACTCAAATGAGCGCCGTGTGCTTCGTCAACCAGAAGTGGACAGCCAAACTCCGCTGAAACAGCAGCCAAAGCTGCTAAATCGGGGCAGGTGCCAAAATAGTCAGGGCTGGTCACCAACACAGCCCGGATATCCTGATATTGCTGCAGAACCTTTCTCAGTCCGACAGCCTCAGGAGGCTGAATCGGCGCAATCGACAGGGGCCAAAAGGTATCAACAGCCGGTAGAAAAATGATCTTCAGCTCGAGCAGAATTGCGGTGTTCAGGATCGAACGATGCACTGCCCGCGGCATGGCAATAGTGCTGCCACGCGGACAAAAAGCTGTGATCATAGCCTGGATTGCCGTTGTGGAGCCGCCAGTGACAAACAAAGTTTCTCCGGCTTGAAAGGCTTCTGCTGCCAGTTGCATGGCTGACAGCGCAGCACCTTCAGGATCGTTTAAATCGGCAGTCACCGGCAGCTCAGTAGCATCAATTTCAGCCAGTCGCTCGCTGATAAATCGCGGCAGCAGATTGCCGCCCTGATGCCCCGGCATGTGAAAAGAAACGCGCTCCTGATTTGCATAGTCCAGAAGAACCTGCAGCAAGGGCGCGTTTCGTAAAATCTCAGATTTGGGAATCACGGATCAGAAATCCAGCTTTACAGTATGAATCGCCGCAATATCGAGCCAGATTTCTTTTTCGAGCCGCTCATTATCACGTTTAATGTCTTCGTAGGTTTCTTCAGCTTGAATTTTCTTTTCCCAGCGCTGAACAGGACGGGCAGACTGCCGGTTATCACGTTGATCACGCATTTCCCGTGCTGGAGCCTGCTGACTCACAGCTGCTGCAACCGGCTGGTTGCGGTTGTCGCGTTGATCGCGTTGATCGTGTTGGCCACGTTGTCCACGATTGTCGCGTTGTTCGCGATTATCGCGTTGCTCCTGGCTGTCACGCGGTTCTTGCTGATCACGATTTGAACGTCCGCTCTGTGGGCTGCGGGTGCGACGCTGACCACGGCCACGACTCGTACCGCTTCGTTGTCCGCGGTCGTCTTGAGGTTTACCTTGAGTCTGTTTATTCTCAACATTGCCGGCTTCGTCAACGGTTGTTTGCTTTTGCTGACGCCCGCGATTCTGATCCCTGCCAGGCCGATTACGCTGATTGCGTCCGCCCTGGCGAGTCGTGCCGCCCTGACGATCTTTGCGAGACGGATCATTACTCTGATCACGTGCCTGGTCACGGTTTTCGCGGCTATCGTTGCCGTCGCGAGCTTGCCGCCCGTCATCCCGACGGTCATTGCGCCTTGGGTTGCGACGGTCACCGGCTTCTACGAAACGGTCAGCCTTACCTTCACCGCTTTCGTTACGCTGCGCACGGCGCTTAGCATCTCCGCCATCTGTGGGATTTTTATCGACGGGGCCGAAGTTGCGGAAGTTTCGCCGACCACTGCCTGAATTAGCACGGCCATCAGTATTTTTGTCATTGTCGTTCATGCTATTCCTCCTGGAACTTAATTGTAACTTCTTTCACGCAGCTTCACAAGGCAGTCAGGCTAACGTTGTCCGGCTAACGTTCAGTCGCTTCATTTTCTTGAAGATCAGTTTTTTTCGCATCTGCGTAGTTTACCCAATTCTTTTTAATTAGTTTGACTCCAGGCCGCTCAAGCCGATCGCCGGTTTTGATTTCAGCCAGTGGCACAAGCACAAAATCTCGTTCCTGCATTCGGGGGTGGGGTAAAGTTAAGCGCTTAGTATCAAGCCGCAGCTCATCATAAGTCAAAATATCAATATCGAGCGTGCGCGGCCCCCAATGCATTGTTCGCACTCTGTTTTGCTGCAGCTCAATTTTCAGACAAATATCCAGCAGGCTATACGGAGATAGCGTTGTACGGATCCAGATAACCGCATTATAAAAATTTGCCTGTTCAGTAAAGCCCCACGGCTCACTTTCGTAAAGCGAGGAAACCCTGACAATTTCGATAGCCGGCTCTGCAGCCAGCAAGAGTACCGCAGCCTGCATATGCTCAAGGCGATCACCCTGGTTCGAGCCTAAAGAAAGGTAAGCTTCAGCCATATTGTTGCCGTGTGCGATGGATTTGCGCTCCCATAGAACTAAAAGTGCCGGTAATAGGCGCGTTCGGCTTGCGCACAGTAACCTTTACCCCGCATAGTTGCTCAAATGCGGCAAAAAGGCGTTCCGCGATCACACCGCAGAGGCGTTCCACCAAGTCATAGGCTTCTGTCGCGAAAATTTGGCGAATAATGTCATAAGCCACGGAATAACTGATTGTGTCAGCAAGCAAATCACTTTCTGCGGCCTTCATTTCGTACAGCTCCAATTCCACATCCACAATAAAAACCTGGCCGTACTGCTTTTCCGGCTCATTTACGCCTGTATGGTTGTGAAAGTACATGCCTTCCATCATGATTTTATCAGCCATTCAATTTCCGCCTTTCCGCCAGAGAACATCCATTACCTTGGTTACATCCGCTATTTCAGCAACATCATGCACCCGGACAAAGTCTGCACCGCTAACTATTGAATAACATACTGTTGCTGCCGTGCCCAAGAGCCGTTGCTCCATTCCTCTTTCGCCCAGTATATGGCTGATCAGGCGTTTGCGGGAAGTACCGTGCAATACCGGCAAACCAAATTTTGCCAAAGAATGACTGTTGCGAAGAATCTCGATAGATTCTTCAGAAGTCATGGAGAAACCTACGCCTGGATCCAGCATTATATTCTGCTTATCGATCCCGGCTGCTTCGGCTAACTGAAGACTGATTGATAAATACTGTACCATCCGGTTTTGCCAGTCTGTTCTGGGAAGAGCCTGTTCAGCCTCGCTCAGCAGCTTTGAAGGCAAACCAGCGTGAAACATTAAAACTGCGCCGGCATTATAGTGAGAAATTACCTCGGCCATGCCTGAATTTAAACGCAAGCCGCTGATATCGTTGACGATGCTGGCACCTGCTGCCAAAGCGGCAGCAGCTGTAGCTGCTTTATAAGTATCAACCGAAATGACAACGGAGAAGCGCTTGCTTATGGCCTCAACAATCGGCACAACTCTGGCAGCTTCTTCCTCGGCAGAGACCGGGATATAGCCCGGCCGAGTTGATTCTCCGCCAATATCGATGATATCAGCACCGCTTGTAATCAGTTTTTCAGCTTGTCGTAAAGCCGTATCGAGCTGGAAATACTTGCCACCATCGGAAAACGAATCCGGAGTAACATTGAGGATTCCCATTAAGTACGTCTTACTGCCAAGTGGGAAACAATGCCCTCGTGCCTGAAAAAACCTGTCAGCGCTTTTTTTATGTGTAGCCAAATCATCTGTCGGCATGCTCAACCGCCAAATCTGCTGGGACGATTGATAAGTGACAGTGCCTCTGCCCGGGAACGGGCATCACTCTTACACAAGCCGCGCAGTGCTGAAGTAACAGCTTTGGAACCGGGTTTTTTAATTCCGCGCATTGTCATGCACAGATGCTCGGCCTCGACAATAACAGCAACACCCAAAGGGTCGACAGCCGTGACAATTGTGTCAGCAATCTGTGAAGTTAAGCGTTCCTGCACCTGAGGTTTCCGCGACATAATATCAACAATGCGAGCAATTTTGCTCAAGCCGAGAATCCTGCCTTCAGAAGGAATATAAACAACGTGGGCATAACCTGTAAATGGCAGCAGATGATGCTCGCACATGGAATAAAACGGAATATCACCCACCAGAATCATTTCGTCGTGATCTTTTTCGTGAAAAACCCGAAACTGCTCCTCGACGTTGGCATGGATCCCGGAAAAAATCTCCTTGTACATGCGGGCGACTCTTTTCGGAGTATCAATAAGCCCTTCGCGAGAAGGATTTTCACCAATTGCCAGCAATATCTCTCCTACCGCCCGCTCAATGCGAGGCAGATCGAACTCGAATTCAATTGAGGATTCAGTCCTCAGAAGATTATTTTCGATATCTCCCTGCACAGGACATTTATGATCAGGCACTCGGTTCGCGCCTTCTTTATTATTTGATTGTTTGGCTGACATTAGCTTCAACCTCCTAAAGTCTATTCTGCACCGTATTTACGTTCCTGAACTTGTTTGCGATACTCCATCGGCGTCATTCCGACATGTTTCCGGAAAGCAGCATTGAACCGCTGAGGGCTGGAAAACCCTACCAGCTCGGCAATGCCGCTAACTTTCATATCGCGTTGTTCCAGAAGTTTACAGGCACGGTTAACGCGAACCTGCATCATGAAGGCCATCGGACTCATTCCCGTTTCTTCACGGAAGGCTCGGGTAAAGTAACCTTGACTTAAAAAAACATAACCGGCAATATCTGCGACAGAAATATCTCGATCGTGATTCTCTACAATATACTCTCTGGCAATTTTTACCAGTTCCCGCGCTTTGCCCGTCCGAACGCGCAGGCTCTCTTCCCATTCCTCGCGAAGACCACGGGCCAAAACAACCAACAGCTCAATCGCTAAAAGCTGCATCATCAGTTCTTTGCCAAAAGCTTCATTGCGGCTTTCATACAGAATCCGTTCCATCAGCGCGGCAATTTCCCGGCGGCTGCGGCCTTTGATCTGAATCATGGGATCATTCTCCCTGCCGTCTTCAGGTTTTTGTGAACCGTAAGCAAAATGCAGGAACTGTTCGATGGTTGCCGGCGCGATGTCTGTTGTGCGCTTTATCTGCCCAGTTTGGGCAGCGTTGCTGTTGCCAGCTTTTTCAGCGTTTGCCGCGGCCTCAGACGGTGTGCGGGTAAAGCCAAAATACACAACCATCATGTCGGCATAGCCGTCGGGTATCCTGACTACGTGGGTCATTTGCGGTCGGATAATAACGGCTCCCCCGCGTTCAACCATAAGCTTGCGACCGGCTACTTCAAATTCAGCCTTGCCGCTTCGTAAATAAGTCAGCTCATGATACTCATGGCGACTGGGCTCGGTTGCTGCCTCGCCTTTCTCAAAACTGCGTTCTATACCCTTGAATACTACTGGTATCGATCCGGCAGCGCTGAGTAACCCTTTTTCAACTGTTGGCAGTAGATCTTCTAACATATTAATCACCTGCCGCTATTCTAGCAGAAAGCAACAGCTGATAAAAGAAATTGATCTTAAAAGCCAGTTAGTGGCTCATTCAATGGTACCAGCTTGATCAGACAGGCGGCTTCTGCCATTGCCAGTATCCTGGCTTCAGCCGCTTTGACAGCAAGACAGACCAGAGGTTCACTGGCCTGTCCGCCAGGTGCTCCTGCTGCCAAATTCGCATCAGCACGATTATCAAGCAGTGCAACTATCTTAAGCGACGGCAGCATCTCCGGCAGCATTGAATTCGCGGCTTCGGCAGTAGAACCGCGCTGGACTAAATGCACATCAACCAGATTACCTGCCGCTAACCAAAATCCATTCGCATTTTCCGGTGGAAGTTTCAAAGTATAAAGTCTGCTGTCCATTGCGGCATCCGGATAAGCGATACCGGCGGGTTGGTGCCGCAGCCATTGCTGATGCAGAATCTGCCCTGCATAAAGACTATGCAGCGCGGCCTTGCCTATGACTTCTTCCGGAGTCTTAGCAACAGAATCGACTGCTGAATCAAGTGGAAGCTGGACGATTCTCAGATCTGCAGCTTCAAGAATCTTGCCAGCTGTAATGTCATTGTTCAGCGCTATCACCTCGACAGTTTCCAGGCTTGGCCGTCCCAGCCCGACAATTACAGCAATGGAGACTAACAGAGCAGCCAGTCCTGCAGCTGCTAACAGCTGTTTTCGTTTTGTCATGCGTTTCCCTTTCAAAACATAAATGTTTTTACTAACCTGAACTTGCCTGAGCTAGTCTAGAATCAATTCAATACTTTCCTTTACCTGACACTGCCAGCCATCTGCAAATTCCCAGACAGCTGTAGCTGTAATCACAGGCATGTTTTGCGGTCGGTTTCGGCTAAGCCAATGATTTTCTGCCTCTGCATATCTTTTGGTCGAATATTTTACTGTAAGCGACTTTAACTGGGCATTCAGATTCACACCACTCATATTCCTTATAATTTGCTGTTTGATTAATGAGCTGGCCTGAGTTTGGTTGAGAATAAGCTTACCTAGTGAAAGCTGTTCACTTGATATTGCCTTATAAGCAGCTGGCATGCTGGCTTCCAGAATTGAGCAGCAAAGCTGATGCCGTAAAACTTGTAAGTTGTAATCAATTGCCGCTTTCATTAATGGCAGAATCAGCAAAATGAAAAAGGCAAAGGCCATCAACACCATGCCAACCGCGCCCTTTCTCACTCGCAGCCTGTTCATTGCTCGCCAGCTGCTGTGAGGATTTTTCGGCAAATCACTGTACGGGAGAAGTTGTAAGTCACCTTAGTTTCCTTCATGGAAAAATCTGGTTGAATCCGACGTTCAGGTTTCGTTGCCTGGATCGTTAAGGTCAGATCACCACCAAAAGGCGCATTCGCTGGCGCCGAAATTTTGTTAACCGTATAACCCCGTTGACGTAATGTGTTGGCCAAGGCAGAAAGCTTCGTGCTGGACAAACCGCCAGCTGCATCCATCCTTTGCACATATTCCTGACAAAGCAGATCAAAAGATAACCGCTCAAACAAAGGTAAAACAAGCAAGAGCAATGCCAGCGCTAAAACGACAAGCAAGGCTGTCACCGCGAAACTGGAGATAGCTTGAACTATCACATTAAACTCCTCAATTGAAGATATCAGCAGCCATGCCATTCCACCAATTAGTTAACTGGGCAAGGACATTGGCGGCAAAAACTTGCAACCCGGGAATAACGATAACAACAGCAATAATTATGCCTGCCGCGATTCCAATTACTTCATTAAGGCCAAAGCCTGATTTACTATACAGACAAATGGATCCCTTTTGAGATGTTGTTACCTCACGCTTAGTTTGACGCCAGAACTCTGTTTTGCGTAAAAAGCTGCTTGGTTTAAACGCGTCTTTGATAAATTCCTGTGAAATGTTGAAAATACAAAGCAGTGAATTCATATATACCTCCGATATTTTGGCGTGATGCCTGCAAAAGCGATGGATGATATTCAGCTAAAAACATTACCAAGCGCGTATACCGCCTGATATAGCATTGGCAACAGAAACAGCAAGACGGTTGGAATCATTAAGAGAATCGCGGCTATCAGCAGGCGGTTACGTATGGCCTCGCTCTGTTTCTGCAGCAAGGAAAAATACCTGGTGAAAAGCAGCGCCTCGGTTCGTTGAAATGACTTGCCAGCGGTACCAGTTGCCAGTAACTGACGTAATTGTGTCCCCAGGGTATCAACGTCTTTTCCAGCCTGCAGGCGCCTTAATTCCTCCACAGCCTGGTCAAGATCCAGGGTGAGGCTATAGCGGCCAACAAAACGAATCAGCAGCGGTTTTACAAAGGGATCATCAGTAGCTTCGTGTAACCCTTTTAAAACATCAGTCGCTTTAATTCCAGCACTGATCTGGCTATCTATAAAGCGATAAATTTTGTAAAAGGAACGCTCCACCATGTTTTTACGCAGCTGTATTTTTTGCGCAATCCGGCTGTTTTTAAGAGCAATGACCATAATTGCAGCCAAAAGACCTTGGTAACCGGGACGTTGCAACATTACAGAAGCGGCAACAGCGCCACAGATCCAGTAAAGCTGGGAACGCAAATATATCTGCAGAGAATTTGGGCGCTCATCACCTGACTGCAGCAAGCGTTGCTGCAAATGGGTCAGAAGTTGTGCAAGAGTGCGCCGGTGTTTCAGCCAGCGGCCAAGACCATGAATTGGCCGGCTTTTCCTTGCCGGAGAAACCGGCAAGACGGTGCGAAATCTGGGATTGATATACACTGCCACAACAGGCAGCAATTGGTAGATCAAGCCTGCACAGATAACAAAAGTAACTGCCATGAAAGCTATGTTTTTTTGAGCAAGCATTTCATTGTCCCTTTCTCAGCGGGTTTGCGATTTGACAGATGCAAACAGAGCCAGCCCAATCAGGTACAACAGAATTGCCAATCCTAAACCCAGCCAACCCATTGCAGTCGTAAGGAAAAAAGAACTGCTGGCTGTGCTGCGCAACAGGATGGCCGTATATAGCAGTGGGGCCGCTAACAGAATCCCCAGCGTGAGTTTCTGGTCGCGGGCAGAACTGATTCTCCTGCGTACATATTCTTCTTCAATCCGGTTCATCTGCAGCTCAAGTAAGTCCATTAACGCGGAAATGTTACCCCGATAGCGAAAGTTAAAACGCACAGCAGTTACGAAGTCCTGAAACTGCTCCTGGTCACTGCAGGCCTGAAAGTGCTGTAAAGCCGTATCGATCGGCATACCACTTTGAATCCGCGTGACAAGTGAGTCAACGTAGGTGCACATAGGTTCAGCTAAACCCGATTCACGGCTGCGCTCAAAGGCGAAAAGCAAATCTTCACGCACTTGGCACCACCTGTTCAAAAGGGTAATCAAAGCAAGTGTCTGTTGACGAATCAGTGATTGGCGGCCAGAGGGTAATCCCCGCATTGCTGCTATCCTCCTTTTCTGTTTCAGTAAGGGCGATGATTTCATGCACTTTGAAATCTTGTAGATAAACCAGACAATCAAGACCTCGCAGCAACATTCGCCGCATAAGATCTTCGCTTTCCTGGGGCGAAGCTGCGCGAGCCAGCGAAAGAATGCGATCGACAGCGTCGCCAGCACTTTCAGCGTGAATGGTCCCCAGGCAGCGGTGACCTGAATAGGCGGCTCTGATAAATTCCGCAGCCTCGGGTCCAACGATTTCACCGATGCAATAGGTGTCTAGTGACATTGTCAGGCCATCTGCCACCAGATCACGCAAGGACAAAAGCCTGCCGCCCTCATGTGGCTTCTTGATGCGCTGCAACAGGCAGTAAGGTTTCTCAGGATATAATTCGCTATCACTTTCAGCAACTAACACACGTTCCATTACTGGCATAGCTTCAATAAAAGCGCGAAGCAAAGTAGTTTTGCCGGCAGCGCCTTTGCCACAGAATAGAACGGTTTTTCCCGAAGTGGCCAGATCTGCCAGCAATTGCCTGTTTTCAGCGGTTAACATGCCAACGCGTTCCAGATCTTCAAAACGCCAGGATTTGCGGCGATGCCGGCGAATACTTATTGTAGGTCCGTTCAAGCTTCGCGGTGGTACCGTCACATTAATCCGAAGCCGCCTTTGTTCATCTGTCACCCTGCAATGACTATCATTTTCATTTATCACTCCCCCATTCCGAATGACCACTAAGCGACAAAAAGTGTCGTAGATTCTGGCATTGGCAAATCTAGTCGGAATCGCTTCTCGAACACCGTTGCGTTTAACGGTAAATTCGTAGTACCTTGTGCCATCGATATCTGAGATAGATTCGTCTTCAATCAGTGATTGGAGTGGACCGTAGCCAAAAAGGAAATCAAGCACATCTCTGACTAATTCAGTGCTGGACAGACCTGCGCGTTCGCGCTCCTTTTCCGCAGTCTGCATGATCAAGTGTTGCAGCGCTGAATTGTCTGAATGTCCGGCGGCTACGTCTGCTACAAGGCGTGGATTGCTGCTGAGGATCTGATTGCAGATAAGAGGTACCAGATCGCGAGTTGTCAAAGGGTTGAGCTGCTTAGGTGCCATCTCGCCAGTTATGGCTGGAGCGAAATAATTTGCATATTGTTCTGCTAATTGTGTGTGTGATGTTATTAAGGGCATAAATCGCTTTACCTCCTTGCTTTTCCTATAGGGCGAGCAAACCAAGTCTGCGCAGTAATTGATCAACTTCACTCGCCATTACCGAATGTCGGATAAGAATCCTTTTGGCGTAATGTTTGGTGTTTTTTCTTAAGCCACCTTTGGAAATACAGCCGCCCAACAATCCGCCACATAATGTATCTGCCATGCTCCAGCTTAAATGAATTGATGGATCATGCTCGATTGCGACAAACCGTACTTTGCGACGTTCAAATGGATATTGATTAATAAGAAAATCGAGATAACGATTGAATTCGCGAATTTCTGCCGGCAGGGCGTGAATTGGGATAAGCACTAAATCAGCTGCCAGCAAAGACAGGCAGGTAAAACTGTCATGCAGGAAACGACCGCACCTGACTACTATCGTGTCAGCATGCAAACGGCAGGTTTTGAAAAGCTGAAGTAAGGTCCGCGGATCATAGTGAGCGTAATCGCGCAATAAATATGAACCCGTTAATGCCTTTAAATGAGCAGTTTCAGTATTTTGCAGCAATATCGGAAAATACTCCGGAAGCAGCGTCTGGCGCATTAATGAAGTCAAGGCCAACTCCAGACCTGGTTTAGCGGATGTATTTGCCTGACCTGTTTCCAGTGTCATTTGACTGCTACCATCAAATGAGAACTGGGCAGCGGTACTGGCATCAGCGGACAGATTCAACAGCAGATCCAGGCGCGGATTTAGTAAATCGACATCAATAACAATCGTTTCTTTACCTGAAAGAGCTAATCGGTTAGATATTTCAATCGCGAATTCTGCGTGATCCCAAACTACAACCAATTGCTGATTAAGCAGGTTTTTCAAAGGCTGCTGATCTGCATCACCAGATTTCTCTTGACTCGATTTCTCTACAACTTCCAGCTTAGTCTTTCCGTTGCCGTCTGTTGTCAACATACGCGGTTGCTGTGTTGATGACTCAAGAAATGCATTGTTAACGTTTTGATGCAGCAAAGAACGGTTGTCTGCCAGTTGTTCTAAAGAATATGCCAGTGCAGAAGCGGAAGAGAATCTTTGTTTCGGATCGGTTTTCACACAATCATTGATAATTTTTGTAACTGCAACTGGTAGATCACGACAAAGCAGTTCTAAAGGCGGCAGGTTGCATTCATCAGCATGCAGATCAGTGAGCAGAACCAACATAATAACTCCGAAAGCATAAATATCGGAAGAAGTTTCGGGCTGGCCTTGCAACAGTTCGGGCGCCGCATACCCAGTCGTACAACGGATTGTTGAACGACAAACGGGTTCAAGCGGTAACAGACGGGCACAATCGTAATCAATCAGTCCAATTTGACCGCCAGGCATTCTGACCAAGTGCTCGGGTTTAAGATCAAGATGCAGTAGCTGTGGTTCGTTCTGTTCGTGTAAGAATGCCAGGATACGGGCGGTTTGAGCCAGCAGGGGAATTACATCGGCCGGCGGAAGAATGCCGCCAGCTTTAAGTAACCACTCGCTAAAGGTCAAACCTGAAAGGTATTCGCAAACAACAAATTCCGTTTCAACCGATTTGAAGCCAGTATTTGGATCTGAGCTCGAATTCGATTTTGGGGGTTGAAAACTGACCTTGTCGAGCAAACGCGGGATTGCAGGATGACGAATTTTCATCAGGTGCTGAACCACGCGGGGATCCTCAAAACTGGCCAGAGGTTTGAGAACAACTCGGTTTCCGGTCGCGATATGAACAGCCAGCCAGGATTTTCCTGCTCGGCATTCCAGCCGATAACGCTCGGCGACTATAAGCTGTCTGCTGCCAATTTCTGTCAAAACGTTGCCTCCCCTCATGTTTTGACTAGTATAAAAAAAAGAGACCCCCTGATGGGGGTCCCTTGGTCGACAGTTCAAGTCAGAATCGGCTGAATGATTTCAGGCGATTTTGTCCGGCTTTTCAATTATGGTAGGCGGTGATTTCTGAGAAACGCTGTCAAGCGTAATTATGCACTTTTCAATGTTGGGGCACGAGGGCACATCATACATAATATCGAGCATAATTTCTTCCAGAATAGCACGCAAGCCACGGGCACCAGTATTACGTTCCAGTGCCAGCGCTGCAATCGCATCAACGGCTGCCGGCTCGAATTCGAGCTCCACACCGTCGAAGTGGAATAGTTTCTTGTACTGCTTCAACAAGGCGTTGCGCGGTTCTTGCATAATCCGGATCAACGTTTCCTGATTGAGGCCTTCCAGTGTTACGATTACAGGTACACGGCCGATAAACTCAGGAATTAAACCAAATTTTAACAAATCTTGCGGCATTGTATGTTGCAGGAGCTCGCCAACCTGATGGTCACGCTTACTTTCGATATTCGCCCCAAACCCAATTGATTTTTGGCCGACACGGCTTTGAATCAGTTTTTCCAAACCATCAAAGGCACCGCCGCAAATGAATAAGATATTGGTTGTGTCTATCTGGATGAACTCTTGATGCGGGTGTTTGCGGCCGCCTTGCGGAGGCACGTTGGCGATCGTGCTTTCAAGAATTTTGAGTAATGCCTGCTGCACCCCTTCACCACTTACATCACGCGTTATCGAAGGATTGTCCGACTTGCGGGCAACTTTGTCGATTTCATCAATATAGATGATGCCGCGCTGAGCTCTTTCAATGTCGAAATCAGCGTTCTGGATCAGTTTGAGCAGGATATTCTCAACATCTTCACCAACGTAGCCAGCTTCAGTTAAAGCAGTGGCATCAGCAATGGCGAAGGGAACATTAAGAATGCGGGCCAGGGTTTGAGCCAATAGAGTTTTACCGCTGCCGGTAGGTCCGATCAGCATGATGTTGCTTTTGGCAAGCTCAACATCAGCATGTTCCGAACTTTCGTCCTCGGCAAAAACCCGCTTGTAGTGGTTATATACAGCCACTGAAAGGGATTTCTTGGCTTTTTCCTGGCCGATTACATATTGGTCGAGAGCTTCTTTGATTTCGCGTGGCGACATCAGTTCAGCCAGGTCCGGCTGTGGGCTCTTGTTCAGTTCGTCAAGGTCTTCGTTTTCCAAAATACTCTCGCAAAGACTGACACACTCGTTGCAAATAAATACGTTTGGTCCGGCGATCAGCCGGGCGACTTGACCCTCAGACTTGCCGCAGAAAGAACAGGCAATCGGTGGATAGCCTTGATCTTCCGGCGCACGCGGTTTTGACGGGTTACGTGGTTTACGACCGTCGCCACCGCCGCTGCGGTTGCTTTTATTATTGTCGCCTTTTTGGTCCATTAATCAGGTCCTCTTTTCCATGATGTGGTCGATAATGCCGTATTCTTTGGCTTCTTCAGCCAGTAACCAGTTATCGCGTTCGGTATCAAGTTCAATCTTCTCAAGCGGCTGGCCAGTACGTTCAGCCAGGATTTTATTCAGGCGCTCACGCAGCCTTAAGATATGTTTAGCAGCGATATGAATGTCTGATGCCTGGCCATGCGCGCCGCCGGACGGCTGGTGAATCATGATCTCGGCGTTGGGCAAAGCAAAGCGCTTGCCGGGAGTGCCGGCAGCCAACAGGAAAGCACCCATGCTGGCGGCCATACCCATGCAGATGGTCTGGACGTCTGCCTTGATGTACTGCATTGTGTCGTAAATCATCAAGCCCGAGGAAACCTCACCGCCAGGGCTATTGATGTAAAGCTGAATATCCTTTTCGGGATCTTCCGCTTCCAAAAACAGCAGCTGGGCTGTAATCAGGCTGGCTGTAACCGAGTTAACCTCATCACTGAGAATAATAATACGCTCCTTCAGGAGGCGTGAAAAAATGTCATATGAACGCTCACCGCGACTTGTCTGTTCTACTACTACTGGTACCAGGCTCATAATAATTCTCCTTTCAATAAGGGTAGGGGACTTTCCAGCCCCCTACCAACTAATACAAATATAATCTGATAATAGACTGTCTATCTATTTTACGCCATATCAGGCATTTTCGCCAGATCACAGGTTATCATTTAGTTGTCTTCACCATCGGCTTCGTGGTCGTGATCGTGATCATGATCATGATCGTGGTCGTGATCGTGGTCGTGGTCGTGATCGTGGTCGTGATCGTGGTCGTGTGCTTCAACAGGTACGGCTTTGGCGTTTTCTTTTAAGAGTTCCACTGTCTTGCGCGTGATTACAGCTTCGCTGACAAAACCGCTTTCGCTGTCAGCCAGGCGTTCCTTTAAATCTTCAGCCTTCATGCCGTACATTGCCGCCATCCGCTCAATTTCAGCAGTAATTTCCTCTTCAGTAGCTTCGACTTTTTCTGCTTTGGCAATTGCTTCCAATACCAGTGATGTTTTCACACGTGTTTCGGCTGATTCTCTCAGTTGCTCACGGAAAGCATTCAGATCCTGGCCAACATACTGCAGATACTGTTCAAGCTCAATTCCCTGATAACGCATTTGATTGCGCTGTTCATCCACCATGCGCTCGACTTCATTTTCGATCATGATGGCCGGGATATCAACTTCAGCGGTTTCGACAACAGCGCGGACGACGTTATCTTCAAAAGAGGCATCGGCACGGTGCTGGGCGCCTTCTTCAAGCTTGGCACGCAGGCTGTCGCGGTATTCGGCTAAAGTGTCAAATTCGCTGACATCACGGGCGAAGTCATCATCAGCTATCGGCAGCTCACGAACCTTTATGCTGTTGACTTTTCCTTTGAAAACAACTGCTTTGCCTTTAAGCTCTTCACTGTTGTAGTCTTCCGGGAAAGTGACATCCAGCGCGAATTCCTCGCCTGTTTCTTTGCCGATCAGCTGCTCTTCAAAACCGGGAATAAAGGTTTTGGAACCAATTTTTAAATCATAGCCTTCGCCTTTGCCGCCTTCAAAAGGCACATCGTCAAGGAAGCCTTCGTAATCAATATTGACGGTATCGCCATCCATGACCGCTCTGTCTTCAATCGGAATCAGACGAGCGTTGCGTTCGATCACACGTTTGAGATCACGGTCGACATCTTCTTCAGTTACCGGGAATTCAGGCTTGCCAGCCTCAACGCCGCGGTATTCTCCTAGTTTGACTTCTGGCTTGACAGTAATCGTTACTGTAAAGCGCAGGCCTTCCTCACGGCTGATTGAAATGATATCCATATCAGGTCGCGATACCGGATCCAGTTCATGCTCTTTAACTGCTTCGGCATAAGCCGGTGTAGCGAGCAGATCAATCGCGTCATCATAGAGCACGCCTTCGCCATAGTACTTTGTTACGATGGACATTGGTGCCTTGCCGCGCCGGAATCCCGGGACATTAAACCGACTGGAATTCTTGATAAATGAACGTTTCAGCGCTTCGCTGAATTCCTCCGGTGGTATATCTATTGTCAGTACGACGATATTGTTGTCCTTCTTTTCGATTGCTGCGGCCATTTTATTCCTCCTGATGGATATTCATCCTTTTACGTGCAAATTGCTTGAAAATTCTAGCACAAATTAACAATATTGTAAAGAATAGCGGCCTAGGTGGTACAATGATAGCTGACTCGAGAAAGGATAGCGCGGCCTTGTTGACGTGCGTTTTACAGAATGATCGATTACCTGCCCGATTTGTTAATCATTGTCTATTCCGGCTTGCTGGGCTTGCTGATCGCGAGTTTCCTGAATGTCGTGATTTATCGGCTTCCGCAAGGCGAAACCATTGTTCAGGGGCGTTCTCACTGCATGACCTGCGGCCACGCTCTGGGCGCGCTGGATTTACTGCCGGTATTCAGCTATCTGCTGCTTGGCCGGCGCTGCCGCTATTGCCGGGAACCTATCAGCAGCAGGTACATAAAAGTTGAGCTGGCGGGCGGTGTTTTTTTTGCTTTAGCAGCTTGGGTAAACCGGCCCTATGTCAATTTGTCAGCTGTGCTTTCCCTGATTGTAATCTGTGCCCTTTTCTGCCTGCTTCTGGTGGACAGCATGATCCGTTTTGACGGACATAAACTGGTGCCGCCAGCAATTATTTTTGTCAGCTTAATTCTGGCAGCATTTCCGCTGGTTCAAGCCCTGGCAGCGAACACATTAGACGGCTTGGAAATTGCAAACAGGCTCTCAGGACTTGTCCTGGGCTTAATGACAATCCCCTTGATGAATTCTTTGCAACCAGCCACAAACGCCAAATTTTCACTTGTTTTAGCCCTGCCTGTCGCAGGCCTTTGGCTGGGCTTGCCGCTGATGCTGCTGATCCTTTTACCTTCGGCTGCTGGCTCCTGGCTATTAAAGAAGAAACACTTGGTACCGTTGATCAGCTGCATTTTGTTTTTTATTGTTGCTCTGCTGTCAGCGGTTATATTTAAAGGTAACACCTTGTAATTCAGTATATACATTGTCGCAGGCTGTCAGAATATCTTGACTAAGAATCGGCTTATCCAGATGAGTAATATTCTCGGCCAACTGTGAAGTCCGGCTGGCGCCGATCAGGATAGAGTCTATCTGGTTTTGCGAAATGCACCAGCGGAAAGCAAGCTCTGTAAGCGAAATGCCAGCTCCCGCTGCGATTTCAGCAAACTTATCAACAGCTTTAAAAATTGCTTCTGTCCAATACCGCTCATAATAAACTTCGCCAAGGGTGCGGGCACCGCTGCCTTGAGATGTATTAAAGCGGTTATCACCTTGCGGTTCACCCCGTTTGTGCTTGCCAGTAAGCATACCACCGGCCAGGGGATTATAAATAGTTAAGCCGACATTTTGCGTTTTCAGGCACGCCAGTAATTCGCCTTCGATATCGCGCTGCAACAGATTGTAAACCACCTGATTGCAGACCGGTGCGATGAAATGATGTTTTTCGGCCAGCCACTGACATTGTACAACCTGCCAGGACGCAAAATTTGAGACCGCGACATAACGCACTTTACCATCGCGCACCAATTGTGTGGTTGCTTCAAGTGTTTCTGCCAATGGTGTGGAATAATCCGGGAAGTGCAAATAATAAATATCAATATAGTCGGTGCCGAGCCTGCGCAGGCTATCGTCGCACGCTTTAATAACATGATGGCGGGAAAGGCCGGCATCGTTGGGATCATCACTCATGCGGCCACCCAGCTTTGTTGCCAGAACTACTTTGTCGCGAATACCTGCAATTGCCTTGCCAACAATTTCTTCAGTCACACCCAGATTGTACATATCTGCAGTGTCAATCGAAGTAATGCCATTATCAATTGCATAGCGGATCATTTCCAGAGATTCTGCTTCACCTGTTTGTCCGCCAAACATCATGGTACCGAGACTGAAACGAGAAATTTTCAAGCCTGTTCCTGTCAATGTGCGATATTTCATATACTGCCCCTTTCATGTTTGCGACCAGCCGTCTCGTGATTACAGACAGGTTTGGTGTGCTCATTGATTTTCGAAAATTCTTCTTTATTACCTGAATTAATACTAACATTCCTCAGGCTTTGCCGCTTCAACTAATTAGGCAGCAGCCTCCAAAGGTTTTGCTATTACAATTACTCAACAGCCTCCAACAGAGCCTTTTTTTCACGAATCAGAAAAACACCGATCACAGGTGCAATAAGACCAAGCAATCCTACCACATAGAAGCCCCGAGCCAGACCGCCGATTTTCATTGCAGCACCTGCGATAGTAGGACCTAAGGTGATGCCCAGGGCATAAAATGCCTGGTAGAAGCCCATTGCCGCAGCCTGTTTTTCATAGGGGAACGGCATGGTAATTAAGCCAAGCATCAAGGAGACAGCTGTGCCGCGTGCCAGTCCATTGACGAAGACAATCAGCAAAAGCAGGTTAAGTGTGCCTGCAAGAGGCTGAATCAGACAGGTGACTGCTTGCAGGGCCAGCAGAACAACAACCGTATTGAGGGCGCCGAAACGGTCAACAAACAAACGCGGTGAAAGAAAAGAAAACGCAGCTCCACCGGCAGTCGAAATTAATTGGATCCAGCCCAAAGTACTGGGGGCAGAACCTAACGCCAGTGCCAATTGCGGGGTAAACCCCGAGGTAGTCGCGAAAAACATCAGCTGAGACAAAATACACATGGCGCTGATCATCAGTACCCACTTTGAGCGGCCGACCGCAAGCAAACTCTTTAACGACAAAGGCTTCCGGTCAAACTTTTTCTCTTCTAATGTGAAGCTGATCAGCAACGCGATAAAACCGCCGGCCGCAGCGATCAGGAATGTGGAGCTGATCCCGTATTTCGCCGTAGCCGGGATAACGATAAGTGATGCGATCATTTGCCCGAAAAGGTTGCAGGCATTGAGTATTGTCAGAGCCTTTACCCTGTATTCCGGCGCAAAATAGCCTCCGAAAAGGACAGACATGACAACCCAGACTGCGGCCGAGATTCCGGAAACAGCACGGAAGAAAATCAGCCAATACACATTACTTGAGAAATAAAACCCCAGAGTTGAAACAAGCAGCAAAGCACAGCCTATTTGGATAAAAAACCGGCGGTTATTATACCGGTCCGAAATAACTCCAATCGGTATCCGAAATAAAATCTGGGCCCAGCCATAGGCTCCAAGCATCGTCCCGATCAGGGCTGTATTACTTGTCATACTGTACGCATGGGTTGAAAGATATGGAACAAAAGCATACAAGGCAAACCAAAAGAACAATGTCATCGTTCCATAAAGAACAATCCGGGCATTTTGTGAAAGCTTCAAGTCATTTCCCTCAATATTACCGTTTTACCTGCAACAGATTCAATTCTAGCATTTACAAGCACTTATGACCAAGTCGCAAATTATCTGTGGGGAGTTTATAATGGTAATGGATTTGTTTAGTGTTTGTACTGTCACTGCAAGTTTTTCGAAGTGAAAAAGTAAAATCAGGAGGAAAAATATGAAAGCATTGATGTATCTGGGTCCCAAACATATGGAGCTGCAAGAAGTACCGGACGAGGCCCCCAAAAAAGGTGAAGTCCGGGTTGCCATGCGCGCAACCGGCATTTGTGGCTCCGACTCACACGGTTATATGGGGACAACCGGTCGGCGCACAGCTCCAATGATCATGGGCCATGAATCTGCCGGTGAAGTAGTGGAGATTGGTGAAGGCGTCACCAAAGTCAAAGTTGGTGACCGGGTTGTAGTTTTCCCGGTAAAATACTGCGGTCATTGCGAATATTGTGAGCAGCATTTGGAAAACATTTGCCCTAACCGTACTTTCCTCGGCGTGCTTAGTGAAAACGGCACTCTGGCAGATTATATTAACCTTGAAGAAAGACTGGTTCTGCCTATGCCTGAAGGCATGACCTACACCCAGGGCGCGCTGGTCGAGCCGTTTGCGGTTGCTTATCGGGCAGTCACTCAGGCACTGCCGCTGGAAGGAAAATCGGTAATGGTCATCGGCTCAGGACCAATTGGTCTACTGGTCATGATGATAGCCCGCCATTTTGGCGCCAAGGATCTGATCGTCAGTGATGTCATTGAAAAGCGGCTGGATCTGGCTCTGCGGCTAGGTGCTGACTATGTTGTCAACGGCGCCAAAGGTGATATCGGCGAGCAGCTGAAAGCCTATATCGGCAGTGATAAAGTTGATATAACCATTGAAGCTGTAGGCATTAGCCCGACAGCACAACAATCGATCAATTACCTCAAGAACAAAGGTACAGCAGTCTGGGTTGGCAATTCCGACCAGATGATTAATATCAACATGCAGGAAGTTGTGGTGCGTGAGCTGATCATCAAAGGCAATTATATTTATACCGTTAAAGATTTTAGTGATGCCATGAACCTGATGGTAGACGGTAAATTTGACCTTTCACCGCTCGTAACCGCTGAAATCCCGCTCTCGGAAGCAAACGAGATGTTCCAGTATCTGACCAGTGGTCCGAATGAACACATTAAAGTTGTTGTTACCTGGTAATTTGTGGGTTAACTAATGTAAGCACTTGCATTTAACCGAAAAAATTGGCGCCTGCTTTCTGGAAGCGGGCGCTTTTTTATCATTGTTAATCATTTTCAGTAATTGTCTTATTGCTAATCGGTCTTGTCATGCAGAAACTGCTGCAGGTTGTCACATAATTGGTGCAGATGCGTTGTGAGTTCAGTTATTGATTCCTGCAGAAGTCTGTTCGTTTCTGCGATTGGTTCAGGTAATTGTCGCTCATTAAGTGGCGTTGAATCCGCTAAAGTAGACTGATGGCGGTTATTGTCACTATTTGTCGGTTTGTTTACTTGCTCATAATTCGCAATCTGACTGGTTAAATCCTGAATCCGGGTGGCGAGGGATTGAACCCGAACCACACCGAGGCTGCCGCTCACACCTTTCAGGGTGTGAGAGAGCCTTAATAAAGCCTTATATTCGCGATTACGCAGTGCCGCTTCCATGCTTTCACCATCAGTCTTATGGCGTTCCCTGAAAGCGTTCAGTAACTCTTTATAGAGAGGCAAATTGTACTGGAGGCAGTATAGTCCGGCTTGTGCATCTAAACCGGCAACAGACTTGGCTGCTGCAAGAAATTCTGGATTGCTTAATCCTCTAGCTGCCATTCCAGCTGTTTTGGATTGATGAGCCTGTGCCTGACAACAACGTTGAGCTGATTGCGTTGCCAGGTTTTTACAACAATGGCCGCCAGCCTGATTTGATTTGTTGTGTGAGCAATCTTTGTTTAGCCATTTAATCAGGATACTATAAAGGACATCCGGGTCAATCGGCTTGGCAATATAGTCATTCATACAGGCCACTAATGCTGATTTGAGAATTTGAGTACAAGCACAAGCAGTAAGGGCAATAATCGGAACTTGAGCGTAGTTGCTAAATGAACGAATAGCGCGTGCGGTCTGCCAGCCATCCATTACAGGCAGTCTTATATCCATTAAAATCAAATTGAAAGTTGACTTGGAAACCATTTCGACAGCAGTTCGACCGTTGGTAGCAGTCTGAACCTGAAGGCCGCGATAATTAAGCAGGTGTGAGATTACTTCCCGGTTGCTGTCACTGTCCTCAACTACTAATATGCGGGTATAGCCGCGGTGCAACAGCAATTTGCCAAGTACAGCCGAGTTTTGCAGATTTTTCTGGTTAAGATTATCTTCTGCCGGAGTCTGTGGCTGAGAGCCAAGCAGGAAAGGAATCTCCAGCCAAAAGGTGCTGCCTTGATTAACGACGCTCTGAACACCGATTGAACCTGCCATCAAATCGACCAGCCGTTTGCTAATCGCCAGCCCCAACCCTGTACCGCCAAAAATTCGCGTTGTGGATTCTGTCGCCTGCTTGTAGTCAGCAAACAAACTGCTTATCTGTTCAGGAGTAAGGCCGATACCGCTGTCAATTATTTCAAAACGCAATCTGGCATTGTCTGCAGAACGACTCGCGACGCTGCAGTTTACTGTAATTTTGCCGACTGAAGTGAACTTAATGGCATTACTGAGAATATTAATCAAAATTTGCGAGAGACGAGTTTCATCACCACAAACCATTAACGGCAGTTCTTTAATGTTCAGGCTGAGTTCCAGTGATTTTGCCGCTGCCAGACCGGCCAGCATTGAACACACTCTTTCAGCAACCTGTGCCGGGTTAAAGCTTCTCTTTTCAAGCTTTGTACCTCCGGCTTCCAGCTTTGACAAGTCTAAATAATTATTGATCAGAGCCTGTAAATGATTTGCCGTTTGCAGTAATTTGCTGCTGTGATCCAACTGTATAGCAGTCTGCGCTTCTTGGTGCAGTAAATGAGCATAACAAATTATCGCGTTTAGTGGAGTCCGGATCTCATGACTGATATTTACCAGAGAATCATAATTATCACTTGTTTCAGTTTCATGAGTAATATTTTTATGATTACTATTTTCTTCCATGCCTGCCCCTTCTATTTGCAAGGCACTATAATATCATTATTTTAAACTCATGAAGAGAAATGTTACGTATTGTTGCGAACAGTCAAACAAGTTAGAGAATCAGCAACGAAATTGCCATAATTGCCATACCTGCAATCAGGCCGCCAATTACAATATGATGATCGCCTTGCTTTTCAGCTGAGGGCAAGAGCTCATCCAGCGAGATATAAACCATAATGCCGGCAACGGCGGCGAAAACTAAGCCCATAAGAGCTTCATTAAGAAACGGGCGAAAAACCAAAAAGCCAATCAGGGCACCGACAGGTTCAGCTAAACCGGAAAATAACGCCACCAGGAAGGACTTCCACTTGTCTCCGGTTCCGGCATAGAGTGGAACAGCCACCGCGATTCCTTCCGGGATGTTATGGATAGCTACGGCGATTGCTATACTGACGCCTAAAGCAGGATCAACAAGTGCTCCCATAAAAGTGGCAAGCCCCTCGGGCAAGTTGTGCGTCATAATAGCAATAGCAGAGACAAGACCAACCCGTTTCAGCTGGTGATTGCCGTATTTTCGCTCGACAACGCTGACACTGGAAGCTTCAGGCTGTTCCTCAATATGAGGGTCGTAGCTTACTTCCTCTACGCCGCGCATCTCATGGGGGTTTTCAGCTTCAGGTATCAGGATATCAATCAACATACTGAAAAGAATGCCGGCGAAAAAAGCCATTACAGCAAAAAGATCACCGCGCTCACCATAAATATTATTGAGTGTATCGAATGATCCTCTCAACATCTCAACAAATGAAATATATATCATTACACCGGCAGAAAAACCAAGAGAGCCAGAAATTAAATGCTGATTAATAGGTTTTTTGCGAAACACAACTAATGCGCCGATTCCCGTTGAAAGCCCGGCAAAAGCAGTCAAACCGAAAGCTCTCAGATAATCAAGAGCTGTTAGATCCATAACTCAACACCTCGTGAAAAATTAAAATATTACTAATAGCATAACATATGATTCCTTGATTTAAAGCAATCAACCCACCTGTCTGGATGATTTTGGAATTGATTACCACCTGATCATTCAGCTCTTTGTAAATAGACAACCTCGATCAGTGGGCAGATTGACTCGAAGCCGTCCTGTTCATCATATACAAAGATACCTGTGACCACACCCCACGCCTCGATGGCAGAGGCTCCGGTAACTTTTGATTCATTGACGCCATAGCGATAGGAAAGCGCTATGGGATAATCAGTATCATCCTTGTGGGCAATTATGATCGTTCCGCTCGCGGTTTGCTCACTCAAGCCAAGCGGCGAACCCCATACATGCACCCGCGTTCCCGGTGGATTATTCCCGGCGGCCATGACGGAGTCATAAAGAGTCGGACTCATGTCCTGGCAGTCTACCGCAAAAGCTTCACCGCGAGCCGTGCGATTGGCTGCGCTTTCGTCCAGCATGTCATTGCTAAAAGACCCTTCATAGATCAGTGTGCCCGTGGTGGTGTAAAGCGCACCCTGGCCGTTAAGTTTGCCAGCAACAATGGTGCCGCGATAACGCAGCGCCTTTTCCGAATATACCAAGAATTCGCCATTCATTATTCCTGCCGAAAATGTGCCTTTGAAGACGGAATCCGGATAGGTCAGAGTACCCTCGCCATGCATCAACCCATTGTGCCAGTCACCATCATATGACCATGCCGTATCGCTTGTTTGGAACTCACCAGATCCTTCAGGCTTCCCAGCTGCGATCTCGCCTGTGTATACGCCTTCGTCGCCGTCTACAAGGTAAGGCATTGTCTTTGTTGTTTGCCGAATGGGAAGCGTGGTTTTTGCGGGCGCAGTTGTGCGCGTGGGTACGGTAGTTCCAGCCGACGATTCTTTTCCGTACGTCGGCTGTTCCGCGACCGGTTCAGACCTGGTATACGCCCAGACGTTCACCGCGATGGCGGCAACCAGTAACAGGATCAAGACACCATCGAACGCCCCGAACTTGATTTTCGGCTTCATGGTTTGCCCCCCGTGACGCTGATTTTCTCTTCGCCTTCGTCAACGCTGTGAATGGATGAATCACCATAATAGGAGTCAAATTCATCATATCCGAGTGAATAGCGCAGTAATGCGCCTTCATCGCCATATTTCGGGTAAAGCATGATGGTGCAAGCGGTGTTCTTTGATTGCCATAATGAAGTTTTATCACGCAGACGGTCAACGTTTTTGATCGTCACATCTCCACCCGAAACCAACTTGAACATTAGGGCCCCATTGTCCAATAATGTTCCCTCGAAAACCGCAGCAGTCGATGTCAACGTATACGTGTTGTCGGCCGGGTCCGAACCTGCAATTTCAATAATGCTTGTGTAGCTGTTACTGAAAGCTGGTATCGCAAAGGTGTATAAATCCTCTTTGACAGGGTTGATCCTGATTTCTCCTGCCGAACGGAGCGCCATCCTGATCAACACGTAATCCGCACTATTCTGCCATTCTTTGAGTTCCGGCTCTTTCACCGCTGAAAAACTTCGGATGGGTGCGGCAGGTTTTTTCGTTCGTTCTATCTCCACGTATATGTCTTTGCTGTCCACCGTAAAATCGATAGTTACTTCGGGAAGATCCTCATCCGGCTCGCCGGCAAAAGTCAAACGTGTGGGACACCCCATCATGATGTAATGGTACAGCGTGCATTCAAATATTATGTCGGAGTCTTTACGTACGCGCGGATTCAGTTTTTCATCGGTATAAGCTGCCGGGTCGACAAAGCGAGGCGTAAACTGCGGCGCAGTTTTATCAGCAAAACGGATCTCATGGGCTGCGTATGGCGAATCATCGAAGGTCTCTTTGTCCGTCAGCCCCTTGTCCTTGACGATGAACGTCAGCTTTTCGTTCAGATATGGCTCAACATCGCGCTTTAAGGTGTTGTACAGTTTGTTATACATATCCGCAAGCGCGTCGCGGGCAAAAGCTCTCAAGATAGGCTCGCTTTCCGACACAGCCCGCGCGATCACCTTCTGTGCATAACGGTCAATGGTTTCCCGGGATGGGTCATGCCATTCGTACCGGCTGAACGGCGAATTCTGGTATTCCCGATAGCAAAACTCGTCGCGCTCCGCTTCGGTCAACCCGTTCCAGAACAAGTAGGCGAAATCGCTATAGAACTGTGATACTGCTGCGTCCAGTTCCTTTGGCTTGTCTTCATAGGTGCTATAAATGGCTTTCAGAGCTTTTGCGAAGTTCTCCCCGTTTATTCCAAGCTCAAAGTCACCGTTTCGCCCTACCTGCAGCGTGGACATGCTGAATCGGGGCCGTTTGAGATCCAGGAAAAAGCGGTAAGCATGCTCTTCCAGCGATTCGTATTCTGTAACCGATTCTATATATCCCATTACCAAAGACCAGGCAAACACCGCAATCGCAGCGACCGAAAACAAAGTCGAAGCTGCTGTGGCACCGACATAGCTTGCTCCGTAGGCAAGCCCTCCGAGCATGCCTTCGAGGATGTTATATTTGTTCTCCAGAAGGATAGCTGCAAAACTACCGCCCTTATTGGCTTGATAGGCGATGCGCCCCACCGTCAGCAACGTGCCGAACCCCGCCATGCTGCCGTCCAGTCGAATTTTTGCGGCTGCCGAGAGCGCCGCATCCAATCGACCTAGCAGTACGGCGCCTTCAGCAAGCGAGTGTGCATTGTTGAGCGTCCCGAGGGCAAAGGCTAAGGCGTCTTGTGATGGAAGTTCTGCGCGTTTAAGCAGTTTTGTCAGTTCATCTGTATCAATGCTGCTGAATAATTTTCGAAAGTTTTGCTCGCTTAAATAGACATGTCGGCTTTCGAGCGGGATCGTACTGCCGTCGAGCGATGTGAAAGACATGTACTGATACAGGCTGCCCTGGGTATCAAGGTCACTCGTTGACCGTATGTCATTTTCCGTTCCGATGTACTTTTTCACCTTTTTTTCAGCAATCACGCTGAAGTGCGGCATATACACCGTGTAGCTTTTTCCGTCTTCGGATAAATCGTGGCTGACAAATTCCCATGTGGCAGTATCTTCGTCGAAAAACATGACACTGCCATCTTCATCCTTGCTGGTTGTATTGGGTATCGTCACCGCGACCGATGTCAAAAATTCGCTTTGCCCTGATCCAAGCGACAGGTCATATCCGGATATGGTAGTACCCAACTCCGCAACGGACTTCTGCGGAAGCCTTTTGACGACCACCTCATCCTCGCCGCTGAGGTTCCAGGTGTCAAAGTTGACAACAACAGAACCAAGAGTGGCGACACAGGCCTCGGGCGATACGGTCGCTTTTTCTGCAGGCGCCCTTGCGAATTCCTCCGCTGTATACACCGGCAGATTGCCGGTTGACACATTCTTGGTTGGCAAGGTTGTTTTATCGGAAATGGCAGGAGACGGAATAACACCTGGGGGAGTTTTCGATAGCTTGAATGCAGCTGAAATTGAAAGCGCGGCGATCAAAATGCAAGCCACAACCCGG
>JAXGXQ010000003.1:0-307890 GCA_040772685.1 Clostridia bacterium | reverse complement strand
ATGAACCCAGCTGCCAGCCGTCAGCGATCAGTTTGGCGCTTTCAGCGGAACCGTCGATACCGACAACAGCGATTTCACCGGCTTTTTTACCAGCGGCTTTGATAGCGGCGATAATGCCCTGAGCTGAGGGGTCGTTCATGCCCCAAACGCCCTTAAGTGTAGGATTGGACTGCAGGAAGTCGTTCATAGCGGCGAAACCGGTATCAACGGAACCACGGTCGTTTTTGCGGTTGACAACCTTGACGGCATCTGGGTGCTCTTTCAGGTAGTTGTCGCGGCCGAGCATACGGTCGGAAACGGCAGCAGAGGTGCTGTTTTCGAAGAATACGACTTCAGCGCCGTCCGGCAGAGCTTTGTCAAGGGCTTCCATGGCCAGGTAACCGGCCAGGATGTTATCGGAGATAACAGAATAGGTTGCTTTGTCGCGGTTGGCGCTTGGGCTGTCAAGAATGGCAACCGGGATGCCGGCGGCAAGGATTTTATTGATTGAGTTAACTGAACCATTAATGTCCATGCAGGTGATGAAAATGGCATCTACCTTTTTGGAAATCAGGTCTTCAACGTTGGCGAGTTCTTTGTTGACGTCGTTCTGTGAGTCGAGTGTCAACAGCTCGTCGCCGTCTTTCATGGTTTCTTCGATAGCGTCTTTGACTTTAACGAAGAAGGGGTTGCCCAGGGTTTTAACTGAAAAACCGAAGGTGTACTTCTTGGCTGCGCCGGTTGTGCCAGCGGTTGTACCGGCTGTTGTGCCAGCCGTTGTACCGGCGGTTGTACCGGCGGTTGTGCCGGCGGTTGTTGTTGTAGCTGCGCCGCCACAAGCGGTGAGCAGCAGTGAGGCTATTACTGTAATAGCCAATACTAAGGCAAATACTTTTCTGGAATTCTTCATGTAGGGGTTTCCTCCTTTGAATTCGTGCATAATTTCTTGTTTTTTCTGCATTTCTTTTTCATGTCAGCACATGAATATTGGTCCGAATAAACTGCTTGCCTGCGGTTTAGAGTGGGGTTTGTTAAATTGCGAACAGCCCGAAAGCATATTTGACATTAAGTCAGACAACGCCTTCTTTTTTAAGCTGTCTTTTGGCTTTACGGTCAGCCAGGAATGTATTTTTAATTGAGTCAAAGTAAACAGCAAACAGAATGATTAAGCCTTTGGCAATATATTGGAAATAGAACTGTAGGCCGAGAACATTCATGCCATTGTTTACCACGCCGAGAATCAGAGAACCGATTATTGTGCTGCTGATCGTACCGAAACCACCGCTGAAGCTGACACCACCCAGAACGGATGCGGCAATCGCTTCACCTTCATAGCCGATTCCGACAGTGGGCTGGCCGCTGAGCATACGTGACGCAAGAATGATACCGGCGATCGAGGCAAGTACGCCGTTATTGACATATATAATTGTCAGGATGCGGCGGACATTAATGCCTGAATGAATTGCGGCTTCCCGGTTGCCACCAATAGCATAGACGTGACGGCCGAAGCGGGTACGGGAAAGCAGTACGCCATATAGGATAAATAATACAATCATTATTATAACCGGATATGGAATTTGGAATGGGTTAGCGCCAGCACGCGCAATTTCAATGTTACCATTGCCAATTTTATTGAAAATTTCGTTGTTGGAAAGAATTGGATAGCCGCCGGTGAACCAGTACGCGATGCCACGCACTGTCATTTGGGTGGCCAGGGTAATAACAAAGAACGGCAGGTTTGTGTTAGCTACAAAAATTCCATTAAACAAACCAATGAGTCCGCCGACAAAAAGCGTGAACAAGATGGCGCCCCAAACATTCCAGCCAAGACCGCCAGCAGTTCCGGCTGCCGCCTCAGGCGACTCAAACAATTTAACAACCAGACAGCCGGCAGCTGCGCAGGTTGAGCCAACCGAGAGGTCAACACCGCCAATTAAGAGTGACATTGTTAAGCCAATAGCGATAATTCCATTTATTGAAACCTGGCGCAGGATGTTGATGACGTTTCCTTCGGTGGCAAAATTCGGCTCCGACAGAGCGATCAATATTGAAAGCACCAGCAGGGCAAGTAAAGTGCCGTAGTTTGTGGAAAACCATCTTTTTGTGGTCATTAGAATGGGATTAGGTGGTTTAAAACTAGATTTCTGTTCTGTGGTCACTTCTTATAACCTCCTGTCGCTTGCTGCATAATCGCTACCTGAGTAATTTCTTCTTCATTCGAATCCATGATCCCGGCAATCTCACCTTCCCGCATAATTACAACGCGGCTTGACATGTTGACGATTTCAGGCAGGTCGGAGGAGATGAAGATAATCGATAAGCCTTCTGAAGCCAGTTTTTCCATTAATTGATAAATCTCATTTTTGGCACCGACGTCGATACCGCGGGTAGGTTCGTCCATAATCAGGTATTTAGGTTCGGTTGCCAGCCATTTGGAAATAACAACCTTCTGCTGGTTACCGCCCGACAGGTTCATCGCCATCTGCTCAGGGCCAACCATTTTAATCGATAAAGCATCCTTGTAGCGGTCTATTATACTGTATTCCTTTTTTCTATTAACACGTATACCCTTGATGAAACGGTCAACAACAGTAATCGTAAGGTTGAAACCTACAGGTTTGCGCAGAATCAGACCTGCTCCCTTGCGGTCTTCAGGTATGAGTCCAATACCATGTTCTATTGCTTCGTGAGGCGATTTTATTTTTACTGATTCGCCTTCAATGCGGATTTCGCCTGAGTCCAGCTTATCCAATCCGAACAGGGCTCGCGCTGTTTCTGTGCGGCCGGCTCCGACCAGGCCGGAGAAACCAAGTATTTCACCTTTACGGAGTTCAAAACTGACATTTTTCAGTTTCTTGTTATTCAAACCAATGGCTTCCAGGACAACTTCACCGCCTTTGGGTTTGCTGCCTTTATACTGGGCACCGATAGGGCGGCCGACCATCATTTCAACCAGCTCATTAGCTGTTGAATCCGCGACTTCGCGAGTGCCGATATAATTGCCGTCACGCATTACAGTGACGCGGTCACCGATTTCGAATGTTTCATTCATGCGGTGAGAAACGTAGATAATGCAGACATTATCTTCTCTAAGTTGATGGATTGTTTTGAAGAGCGCTGATATCTCCTTGTTGGTAAGAGAAGCTGTGGGCTCGTCCATGATAACAATCTGAGCGTTACGAGATAAGGCTCCTGCGATTTCTACCATCTGCTGCTGTGCTACTGACAAAGTTCTTACCAAACGATCAGAGCGCAAATCCATGTTCATTTTGTCGAGCATTGCCTGAGCATCTTTGTACATTGACTGATAGTCCACAAAGCCAAAAGGTGGTTTTGTGTACTCTTCACCGCGGAAAATATTCTCGGCGATCGTCATGTTCTTGCACATGCTAAGTTCCTGATGGATTATCGCGATTCCCCTTGCTTTGGCATCAATCGGGTTTTTTATAGTAACCTGTTCGCCATTAAGTAGAATCGAGCCGGAATCGGCTTGATAAATACCGCTGAGAATCTTGAGCAGAGTGGATTTCCCCGCTCCGTTTTCACCCATCAGTACATGAACTTCACCTTTACGGCACTCGAAACTAAATTCCTTCAGTGCATGAACGCCATAAAAGCGCTTGTCAATGCCAACCATTTGCAAAACGGTTTCTTTTGACACTAAAAAATACCTCCATCATTCAAGATATTGTGGCACAAATAGGGTTCGCTGTTCTGATACAGCTTGCGAAGAATAATATTCAGAAATGTCAGCAAATAAAAAATAAAATGATCTATAGGTGCTTAACAAGGTCAAGTTTATCTTCGTGCTGTATGTTTGTCAATCGCACTAAAATATTAGTGCTTATTTGCGCCACTATGTATAGATTGTTTCACTGGCAGTTAGCTTTGCTCGTGAAAAAGCTTTACATACTATTCATTAATAATTCAGATATTGCCTTTACTCACAAAGCCAGGCGGTAGATTTTTTCTATATCAGCATAGCCAAGTGGTTGAAAATTGCCCAGCTGATTATCCCGATGCATCTGAATCGTTTTGGTCATAAAGGGGATGTCCTCCTCTTTGGCGCCAATTTCAGTTAAGGAAGTGGGCAGTCCCATTGATCGGTAGAAACTGACCAGACGCTCAACGGCTTGTACCGCTGTGCGCTGTGGGTTTTCAAAATCATAGTCGCAATCGAAAACCCGCACGGCCATCTGAGCATAGCGGTTGCATCCGTGCTCAAGAGTATATCGCATAAAAGCGGGGATCATAACAGCTAAACTGGCGCCATGCGCAGCATTATACAGTGCGGACAATTGATGGCCCATCCGGTGGCTGGCCCAGTCCTGTTCACGGCCGACTCCCATGATATCACTGTGCGCCAAAGTACCGGCCCACATTATGTTTGCCCGGGCGCCGTAATCTTCCGGATTGGCAAAGACTCGCGGCGCTTCGTGAATGATGGCCTTCATAGCACCCTCACAGAGGCGGTCCGTCAGTTCAACCTCAGTTGTGTTGGATAAATAGCGCTCAATAATGTGCGCCATCATATCGGAAATCCCGCAGGCTGTCTGGTAGGGAGGCAAGGTATATGTCAGTTCCGGGTTCATCAAGGCAAATGCCGGACGCAGAATCGGGTGATTGAGGCCACGCTTGGTTTTGCCGTCATCGCTTGAAATAACGGAGCTCAGCGAACCTTCACTGCCGGCAGCAGGTATTGTCAATACACAGCCGACAGGGAGCATGCTTTCAGGTACTGCTTTACCGTCGAAAAAGTCCCAGACATCGCCAGAATAAACGGCTCCCATCGCAATTGCTTTGCCGGAATCGATTACGCTGCCACCGCCAATAGCAAGTATAAGGTCAATCCGTTCCTTGCGCGCTAATTCAATTCCCTGGTAGACAAGACCAACCCGGGGGTTGGGAACGACTCCGCCTAACTCGACTGCGAACAAGCCGGCTTCCTCAACAGAAGTCCTTACCCGTTCAACCAGTCCGCTCTTTTTGGCGGATTCACTACCGTAGTGAATCAGAACACGAGTACCGCCGAATTGGCGGCAAACCGCGCCGGCCTTCTCTTCCGCCTTGCGGCCAAAGTTAAAACTGGTCGGTGAAAAGTATTCAAAGTCAAGCATTAATCATACTCCTTAACAATTAACCTGTTTGGTCTAAATATTATCATTTAGCGACTATATAAATGCAAGACGAAAATTTAAGTGGATGAATTAATTGTAGCATTTATGCATAGATCGTACATATAGGCTGTAAACGTTTTCGTAAATTCACTATTTGGATTGCACTCCCAATTCTCCTGACGTACAATGTGTTTGATTTCGCAAAAACAGGGGAGGGTATTTATATATGTATTCAGATCGTGAACACGGCTCAAAAATTGCAATAGTTGGTGCCGGTTCGGTTGGCGCCTCAATAGCTTTTGCTATTTCCATAAATCAGCTTTGTAATGAACTTGTACTGATCGACAGCAATGAAAACAAGGCAGTTGGTGAAGCCATGGACATTAATCATGGGTTACCCTTCCTTGGCCAAATGCTGGTCAGGGCTGGTGATTACGAAGACTGTGCTGATTGCAATGTCATAATCCTGACAGCAGGTATGCCGCGTAAACCGGGTGAGACACGCCTGGATCTGGCGCGCAAAAATGTATCACTGGCACATTCAATTGTTGAAAAAATCATGCAGCATTACAACGGCGGTGTCATTTTGGTTGTGAGCAATCCAGTTGATGTTCTTACCTATAAAGTGACTGAATGGACCAAACTGCCGGCCGGCAGAGTTATTGGCTCTGGCACAGTGCTTGACAGCGCCCGTTTCCGCTATCTGCTAAGCGAACGTCTGGCAGTCGATGTGAAGAATATCCACGGTTACATTATTGGTGAGCACGGCGATTCGCAGTTACCTGTCTGGAGCAGAACACATATCGCCGGTATGTCGATAGATGATTTCTGCAAGGGTACCGGCATTACTTTCAGTCAAGCTGACCGAGACGAGGTTGCGCGGCAGGTTCGGGTCGCGGGTGCTGATATTATTAAGGCTAAAGGCGCTACCTTTTACGGCATTGCCGTAATGGTAAATACAATTGTCGAGTCGATCCTGAACGGCGCGAGCACAATCCGCACAGTTGGTTCAGCCATGAATGGAGCTTACGGACTGCATAATGTCGCCCTTAGTTCACCCTCAATCGTCAATGCCAACGGCGTACAAACTGTCCTGGAATTTGACCTGACGCCAGCAGAACTCCAGCAATTGCATGCTTCCGCTGATAGTGTACGCGCAGTCCTGGAGCAGGTCAAAGACCTCTGACCCTAATCTTCCGTCTCCTCCAAGTCTTCAAGTTCCTCTTCTGATTGCGGGTCGTTCAGGCATTCAGTCAGATCCGCGGAATCAGTCTCCGGATCCAGACCTTCGTCGACATCCTCATGTTCAACTACAGCAACATCGACAACATCACCTTCACGGGTGCGCATCAATGTGACTCCTTGGGTGATACGTGACAGAATTGGGATTTCCGCAGCACGTACACGAATTATTACGCCGCTATCGTTGATCATGATAACGTCGTTTTCCTCGTCAACCAGCGCAATTCCTGCCAGCAAGCCGGTTTTGGCTGAAGGCTTGTAGGTGATGAGGCCTTTGCCGCCTCGTGTCTGCGACCTGTATTCCTCGAGTTCGGTACGCTTGCCAAAACCCTTCTCCGAAACCACAAGCAAAGATTTACCCGGTTCTGTTGTCACCATATTTATCACAGAATCGTCTTCGCTCAATGAAATACCGCGCACGCCTTGAGTATTGCGGCCGGTGGCACGCACATCAGTTTGCGGGAAACGGATCGACATGCCCTGTTTGGTTACCATCAGGATGTCATTGCCGTTGCTGGTGTTATGGACACCTACCAGCTCGTCATCTTCGCGCAAGTTGATTGCTATGAGACCGGATCTGTTGATGTTGGCGTATTCTGACAGCAGGGTTTTCTTAACAGTACCATTTTTAGTGGCCATTACCAGGTACGAGCCTTCTGAGAAATCAGTTACCGGAATAACAGTTTGTACTTTTTCACCGCCATCGAGTTGCAGAAGGTTGACAACTGCCATGCCCCGGGCCTGTCGGCTTGCCTCCGGAATCTGATACCCTTTCAGGCGGAAAACCCGGCCGCGATTAGTAAAGAACAAGAGCAGGGAATGGGTGGATGTTGTGATGATATTCTCGACAAAATCCTCTTCCCGGGTGGTGATTCCGGTTACTCCGCGCCCGCCGCGGTGTTGCACATTACAAATGTCCACTGGCATGCGTTTTACATATCCATAATGAGTCAGAGTGACAACCACTTCTTCTTCCTGAATCAGTGATTCATCCGTAATATCTTCATCTTCGCCGGGTTCAATAGATGTCCGGCGCTCATCAGCATACTTTTTGCGGATATCCAGCAGTTCATCACGGATTACAGAAAGCAACAGGGATTCATCCGACAAAATACTGCGGAAATAATCAATTTTCTCAGTGAGATCATTATATTCAGCAGCCAGCTTGTCACGTTCCAGACCTGTCAAGCGGCCTAAACGCATATCAACAATGTGCTGTGCCTGACGTTCGCTGAAATCAAAGCGTTCACTCAATCTCTGTTTAGCAACGTCTTCCGTGCGTGAAGAGCGGATAATTGCGATTACTTCGTCGATGTGATCAATCGCCAGGCGCAGGCCTTCAACAATATGACGGCGAGCTTCGGCCTTTTCCAGATCGAAGCGGGTGCGGCGGCTGACAACATCTTTTTCGTGGTTGAGGTAATGAGTAAGTGCTGAGCGCAGGTTTATGACCTGAGGTTCAAAGCGTCCCAGCTCGTCCGGAACCAAAGCCAGCATATTCGCGCTGAAGGCATCTTGAAGCTGTGTACGTTTATAAAGCTGGTTTAGTACAACATTGGCATTGGCGTCTCTTTTAAGTTCAATGACAATCCGTACTGCGTCGTTGCGGTCGGATTCGTCGCGCAGATCAGAGATTCCATCCAGTTGTTTATTCTTGACTAGATCAGCTATGCGCTCGATCAGCCGTGCTTTGTTAACCAGATAGGGAAGATCCTGCACAATTATGCGTTGGCGGTTATTGCGCATAGATTCGATCTCGGTGCGCGCCCGGACAACAATTCGACCGCGGCCGGTCTCGTAAGCTTCGCGAATACCGTGTGAACCTATAATCATTCCGCCGGTAGGGAAGTCCGGCCCTTTAATAACCTGCATCAGGTCTTCTGTAGAGCTGTCGGGATTCTCGATCAGCATCACTACACCATCAATGCATTCGCCAAGGTTATGCGGCGGAATGTTTGTTGCCATGCCGACAGCGATACCAACAGAACCATTAACCAGCAAGTTAGGAAAACGTGCCGGCAGAACAATGGGTTCCATTTCGTGTTCATCGAAGTTAGGTTTGAAATCAACTGTGTTTTTATTGATTTCGCTGAGCATTTCCATAGAGATTTTGCTCAGGCGGGCCTCCGTGTAACGGTAGGCTGCAGGGGGATCGCCGTCACGGGAACCAAAGTTGCCGTGACCGTCCACCAGCATGTGGCGCATCGAGAAATCCTGGGCTAGACGCACGAGTGCATCGTATACAGAGGCATCACCGTGCGGATGAAAGCGTCCGAGCACATCGCCAACAGTTGTGGCGCACTTGCGGTGCGGTTTATCAGAGGTAAATCCCTGTGTATACATGGAATAAAGAATCCGGCGGTGCACCGGTTTGAGTCCGTCACGGACATCCGGCAGTGCACGGTCGGAAATAACGCTCATCGCGTAATCGATGAACGATTTTTTCATTTCTTCTTCAAGATCAACCGGAATAATTGTTGTTTGAGGGTTGCGGAATATCGCGTCCACCGCGGCATCCTTTTGTTTCTGTAGTTCTTTTTTATCTAATGGTACTGATTTCTTCGGCTCATTTTGCTGATCCGCCATATATGGACAATTCCTCCTGTCCCCACTATTGCCTGACTAAACAATTATACCATGAAACACCCTCAATTGCACGTAGCAGCCATTGGGCTGAACAGCGTGAAAGTGGCTGTTTTCAGGGGTTTTGCACTATTGGTCTTTAAATTATTGGTTTTCGGCCGGGCGTTCCGGCTTTGCGGGGATAAGCTGGTGGCGTTGATCCGGTTTTCCGCACACAAATGAGCGTGCGGTTCAAATCGCTGCCAGGCAGAACAAAATGATCTACGCTTTCCAGGTGCCCGCCTAAAACACGGATCGCCTTCGCAGAAGCATCAATTTCTTCATTTTTTTGAGCTTTCATAGCGACCATCAACCCGCCTTGCCGGACAAAAGGCAGCAAATACTCACAGAGCACCGGCAGTGGCCCCACTGCGCGTGCCACGGCAATATCAAAATACTCCCGATACTTGGAGTCGTGCGCAGCGTCCTCAGCGCGGCTGCTTATAGTCAGCACGCCAGTCAATTCAAGTTCAGATATTACGGCAGTAAGAAAATTAATCCGTTTTTGTAATGAATCAAGCAAGGTCAGCTTTAGCTCAGGCCGGACGACACGCAGCGGCAGACCGGGGAAGCCCGCGCCTGTACCTACATCGATCAGGCTCAACGCAGCTTTGTTCTGGAGTTTAGCTTCTTTGTCAAGAATTGGCAAAAGGCTCAAAGAATCCAAAAAATGACGCACAGCAACACCGTGGTTGTCTGTGATTGACGTCAGATTTATTCGGGTATTCCAGTCACGCAGCAATTCCGAGTAGCTGACGAAAGCTTCCAGCTGCTGTCTTGAAAGCTGAATGCCGGCAGGTGCCAATATTGCCGGCAAGAGGTTAAGCATGTCTTTGTCGTTCGAATCCACAGCTTGGCGTTGATCCAGATCAGTACTCGATTGGTTTTTCATGCCATTACACCTTCACTCGAATTGTCGTGATCAGCGTCCGTAAGGTCAGGTTGTTTTGTTTCTTTGCCATTGCGGCGCTGCGCGTCCAGCCAGACCAGCAGCACAGAGATATCCGCCGGAGAAACACCGGATACACGGGCAGCCTGTCCGATTGAATTCGGGCGCAGTTTTGTCAGTTTTTGAGCGGCTTCAATGCGCAGACCACGAATAGAATTATAGTCGATATCAGCAGCCAGTAAGCGGTCCTCCAACTGGTGAAAGCGACGGATTCGCTCTTCTTCAAGGCGGATATAGCCCTCATATTTGAGAGATATTTCAACTGCATCCATTACCGCTTGTGGTAAATCAGGCCGTTCCGGATCAATCGGTGCGAGGTCAGCGTATTTCAGTTCAGGACGGCGCAGTAAACTTGCAAGTGTGGCGGGGTTGTTCAGCGGGGCTGTACCCAGTTCGATCAAAACAGCATTTACTGCTGTCGTCGGCCGAATCGAAACACTATGGCAACGGGCGATTTCGCTGTTGATCATGCTGTCTTTTGCCTGGAAACGTGCATAACGGTCTGCTGAAATCAAGCCAATCTCATAACCAAGCGGCGTTAAGCGGGCATCGGCATTATCCTGACGCAACAGTAACCTGTATTCGGCGCGGGATGTCATCATCCGGTAAGGCTCCTGCGTGCCCTTGGTGACCAAGTCGTCAATCAGCACTCCGATATATGCCTGTGAACGGTCGATTACCACCGGTTCCTGGCCATTAAGGCTGCGCACGGCATTGATACCAGCGATCAAACCCTGGGCGGCAGCTTCTTCATAACCCGAAGTGCCATTGATCTGTCCGGCAAACCACAGGCCGCCGATTTTTTTTGCGGCAAGTGAGCTGTCGAGACAGGTTGGATCAAGGCAATCGTACTCAATAGCATAGCCGGTGCGCATTATACGGGTCTTTTCCAACCCCGGTACAGAGTGCAGCATCGCCAACTGAACTTCTTCTGGCATGCTGCTGGAAAGCCCCTGGACATAGAGCTCGTCTGTACCCCGGCCTGTCGGCTCCAGGAAAATCTGGTGACGGTCTTTGTCAGGGAACTTGACAAATTTATCTTCAACGGAGGGGCAGTAGCGTGCGCCAACACCAGCAATGACACCGCTGTATAGCGGCGACCGGTCAAGATTGCTTAGAACAAGCGTACGGGTTTCAGGTGAAGTATAGGTGAGCCAGCAAGGCTCCTGGGGCTCCAGGCCTGGCAAATCCGTGAGTTCATGTTCAAAGGAGAACGGCTGGACTTCAGTGTCGCCGTCCTGACGCTGCATTGCTTTATGGTTAACCCCGTTCCGGTTTATCCGCACAGGTGTACCTGTCTTGAAGCGCTGCATTGGCAAGCCTGTCGCGCGAATGGATTCCGCAAGTCCCAGGGAAGGAAACATTCCGTCTGGACCACTGGAATACTGGCACGAACCAATAATTACCTTTGCTTCCAGATAAGTGCCGGTAGCGACAATAACAGCTGGTGCAGTATAAACCGCGCCGCTGCGACTCATAACACCGCCGATTGCCGGGCGTGCTGCCGAAGCTTTACTGGCAGCGGTTTCACTGCAGGTTTCAGCAGTATTGCCAACAGAATCAGGCACGCAGTCAGCGAGATCGGCTAATAGCAGGCTGACAATTTCAGATTGGCGCAGGTCGAGGCCCGGTTGCCTCTCAACTACCGCTTTCATGGTCATCTGATACAGCCGCCGGTCTATCTGGGCACGCGGCGAAAGCACCGCCGGACCGCGGGAACGGTTTAGCATCCGGTATTGGATCATGGTTTTGTCAGCTACGCGCCCCATTTCCCCGCCAAGTGCGTCAATTTCGCGCACCAGCTGGCCTTTGGCAGTGCCGCCAATATTTGGATTGCAGGGCATATTGGCCACTGCATCAAGATTCATCGCGAACAGAATAACATGCTTGCCGAGGCGGGCAGCTGCCAAAGCCGCTTCACAACCGGCATGTCCCGCGCCGATTACGATTACATCGCAAGAATCGGCCAGCCAGGTTTCAGGCTGTTGTAGTGCTTGTTTACAGGTCAACATTTTTATGTCTTTACTCCTATTTGCCGACGCAAAAGCGACTGAAGATTGTTTCAACCAGAGTATCACTCACAGTGTCACCGGTTATCTCCGCCAGCGAGTCCGCGGCTGAGCGCAGCAGCACCGCGGTGATGTCCAGGGTTATGCCGGCGTTAAGCGCGGCAGCAGCTTCCTGCAGACTTGAGGCAGCGGCTTTAACCAACGCATGATGGCGGGTATTAGTCAGAATCAGATCTTCAGTGCCGGGAACGCCCAGCGACTGGTAGGTATCGCTGATGGCTTGCCGGATTTCAGCTTGTCCTTCACCGGTCAAGGTCGAAACTGACTGTAGCGGTAATTCTGGTAATGCGGCTGCCACGGCAGCACTTAAATGTTCTCTGGCCGGCAGATCTGCCTTACCGCATAAAAGAAGCACCGGCCTTAAAGCCGCGATTGTTTTAATTTCAGCGATTTCAGCCCGGGCTTGCTCCGATTCCGGCTGCCAGGGAGGAGAGATCAGGTAAAAAACCAGATCAGCAGCTTCTATTGCTGCCCGCGCCCGGCCGATACCCAGTTGCTCCACAGTGTCTTCTGAATCGCGCAGTCCGGCTGTATCTATCAACCGCACGGGAATGCCATCAATATCTACAAGCTCTTCAATGGTATCCCGGGTGGTGCCGGGGATATCAGTAACTATTGCTCTTTCCCGCCTGGCAAGGCTGTTGAGTAATGATGATTTGCCGACATTTGGCCGGCCGGCAATTACGATGGTCATACCATCGTGCAAAATACGCCCTTGGCGGAAAGTCGCGGCCAATTGATGTAAATCTGCCGCAGCCTCAGTTATATCAGCTGCAAGGCCAGCAGCGGCGCTGTCCAGATCATCATGCTCGGGGAATTCCAGTATCAACTCAGTCCGCGCCATCAGGCCATAGAGATGATCCAGATGTCGGCGAATGAGTTTCAACAGGCCGCCTTCAAGCTGACGGGCAGCAGCGGCGGCAGTGCGGCTGGCTGTCGCAGAAATCAGATCCATAACGGCTTCAGCCTGGCTAAGATCGATTTTGCCGTTAGCGAAGGCACGGCGGCTGAATTCACCAGGCTCGGCCGGCCTGGCACCGGATTGGATCAGGGCGTCAAGGATCGCTTGCTTTACAGCTGAACCGCCATGGCAGGAGATTTCGATCAAATCTTCACCAGTATAGGAACGGGGAGCGACAAAACGGGTTAATACGACTTCATCAATCAGGCTGCCGTCGGCGGGTGAAATAATCCGGCCAAACCTGCAGGTGTTGCCAGGCATTGCTGCCAGATCAGTTTTGCGGTTACCGGGTAGGCGGAAAACAGCCCCGGCGATTGCCGCGCTCTCAGCGCCGCTTAGTCGGATAACAGCAAGCCCGCTATTTCCGGGCGGGGTTGAACAGGCAACGCAAACGTCCTGGAACGGCAAGCTTGAGTCTATGGGATTTTGCTTGTTTTCTTGAGATAACATGGCCTAAGCGGCTCCTTTTTGGGCAAAAACGGCCCGCGGGTGAAACCCGGGGCCGCTGAAGATGTCTGACAAGAACATTAATTAATCCTTTGTGTCGGGGGCAATTATGATATGCCGGTCCTGGCCTTCGCCTTCACTGTAGGTTGTTACACCTGAGAAGTTTTGCAGTGCAGTATGCACGATGCGGCGCTCGGCAGGGTTCATTGGTTCCAAAGCATACTCCCTGCCGCTAGCGACTACAGATTCAGCGGCTCTTTCAGCTATGCTGATCAGGTTGTTTTCATGACGGTAGCGGTAGCCGCCAATATCGAGAACAACGCGCACACGTTCTTTGCTGTGCCTGTTAGCAACTAGAGACGTCATGTACTGAATCGCGTCCAGGGTTTCGCCTCTGCGGCCTATGGCTGCACCGATATCGTCGCCGGTCACTTCGATTCGCAGTGTTTCATCGTCCCAATAGGAACTGATTTTACCGTGAATCCCAATTCCTGATAATACAGCAGCGACATAATTAACGATTTCAGTTTCCTGATTTGTTTCTGTTTCTTCGCTTTCGGCCTCATCACCGTAGTAAACAGGTTCTTCAGTATCTTCAAGTTCCGGAACATCAATAGTTTCACGGGCAGTGGTTTCATCAATCGAAACACGGACTTTTGCAGGTCTGCGGCCGATACCGAGCAGCTTGCCTTCTTCACCTTCGTCAATAACTTCGATCAGGACTTCATCCACGGTTACGCCCAGCTCTTCAAGCGCTTCGTTGATCGCGATCTGGACTGTCTTCGCGGTTTTTTCTACATAGTTCGCCATTTCTGTATCTCCTTTCAACAGCAGCTGCTTTTCAGGACGCTGTTTCCATTCTGCGAGTATAGAGGAAGTAAATGATCAGTGTCTGCAGGATCATCATCAGGTTGCCGATGGTCCAGTAAAGGCCGAGAGCAGCCGGCAGGGTAAACGTTGTCCAGAGCATAAAGAGCGGCATGAAGATGTTCATGCTTTTCATCATGGACTCGGTGCGATCCTCAGGTGTTTGGCCGGCACGCGCAGGGTTTTTCTTTTCTCTGGCTTTGTCGTCAGCACGCTTTTTACGATTAGGCATAGTCAGTCTGCTGATCCTCATCTGCAGCAATGTGGTTATCAGCACGATGACAGGTATGATCAGCAATGGCAGGTAGGTGCCTTTTTCGGCTCCAAACAGGAGCGAGGGTTTATAAGTTGGCGTAATTCCAAGGTTGATACCCAGAAAGTCAACGTCGATCAGCTGGTTAACACGCAGCAATCCTTCGCTTACAACCCGTGATAAAGCTGCCGGGCTGCGTTCCAGCGCATTGAGAATTGGAATATTGTTGGAGACTGCGTTGGCTGCCTGATTGGCAGTAATCAGCGCCTGACCGGTAGAATCCGTCATTCCGGCCAGAGTATTACCGATTTTGGTCAGGTTATCGCTGGAAATATTCATAATATATGTAAGCGGTGCCTGGATAATCCGGAAAATCGGCCAAATCAGAATTAATTGCAGAATTGAAGGCAGGCAGCCGGCAGTTGGTGAAACGCCATGCTGTTTATAAAGCTCCATCTGCAGCTCGCTCTGTTTTTGTTTGTCGTTGGGATAACGGCGCTGGATTTCATTTACTTCGCTTTGCAGACTGGTTGTTTTGTACATGGAGCGCTGCTGGCGGACACCAAGAGGTATCATCAAACCGCGAAGTATGATTGTGAAAAGTATGATCACAACACCATAATTGCCGAGGAAAAGGTAAAGTTGGCGCACGATCCAGCCAAACGCGGTATAAAGCGGATCAAAGACGCCTAATGCTACAGTGGTCAAATACATGACGAATCTCCTTATTCGTGATCAACCGAGGTGCGTCCGGTTGATCCAGGAATTACCTTGCTGGTCGCGGAATGCGTACCAGGTGCGGTTCAGCGTACGGGGTCATAGCCACCCCGGCTGAACGGGTTACAACGCAGAATTCGCCAGACAGCCAATAGTCCGCCTTTAAGTGCGCCGTGGCGTGTTATTGCTTCAACCGCATATTGGGAACAGGTTGGCAGGTATTTACAGCGCGCGCCTGCTTGAGGTGAGACATTGCGCTGGTACCAGCGGATTAAAGCAATAAGAAAACGGGCGGGCATATAACATCCTCCGGGTTAACCCGGTTGCGAATCGGTTGAAGTTGGGGCAGGCGGGCCGCTTTTAATACCCGCTCTACGCAATAATTTGCCCACCTGTTGATCAATTTGAGCAAAGGTCGGCGGCGGATCATCGTGCCTGCCAGTGAGAATAATGTCGTAACCACTGGCCAGTTCACTTTCCTGCAAACGGTAGCTTTCACGCAGTAAACGCTTAATCCGATTACGCCGCACACTGCCTGAAACCTTCCTGCTTACGGTAACTCCCAGGCGGTTGGGGCCGGCAGGACCTTTGCGCCGGAAATAATGAAGTACAACCAGACTGCTGACTAGAAAGCGGCCTTTTTTATAAACGCGAGCAAATTCGTAGTTCTTCCGGAGCGGTTCGGTATGCTTCATACTGTCCTCAGTTTATGCCATACCCGGAAACTTCCGGAAGGACGCGTAAAAAGAAAGACCACAGTGGTTCTGCGGTCTCAGGCAGAGAGTTTCTTTCTTCCCTTCAGTCTGCGCCGCTTCAATACTTCACGGCCGGAAGCGTCACGCATCCTTTTGCGGAAGCCATGAACCTTTGCCCGTTGCCTTTTTTTAGGCTGATATGTCATTTTCATATATAAAATACCTCCATAAGCGCGAATGCAATAGCTTTTAGATTATAACGACAGAAAGTCCGCCTGTCAATAATGGCGGCTCTGGGTTTGTGGCTCCGGGTTTGACGTATAATCAGCCTTGCCGCAGCCTGATGCCTGCACTGGTTGTCCTGGCTGGCAGTAATTTGAAACCTGCAGGCAGGTGATCAGGTAAGCTGTTCAGTGCAGCCTGCTGATCGAGCTCGTTTTTATATATGGCAAACAGGGTAGGCCCGCTGCCGCTCATTCGGACAAACAGTGCTCCTGAACGCAGTAATTGCTCACGGGCAGATGCCAGCTGCGGGTATCGTTGAAATGTTACTGCTTCCAGCATATTTGCGCCAGAGCGGGCCATTGCCGGCCAATCGGCTCTTGCTAAAGCAGGCAGAAAAATACCATGATCCGGCTCAGGCGGCAGCTGGTTCGCAGTTAGATTGTCATAAGAGCGGAATATTTCCGGTGTGGAGATTGCTAAAGGTGCTGCAGCAAGCAACATCGGCCAACCTGCAAAAGGCTCCAAAGGTTCAAGGATATCACCAATTCCGGTGCACATTTGTGTTCCGCCCGCCAGGCAAAAAGGCACATCAGCGCCGATTGCAGCGGCGATCGCATGAATTTCCCTGCTTGACAAATAGTTGGGGAAAAGAGTGGCTAATGCCGTCAGAACCGCGGCAGCGTCGCTGCTGCCGCCACCTAGACCGGCGGCTGTCGGTATGTGTTTTTCTATGGTTATACTGCAGGCGGGAGCAATTCCGACAGCATGAAAAAAGCGCGCGGCAGCCTGCCAAGCCGTATTTTTCTCATTTAGCGGAACATATGGATTAGTACATCTAATCCTGATTCCAGGCTTTGAATTAACCGTGACTGTCAGTCTGTCCGCCAACGAAACCGATTGCATTACAGTTGCCAGCAAATGGTACCCATCGGCCCGGCGGCCGGTAACGGCCAACGTTAAATTAATTTTCGCGCCTGCTTCAAGATAGAGTGTTTTCATGCCAGTTCCCGCCTGATGTCCAAAAAATATAACTGCCCGGAATCAAACCTTGTCAGCAGCCAAAAAACCCGCGGCTGGCGCGGGTTTGTTCGTTTAGGAGGTCTTCAATTAAGGGGTTCGTGTGTTTGTTCACCTTCGAGCGCAATTTCAACTACGCGGGTAAGGATATCAACGTAACTATAGGAAACAGTTTCCTGATAGGCATTGGGTTTTTGACAACGGACTGTAAAAACATTGGGGTAACAACAATCGAGAACTCCGGTTTGAACAATGGTGCGTTTACGTCCGCCGTTGGATTTCAATCGGACTCGGCGTCCGACGATACTTTGCATATCTTTTCTGCAAGTATCCAGATCTGATTTGACTATCATTTGAGCAGCACCTCCGACAACTGAATCTGAATCATCAGGAAATCGAGAACACTCATCGCAGGAATTATATCACTTTCACTAACTAAAGTCAAACAGCGTCAAATCGCGACGAATGACGTCAAAACAAGCAATAACAGGTAAAAACGGGTAAAAACGAGCAAAAACAGGCAAAGCTGAATGCTTGATTACTTGCGCGATACGCAATTAATGCACGTTCAAAAGCTCAACAGCAGGAGAAAACCCTAGGTAAATCTGTTATGATTTTACTGCGCCAATGCGTTTGGCGGACTGATCTACGATAAAAAAAGACCGACGGTTTGCAACGGTCTGGGAGTTTTAAATGAAAAAAAACAATCCATCAACCGGCACCGAAGCGCAACGCAATCAAGCAAGCAATTTTACGCGTCAGAGCGGCTACAGCTCCGGCCAGTTTAACCCGGCCCGGCGAAATGGCCCTCAACATAATAGCCCCAGGCGGAAACGTCCGCGCCGCAATCGTGTGCCGGTTGTTGTCCTGGTATTGGTAATTCTGGTGGCTGCGGTTCTCTTGCTTCAACCGTTGCTGAGCGGTATTTTCGGCGGTCCGGCTGAAACCACAAACAGCACCACAACTTCATCGGCCGCTAACCCTGGCAATTCAACCTCATCGGGATCCAGCACTTCAAAACCAACCACTGCCGGTACTTCAACAGATAAAACGACACCATCCACAGCTGCGTCTACCAGCGGTACAACCTCAGCGACAATCAGCGCTGCCGCCCGTGCCGAGGCCTTCAGCACTGCCAAATCCGAATTCGAAGCATTGGTTAAGACCTATAAAGGACGCTATGCCCTTTATTATCATAATCTTATAAATGGCGAAACCTATGCTTACAATGCTGACCAGCCGTTTGTGGCCGCCAGCTCCATAAAACTGGGGATCAACACTTATTTATACACCCAGATCGAAGCCGGTATTATAGATCCGGATGAAATGCTGGCATACGACAGCCGCCCTTATCCAACTGGTGACTATGAGGCGGGGACAGGTACAATTCAGGGTGATGCAAATGGAACTAAGTACAGCGTGCGCAATACTTCAGGTCTTTCCATCCGGATCAGTGATAATTGCGGTACTAATATGGTAATCCGCCGACTTGGCGGCATCGATAAAATCAACCCATACCTGAACAGCATCAGCTCGGTCGTCGACTATCGTAAAAGTGTCAGTTATAAAAACTGGTCGGGCACATCTGTCAGCGGCCGCCATCGCACCAGTGCCACCGATCTTGGTCTGCACGCTGTTCGCCTGTATGAGCTTTACGAAGCCAACCCAACAATTTATGGCACCTTGATTGATGACCTGATCAAAACTGAATTTGATTTCGGCATCCAAAAAGGTATTCCTGAAGATGTAAAGGTTGCGCATAAAATTGGCACGAACGGGACTTATAATACTGAAAACGATGTTGGTATTGTTTTCGCCGGTGAACCATTTGTACTTGCAGTCATGACCGAAAGCGGCAGCGCGACGAACGCCCGCCAGTTTCAGGCCAAGGCAGCGGAAATCTTCTATAACTACATTAAGATAATCAGCTGAAAACTGCTAAATGGATTGCTGAAAATGCTGACAACAGCGGTATCCAGCTTCTGATCGGGTTTCGAACAGCTTTACAATTCGATACTATTGTAGAAGCCTTCACCCAGAACCTCACGGGCTTCGGTAACAATTACGAAGGCGTTTTTGTCAATACTTGAAACAATCCGCTTGATATCCGGCACCTGCTTTTTTGAGATGACCGACATCAGAACCACTTTTTTGGTACCGGTATACATGCCGTGACCATCCAGTGCAGTTACACCGCGGCCTAGCTCAGTAAGAATCTGCTCCGCAATTTCAGTGCTGTGATCTGAGATAATATATGTGGTTCGACAGTATTCAAAGCCTTCCAGAATCACATCTATAGTTTTTGAAGTAAAATACATGGCAATAAAGGAATACATCGCCATCAGCAGAGAAGCATTCTCAACTTTCTGGTAAGCGACTGCCGAGGAAAGCACAATCAAAGCATCAAGGATAAGAATAAATTGACCAATACTGAACTGGCGAAAACGGCGGCTGAAGATTAAAGCCAGAATATCTGTGCCTCCGGTTGTATATCCGGCACGGAAAATCAATCCCAGGCCCAGACCATAGATGATGCCGCCAAAAACACAAAACAACAGCGGATCCGGACTGCCATTGGCAAGAGTCTGGTCAAGAAAAGAATCGTAGAACTCAGTAAATGGAGCGCTGGTCAAGTCGATCACAACTGAATAAACAATAGAGCCGATAATGCTTCGAACCATGAATCTGCCGCTGATCAGGCGGCTGCCGAGTATTAACAGCGGTATGTTAAGCAAAAGAAAAATTGTACCGAAAGACAAAACGCTGCCTTGGCTGGTTAACTGGAAAATTATCGAAGCAACACCGGAAACACCGCCCATAGTCAGGCGCAGGGGAACATAAAAAACATTCAGCGCGAAGGCTGAAATAAATGCACCTGCCAACAACAGGACAATATCACGCAAATTCGATGAAGTAGGATGCTGGCGAATCTGATTTGCCCCTGACTTCAAGATGCCTGTCAGCTTACTCATGGCCTGAACTCCCCTGAAAAACAGTATAATTTATAACTATCCAGATTGAAACCAAGAAGACTTATCCGTGGGCAAAGCATCCGATTCTGCGACCGTCGGCAGCCAGTTACGGCTGACAGCTTATCGCGTTGCGGCTTGTTTATTCTATCATACGATTAGTTTTTATGTTATAATTTACGAGCATCAACACACCGTGTCTGATCTGCAGCCGATCGCTGGTCCTGTGCGATGCGGCCCGTGAACTCCGTCAGGTCCGGAAGGAAGCAGCGGTAAGCGGCCAACCGCATGTGCCGCAGACAAACCTGTGTCGGCTGCAGGCCAGACATGGTGATTTTTTTGAGATTTGGAGGGTACACATGGCACATGTCGCACTATATCGCGAATGGCGCCCGTTGACTTTCGACGAGGTAGTCGAACAAACCCATGTGGTTACCGCTCTGCGCCAAGCAGTTATAACCGGTCAGATCGCCCACGCCTATCTTTTTTCCGGTACAAGAGGAACAGGTAAGACAACAGTCGCCAAGATCTTTTCCAGAGCGATCAACTGCCTTAAGCCTGAAGAAGGCAACCCCTGCAACAAGTGTGAAATCTGCACCGGTATCCTAAACGGCTCATTACTGGACGTTTTGGAAATGGACGCAGCTTCCAACAACAGCGTGGACACGATCCGCAGAATTGTCGATGAAGTGCTTTTCATGCCGTCACAGGCGCGTTTCAAAGTATATATAATTGACGAAGTTCACATGCTTAGCACAGGTGCTTTTAACGCTTTGCTGAAAACGCTCGAAGAACCGCCCGCGCACGCGGTGTTTATCCTGGCAACAACTGAGCCCCATCGGATTCCGGCGACAATACTTTCCCGCTGCCAGCGCTACGAATTTCGGCGAATACCTCTGCCGGGACTGATTTCCCGGTTGCAGGAAATTGCATCAGCAAACAAAATTGAGATTGAAGCGGCTGCGTTGGATACCATTGCCCGCTTGGCAGAAGGCGGTATGCGCGACGCTATCAGCCTACTTGACCAAGTACGAATGTCGGCCGACGCTGAAAAGACCGTAACACGCGATGATGTGTTGAAACTTACAGGTGTCGCTGATGACGAGCTGTTGGCCCGGATGAGCAAAGCACTTCTAACTGGTGACGCCACTGCCTTATTGGAAACCGTGGGCGCTCTAATTATGTCTGGTCGCGATTTGGCACGGTTTTTACTTGATCTGGCTGCCTATTGCCGCAATTTACTGATTGTGTCAGTATCGCCGGCACCTGGCGATTTACTGCAAGTTACCAGCTTCCAGCTGAATCGGCTAAAAGATGTCGCAAAATTGACTGATACCAATACACTTCTCGAACTGGTGCGCGAATTATCAGCCTTACATGGCGAGTTGCGCTGGTCGTCAGATACCCGTACTTCGCTTGAAGTTGGTTTACTGCGTCTGATGTCCACACAACATGATTTTGCGGACTTGACCGGACTGGAGCCGCCACCGGCTGATTCAGACAATGATTTGGCATCAGAGAACATCGAGAAGAAGCCAGTAGAACTAATAGATGAATCTATCGAGGATGAGTCTGTCGAGGATGAATCTGTCGAGGATGAGTATGTCGAGGATGAGTCTGTTATTGACAATTCTCGCAGCGACAGCACGGACAGCATAACGTCAGACCCGTTCTCCGCAAGTACGGTTTCAAATTCAGCCTCTGATGATGCCAACTGGAAAGCGATTCAGGATCAGCTGATTGAAGCTGGCTATATGACTACATACTTATATTGCCGCCCTGCAGCATTTTCTTTCTGCGGCGGTGAGCTTCACATAATTTTTTCCGAAAAGGATAAAATAAACTGTCAGGAATTAAAGGAGCCGGCCAATCTTAAAGCGCTGCGCGAGGCGGCAACGAAGGTTATGGGCAGCAATACGCCAGTTGTTGTTCGTTTAGCGGAGAATCCGCAGGCGGAAGCACAGCATTGCCCTGTACCTGAAGAACCTGCCTGGATTACCAGAGTGCGGGAAGCAGCGGATGCGTTTGGCATACCTGTAATTATGGAGGATACAACTAATGGCTAAAGGACCAAGAGGTGGATTTGGCGGCGGTGGCGGTATGGGTAATATGAACCAGCTGCTTCAGCAGGCCCAGCGCATGCAGCGCGAAGTTGAAAAGGCGCAGGAAGAAATTGCCCAGATGACAGCTGAAGCTACAGCTGGCGGTGGGGTAGTTAAAGCAGTAGTCAGCGGCGAAAAGCAGCTTACGGAACTTACTATCGACCCGGCAGCTGTTGACCCGGAAGATGTTGAAATGCTGCAGGATCTGGTGCTGGTTGCAGTCAACGAGGCTATGCGCAAAATAGAAGAAATGTCTGAAGAGCGCATGGCCAAAGCGACCGGCGGGCGCGGCCTGCCGATGGGCTTCTAAATGGCGCGTTTCTCCCCGGCGATCGCCCGACTTATCACCGAACTGGGCAAATTGCCTGGCGTCGGCAGTAAAACAGCACAACGACTGGCTTTCCATTTGCTGAGCCAACCACCGGAGTCAGCAAAAAAACTGGCTGACGCGATAATCGAAGCCAGCCAGTCAACTTGTCTTTGTTCAGTTTGCTGCAATTTGACTGAACAGGATCCCTGTGAGATCTGCACTTCGGCCACACGTGACCGTACAGTTATCTGTGTAGTGGAAAATCCGCGTGATGTTGCAGCGATGGAACGCATTCACGAGTATCGTGGGCTTTATCATGTACTGCACGGGTCAATTTCGCCAATGCACAATATCGGGCCTGATCAAATCCGTTTACGCGAGCTATTAGCGCGTCTGCGAAACGAAGAGTGTGTGTCAGAGGTTATTCTGGCGACAAACCCTACTGTAGAAGGTGAAGCAACCGCGCTTTATATAGCAAGGCTGATTCGCCCTGCTGGTATCAAGACAACAAGAATCGCCCACGGTATTCCCATGGGCGGTGATCTTGAGTATGCAGATGAGGTTACTTTGGCAAGGGCTATGGAAGGCCGCCGCGAAATCTAATCTTTGAACTTAATCTTCTGGCCGGTTGGCAACTGCTTCCTTGATATTTTTAGCACCTGTATCATATAGATGGCAGGCGGTTTGGTGTCTGCCTTCCACTGTTTGCAGCTGAGGGCGTTCAGTCAGGCAGCGTTTCATAACATAAGGACAACGGGTGCTGAAGGTGCAGCCAATTGGTGCGTTAATCGGTGAAGGAACATCCCCTTCAAGAACAATGCGCTTGCGTTTGCGTTCAACTTCAGGATCCGGAACCGGAATGGCCGAAAGCAAAGCAACTGTGTATGGATGCAGCGGGTTTGCGTAAATCCTGCTGCTGTCAGCCAGCTCGGCAATAATCCCCAGATACATGACTGCTACACGGTCAGAGATATATTTGACAACATTCAGATCATGCGAAATGAACAGATACGTCAGGTTAAGCTCCTGGCGCAGCTCGGTAAGCAGGTTTAGTATCTGAGCCTGAATCGACACGTCGAGTGCTGAAATCGGCTCATCACAAACAATAAAGTTGGGTTCAATTGCCAGAGAGCGGGCAATGCCGATGCGCTGCCGCTGGCCACCAGAAAACTCGTGAGGGAAGCGGTTGGCCTGCTCACGGTTCAGTCCCACTTTTTCCAACAAATCATAAATACGAGCCTGGCGATCTGCCGGTTCATATAGCTTATGAATCTCCAACCCTTCGCCAATGATATCGCCGACCGTCATACGTGGATTTAGCGAGGCGTAAGGATCCTGGAAAATCACCTGCACTTTTTTGCAGTAATCAAAGGCTTCAGTCCTGCTCATCTTTTGCAAGCTTTTGCCTTCATAAGTAATATCACCGTTGGTTAAAGGATAAATTCGTGCCAGCAGGCGGCCCAGCGTCGTCTTGCCACAACCGGATTCGCCAACCAGACCAAGCGTTTCTCCTTGATAAATATCCAAGCTCACCTGATCAACAGCTTTAAGCAATTTGTTGTGATCAACTTTAAAGTAGCGGCTGGCTTTCTTCAGAGAGAAAAGCGGTGTTTGCAGATCATTATTTTCTTGCGTTATTTCCATCAGCGCGTTTCTCCTCTCGTAACTTTCGGTGCCATGGGGTGCTGCAGCCAGCAATTAACTGTATGGCCTTCTGAGACAGCCGTTTCTGCCGGGAACACTTCACGGCAGATTTTCATGCTGTGGCGACAGCGGTCAGCGAAGGCACAGCCTTTAGGCGGCTTGATCAGGTCGGGCGGCATGCCGTCAATCGGATCAAGCTTACGGTTACGCGGATGGTCCACACGTGGACGTGAATCGAGCAAACCCCAGGTATAGGGATGCTTCGGATTATAAAACACTTTATCAGCCGGCCCTGTTTCGATAATGTTGCCTGCGTACATCACGGCAAGGCGGTCGGACATCGACGCGACAATGCCAAGGTCGTGAGTGATCAGAATTATAGCGTTATTTGTTTTCGCTTTTAAGTCACGCATCAGGTCAAGAATCTGGGCCTGAATTGTTACGTCCAGAGCAGTGGTCGGTTCATCAGCAATCAACAGCTGCGGCTCGCAGGCCAGTGCCATGGCAATCATTGCGCGCTGGCGCATACCGCCTGAAAACTGATGTGGATACTGTTTGGCGCGAACAGCTGGGTTAGGGATCTTGACCAGATCCAGCAGCTCCACGGCGCGTTGGAAGGATTCGCGTTTACTGGCACCCTGGTGCAGAATCAGACTTTCACCCACCTGATGACCTATCGTCATAGTGGGGTTGAGGCTGGTCATGGGATCCTGAAAAATCATGCTGACTTTATTGCCGCGGATTTTCTGCATTTCCTTGTCTGACATTGGCACAATGTCCTGTCCATCCAGGAAAACTGACCCGGTTTTTATTACAGCCGGCGGTGAAGGATTAAGTTTCATGATCGTTTGGGCAGTTACACTTTTGCCGCAGCCGGATTCACCGACAATGCCAAGTGTTTCACCACGGTTAAGATCAAAGGAGACTCCGCGTACAGCCTGGACTTCGCCGGCATAGGTCATAAAAGAAACACGCAGATCCTTGATAGATAACAATAGTTCTTTTGAGTTGTTAAGTTCAGATTCAGCCATGGGTTACCTCCTCATCCGTGGGTCAAGTACATTACGCAGAGCGTCGCCGAAGAGGTTAAAGGAGAGCATGGTGAGGCTGATAAACGCTGCCGGGATAAACAGCAGCTGCGGATTGGTGAAAATTGAGGCTTTGCCAGCTTCGCAGAGACTGCCCCAGCTGGTCATCGGCTGAGTAACACCTATGCCGATATAACTAAGGAAAGATTCTGTGAAAATAGCTGCAGGAATAGACATCGTAAGATTGACGATGACAACAGACAGTGTGTTGGGCAGGATATGTCTGCGGACTATCCGGCCTCTTGAAGCTCCCATTGTTGCCGCGGCAATGACGTATTCCTGTTCTTTGATTTGAACAACCTGCCCACGTACCAGACGGGCCAGGCTGGTCCAGCCCACCAGGGCAAGAGCAACCACAATAGTCAGCAATCCAGGCGGCATAACAACCATGAGCAGGATGACAACGATCAGATACGGAATACCATTGATGATCTCAACAATTCTCATCATTACATTGTCAACCCGGCCGCCCAAAAGCCCAGAGATCGAGCCGTAAGGCATGCCGATCAGGAAATAACTGAAGGCAGCGATGATGCCGATAAACAGGGAGACCCGGCCGCCAAACCAGACTCTGGTCCAGAAATCTCCGCCGGATTCATCAATCCCGAAAATGTGGATTTTGATATCTCCGCGCACCCAGGCAGAAAGTTTGTCAAAACCGCGAAGCTGGCTGGCTTCCTCAAAAGGCATCGGACCGGCGACACCGTCTTCTTTACAAATTTTAAACATCTCGAAACGGAAATCGCGGTCAATATCATCCCAATGCTGGACATCGTATTTAAATGGCGAAATCAGTGGAAAGATAAAGCTGCCCAGCAGCATAATGATCAAAAAGATCATTACAATGATAGCAATTTTATTGGCTTTTAGGCGCCGCCAGGCGTCTTGCCAGTAACTGATGCTCGGACGCACACTTTCCATGCTATGGTGGATATCTGTTCCAACAACAGTAAAGTCATCCGATGTTAATTTTAGTGCTTCGTAGTCAACAACCGCAGGGACATAACCGGCAGCCGCTTGACCATTTATTTTCTTCTTCATGCCATCCTCCAGGTCATTTGGCCAAGCGTATGCGTGGGTCGACAAAACCATAGGCAATATCTACCAGCATATTCATGAGAATAAGAAATGCGCCGTAAAACATTGTCACGCCCATAATGACTGTGTAGTCACGCGTCTGTACACTTGTCACGAACAAACGGCCGATACCGGGAACGCCGAAGATGCTTTCAATGACGAATGATCCTGTCATAACAGAGGCTGTCAAAGGACCAAGAATCGTAATAATAGGCAAAATCGAGTTGCGCAGCATGTGATGGCGGATAATTGAACCTTGAGAAAGGCCCTTGGCGCGGGCGGTTTTAATATAGTCAGAACTGATGACATCCAGCATACTGCTGCGCATCAGTCGGGAAATCTGTGCCATGGTACCGAACGCCAGAGCCAGGACAGGCAGAATTTTGCTGGCCTCGTCCTTCCAGCCGGTAATGGGGAATAATTGCTGTACTCCGGTCCATTCCCGGAATACAGTAGAGAAGCCAAAGGCAAGGTAGTATTGCATTAAGTAGCCAATTACAAAGCTGGGCATTGACACACCCAGGATTGCAAGAATCATGGTAACGGAGTCCTTTGTTTTTCCTGCGTTAAGCGCAGCGGTTATACCAAGCAGCAGCCCAAAAACCACCGCCACAATAATCGAGCGAATACCCAATTCAAAGGAATAAGGAATGCCGCGGCTGATCACATCGGCTGTCGGCCGTTTAGATTCAAAAGAATAGCCGAAATCGCCTGAAGCAATGTTCTTCATGTAAATAATGAATTGCTCGCCTTTAGACTTATCAAGTCCGAATTTCGCTCTTAAATTTGCTTCGACAGACGCGGGCAGCTTCTTTTCCTTGAGGAACGGATCTCCGGGAAGTGCCTGCATCATGAAGAATGTTAGTGCTGCCAGCAGGAGCAGAGCGAGAAAAGAATAGATAACGCGTGTGCTCAAGTATTTTCCCAAACGGAACACCTCCGGAAATGCATGTTGGTCTTTTCAACAAGATATCGTCTCGGGGTGCCCGTTCAGGCACCCCGGACGATTCTCATTAAGTGAATATGGAATAAGGTTCGAGCAGGCATAGTGATAAAGTAATTATCAGGCCGCTCATTTCAGTAAATAGGAGTTGTTCAGCCGGCTACATAAGCATCCAGGAAACGGACATCCTGGAAAGGTGAACGGTAAACGCCGACGAGGCTTTCTTTAGTTGTGTAGTCGCGCATACGGAAGTATACAGGTGCGATCGGGAGATCTTCCATCAGGAGTTTTTCCATATCGACATAAGCCTGGAAGCGCTCTTTTTCATCTGTGCTTTCACGGGCCTTCTTCAAAAGGGCATCATAGGCGGCACTGGAGTAGCTGGTGTGGTTGTTGCCGTTGCCGGTTTCCCAGAGATCCAGGAAGGTCATCGGGTCGTTATAGTCAGGGCCCCAGCCAGCGAATACAACATCAAAATCTTTGTCAGTCATGCGCTGCAGGCGGCTCTTAAAGGGCATTGATTCGACCTTAAGATCGATGCCGAGGTTCTGCTTAAGGTAGGTGGAGATAGCATTTGAGTAGCGAACGGCGTTATCCGTGTCGTCACCGATAATACCCAAAGAGATTGAGCTGATACCAAGCTCCTGCAGGCCTTCAGCATACAGTTTTTTGGCTTCTTCGCTGTTATTATCCTTAATAAGTGCGCCAAGCTCTTTCTGGAAAGATGTGCCGGGTACTGTGCCGCGGATGGCCGGGCTGGTCAGTGACAAGGCGGGCAAAGAGTTGTTTTTCAGAATCTTCTCAGTAAAGTCAACACGGTTCAGGGCCATTGTGATAGCCTTACGGATTTTGACATTCTGGAGTTCTTTACGCTGGAGGTTGAATTCGAGATAGAAAGTGGCTCCATCTGAGTAAGAGTTGATTTTGTAGCCTTTCTCAGTGGCCTGTGTGACATAGTTGCTGTCAGTCAGGTTGGCCAGATCGAGGTCACCATTCAGGAACTGGGTGAAGGCAGCCTGTGAGTCTTTAATGATTGTGCCAGTGATTTTTGTCAGTTTGATATTGTCGGCACCGTAGTAGTTGGGGTTTTTAGCCATAACAAGCTCAACGTCATGCTCCCATGAATCAACGACAAAAGCACCGTTGTAGATCATTTTATCAGCTTCCATGCCGTACTGTTCGGCACCAACTTCGTTGTAGAACTTCTCATTGATCGGCATCATGACGCCGAAAGCGAGCAGGTCAAGGAAATAGCCGGTGGGGCGCTCAAGAGTAATTTCCAGAGTTTTGGGATCCACTACTTTAATGCCGACTTCTTCAAATTTAGCTTCGCCGCCATTGAATTTTTCAGCATTTTTGATCGGGAAAGCAAAGTAGGCATATTCTGCCGGCTGCGGTTTGGTGTCAGCGCTCAGAAGAACTTTGAAACCAAAGGCAAAGTCTGCAGCAGTAACGGCATCACCGTTGCTCCATTTTGCATCGCGAAGCTTGAAGGTATAGACCAGACCGTCAGTGCTGACCGTCCAGCTCTCGGCGATACCGGGAACGATGGCGTCTTTGTTGTCGCGTTTTGTCAGACCTTCGTAGGTGTGGCGAATAATATCAAATGACACTGTGTCGGTTGTGAGTGCCGTATTAAGCTGCGGCGGCTCCTGCGACATGTTATAGGCGATTTCCTGCTTGTCAGCGAGTTTCGGGCCAGTGGTACCAGTAGTACCAGTTGTGCCGCCGGTTGTGCCGGCTGTTGTGCCGCCAGTTGTTCCGGCTGTCGTGCCAGCTGTGGTTCCGGTTGTGGTGGTAGCATTAGTACCGCAAGCGGTTGCCACAAGCGAGATTGAAAGCACAAGTGCCATAATCATCACAAATAGCTTGAACTTTTTCATGTTGTCTCCTCCTATTTTTTGAGATAATTTTGAATTTTTATCGGTTCCTTTCGAGTTCTATGGAATCCGAAAAGTTATGTCCACAATAGTATCATCATTACCCATATCAATCAAACAAAATTTACATTTTTGAGGCACTTATTGAACAATGTGCCTATTTGCACAGCGCAATATAGAGCAAATTGTACAAAAGTCTGACTCGCGGACCAAATGATGCGCTGCCGACTGTAAAAATAAAGCCTGAAACAGATTGTTTGCAGGCTTGTAAGCATTATTCCGGGCTACTCATCAGACAGGATTATTTCGTCAGGCCGCACCATTCCCAGGCGATTGCGTGCCACCCACTCAGTGAAGGTATCGGTGCCTGCCAACGATTCCATATTGCGCAATTCATCAAAACGCATTTGGGCTTCGGCAAGTTCCTGTTCAAGGCGTACACGTTCCGCATCAATTCTGGCTCTCTGTTCTTCTTGTTTGAAATAAATCGCTAAGGCTGAAGCCAAAGCTATTACAATTGCAAGCCCGATGATTATCCGGGGCAATATATTTTGCCGGCTGGTTTTGCGGATAATCCGTGTGTCATTTCGGCCCGCCATACGCCCTCCTTATAAATTGTGCTCCGGTTGCGATGCATTGCAGGTGCAGCAATGCAGATATCAGCAATTTATGCTCCAGCTTATTTTATTATCATAATATGGTAACAGCTGATCCCATTCTAATATGTAAACGGCCGCTCTTAAAGGCTTTATTTGGGGGAATAGTGATTTGATATCTTTTTGTAATATTAATATGTAGTTATTAGTCAATGAATCTGTCAGTATTGGACGGCAAAACGGTGAATCGGTTTTCTTCATACTTCCGTCAGGATTTCATAGAGTTGCTCCGCTTCTTCCTTACGCACATTATCCTTCACGGCCAGGATTCGTACGCGAGAGATGCCAGTGCCAAAACCAATTTCCAGAATATCCCCGGGTTTTACTTCTGTGCCTGGTTTGGCGGTGCGCCCATTAACCTGGACGCGGCCGGCAGCGCTTATTTCATTAGCTACAGAGCGCCGTTTTATCAACCGCGAAACTTTCAGAAACTTGTCAAGTCTCATTGCTTTTTTCCCTTTCCTGTTCCTTAACCTGATCCCAGATCGAGTCCATTTCTGCGAGCGTCATCTGTTCAAGCTCATTACCAGATTGAGCAGCTTTAGTTTCAACTTGGCGAAACCGGCGGGCGAATTTGCCGGCAGCCCGCATCAAGGCCGTTTCAGGATCAACTTTCAGCAATCGAGAATAATTGACTACCGCGAAAAGCAAATCGCCTACTTCTTCTTCGATCAGTCCCGAATGACCCGAGCAGGCGTCAATTTCTGCCAGTTCTTCATGTATTTTTGCCAGGGCGCCGGAGGCTTCCGGCCAGTCAAAACCAGCCCGGCTTGCTTTTTGCTGGATTTTAAAGCTGCGGGTGAGGGCAGGCAGTGTTTTTGGCACATCATCGAGCCGGCTCTGGTAGTTTTTGACAGCTTTTTCCTTTTGCTTGTTCTTTTCCCAGGTATCCAGAACCGCTTCTGGTGTTGCAGCCTGATCATCACCAAACAAGTGGGTATGACGCCGGATCAACTTGCGGGAAATTCCTGTAACTACATCGGTAAAATTGAAAATTCCCGCTTCTTCAGCAATCTGGGCATGAAAAACCACCTGCATCAACAGGTCGCCCAATTCTTCGCAAAGACCAGCCATATCTTTATCATCGATTGCTTCTACAACTTCGTACGCCTCTTCCAGCACATTCTTGCGGATGCTTTCGTGGTCTTGAGCCCGGTCCCAGGGACACCCATTGTCGCTACGCAGAAAAGCCATAATTTCCAACAGCTCATTAATTGTATATTGTTCTTTCAGTTCGATTTTCTTAGTCATATTTCCTCCTGCCGTCGCTGTGCTTTTATTCGATCAGCCTTATCTGGAAGCGGTCAAACTTTACAGGTTCGGTGAACTGGCCGCTGAAAAACAGAGTTTGACGAAACCTGACGAATTCTCTGGTATTTTTTTCAAGCCAAATCGGCAGGGGAACTTCAAGCTGATGACACAATTCAATCAGAATCCTGTCCAGGAGTTCAACGTAATGCAGGCCACCAGGATTATTCATTTCAACAACGGCGTCCCGGAGACTATGGTTTTGCAGAAAGATTCGACCTTCAAGCTTCATTTTGCTCCATTCAGACGGAATTATTTACACCCGCCGGTATTATTACATTTATTTCAGCTATTTCAGCCAGTATCTATTTTATCACGATAATGCTTGTCAAATATTGCTCTCGCTGATATAATTCGTTTGACAATCAAAATATTTTACTCTCCAAGCATCCCGGGGGTCGTATTAAGCATATGAACGGCTAGCCGGATATCACCAAAGCGCCGGGCGGTAATCTGCCGCATCAACTCCGGCACCAGGAGGTTTTCATGCAAACAGTGACCGGCACCCAGTACTTTGACCGTCCAAGGTATAGAACCCTGCGCGACATGATTCGCGCTGTTGCTGACAAGTACGAAGAAGCACCGGCTTTTCGTTACCACCTGAAACCGGGTGAAGCGGAAATTGTAAAAAGTTACCGTACATTCGAGCAAGATATCAACAAACTGGGCACAGGCTTATTGGAACTGGGTGTTAAAGGCAGCCATATTGTCATTATCGGCAATAATTGCTACGAATGGGCTGTAGCGCATAACGCTGTAATTAGCGGCGTTGGCGTTTCTGTTCCTTTGGATCGGCAGCTGCCCGGCCCGGAAGTAATCAGCCTTTCCGAGCGAGGGAAAGCTGAAGTCTTTATTTACGGTGAACAGCATCATGAAATTGCCCGTGCGGTTGCCGCAATTAACAGCCGAATCCGCTACTTTATTTGTATGCGCGACGGAGTTATCACCGAACAGGATAAAAAGCGGGATGCCCGTTTTATTGAGTACAGCACTGTTTATGAAAGCGGAGAACGTTTGCTGAACGAAAACCGGCGCGATTTCCTGGACGCGGAGATTGACCCGGCAGCATTGTCTTCTCTGCTCTTTACCTCCGGCACCACTGCGATGTCGAAGGGTGTAATGCTTAACCAGAACAACATTACCTCAAATGTGCACTATACTGCCTGCACCATTGATATACCGCCGGGTTGGAATGTACTTTCAGTCCTGCCGCTGCATCACACTTTTGAGAATACAGTCGGTATGTACATGGTTCTTTCGTATGGCTGCTGCATTTGCTATATGGATGGATTACGCTATTTATCACAGAACCTCAAAGAGTGGAAAATCAACCTGGTGCTGGCTGTGCCTTTACTGTTTGAAAATATCTACAGTCAGATTCAGAAAAAACTGGTTAAAGATAACAAGCTTAAGACGGTTAATCTGATGCGCAAAGTAACCGGCGGGCTGCTTAAAGTCGGAATAGATGTCCGGCGTAAAGTGTTTGCCCAGATAATTGATGCCCTGGGCGGCAATATGCAGTTGCTTGTCAGCGGAGCTGCTCCGATTGACCCTGCAATAACCCGCTTCTTTAATGATATTGGCATTGATTTCTGGACCGGTTACGGTCTGACTGAGTCATCACCGATAATTTCTGCCAATAATGCCACAGTCAATGTGGACGGAAGTGTAGGCAACCCGGTTGCTAATGTTGAAGTGGCCATTGACACAGAAAGCGACGAACCGGGCGCGGCAGGCGAAATTCTTACTCGCAGTGAAAGCGTAATGATGGGCTATTACGAAAACCCTGAAGCCACCGCAGAAGCTATTACAGCGGACGGTTGGCTGCGCACCGGCGATATCGGTTATCTCGACAAGCGCGGCTGCATCTATATAACCGGCCGGGCCAAGTCAATGATAGTACTTACTAATGGCAAAAAAGCCTTCCCGGAAGAAATTGAATTCCTGATTAGCCGCATTCCCGGAGTTAAAGAATCAATAGTCTGGGGCGACACCAATACCCGCGAAGCGGTGGATATTTGTGCCAAGATCAAGATTGACCGAGAGGCACTGCCTCCTGAAGTTGGTTCTTCCCAGGATCAGATCCGTGATTATTTTGTCGGCCAGATTAAATCTGTCAATCAACAAATGCCGCCGTATAAAGCCATCAAGTATTTCCTTTTGACCGAAGGCGAGTTGATTAAAACAACTACGCTGAAAGTGAAGCGGCCGCAGGAAAATGAAGCAATTCAAAACTGGCTGCAGAAAAACAACCTGACCATGCGTGCCGCCAGCGGCAGCTTTGTCGAATAACAAGAAGAACAGTTTGTTTTGGTAGTCTGGTAAAGCTGCTGCTGCATCGTCAGCGGCAGCTTTTTCAATGTATAATTGAAAAGCAGCATTTGGCTGTCTTGTTTATTTAATTGGCAGACCGGCTATATGGTTGGCCAGGAGGTTGTCAGCATGTTATCCGAGCGGTTTCCAATCCGCTATAAACGGCCGGAGCGCACACCGGTTCAGCTTTTTCCCAGTCAGAACAACTTACTGATTTCCGTAAATCTTGAATTTAGTGAAGATGCGAAAAAACTGCGCCCGGAAGGCAGTCCGCTTACATATGCCGAGCTTGTGGCAAAAGGTATCTGCCGGTTTTGGTCGGGTGACTTTCTGCTGCCGCTGCCTGACGTAAATTTGCCATTAAAAGTTGAAGTTCAGATAACCAGCAATTCGCGGCGCCGGGCTGCAGCAGTCAGAGTGAAACGGATGCTGTTCAAACCGCCTCATGTGCGCAGTCCCTGGTACCGTTTTTTTTGGGGATTGCCACGTACTCGCCAGCTGGAAAGTATCGGCACAAACTGGAAACTTGAACAGCCCGGAATTATGGTTTTGCCTTTATTGCAGGACCCGGAACAGGTGCAGCGTATTGCAGCACATGAAGCCGGCCATTTTTTTGGGATTGGTGATGCCTATGGTGCTATTTACCGTTTTTATCACGCAGCGCCGGGAACAGAGCAGTTCATGATGAATTCCAACCACACCGTTCAGGCGACTGAAATCCTGATGATGCTGCAGGCACATTCGGTCAACCGAATGCAGTTTTTCCCGCGCCGCTTCAACTGGGGAACATTCCGTAAAGGTTTAGTTGCCGATTTCCGCCAACGTCTGCATTCATCTGAACAGCAACTGGCACAGCTCCGCCGGCAGCGGACATTGAGGAAAGCAGCGAAAGCTGAGGCTAAGAAAAAAAGCTCCTGAAATCAAAAACCGCCCTTGCGGGCGGTTCTCAAATTTCGAAAAAACCAGTATTACCAGTTGTTGTTGTTATAACCTTGGTTATTACGGGCTGCTTTTCTCGCACGACGGCAGTCAACACAACGCAGCGGTTCATTTTCGAATCCTTTTTCTTTGTAGAAATTCTGTTCATTTTCTGTGAAAACAAACTCAGCTCCACAATCTTTACACACAATCGTTTTGTCAGGCATTATTAATTGCCTCCTTTAATATTATCGGGCTTAATCGTACGTGTTTCCTTTATGATTTAAACACGAAACTTCCGTACAGGAGGCGGTTCAGTCATTTAGGAGCCGTAGAGAATTCAGACCACGCACAGAGTAACACAGACTTATTCAGTTTTGCAAGCAACTACCTGTTTCTTAATAATATATTTACCTGATTTGTAATCCAGCTGCATTATTCAGTGAATTTTATCGCATTACTTGCGACAAGAACAGCATCCCAGACACTGGAAAAAGGCGGCGAGTAACAAAGGTCAAGCTGACCGATAGCTTCGGTAGTCATGCCGTTGGTAATGGCAGTGGCGAAAATATCAATCCTTAATACAACACCGTCAGCACCAGAGCCCTGGGCGCCCAGTAAACGATGGGTTTTCCGGTCGGCAATCAGTTTAAAGCGCAGATTAGATTGATCTGGATAGTAAACGGGATGGTTGGGTACCTCCACCACCTGGCAATGACAGTCATAGCCAAGCTCCAGACATTCTGCTTCCGAAAGGCCAGTCCTGGCCAGCTCGCGGTCCATAACCTTTAAAGCGGCGCTGCCGAGGGTGCCGATAAACTGCTCATTTCCGCCCAGCAGATTTGCCGCTACAAGCCGTCCACATTTGTTAGCTGTCGTTGCCAATGGTAAATAGCGATTCTCACCGATCAAAGCGTGGTAAACCTCTGCACAATCACCTGTGGCGTAGATATCCGGCAAGTTTGTGCGTTGTTCGCGATCAACGATAATCGCGCCATTTTCTGCCATCTTTATACCGCTGCCAGCCAGGAACGCAGTATTCGGGCGCACCCCTATCGCCATGACAACTAAATCTGCTTCATAACGGCCAACTTCTGTTTCAACGCAACAAAGGCGGTGGCTGCCGCCATGAATAGCCGTAACTCTTTCATTAATATGGACATCAGCACCATGTCGCAATAAGGCTGCGGCAGCGGTTTCCGCGATCTCTGGTTCAAACTGCATCAGAACTTGCGGCCCGGCCTCCACACAACGGACATTTTTACCCTGGGCAAGTGCCGCTTCTGCCAGCTCAATGCCAATATACCCGCAGCCGATGATGATTACTTCTCTGGTTTCAGGCCGTTTGAGATCTTCTAATAAAGCGATGCCGTCAGCAATAGTGCGCAGAGAATGCACCCCAGGTTGATTGATACCGGGAAAGGGCGGCAGAACCGGGCAGGCGCCGACAGCAATCAACAGGCGGTCATACGTATCTGAAAAAGTTTCGCCTGTATCACGACGGTGTCCAGTAATTGCCTTGTTTGCCGGATCGATGGCAGTGACTTCATGAAACAAGCGCACGTCAATTCCCGCTGCGATATGCGCTTCAGCCGTGCGGGCAATCAGCAATCGCCAATCATCGTTATAACCCGCGACAAAATACGGCAAGCCACAGGAGCCATAAGAGACCTGATCATCACGTTCATAGACTACAACTGTTGTCTCAGGGGATTCGCGTTTAAGCTTTGCAGCGGCAGACATGCCGGCAGCAACACCGCCGATAATTACAACGCGCATAAACATCCCTCCATCTGGTTTAGGTGTAGCGAACTTTAAGAGGTTCACGCAACGGCAATTGATCGGTAATGGGTAAAACCCTGGCACCGAATAAAATTGTGTTGCAAACCTTAAAATCATCGCCGATGCCCAGCATAGCACGCAGCTCGGCGTAATCAGCTAGAAGATTGCGCAAAAGTCCGCCCCAGCAGGAGCCATAGCCAAGCGCATGGCAGGCATTGTCAAAATGAGTCAGCGCGATGATTCCGTCATCAGCCCAAAAATAATCTGCGGGCACCAAGGCAATCGCCGCATGCGGTGCTGTGCGGAAAATACTGTCGATCTCAAGTGAAAAGCGATAAATATGACGCTGTGCGAAAACATCGTCGGGCGCTTCGGCGGCAAGCTTGTTTACAAGCTCTTCAGCGCGTTCACGCAGCTTCCTTGTGGTTTCCGGCTCTGTTATCAGCCAATGGACTTTTTGCGAATTTGTAGCAGTGGGTGCCAGGTTGGCTATTTCCAGAATTCGATTTATTTCCTGACGGGGCAATCCTTCAGGCTTAAACTGGCGGACGCTCCGGCGTGTGGCCATCAGGGTTTGATATTGCTCTGGTTTGGGAAGCAAACTGAGATCAGCTTCGCGGCGTTTGTCTGCCGGGAGGAAATCAAGCGTGATTGCTGCGGTTGGACAAAGAATAGCGCAATGACTGCAGGAAATGCAGGCGCCGGCAGGTGAGGGGTCACGATAAAACGGGTAGCCATCATCTGCATCGAGTTCGATTACTGATGAAGGGCACTCCCGAAAACAGATTTCACAGCGTATGCATTTTTCCTGATCAATTTGCACTTTCACTTCAAAGACCTCCTGAACACTATCTTGATTTCAAGCCTGTTTAAAGAAATTATAGCATTTATCAAGACTGTTCAGTTTAATCCCGGTCCAGATGCTTTAGCTGAGCAAATTTCAGGTTTGCAAACCCTGCCTCAGTCTGTCAGAATTTGAAATCGTCAGGGGGTATAAAATATGGAAAAACTAATTGTACTGGGAACAGGCAATGCCATGGTAACTCATTACTACAACACCTGTTTCGCTTTGAATGACGGTAAAGGCACCATCCTGGTCGACGCTGGCGGCGGCAACGGAATTTTAGCGGCATTACAGGCAACTGAGGTTGATTTTGCTTCAATCAGGGATGTAATCGTTACCCACGAACATAGCGACCACGTGTTGGGAATCGTCTGGATTGTCCGAAAAATCGGCACTCTGATGCTTGCCGACAAATATAAAGGTGACCTGCGTTTCTTCTGTCATAAGGATTTAGCCGAAGCAATCAAGGCTATTTGCGGCTATACCCTGCAGAAGAAATTTACTCGTTTGTTTGGCGAACGGATGCATTTTGTGCAAATCAAGAATGACACCGTATGCCGGCTTTTGGACTACGATGTCACCTTTTTTGATATTAAGTCCACCAAAGCCAGACAGTATGGCTTCACCATGCAATTACACAATGGGTGCAAATTGACCTGCCTGGGCGACGAGCCTTATAACCCGCTGTGTGAGTCGTTTGTTGTCGGCAGCGACTGGCTGTTGGCCGAAGCTTTTTGTCTCTATAGCGACCGCGACCGGTTTAAGCCTTATGAGAAACACCACAGTACTGTGCGCGAGGCCTGCGAGCTGGCCGAGCAGCTGAACATCCCAAATCTGGTACTTTGGCACACTGAAGACAAAACTTTCGGTCAGCGCCGGCAGTTATATACTGAAGAAGGCCGTCAGTTCTATAAAGGCAACTTATATGTTCCTGATGATCGCGAGCTAATCAGCCTCTGATTTTGCTATAATCATGCTTAATAGGAATAACAGGCGTTGATAGTTAGGAAGGTGCAGATTAATGACAGATATTTTTGATTTGAGCGGAATGAAAGCAATTGTGACCGGCGGCGGTAAGGGCATTGGCCGCGGCATTGCTGAAGGTTTTCTGGAAAAAGGCGCTGAAGTAGTGTTGATTGGCTCCAGTGAGGCTGTACTCAAGGCCAGGAACGAGTTTCAGGCTCAGGGATATCCCGTTCACGCGGTACAGGGCGATTTCCTGTCACGAACTGACAGGGCGCGCGCTTTTGAGGAATCTGTCAATCTGCTCGGCGGCGAACTGGATATTCTGGTTAATAATGCCGGAATTCAACGCCGGATACCGGCAGCTGAGTTTCCGCTGGAAAAATGGGATGAGGTTATCGAGGTTAATCTGACAGCTGTTTTCGACCTTTGCCAACGCGCTTTTCCTTATATGAAAGAAAAAGGCTACGGCAAAATAATCAATATCAGCTCGCTTAATGCTTTCCGCAGTGTTGCCCGCAATACAGCCGCTTACCAAGCCGCGAAGAGCGGTGTACGGCAGATGTCCAAAACACTTGTACACGAATGGTCCGAGTATGGTATCCGGATCAATAGTCTGGCTCCTGGTTGGACACGTACCGAGATGACTATTCCTATTCAGTCTGACGCCACTCGCTACAGCGAAACTGTAAGCAGCATTCCACTCGGTCACTGGGCCAGCCCGTCCGATTTCAAGGGTGTAGCCATATTGCTGGCTTCGCACGCCGGTGACTTCATTAATGGCGTAACCATTCCCGTAGATGGTGGTACTCTGGCTCGTTAAGCAGACATCATCAAGTTCCTTAGTCCTGTACGAAGTACCATCTGACAGCTTTAAGGAGGACTCGCTGCATGCAACCATTGACAAGGGAACAGATCGACGATTTGCGCAATTTTGATACCCCTACCATATGCAATGCTATCGAACAGTTCAAAACCAGACAAAACACTGAAGGCTTTATGAAGCCAGGAATGACCAGACGCAATCAGTTTGCCAAACCCCTGGTTGGCTATGCGGCAACCGCCCGGGTTAGCGGAGCGTATAAAGCAAGTGCGCTCGCTAATGAAGCTTTGTTCAACTATTATGAGCACGTGCGCTCAATGCCTGACCCCTCAATTTCTGTGGTTCAGGACATAGATATCGACCAGTCTTTTTCGTTCTGGGGTGAGGTTCAGGCCAGCACACACCAGTCGCTTGGTTGTGTCGGCGCTATTGTTGACGGCGGCGTACGCGACATTCCAGCAGCTGAAAAAATCGGCTTTGATTTTTTCTCAACCAAGGTTAATGTTTCACATGGTTATGTGCATCTGGTTGATTATGGCAAGCCGGCTCAGATCCTCGGACTCACTATTAATCCGGGCGATTTGCTTCACGCTGATACTCATGGCGTCACTATTATACCGCCAGAAATCGCTCCGCTTATCGCCGATAAATGCAGACAAATGCTCAACGCCGAAAGTGAGTTTCTTACTCATATCAGGGCAGCCATCGCAAGCGGCGAAAAGCCGACCATTGAACAGCTGCGTGAATGGCGTAAACGATTGATCGAACAGCGAAACGCATGAAAGTGGCCTGCTGCTGTGTTGTCAGTCCTCTTCTTCATTTTCGCCAAAAAGCTTGAGATACTCTCCGTAGCCTTCTGCTTCCAGCTCGTCTTTAGGAATAAAGCGCAGGGCAGCGCTATTAATACAGAACCGCAGCCCGCCTCTTTCTTTTGGCCCATCAGTAAAGACGTGGCCTAAGTGCGAATCACCGGCGCGGCTGCGCACTTCTGTGCGTTTCATACCGTGGCTGTGGTCTGCTTTTTCTACAATTGCTCCCGGTTCAATCGGCTTGCAGAAACTTGGCCATCCGCAGGCTGAATAAAATTTATCCATTGAAGTAAAAAGCGGCTCACCGGTAACTATATCAACATACAAGCCAACATCATCACTGGCCCAGTAACGCCCCGAAAATGGCGGCTCTGTGGCGTCGCGCTGAGTTACGGCATATGATTCGGGCGAAAGTTCAGCCTTTAGTACATCGTCGGGCGGTTTGGGATAGCACCGGCAGTTTTCAGTGCCTGCTTCCAACACGGCTTCAGGATCCGGCAGAGTTTCGAAGGAGATATGGCAGTAGCCATGCGGATTTTTTTCCAGATACTTTTGATGATACTCCTCTGCCAGCGTATAGCTGCGAAGGGGCTCAACCTCAGTCACAACAGGCCGCTCGTACTTTTGTTGTTCTTCAGCTAAAACGGCACGAATTGCTTCAACGTCCACCGGGTCAAGGTAGTAAATGGCAGTACGGTACTGAGTACCAAAATCGTTGCCCTGCCGATTACGTACAGTCGGATCGATTATTTGAAAAAATTGGCGGAGTAAATCTGCCAGCGGCAATCGTTTTGGGTCATAGCGCACTTGCACCGTCTCGGCGTGACCTGTATTGCCACGGCAAACAGCTTCATAGGTTGGATTATCAGTTGTTCCGTTAGCGTATCCTACTGAAGTTTCAGCCACTCCCGGGACTCTTGCCATATAAGCTTCAACGCCCCAAAAGCAGCCGCCTGCGAGGTAAATCTCCTTTAGTTGACTGGCGGAATAATCCAGCTCAAGATTCGGATTAACTGGCAGTGAAGAATTGTGTTTCATTTTTTCTCACCTTCCTTGGTTTGACTGCTGTTGTTATTCTTACATAAGCTATAATGAATATCAGTATCGCTTGATTCTAATCAGGCAACGAATAAAAGCATAAAGGAGCTTCCGATGGCAGCGCCTACCCGATTTTTCCGTGATCAGCGCTGGCTCGTTTTTTGGCGCCAACCGCTGTTACGAATATTCTTTCTTATTCTTATACTGGAATGCGTTGTTTTTCAATGGGCCGCTTTTGTGCCTATGCCGTCAGCGACAATCGAAATGCCTGTCGGAGGATGGGCAGTTGAAGGTTTTTTACCTGCAGAAAGGGCAGAACACACTTTCACGGCAGATGACACCGAAAACCATGCTGTTAGTATGCGGATACCCCAGACCGTTGTGCGTTCTGTTTATCTTGATGCTTATTCAAGTCGGTCAGGTCCATTGAAGTTTGAGGCACAGGTAGTAACCGTACAGTCTGGTGCCCCCCAGGCAATTGCTTCAGGTGAAGTAGCCAGTGGTGTTGAACGCAGCCGTACTTTGCTGTTGTGGCCTGACAGTGAAGTAGCGCAGCTGCGGATTGAATTTGAACTTGAACCCGGCGATGTGCTGTTTTTGAACAGATTAGCTGTTAATCGACGTGTCCCATACTCACCTGATTTGCTTAGATTTACTCTGCTGCTGTCTGGCTGCCTGTTGATATACTTTTTGTTAAAAGCGCCTGTTTTTTTGCGCCAGGCCCAGGCTGATGATATCGCTCAACGATTGGTCGCAACAGCCACTGCTGCTTTTATAGTGATACTTTGTTTTTGGCTTGCTATCGCTGCTGCGTCAGAACCTTTCTTTGCTGTCAGTGAAACCGGTGGTGATTTCTACAGTCGTGATTTTGCCGACGCACTGCGCAGAGGCAGGTTTGATTTGCTGATTACACCGCCACCAGAACTCGTGGAGCTGGAAAACCCTTATGATCCGGTCTTGCGCGGAACAATTGACTCAACTGACGTGATCGAAGGCGCTGCCTATTATAATGAACGCTATTATGTCTCTTATGGTATCGTTCCAGCCCTTTTGTTTTTTTCACCTTTCCGGCAGCTCTACGGTTACACGTTTCAAACGATCTGGGCGGTAACGATCTTTGGCGCCTTTGGTACGCTGCTTCTCTATCTGAATTTGCGCCGGCTGTTGCTGATCCTGTTTCCCCGATTGCTTTTCCGCTGGCATTACATAGCCGGTATTTCAGTGTGTGTTGCCAGCTTCACAGGCTGGGGGCTGGCTTCTCCGAGCTTGAACAGCATGAGCAGGCTGGGCGGATTCTTTTTCGTCATGCTGGCTGCAAATCAGCTGCTTTACCTGATTTATGGCCGTAAAGGTTTACCTGGCCGTTCCCTGATCCGTGAGGCTGTTTGGGCAACACAAGCGAGTAATGCCGATGAAGCTAAAAAACCACGTCAAAGAGACGAAATAACATGCCCAAGCGAAAATAAATCACATCAAACTTACAGCACTTATGACCAATCTGGCAAAATCTCCTGCTGGCGGCTTTTATTGATAGGAGCTTTTCTGCTGCTTGCTGTTGGCTGTCATCCTGTTGAGGGTTACCTGCTAGTGCCGTACACCTTGGTATTTTTTCTGTTGCTCGTGAAGCTAGAAAACAAAAAAGAAGTATTGCCTGCAATGGTTTGCTTTATCGCTCCTTTGCTGATTGGCGGCTATCTGCTTGGTTCTTACAATCTGGCTCGGTTCGGTTCTGCCTTTGAATTTGGCGGCCAATATCAACTAACTTCGGCGGATATGCGCTTCACAGGCATCAACTGGGCAAGACTGATTTCTGGTTTAGTTCGGCATTTACTCGTACCACCGGCAGTTAACGTGGAATTTCCTTTCATACATTTCCGCACAGAAGCGGGATTATTCCCCAGCACTTTTCCAGAGAACACGCGCACTTTTGGCTTGCTTACTTTGCCTTTATTGCTGATTTTGTTGCTACTGCCTTTTTTTAGAAGGTTGCGCAGGGCCTGGTTCAAGGCTTCACCTGTGTCTAAGGTGCTACTGTTGGCGAGCGTTATGACAGGTTTTGTCTTCACTGTCCACAACAGCATGCTGCGGCTTATGGAAGGTCTGAATGCTCTGGATTTTGCTGTCTGGTTCGCGTTGGCTGCTGCCTTGACCTGGCTAATGACCGCAAACCTTGATTTTTCACAGCAACGAAATCAAAGACAAAGCAGCGAATTAAGTAAAGAAGCTATAAAAAATGTGGATAACTCGAGTTTTTCCCATAATATCCACATTTTGGAGCCTGAATATCCCCAAATTGGGGATAATTGGTTCACTTTTTTCCTTTTGGCAGGCATTTTAACCACGATTATCTGCGGCTTATTATTCATTCAGGGAGAGTGTGACAGCATTAGCAACTTTATGCCGCAGTTCTATGAACGATTGCGCCGTATGATTGCTTTCTGGCTGCCTTAACATTATTGATTAATCAAAGTAGTTTTTCATGTTTTCGATCTGGAATGAACCTAATGGCAGGTTGGCTTCGCAGCCGGTGGCAGCTGCCTTGTAAATTAAAAGCACAGCCTCCAGAGCATCGCGTCCTGATTTACCATCGGCCTTTGGCGCTGTGTCGGTAATAACAGCACGGCTAAAGTCGCGGTACAGTTCTGTATGAGGATGCGGCAATGTGCGCAGACTGTTTAGGCCTCCTTCTCGCCAGCGAGCAGCCAGCAAGCGACGGAGATAAGCAAACGTATGGTTCTTGCCTGAGCGATCGCGAATTTCCAGCTTTGCCCTCCCCGCCAGGATACCGCCGCGAATTTCAGTCTTTTCAGTAAATACCTGAAAGGAGGCTTCCTGGCGCTCCGGGTTAGTTACTGTAGTTCCTTCAAAATTAAGATATGAGCCGTTTTCCAGCCTTAGTGCTGCCAGGCCAAAATCTTCCGCTTCCATGCGGTGCTGCAAACGGGCAATATCCGCTCTGGCGGATTTAATACTGCTGCCCATCAGAAAAGTCATCAAGTCGAGCGCATGGATGCTTTGATTCATCACCGCCCCGCCGTCCTGGGCATAAGTTCCGCGCCAGGCAGCCTGGTCATAATAAGCCTGGTCATGGCCCCAGCGCACGGTAACATCGCCAAACAAAACCCGCCCATGTTTGCCGGCACTGATTTCAGCGGCCAAAGTACTGACGAGCGGGAAATATCGATAAATATGGCCAACTGCGATCTGTAGCTCTTTTGCAACAGCCGCCTGCAATAAATCATCAGCTTCACTCAGCGAAAGAGTCAAAGGTTTTTCCATAATCAAATGTGCGCCTGCTGCCAGAGCAGCCATGCCCATAACATAGTGGCTGCCGCTTGGAGTGGTAATAGCAACAACTTGCGGCTTTTCCCGACTGAGCATTTCCTTGAAATCAGCGTAAACGCGAATTGCAGCCTGCTGCTCGGGCGAATATCCCATTGAAGCCAGGAGCCTGTTAACAGCTTCCTTGTTACTGTCGACCAGCGCAATCAATTTGAAGTTTTGCGAAAATCGCTTAACTGCCTTCAAATGCTTCACAGCGACTTTACCGCACCCGATTAAAGCATACGTCATTGGCAAGTTCGCGACTTTTTCCTGATCCATTAGCTGTGCCCTCCCGGTTATAACTCTGTTTCATAGTTTATCAGATTCAAGAATTTATTCTTGATTCAGTGGTACATTTTAGTGGTATATTTCTTGACTTTTAGTTGCTGTTGTTCAATGATTAAGTTTATAGCAAATTGACCAGGATCTAACCAAAATGCGCTCATAAAAATCATTATCAGGCTTACTTTTTCAATCGAGCTCTTTGTACAGGTTAATATCCTTGGCATTTAGACAAAACAGGAGGAATTTTCATGATCAAAGTTGGTGTAGTAGGTTATGGCACAATCGGACAAAGACTTGCTGACGGTGCAGCTCTGCAAGGCGACATGGAGTTGGTGGGTGTTTGTGATGTAGCTCCAACCCTGGCGATCCGCGCGCTCAAAGAAAAAGGCATGCCCTATAAACTTTATCTGGCAATACCAGACAACAAACCGCAATTCGACGAGTTGGGCATTGAGACCAGCGGTACCTTGGAAGAACTTGTCGAAGCTTGTGACGTTATTCTGGACGCAACCAGTGCTGGTGTCGGCGCCAAAAACAAAGAAATCTACGCTCGTTATGGCAAAAAAGCTGTTTTCCAGGGCGGAGAGAAAAACGCTGTTGCTGATGTTTTTTTCCACGGCTATGCAAACTTTGAAAAAGGTCTGGAAGCAAATTTCCTTAAACTGACCAGCTGCAACACAACCGGTCTGATCCGCGCTGTCGACTGCCTCGACCGTGCTTATGGCATAGAGCGTGTAGCGATTACAATTATTCGCAGAGTGTCGGATCCGGGTGATTATCATCGTGGCCTGACCAATGCTTTGCAATTAGAAAAAGCCCCCAGCCATCAGGCGCTTGATCTGATGACCATTATGCCCCACATCGAAGCTACAGGCATTCTGGTGCACACACCGATTACCCACGGCCACATTATCACCGTAATTTGCTCCGCCAAAGACGGTAAGAAACTGACCAAGGATATGGCTCTTTCAGCATTTAAAGAACACGATCGTATCCGTATTGTTTCTCTGGACGAAGGCTTCCTGGGTAATGCATCCATGTTCAAATATGCTCGTGATCTGGGTAATCCACGCGGCGATATGTACGAAATCGCGCTTTGGGAAGACAGCATTGTCGAATCCGGCAATGACATTATGTTCGCGATAAACATTCCACAGGAAGCGGTAACGATTCCGGAAACGATTGACGCTGTACGTGCTTGCACCGGCATGCAGACCACACGTAATGAAGGTGTTGCCAAAACCAATGAATATCTGGGGCTGGGAAAATGGAAATAAAGATGCTGCCGCTGGAGCGCTTTGATTATCAGGGCAAGAATGTTTTACTGCGCCTCGACATCAATTCGCCGCTCGATCCGGTTACAAAACGGATCGTTAGCGACAATCGCATTAAAAAAAGTGTGCCTACAGTAAAATATCTGCTGGAGCAGGGCGCAAAGCTCTCAATTATCGCTCATCAGGGTGATACACTTGATTATCAGAACCTGATTCCGCTTGCTGAGCACGCCGAAAAGCTTTCACAGCTGCTCGGAGTTAAGGTCGCATACATTGATGATGTTTGTGGACCTGCAGCACAAAATGCGGTCAAGGCTTTGCAACCCGGTGAAGCAGTATTATTGGGGAATCTGCGTTATTTGGCGGAAGAAGTAACCGCCTTCGAAAAAGATGTTAAATTAACGCCGCCGGAGATGCTTTCTACCTGGCTGGTCAGAAGTCTGGCGCCCTTGCACGAGATTTATGTAAACGACGCTTTTTCAGCTGCGCATCGCAATCATCCCAGTATGGTTGCCTTCCAGGAATTACTGCCAACTGCCGGCGGCCGTATCATGTACGATGAATACGCTGCTCTCTCCCGAGTTATGTCAGGTCCGGCCCGTCCGAGCGTCTTTTTCCTTGGTGGAGCCAAAATTTCGGATGCTTTCGGTATGATGGGTACAGTTCTGGCAAAGGGTACAGCTGATTATATTCTTACCGCGGGAATAACCGGTATGATCATGTTGATGGCCTCTGGCCACAAGACAGGCGAACGTTTCGAGAATTTTCTACGCGACAGGGATCTATTGGCTTTTGTTGAACCGGCCCGTAAGCTGCTGGCAGATTTTCCAGATAAAATTCGCTTTCCTTCAGATGTAGTTTGTGAAGCAGACGGAGTAAAATCAGTTGCAACAGCCGCTGATTTGCCTGTTGAAGGCGCGCTTTATCCTGACATTGGACCTGAAACGATCAAGATGTACACGGATTATCTGCAAAAGGCCGGTACAATTTTCGTTAACGGGCCGGCGGGTGTCTACGAAAACCCTGATTATGCTGAAGGGACGAGGGCTATCTGGCAAGCAATCGCTGAAGCGCCCGGTTACTCTGTAATTGGCGGTGGCGACACGGTTTCTGCAGCAGGCCGTTTTATTGATTTAAAGAAAATCAGCTATGTTTGCACAGCTGGTGGCGCTATGGTTAATTTTCTCTCGGGAAAAAAGCTGGCGCTGATCCAGGCTATGGAAAAAGCCTACGAGCGTGACCGGTTGTAGATTAAAACCAGCAAGACCTTAATTTATCATTATTTATCGCTTGCCTGCAGCTACTGAGTTGCAGGCAAGTTTTCGTCAGGCAACAATTACTTTGTATGCAGTTGCAGTCGAACGCAGCTTCAGTACAGTAACTTGATGTTGTTGCTTTTGAAGAATTCCACCAATTCTTGCGGCGGTCGGGTATCAGTTATGTAGGCATAAAGATTGGCCAGATTACAGAAGCAAACAGCAGCAGTAACGTCCAGTTTGCTGTGATCAGCCATTAAGATTACTTTTTGGGCAATCTTTACGACAGCTTTTTTTATTTGCGCTTCATGAAAAGAGTTATTGGTAGCGCCCTGTTCAATGCTGACACCAGTCGCGCCCATGAAGGCTTTGCTGATCCGGATATCTTTCAGATTATCAACCGCGCCCATGCTGACAAATGACTTGGTTTTGTGGTTGTACAAGCCACCAGTTGAAAACAGGCTGATTTCCGGATGATGCTGCATTTCGTTATAAACCAGAAAACTATTGCTGACAATTGTCAGGTTTTTATACTGTTTTAAGTGAGGCAGCATGTGTAAAGTGGTTGTGCCTGAATCAAGATAAATAGTATCATTGTCTTCAACCAGAGAAGCAGCCAGTATCCCAATATGGTCCTTTTCCGGCAGAGCTTTGTGGCTGCGGTCATGAACGGGCACAACGGCATCGTCTGGGTTATACAATACTCCTCCGTATACCTTAGTGACACGGCCATTAACCTGGAGCACCTTGATATCACGGCGTATAGTGTTCAGTGAAACATCGAAGTAATCACATAGTTCAGGCAAAGTTGCCGACTGCTTACGTTGTAAATATGTTTCCAGTTCGCGGATTCTGTCGACTCGCATTTTGCCTCCATTGAATTGAATATTTCGATAGATCTTCCATCAGAGCTTCCGGATTATCATACTTGAGTAACCGGTCGGAAGCTAACAGCTGCAGTTGCCCGAGCTTTATTTGCCAGGGTAGTCACCTGGCAGCAAATGCCCAGATGCCATTCAATATAGCATAAATATGATCAGAAGAGGATCAAAATCTGCTCGTGGCCGCAAGCTTTAATCATGCTGCGAAACCTGATAAACTAATGTAACTGTCTTGTTTATAGAAGGGGTCGATATGAAACAGCCTGAAGTTGAAATTATCTGGAACCGCGCCGTCTCTCATTTGGAAAATGAGATGTCAGAAATAAGCCTGAATACCTGGATTAAACCGATGAAGCCTGTGTCTGCCGCAGGCGGCGTTTTCCTGCTGGCTGTACCGAATGATTTTCATAAAACGTTTGTGGAGCAATACATACCTTTGATTCGCAACACGCTTAAAGTCAGCAGCACGGTTGATTATGATGTTCAAATCACAATCGAAAATACTGATTTAGCCGACACCAATCCAGCGGAGCTGATGCCACCACTCGAAATTAGTTCAAACAACCCCGAAACACATAGTAAAAGCCGTTTGAATCCGCAATATACATTTGAGTCGTTCGTTGTCGGAAGTGCGAATCGCTTTGCTCATGCAGCCTGTGTTGCAGTAGCGGAAAAGCAAGGCGGCAGAAATTTTAATCCGCTGTTTCTTTATGGCGGTTCAGGTCTGGGAAAAACCCATCTGATGCACGCAATTGGTAATTATGTACATGAACGGCAAACGAATAAAAAGATCATCTATGTGCAAACTGAGCAATTTGTAAATGAATTTATTTACACAATTAAAGAGAATAAGTACGACGATTTCCGCCAGAAGTACCGCAATGCCGATATGCTTCTGATTGACGATATCCAGTTTATTGAAAACAAAGAGCAGATGCAAATTGAATTTTTCCATACTTTTAATACTCTGTATGAATCCGGCAAGAATATTGTAATGACCTGCGACAAACCACCGCAAAGTTTGGCTTCATTAGAAGAACGTTTGCGTACCCGTTTCGCGAGCGGACTGACTGTTGACATCCAGCCGCCGGATTACGAAACCCGTGTAGCAATTCTGCGCCGCAGAGCCCAGGCAAACCGGGTAAATGTTCCTGATGATGTTTATGATTATATTGCCAGCAATGTTGCTTCCAGTATTCGCGAGCTGGAAGGCGCATTTAATACTGTGCTTTGTTATTCACTTCTGGCCGGGAGCATAACACTGGACGTTGCGCGGGAAGCTTTAAAAGACATCATCGCGCCAATGAATTTGCGTAAGCTTGACTGCGACACAATAATGGATGTTGTTTCCCGTTTTTATCACATTACAGTTGAAGATATAAAATCAAACCGCCGCAATAAAGAAATTTCCAATCCACGTCAAATCGCGATGTATCTATGCAGAAGTCTGTTAAATATGACTTTGCCTCACATTGGGCAGGAATTCGGAAATCGTGACCATACAACAGTTATGCATGCCTGTAATAAAATCACCAACGATTTGCCTAAATCTGATGCGCTGAGCCGCGATATTAATGAGATCAAGAAACGTCTGGTCAGTTAACGGAAATTGGTTAGTTATACCCATTTTTCCACAATAAATGTGGATATGTGTATAAAAACGTGTGAACTTGTCTGTGGAAAAAATCAGTGTGGAAAAGGCTCCCCATTTTTTACTTCTTTCCCACAGGGTTATCAACACGACAAAAAGTGACGAAAACTCCAGATTGTCTGGCTTTGAGAGGTTTTCCCCATGATTCACACCCCATAAGAAGAAATAGTGATAAAATTATTCATAGAGAGTAACAGTGCCCCGTCAATTCCAATTGGCCCGTTTTAAATAAAACAAGATGCGTAAATCAAGGAGGATCATTCATGAAATTCATTTGCTCCCGCGAACGTCTGATGGAAGCTGTTTCTATTGTTCAGAAGGCAGTCGCCACCAGGTCGACTCTACCTATCCTTGATGGTATTTTGATTGAATCGACGGCTGATTCAGGTCTTAAGTTAATTGGTTATGATCTGGAAACAGGAATTGAATGCCTGGTTGAAGCTGATGTGCCGGAATCCGGCAGTGTCGTAATCAATGCCAGGATGTTCGGCGACATTGTGAGAAAACTTCCCGATGATATCGTATCGATCGAAAGTACAGCTAATTTCAATATCACAATTGACAGCGGCAGCAGCCATTTTTCGATTAAGGGAATCCGCGCTGATGATTTTCCCAAAATTCCCACAGTTGAAGAAGGTGCTCAGCTGCGCATTAAGCAGAACGTGATGCGTGATCTTATTCGTCAGACAATTTTCGCAGTGAGCAGTGACGAAAGCAGGCCTGTTCTTAATGGCTGTTGTCTGGTAAGTGACGGAAAAAGCCTGGAAATGGTGGCAATTGACGGTTTTCGTCTGGCATTGCGGCGTTATGTCAGTGAAGAGCCACTGCCGGAGATGCGCTATATTATCCCCGGTAAAGCTCTAAATGAAGTAGCCCGCATTCTTCAGCCCAGTGAGACAACCGTTGATATATCGCAATCTCAAAACCATATTTTATTTGATACCGGCAGGGTAAAACTGGTTTCTCGTCTGATTCAAGGCGATTACATGAACTACAACTCTATTATTCCCCAGGCAGCGGAAACAACTATTCAAATTAATCCTCAGTCGATCCTGGCTGCAATTGAACGGGCGGCCCTGATCATTTCTACTGAGGAGCGCCGTTATCCGGTTCGCCTGTCAACGCCGGATGTTGATACGCTGCTGGTCAGTGCCAACACTGATATCGGGACATTACGTGAAGAAGTGCCGATTTCCATGTCGGGAAATAAGATAGATATTGATTTTAATCCGCGTTATTTCCTCGATGCCCTCAAGGTTATTGATGATGATGAGGTTGCAATTGCCTTTAACGGTCCGATGGGCCCCAGTGTGATCAAGCCGGCGGACAGCGACGATTTCGCTTATTTAGTCTTGCCGTTGCGACGCTGACCACGGTTAAATGCAAGTAAATTCCGTCGAGCTGACGACATTTCGAAATTATGACTCGCTCAAGGTAGATATTGCCTCGGGAATCAATGTTTTCTACGGGCTGAATGCCCAGGGAAAGACAAACATTCTCGAGGCTGTCTATGTTTGTGCCTGCGCCCGCTCACATCGTACTTCCCGTGATGTTGACATGATCCAGAATGGCAGTAATGAATACGGGATAAAAATAACATTCACTAATAACTCAGAATTCGAAGAATCGATTGAGATCCGATACCTTGATTCAGATCCCAAAGACCCGCGTCGGAGCCGTCCCCAAAGGCTTGTTTATCATAATGGCATGCGCCTTGAACGGATCAGCGAACTGATGGGCCTTTTTCACGCTGTAATATTCGCGCCTGAAGATTTGATGCTGATCAAAGAAGGTCCTTCAACGCGCCGGCGATATCTGGATTTGTTGCTTTCACAGGTCCGGCCGACTTATTTTCAGGAATTACAGCTGTTTAATCGCTTGTTGAACCAGCGCAACCGCTTACTGAAAAATTTACGTCAGAAAATATTTCAGAGAGCTGATAAAATGCTGCAACCTGAGGAACTGATGCAATTGGAAACATGGGACCATGCGCTTTCGGGAAGTATGAGCCGTTTGATCCGACGCAGGCAGGAATATACTGCCAGGATTTCAGAAATCGCCGCCAGAGCCCATCAGAGCATTTCCTCGGGCCAGGAGACTTTAGGTATACGATATCGTACAATAACGGGTCTGAGACCGGAAATGGACGACCAGGAGACTCAGCAGCTGATTGCGGAGAAGCTACGGGCAACTATGGCGGACGACATCGAAAAAGGTGTTACCGGGATTGGTCCGCATCGTGATGATCTGGAGATCAGCCTCAACGGTGAAAGTCTGAAGCCGTATGCTTCTCAAGGGCAGCAGCGCTCAGCTGTTTTGTCGATGAAACTTGCTGAGCTGGAAATAATCCGATTGGACACAGGCGAGCTGCCGGTTTTGTTGCTGGATGATGTAATGTCGGAATTGGACATTATCCGGCGGCATAGCTTGCTGGTGGGTATTGAGCAGGCACAAGTATTATTGACATGCACAGATAAAGACCAGGTAAACCGCCAACTCGAAGGTGCTGCTTCTGATAAATTTTCCTATTACGAGGTTAGCAAGGGTACAGTTATTAATGAAGAACCTGAAGCGCTTGAAAAGACAATCTGATCGGCGTGAAACGGCCTAAAATCAAGGCTTTTACTGGATTTATACCCTGAATTATGTTATAATAAATGAGGTAATGCTAATTAGATTCAACTGGAGTTTGTCAGCTTTAATCAAGCTTTGCTGACCAGTTCCAAGTAGCTTCCAACTCGTAGTTAACGAATATTTTAGCGAGAGGAAAGCAGCATAATATGTATGTTCATATTGGTGGGGATTACACAATTTCTGATCGGCTAATCCTGGGTATTTTTGATCTCGATCAAACAACAGAAAACTCAGAGGATACGGTTAATTATCTTAATGCAGCCGAAAAGCGCGACCTAATTGAAGTTGTATCTCCCGAACTGCCGCGCTCCTTTATAGTGACACTCGAGCGGGTATATGTTTCTCCTGTTTCTGTTGCGACGCTGCGTAAACGACTAAAAGCTAAAAATAATGAATTATATAATCATTTATGATTTATCGCCAGAAATGATTTAATTGGCAGATACACCCGCGAGGCAAATCGTAATAGTTTGCCAGCCACATGAAAGGTTGAATAATGACAAATAACAATAATGAGCTCAGCGAAAATAATGTTTTCGAGGCAAATGACGACGAGCTGATCAATTTGGCAGCAAATCCCCATGCGCTGATTGATGATGATTTCCATGAAAATGAAGAGGATTATCACCTTGATGGCGATTATGACTCTTTTGATACAACGAACAATTCTGCTTATGACGAAGGCGATATCCAGGTCCTTGAAGGCCTGGAGGCTGTACGTAAACGCCCTGGCATGTATATTGGGGATACCAGTACACGTGGCTTGCACCATCTGATATACGAAATTGTCGCAAACTCCGTGGACGAGGCACTGGCAGGCCGGTGTGACACCATATGGATTACTTTAAATTCCGATAATTCTGTCACCGTAATTGACAATGGCAGCGGAATTCCGGTTGGAATCCATGCCAAAACAGGTATACCTTCTGTTGAGGTTGTCCATACTATTCTCCATGCTGGTGGAAAGTTTGGTGGCGGAGCTTATAGTGTTTCTGGCGGACTGCATGGTGTTGGCGCTTCTGTTGTTAACGCACTGTCTGAATGGATGGAAGTACAGGTTAAGCGCGAAGGACATATCTATTGTATCCGGTTTGAAGAAGGCATCACTGTTGACCCCTTAAAAGTTATAGGTGATACAAACGAAACTGGTACAAAGACTCATTTCAAGCCGGATGCCACAATTTTCGGTGATTACGAGTTTGATTTCAACATGATGCTTACCCGTTACCGTGAGATGGCGTTTCTAAACAGTGAAATCACAATTATTCTACGTGACGAGCGCAAAGCTGAGCCTGTAGAAAAGATTTTGCACTATGACGGCGGCATTATATCTTTTGTTGAGTATCTGAATAAGCATCGTGAAGCATTGCATAAACCGCCGATCTATATTGCGACGAAGAGCGGAGATACCTTTGTTGAAGTGGCCATTCAGTATAACGATAGCTATGCTGAAAATGTCTATTCTTATGCGAACAATATCGCGACTATAGAAGGCGGCACTCATTTAACTGCATTTAAATCGGCCTTAACCAAAGTAGTAAATGATTACTCCCGCAAATACGGCATGCTGAAGGCCAGCGATAAGAATCTGCAAGGTGAAGATGTCCGCGAAGGTATTGGCGCTATTATCAGCGTTAAGCTGCCTGAGCCGCAGTTTGAAGGACAAACCAAGACAAAGCTGGGTAATGCCGAAATCAGGACCCTGGTGGAAGGAATTATTAATGAAAAGCTAAGCGCTTATCTGGAGGAAAATCCTACAATCGCGCGAATTGTCATTGATAAATGCCTTTCTGCATCACGTGCGCGTGACGCCGCCCGCAAGGCCCGTGAATTAACGCGACGCAAGAACGTACTGGAATCAAACGCTTTGCCTGGCAAGCTTGCAGACTGCCAGGAGAAGGATCCTCGTTTCTGTGAGCTCTTTATCGTTGAGGGTGACTCTGCCGGCGGTTCGGCAAAAGGCGGACGTGAGCGCAAATACCAGGCAATACTGCCCTTGTGGGGCAAGATGCTGAACGTTGAAAAAGCCAGGATTGACCGGGTTTACGACAATGAGAAGCTACAACCGATTGTATTAGCTCTGGGCGCGGGCATTGGTTCAGATTTCGATCTGGAAAAGCTACGCTACCACAAGGTTATTTTGATGGCGGATGCTGACGTCGATGGCTCTCATATACGCACACTGCTGCTGACCTTCTTTTTCCGCCATATGCGTCCTTTGGTTGAAGAAGGACATGTCTACATCGCTTGTCCGCCGTTATATAAGGTTTACGAGGGAAATACAGCGTACTACGCCTATACAGAAGAAGATGTTGATGAGATTAAAGAAAAAACCGGCTGGAAGAATCCAAAGCTGCAGCGTTACAAGGGTTTAGGCGAAATGAGCTCTGAACAGCTATGGGAGACAACAATGAATCCTGAAACCCGTAAACTCAAACAGGTTGAGCTTTGCGACCTACAGGAAGCAGATGAAGTGTTCACCCTGTTAATGGGTGACAAGGTTGAACCACGCCGCGAATTTATTACAACAAACGCGAAGTATGCAACTATGGATATCTAAAGGCAGCACAAAAGAATAATAGAAAAATATACGAATAGTGACAATATTGTATATATTATGACCGATCATTGACGCGAGCTGAACAGCTCAATAATCGCGAAAAGCACTGGTACTACTACGTAAACAGCGGATGTTTCACATGAAACATCCGCTGTCTGCATTGATGGCTCAATATATGTTGCCAGATGCAAGCATCCATCTCCTGACCCCCGACTTTAATCGCCGTGGTGTATGACAACAAAAATTCATCTGTAGCTTTAAATGAAATTATTACCCGATGGTTCATTTGATCATATGTAAATGTCTTGCTTCGAAAATTCGATATGTTCATAGCACAAACACAGTCAAACAAACAACGAGTTTTCAGACGAAATTGTTTCACATGAAACAATTACCCGTAACTACAAAGCATTAATTGTATTTATCTGCGATATACGTCAGCTCTCGGCTTGTTTTGTCTGGATAATAAATGATTAAACAGTATTCGTATGATAGAATTGTTGATAGTGTAAGAAGGAGCAAAGAGGTATGGGGCATGTACTGGCTATTGTAAATCAGAAAGGCGGAGTCGGGAAAACAACGACTACCGTCAACTTAGCTGCATTTCTTGCAGCTCAGAGAAAAAAAGTACTAGTTATCGACATTGATCCACAAGGAAATGCTACGACTGGTTGTGGTCTCGATAAAAAGAAGCTTGAAAATACGATCTATGATGTTTTAATAAATGATATTTTGCTTGAATCAGTAGTTACAGAGACAGGAAGGGATAATTTCTTCATCTGTCCAGCCAATATAGATTTGGCCGGAGCCGAAGTTGAAATGGTCGCATTAACAAATCGTGAGTACTTGTTAAAAGAAGCTCTTACGACGCAGCGAGAGTTATATGATTTCATTTTAATGGATTGTCCACCTTCTCTTGGCCTTTTAACACTTAATGCATTAACGGCATGTGATGGTGTTTTAGTTCCAATCCAGGGCGAATATTATGCTTTGGAAGGTGTTACTCAGCTGATGGAGACTATTAGCATAGTTAAACGCAGCTTAAATCCAACTTTGGTAATATTTGGAGTTGTAGTAACGATGTTTGACTCGCGCACACAATTGTCGCATCAAGTAGCACATGATGTGCGCAGATACTTTGGGGATAAGGTTTTTAGAACTATTATCCCTAGAAATGTGCGTTTGAGCGAAGCTCCGAGCTATGGTAAATCAATACTTGAGTATGATCCGCGTTCAAAAGGAGCTGAAAGCTACGATTCACTAGCGAAAGAGGTCGTAAGAAGAGCAAGAGGAGACTGGCACTAATGGCAAGTTCAACTAACAGGGGACTCGGTAAGGGTTTAGGAGCGCTGCTGTCGCAAGCTGATCAACTATCAGAAGATGTTCAATCTGCAGTTGTTGAGCTGAAAATTACGGATATAAGCCCGAATTCGGATCAACCACGCAAGTTTTTTGACCAACAAAAGCTTGAGGAACTAGCGGCTTCGATTCGCGAAAATGGAATTATTCAACCAATAATTGTTTGTAAGGGACAAAGCGGGTATAAAATTGTAGCTGGCGAACGTCGTTGGCGCGCTTCACGTCTGGCGGGCCTAAAAGTAATCCCAGCAATTATTCGCGAATTAACAGAATTACAAGTATTACAGCATGCCCTTATTGAAAACATACAAAGACAGGATCTCAACCCTTTAGAAGAAGCTCATGCCCTGGAAAGACTGATTCGTGAGCATAATTTGACCCAAGAGAAGCTTTCTACGGTAGTAGGTCGCAGCCGACCAGCAATTGCCAATACCTTACGTTTGCTTAACCTTTCTGAGCCAGTCAGACAGATGCTGATCAGTGAAGCCATTACAGCTGGACATGCACGGGCTTTATTAGCTATACCAGACCCAAATGACCAGAAAAAACTGGCAGAGCACGTTGCTGAAAAGAGTCTGAGCGTAAGAGAAACTGAGAAATTAGTAAAGAGATGGCAAAAACCGCGACCGCAGCCAGTAAAGCAGGATGATGCTTATCTTTTAAGTATCAGACAGGTTGAAGATAGACTCAAGAGTTCGTTAGGCACAAAGGTAAAGCTACGTGATCGGCAAGGCCGCGGCTCCATTATTATTGATTATTATTCAAATGATGATTTAAGCAGGTTACTAGACAGGATGGGAGTCGAGGAAGACTGATGATTAAGCTCCTCGAGATGCATAATTTATTCATCAAGAAAATAGCAAGTCATAAAAAATAAGGTACAAATATAAATTTCGTAAAGCTGTCAATTAAAACTTGATGGCTTTCTTTTTTGAAAAATTCTTGTCTACTACAGTTGGATTAAACTTAGCTATCTAATAATAAAAACTGGCGCACTACGATTTGCATAGAAATTTTAAACATAAATTCTAATATATTCCAGTGAAGTAATCAAAAGTTTAGATGTGGTGCAAAAGCAAATAGAACATATGTTTGTATTAAAAATATTTAATTACTGAATTATATAAAGTTCGCATTACTTTTTTAGTAATGCGCTAAAATTTTATGGGATTTTCATTACTAATGTTCGAAATATAATGTTATGTAAACGATTTTACAAAAATAAGATGACTTTCAATTCATAAGAAACAATGTGGTACTAAGTTCAATGAAAGAAAAAACCATATTAATATACTTATATAAATAATATGAATATACGATTATTGACTCTAATCAAATTACCTTGAAATACATTTACTCGACAATAATAATTGATTGTCTCATAGCAACAATACTGTGTTATTTATTCCGCAGAAGTATCTTCACTACCCTTAAATTAAAACAGTAAAAAACGCTTGCAAACGCGGTAACGAAATAAATTTTATGTATCGCAATAAAATCACTAGCTGATTACAAATAACTATCCAAAAAATAAGTGACAGATACGTGTCATATTCAATAATGCAGAGAAGAACAGTAATAGCAATACAGAGCCAATATTTAAGAGAAATAATGACTTATATATAACAAAATTAATATATATATATAACCAAATATAACTAAATATTAAACAACGTATTGAAATAATCTAAAATTGAAGTCAGGCATAAATGGCAAAAGCGGAAGGCGAGCAGAACATCTGCGTAATATTTTGACTAAGATTCTGTGTAAAAGCACTTAGATGTTTCATAGTTTAGTTTTAACCAAACTATGAAGCAGTTCAGATCATCTGGCAAATATAACTTGCTTACGACTGAACGAAAATCAACAAAAGCTAATAAAGTAAGCCAGAAATGATTTTATCGACAGAGATTCATTTCGTAAATGCAAAATCGCAAATCATATAATAAAGAAATAAATGTATAAATATATCTAAAAGGGCCTAGTAAGTATAGGCTTATAAGAACCATTAGGATATATTCCGTAAACAATAAGCAGATGAATAATGAAAACCAATGGCCTAATAAATAATTAATCTTCAAGTTAGATGAATTGGCGCCTTAGAACACCAAAGCCCATTAATTTAAATGACGACAAATGTTACTGTAAAAAAGTTCAGAATGATCGATTGAAAGGTAAATGTGTAAAAACAGAATGCCTTATGTAATTAATTTTTAATTTGCCAAAATAAATAGACGCAAAAAATGTCTTATTAGTGTGATTTGTGCTGAAAAATTCAACTAGTGCAATACAAGGGCATTTAGAATAAATATGATGATAATAAGAAATGAATTACGCATTAGATATATTTAAGTGTCTCAATTTATAAAGTCGGTTCGATATTTGACTACTAATGGTGAGAAATATTAATGAATTAAGTTAAGGTTCATCTAGTGGGAACTTTATCAGTTACTTAAAGTTCTCCCGGAAAATCTATTTAAAGTTGTAATTATACTTTTCAGAATTTATGAAACAGTTTAATGCTGATCAGTCATAAGTCCAGATTCAGTAAATATATTTGAAATGGCAAATACTATCCATATAGTGATTTATGTTCAGTAAAATAATTATTAATATTATAACATGTGACAATAATATATAATGCATAGCTAAAGAAGTTTGCAGTTATCAGCTGCAAATAACCACAGCTGCAAATCAAATAATCTTGAATTGACATAATGCTACTCGGCAATGTAAAATTAGTGGCGCTCAATACTAGGAGAGATGGTCGAGTTGGTTTAAGGCACCGGTCTTGAAAACCGGCGTGGGTTCGCGCCCACCGTGGGTTCGAATCCCACTCTCTCCGCCAGACAAAACCCCTGCAAATACGCCATTTGCGGGGGTATATCTTTGCCTGTAGTGTAACTTGTAGTGTGACTTAATGAAAAAGCTGCCAGTTCTCAATAAAGCTGCTTTATTACACTGCCAGGAGCAACATCGTTGTTCAATTACTTATCTACCAAGCTATAAAAAAATTCATTTGTTTCCATCGGATTTAATATCATCAGAATGCGATAATAGAGTTATTACTGTTCAAAATATGCGGCAACAAGATAAGCCTCAAGACACTTGATTTGAATCGGGATTGGTGAGAAATCACCGAGCAATTGGAAATGCTGTGTGGATGGCTGACCACTGACGCACTCGCTTCATGAAGAGGGAAATATGCTCGGCTTCCTCAAAGATAGCAATTTGACAGCTTGGCTGAAACTCTTGAAGGATATCGATTGCGAAGTTAACGTATATCTTGCTTCTTGATTGATGATGAGGCTGAAATGATAGAATCACCAACTAAACTAGCACCGTATTAGTACTATAAAAAAGCAAAAGCCCCTGTTTCCAGAGGCTTTCGGCTTGTTTGGCGGAGAAGGAGGGATTCGAACCCTCGCTGGAGTTGCCCCCACTAACAGTTTAGCAAACTGCCCCCTTCGGCCGACTTGGGTACTTCTCCGTGTAGATTAAGGATATTTGGCAGGCCAGCATAACTTATTGCGGACTTGCCTCGATAGTCGCTTGTCTAGTTTAGAGGCGGTACCTGTTTTTGTCAAGATTAACACGAGTTTGGTGTTATTGTTCGGCGAGATTGTCATGGTATAACTCGTCAGCAGTCTTCTAGATAAGTTAACTTGGATCCGTAGTTGTTCATGATGCCCGTACTCAATGTGATGAAATATTAAGATTGGTGATGCTGGGACTTTTGTCAATGGCTTATGAAAGTCATTGTAAAGCGTCCAAAATACTTTCAGTCTTGGCAGGTTGTCAAATTTCGGCTCTCGTTGCCTTGCTGGATAATCTCCCACAAATGAATTATTTCAAAGAAAATGCTTGGAATATATCGCGAAGTAGCAGAACGATACTGAACAGACTTCTGAAAATCAACAATATCCTATTCTAAACCTTCCATTAGGTCGGCCAATGTAATGTTGTCAAAAAAGCGATTTACAAGCACATTGAGGTTCTTCCACATAGGCAGAGTCCTACAGTTTTCTGCCCGTGAGCATAGGGCTGCTTCATGTTCTAGGCAGGTTACGGGGGCAAGGTCTCCTTCAGTCAAGCGCAGAATGCTTCCAACGGAAAGTTCTTCCGCGGATTTAGTCAGCCTGTAGCCGCCTCCCTTACCACGCATGCCGGTCAATACATTATTATGCACCAAAACCTTAAGAATATTCTCCAGATACTTTTCAGATATTTCTTGTCTGGCTGCGATTTCTTTCAATGGAATGAAGTTATCATTTTGCTGCTCCGCCAGATCAATCAAAACACGCAACGCATACCGGCCTTTAGTTGAAATCTTCATTACCAATTCTTCCTTTAAACCAACGACATGCCCACTAACATAGCGGATAAATATGTTTATTTACATTTATAGTGTGCGTTCGACAGAATGTCAATTACTTCTGATTGACAACAGTTGCCTGTCATGATAAAAACTATCCTATAAACATAGTATGTTTGTAGGAATATAAATTATTACATTGTTTTTGAGTGTAGGACTTACTCATTTTATTAATCGCATTACGTTTTTGAGTAAAAAACCGCAATTAGAAGGCAACGTTCTCGTTGTAGGAAATGTCACCAAATATCTGGAGAAACTGATAATGAAAGCAATAAAGGTGCTAACCGCTGATGCTTAGGGATAAAAGCGCGTTGATCGCCATGAGCGGCGGAGTGGACAGCTCTGTGGCCGCACTTCTGACACTTGAACATGGCTTTGATTGCGTTGGCAGTATGATGAAGCTCTTTAGTAATGAAGAAGTTGACTGTCGTGAAAAATCTTGTTGTTCTCTGACAGATGCAGATGATGCGCGAGCCGTAGCGAATAAACTTGGCATTCCCTTTTATGTCTTCAATTTTTCAGATGTCTTCAAAGAAAAGGTAATCCATCGCTTTGTCGAAATTTACCAAAACGGCGGAACGCCAAACCCCTGTATCGATTGCAACAGGTTTTTAAAGTTTGGCAAATTGCTTCATCGCGCCCACGAAACAGGCAGGAATTATCTTGTAACAGGACACTACGCCCAGATCAAAAAAGACCTGGCAAGTGATCGATTTCTCTTAAAGAAAAGCGTTGATTTAGAAAAAGATCAAAGCTATGTTCTTTACGCTATGACTCAGGATCAGTTAAAACATACACTTTTACCGCTTGGAGGTATGACCAAATCTCAAACTCGTGAAATAGCGATAGATAATGGCTTCGTTAACGCCAAAAAACAGGATAGTCAGGACATTTGTTTTGTCCCAAATGGCAACTATGCCGATTTTATAAATAAGTATACCGGCAAACCCCCAGCTAAAGGTCAGTTCCTGGATACGGATGGCAGTTATCTGGGTGAGCATAAAGGCATAATCTACTACACCATCGGTCAAAGAAGGGGTTTGGGCCTTTCAGGACAACACCCAATGTATGTCTGTTCAGTCTGTGCTGAAGCCAATACGGTGACTGTTGGAACCACGGACAAGCTAAATGCGAAAACTCTAATTGCCAGAGATATTAACCTGATACCAATCAAGCAGCTGGATTCGGCTATAAAGGTACATGCAAAACTGCGGTACAAGCAATTAGAGCAACCGGCAACTGTATGGCAGCTCGATTCTGATACTCTCCGAATTGAGTTTGATGCACCGCAAAGAGCTCCAGCAAAGGGACAGGCTGTTGTGTTATATGATGGTGACCTTGTGATCGGGGGCGGTACTATCGATGGCACTGCCTGAAAGAAAAGCCACGACGGCACCAGTCGTCAGCAAAACTTGTATCTGCATCGGCGGAATGACTTGTATTAGCTGTGAACGCCGTATTCTCAAAGCTCTGCAAAGTGTTTCAGGTGTAAAAGCTGCAAAGGTAAGCTATCAAGAAGGTTTTGCCGAGATTGAGTTTGATCCGGAGATCACGGGGTTATCTGATTTTCGCAAGGTTGTGGAAAATGCAGGATACTTAGTAAGCACAGTTAAAAAATCTGATCCCAAAGGTTTTCGGAGATCAGCCGGATTTTTACTGATTATTGCTGTTCTTTACACAATACTTTCCCAATCAGGAATTTTGAATTTACTGGTTCCCGGTCAATTGGCTGAGGAAAATATGGGCTATGGAATGCTGTTTGTTGTGGGTCTGCTCACTTCAGTTCATTGCGTTGCAATGTGCGGCGGTATCAACCTCACCCAAACTATTGGTAAAAGCGGGCTTGCCTCAACTGCTGCTTATAACCTCGGCAGAGTGATTGCATATACAACTGGTGGCTTTTTGGCAGGCGCCCTTGGTTCAGCAATTTCATTTACCCCAGCAACGCAAGGGCTTTTGAAGCTTGCAGCCGGTATCTTAATGGTTCTGATGGGTGTAAATATGCTGGGTTTATTCCCTTCTTTGAGAAAACTAAGCATAAAACTACCTTATATAAATACTGGCAGCAAGAGCCCGCTGATTGTTGGGATACTTAATGGATTAATGCCTTGCGGACCGCTACAGTCAATGCAAATTTACGCGCTTTCCACTGGAAGTCCTGTCAAAGGTGCTTTTTCTATGTTGCTTTTTGCTTTGGGAACAGTTCCATTAATGTTTGGTTTGGGCGCGTTAAGTTCCATACTAAGCAAAAAGTTTACCCGTAGAATGGTTACAGTCGGAGCAGTACTGGTTGTAATATTAGGGCTATCAATGTTTTCTCAAGGGTGGAGTTTATCCGGATTTCACCCATTAGTTTTCTCAGGGCCAGATAACTCCACAGAAACCGGAGACAGGGCCAGCATGGAAAATGGGGTACAGGTTGTCAATTCCACACTACAATCTGGCCGTTATCCCAAAATAACTGTTCAGACAGGAATTCCTGTCAAGTGGGTTATTGATGCACCAAAAGGAAGTATTAATGGCTGTAACAATGCCTTTCTCATACCTGAATATAATCTCGAACACAAATTTAAAACTGGTGAAAACGTTATTGAATTCACACCTTTCAACACAGGTACATTTCAATACAGCTGTTGGATGGGAATGATTCGAAGCACAATAACAGTAAGAGAAGGAGATCAAACGAAATGAAGAAATTTATCCCTGTTATATTGGTTCTTATTCTGGTTTTTCTGAGCGCCTGCTCAGTCCAAAAAGCAGAAATTACACTTGTTAAGAATTCGGATATAGTTATACCAAAAGAAGAAATAAGCGAAAAAGCGAATTTTTACCCTGCAGAGATAAATGGCACAAAGCTGGAAGTATTAGCAGTGAAGGCCCCTGATGGAACAATTCGAACGGCATTCAATACTTGTCAGATTTGCTATGATTCTGGTCGGGGTTACTACAAGCAGGATGGTGACAAGCTTGTCTGCCAAAACTGCGGCAACCGTTTTGCCATGGAAAGTGTGGAAATTATGTCCGGGGGCTGTAATCCCGTTCCAATTTTTGAAGAAAATAAAATGACGGACGAGACCAACATCACTATACCGCTAGATTTACTTGAGAAAGCAATAGTAATATTCAAAAACTGGAAAACACAATACTAAAGAGTGATGTTTCAGGATCTTTACTATGATCATTTCATCATTGAGTGAATTAGAAAGAATTTTAAAGACATCACATGAATAATAATAGGTTTAAATATTTTGTCATGTCTTTGAGTGCTGTGTTGTCAGCTGTTATTTTAACAGGTCGCCAAAGGTAACCTGATTCTGCTATAGATCACGCTGCAGCCAAATATCGATTATGCCCCATTTAGTATGTTAATCTATGTAAAAAGCAGTTCAAAAGTTATAATAATTATTGTCTATCCGGACTGAACGTGCAAAGCACATAGTGCAGTGAAATGGGGACTTTACATGAATAAACTCGAGCGATCAATTGTCGAAAGCGATCAAGACCTGTCTCCAACTAAGATCACGGGTGAACAGCCAGAGCTGTTAGCCGCAGAAGTTACCAAAAATATCGTCAAGGGCACAGACGGCAAGTTCCGCTGGTCTTATGACTTTAGCCTTTACCGTAACCCCACCATCTTGATCCTGCTCTGGAAAATATTTTTCTTCATCCTGCTCGGCATGTTTCTCCTGATGCTTATCCTGCAAACGCCGCAAGATGGCTTTCAGAAGGCGATCACCGGACTGGCCCCCGTTTTTGGCGCCTTGTTGGCGGGCATGTTTATCCTGGTCTCTTTTGCGTATCTCCTTTATGCCGCTATTATAGGTGGTAAATACAGTGTAATTTTTGAAATGGATGAAACAGGTATAAAGCATATTCAATTGACCCGACAATTCGAGCGTGCTCAGCTTCTCAGCTATTTAAGCATGCTGGCGGGCATCTCATCCGGACAGGTCAGCGCAGCGGCTCCTGGCTTCAACGCGGCAATGAAGCAGTCAACATATTCTAAATTTCAACAGGTTCGGGCGATCGTAGTTGACCGTCGTCATGAAGTTATCAAGTTGCGTACCAGTGATCTGGTGCATAATCAGGTATACGCAGGACAGGATGATTTTGATTTTGTGCTTTCCTTCATCCAGTCCCATTTGCCTGCCAATCATTTGCTAAAAAATAAAATCTAATTTCAGATGCTGCCGCTCGGAGGATGACATGGCCATAAAGGTGAAAAACAAGGCGTCCAATGTTTTCTGGCGGATTTTTATAACTCTGGTCGGTGTGGCCTTGATCTTGCTGGGTACTAGCCGGATCGCGCTTTTCTTTTTGGGAGAGACAACCACTGCCACCATAGAGACAAGGCGAGTCGGCGGGTCTAGCGACAACTATAAGCCCAGCATGCGTTACGAGTGGTCTGTTGATTTTTCGTTCCTGGATACCGACGGTGTCTGGCACAGCGGTCATACGACACGCCGAGGCGGCGACATGGGCGTTTTTGTCGAAAAGACTGTTTACTATCTGAAAGCCGCGCCATTCATCAACAGCCTTGCCAGCGAAGTTGAGCCGAATCCTGGCCAACTCATTTTGCCCGCTTTGGGCACACTTCTAATCCTGATTATGAACAGAAAACCGAAGAAGGGAGCACAGACATGACTAGAATGCCTGTACTGTTTGCCGGTCACGGATCGCCTATAAATGCCATAGAAGATAACCAGTTTACGCGCGAGTGGAAAAGGCTGGCAGCTGAGATCCCGCAGCCAACCGCGATATGTTCCGTATCTGCTCATTGGTATACAAAGGGAACGTTGATTGCGAACCAGGAAAAGCCCCAGACAATTTATGATATGTACGGATTCCCGCAGGAACTGTACGAACTGAATTACGACGCACCCGGTTCACCGCAGTTTGCGCATCTTGCCCAAGAACTGGTCACCAGCGAAACCAACTACGATTGCAGTTGGGGGATTGACCATGGTACCTGGTCAGTGCTGATTCACATGTACCCGGAAAAACAAATCCCGGTGTTTCAAATCAGTGTCGATGCCTATGCACCGCCAGCCGAACATTACCGGATTGGGCAGGAGCTGAGCTTATTACGCGATCAAGGCGTGCTGATTTTTGGCACCGGCAATGTAGTGCATAACCTGCGGCGCGTAGATTGGAACCGCGAAACAGAGGGTTTTGCCTGGGCGTTAGAATTTGATGATTTTATCCGCACGAATATTAAAGCCAGAACACATGAAAACATTCTGAACTACGGCGAATATGGTGAAGCGGCCAATCTGGCTGTGCCCACACCAGACCATTTTTACCCGCTACTGTATGTTCTGGGGGCTACAGCAGCAACGGATAAAATAACGGTTTTCAATCGACAGCCTGTATTGGGCTCGTTAACAATGACAGGTTATCTTTTTACGGATAATTAAATAAAGTTTCTTATTTCTTAAGGTATGGGGTTGCCAGCAGCTTTGTAGAGAATGTACCACTCTTCTTTGGTCAGTTTTATTTCTGAACCTAAGCAGCTGTTATTCTGACGTTCTGGTTTGGTTGTACCAATAATGACCTGAATATTGGCAGGGTGTGACGTAATCCAGGCGACAACTATTGCTTCCGCTGGGACTGCGTATTTTTCCGCGAGCTGATCGATTTCTTTGTTCAGCTCTTCATAGCGCTCATAATCACCCAGGAAAACACCGGCAAACATGCCCCATTGGAAAGGTGACCAAGCTTGCAGGGTAATGTTGTTCAGGCGGGAGTATTCCAACATGCCACCGGTTCTGTCAATTGCCTGAGGAAGTCCCATATTGAAAGTAATTCCGGCATCAAAAAGCGGCGTGTGCGCGATGCTCAGCTGCACCTGATTAAAAGCCAGCTTCTGACGCAGTGAAGACTGCAGCAGTTCCATCTGCAGCGAATACTGGTTCGAAACGCCAAAACTGCGGACTTTGCCGCTGGCCTGCAGCCGGTCGAAAGCTTCACCTACTTCATCGGGTTCGACCAGTGCATCCGGCCGATGCAGCAAGAGAACATCCAGGTAATCTGTCTGTAACCGCTTTAAACTGGCGTCCACCGCTGCCAGAATGTGATCTCTGGAGAAATCATAATAATTGCGCAGCTTCGGGCTGTCTTTACGAATACCGCACTTGCTCTGAATGATAACTTTTTCGCGGAAATCATCATTCATATCAATCGCTTCCGCGAATAATGACTCACAAAGTCCGTTTGCATAACCATCTGCGTGGTCAAAAAAATTAATTCCATTTTCAATGGCATTGTTAATCAGCGTATTGGCTTCGCTTTTATTCAGTTCATTCAAATGCATACAGCCCATAATTATGTTCGATGATTTCATCCGTAGACCTGGAATATCAAGATACTTCATTCTGAGCATTCCTCCTAAAATATTGGTACAGTACCAAGCTGGCAACTCACCATACGAAACCTTTGATGGTAATTATACCCATTACCACAGTCGCCTGGCCCCAAGTCACAAAATGGTTACCATTCAGATTCTTTCTGGACAAAAACAGAAGGTTTTTTCCAGATTACGCGTGGTTTATGCTAAACTAAATGGAATTTGTTCTGAAGGAGAAAACTAATGATCGTAGGTCTGGTTAGAGAAATCAAAGATCAGGAATTCCGTACCGGAATGGCACCGCAAACGGTACATGCTTATGTGGCTCATCAGCATCAGGTGCTGGTTGAAACAGGTGCCGGCCTTGGCTCAGGTTTTAGTGATGAGGAATACGTCGAAGCAGGAGCCACGATTGTTCAAGACGCTGCTGATGTCTGGCGTCAGGCCGATATGATCGTTAAAGTTAAGGAACCTCTGGAATCAGAATACAAATACCTGCGTGAAGGACTGATTCTGTTTACTTATTTGCATCTGGCTGCAAACCGGGAATTAACGGACGAACTTCTGGCTCGGAAAGTAAAGGCTGTTGCTTACGAAACGATAACAAGCAGCTCCAATGGATTGCCTTGCTTGCAGCCTATGAGCGAAATAGCGGGGCGCCTTTCTGTTCAGGAAGGTGCAAAATACCTGGAAAAACATTTTGGTGGCCGCGGGATACTGTTAAGCGGAGTGCCGGGCGTTGAAAAGGCGCACATTGTGATTATTGGCGGCGGTACTGTCGGAATTAATGCCTGTAAAATTGCAATCGGAATTGGCGCCAATGTGACCGTGCTCGACATCAGTGCCGAAAGACTGACATATTTTGATGATTTGTTCGGTGCCCGGGTGAACACTTTATTCAGCACGAAAGCCAACATACAACAGGCCATTCAAACAGCCGATCTGGTTATCGGCGCGGTTTTACTGCCAGGCCGGGCTACGCCCAAGCTGGTTTCACATGCGGATATCAAAACAATGAAGCAAGGTGCTGTACTGGTTGATGTTGCAGTTGACCAGGGCGGCTGTTTTGAAACTTCCCAGGCCACAACTCACCTCGAGCCGGTTTTCATCAAAGAAGGAATTGTCCATTACTGTGTCTCGAATATGCCCGGTGCTGTGCCCAGAACCGCGACAATTGCTCTCACAAATTCTACCCTGCAGTTCGGTCTGCTCATGGCCGACCATGGTTTGGAAAAAGCAGTTGGCTTGAATAAAGGCCTTGCCAATGGGGTGAATTGTTATGCCGGCAAGTGCACGCATGCAGGTGTCGCCGAAGCCTTTGGGCTTGAATGTGAACCGCTGGAAAATTTGCTGAATTAGCCTGTAAACAAATGAATTTTTGTTACTCATTTGTCTGGTAACGTCTGAATCTTTACAACATCCAGAGTAAATGCTAACATTAAGAAAAAAGAGGGGAGCTGGCTATAGCCGGCTGAGAGGGCACTAAACAGTGCCGACCCTGCAACCTGATCCGGATAATGCCGGCGTAGGGACAATAATTTGGTTTTATTGTACCTTCCTGACACGCATCTGGCGCAGGAAGGTTTTTATTTGTCAGGAGGTAATGACATATGGCTAATTCACCACAAGCGCCCGGAGCTACAGCTAAATCGCGCGAAACCATTCTAGCAACAGCAACCGGAGGCATGGCCATCGCGCTGGCCAGCGTCCTTTCGCTGATCAAACTGTTCGACATGCCACAGGGCGGTTCTGTTACAGTAGCTTCCATGCTGCCAATACTGTTTTGTGCTCTTACTTTCGGCCCGGTTTGGGGGCTTGGTATAGCAGCTGTGTATGGTGTTCTGCAGTTTGTAATTTCACCTTATGCTGCCCATTGGGCCTCAATATTCTTGGATTATCCACTTGCTTTCGGTCTGCTCGGTCTGGCCGGTTTCTTTGCGGCACCTGCTTCCCGGCGTCTGGACGAACGAAATGTCTTAAGAAGGTTAAGTATGGTTAAGCCTGCCAACATTGTTATTGGCGTAATCGTGGGTATGTTGGGCCGCACAGTCAGCCATGTACTCTCCGGCGTGATCTTTTATGCTTCTTATGCAGAAGGAACCGGCTTAAATCCCTGGATGTATTCTCTGGTATACAACGGCTCTTATATGCTGCCGGAGGCCATAATTACTTTGGTGGTTCTGTTGCCGTTGGCTTTTGCGTTCCGCAGACCAGTCCAGCCCCACCGTGCATGAGTGCGTTAATACTTCCCAATTAACGACAAAACAAATAGTTAGAATGTAGCGACTCAATAAAAACCCAGTCCCGAAAGGCCTTTGCCAAACAGTGACTGGGTTTTGCATTGATATTGACAGGTATAATCCAAAACGGAGGCGGAGTCTACTTGCTCATTTGGTTGTCTGGCTTTCTACCAGACGTTCCGCGCCGTATTTTTCGCGCAGCAAAGGTTTTTCAATTTTGCCAGTGGCATTGCGCGGCACTGAAGCGAAAATAAACTTGTGCGGCCTTTTATAACGCGGCAGCTCAAAGCAGTACTCTTGCAGCTCCGTTTCGGTAACGGCGGAATTTTCCTTCAATTCAACAATGGCAGCGGCAATTTCGCCCAAACGCTCATCAGGCAAGCCAATTACGGCAACATCCTTGATCGCGGAATGGGTGCGCAGGAAATCCTCCAGTTGCACGGGATAGATATTCTCGCCGCCGGTAATAATTACATCTTTTTTGCGGTCAACCAGATAAATAAAGCCATCCGCGTCACGCCTGGCAACGTCACCGGTATATAGCCAGCCATCTTTTAAGATTTCAGCGGTTGCTTCAGGGTTGTTGTAATAACATTTCATTATGCCGGGGCCGCGGACAATTAACTCGCCAACCTCGTCTGTTGCAGCTGATTCGCCTTTTTCATTGACAATATCGGCTTCCCAGAGGTAGCCGGCTTTCCCGATCGCCCCGACTTTGTGGATATTCTCCACCCCCAGATGTACACAGCCGGGTCCGATCGACTCGCTGAGGCCGTAGTTTGTATCATATTGATGGTGCGGGAACACTTTTTTCCAGCGTCTGATCAGGCTGGGCGGAACAGGCTGGGCGCCTATGTGCATTAAGCGCCATTGCTCAAGCCGGCATTCTTCCAGCTTCAGCTCGCCGCATTCAATCGCGTCCAGAATATCCTGCACCCAGGGGACAAGCAGCCAGACAATTGTCACTTTTTCTTCGGAAATAGCCCGGAATACCCACTCCGGCTTTACGCCGCGCAAAAGGACCGCGCGGCTCCCGGAAATCAGGCTGCCAAACCAATGCATTTTTGCGCCGGTATGGTACAGCGGCGGGATGCACAGAAAAACATCGTCTGCAGTTTGGCTGTGATGGTTCTGTTCAGTCAGGCAGGCGCCGGTCAGCGCCCGGTGTGAGTGCAGAATCGCTTTGGGAAACCCGGTTGTACCTGAGGAAAAGTAGATAGCGGCATCATCCTCGTCAAGGAGTTCCACAGCAGGTGCTGTAGAACTGCAATAGGAAACCAGTTTATCGTAGCTGTCAGCAAAGGTGGGCTTGTTGTTACCCACATAAAACAGGTTGCGCACCTGCGGAATGTGATCAAAAATTGCTTCTACACGTCCAATGAATTCCGGTCCGAAAATGAGTGCGTCAACTTCTGCCAGTTCCAGGCAGTACTGGATTTCCTCGGCGGTATAGCGATAATTCATCGGTACGGCCAGCGCGCCTGTCTTCAGGATGCCAAAATAAATTGGCAGCCACTCGAGGCAGTTCATTAACAGGATGGCCACCTTGTCACCCTTTTTTATACCACGGGTAAACAGGAGATTGGCAAAGCGGTTGGCTTTGATATCGAATTCCTTCCATGTTATTTCCCGGCGGTATTTTTCTGTCGAAGTTGTTTCAATCAGGTTGAATTCGCGCCAGGTCATGGCATGGTCCGGCTGGTTTGCCGGGTTAATTTCAACCAGGCTGACTTTATTGGGGTGCAGCCGAGCGTTCTTTTCTAAAAAATCGGTAATAGCCATATACTAGAATCCTTTCATACCTTGGATATTTTGAACCAGTCCGGCCGATAGGTCAAGAGATTACAACGATCTGACTGTTTTGGAATAGTATTAGGACAGTATACGGACGTAAAAAGCACGTCAGCAACGACGCTTTTTCAGGATGTGCGCGCCACGCAGCGGCGTTTCATCAGACGGTGCAAGTCCGTTGTGGGGTACATGTAGCGACCAACCATTAAGGCTATAAGCAAGGGTGTCCACCGCGAGGTGGAATCTGAAGGAGTTATGGGCAGCTCCGGCCTGAGGAACACGAACAGCATTAGGCACAAAGCGTGGGATGAGGCTGCATTTCAAGTCGAAGTCCAAAAGCTACACGGACATGCCAGTGTAGATGCTGCGGGTGATGGAACGAAAGCGCGTCTTTTACCGTGGGAGATCTCACGGACGGTGGAAAACGGAGTAAGAAGCCTGGTTGAAACAAGATTTGCCGTGAGAAGTCAGCAGAAGGCGGTACCAGAAGTGGGTCTAGAACAACTGGGAAAGGCCGAACCAAGGGAGGTGAGGGTCAATGAGGATTACTGGAAGTGATGATGATAAGCACAGGATAACTTCCACGCTGTGGGACTATCTGCTGGCGCTCGCGGAACGGAAGAGATAACAGAAGTGTGCGGTCAATGAAGGATAACCGAAACAGACATCACCAACAGAACGAAGCAGACGGAAGGCCTGTTTATGGGCCTCTTAGCCCCTGCTAATCTGGATCTGGCATATCGTCAGGTCAAGAGAAAAACAAGGGCGCAGGTGGAATCGACAGGATGGTAGTGGATGAACTTCTGCCTCCTAAAGAACACCAGATGAGCTTCGCGAGCTATTCGGGACGGTAATATGTCCAAGCCCCGTTCGCCGCAGAAATACCGAAGGAGAACGGGAAACCGTGAAACTGGGAATACCCACCGTCGTGCACCGACTGATCCAACAGGCGATCAGTCAAACCTGACACCAATCTACGAGCAGTTTTCGGACAACAGCTATGATTCGTGACCGAAAAGGTGCCGCGCGATGTGCTGAAGAAATGCCAAACCAACATCACAGAAGGCTACAGATATGTAGTTGATATGGGATTTGGAAAAGTATTTCCGACACGGTCAACCAGAGCAGACTTATCCAGATATTATCGGAGACGATAAAGGATGGACGGGTGATCTCATTGATCCACAAGTTCCTGCAGGCAGGAGTTATGGTCGGCGGGATGTTCGAGAACAGCCCAGAAGGAGTACCACAGGGCGGCCGTTAAGTCCGCTTCTGGGGAATGATGCTGAACAACGCGGTAACGGGGAACTGGAAAAAGGCGGGGACATCGCTTTTGTTATGCGGATGACCTGATGGTATTCTGCAAAAGCAAGAAAGCGGCAACCGTTAAAACGCTGGACAAGATTCTGCCATTCATCGAGGGAAGCTGTTCCTTAAAGTGAATCGGGAGAAGACGAAAGTCGCACACGTCAAATTCGTCAAATATTCAGCTACGGCTTTTACATCTACCGGAGGCGAAGGGCGACTTCGAAATCCATCTGAAAAAGCGTCTTAAAAGTTCAAGGATAAAGTCCGGAAGTGACGGGCGCAGCAATGAACAAATCAAAGAACTAAATCCAGACTGAACAGCCTTGTTCAGGGTTGATGAATTACTAAACTCGCTGATGCGAAGAAACTGCTTCAAGTATTGGACGAATGGATCCAAGTGGAGAATCCGTATGGTCACATGGAAACGATGGAAAAGAATCCGGACACGCTTTAAGAATCTTGTGAAAGCTGCGGACTTGGACAGAGAGAGTGCATGGATGTGGGCAAATACGAGAAAAGGCTACTGATACACAGCGACAGCCTGATCCTGAAACGTCTTATTCCAAATGATTTGTCACAAGCGAGCTGATACTCCTCAGTTTAATGGAATGCTATTCTAATTCGTAACCTGTAAACTTTGGAATGGCCGTATACCGAACGGTGAAGGTACGGTGGTGGGGATTCCGTCAATTAATGGCCGGTATCTCCACCGATTGCTTATGCTTACGCTTAGCTATTCAGATTCCATTCGGTTTTCTATTTGTTTGCCTATTCGTTTACCGCTCCTTATTGGTGACGCACTTATGGTGTAACTATCGGGAAAGGTTCTGCTTGTGTTCAGACAGAGGCACCGGCGCTGTTAACCGCCTGGATCCGGAGTAGAATGGCGTATTCTCGAGCAAGATTACCAGTTCGATAGGTAATGATATTTGCATTTACTGTGGCTGTAGTAAGGTTGACGGTAAAGTTAGCGTCAGTTGCGCGTTGAATCACAAAGCTGGTTTCATTGTCGGCCAGTATCAGTCCAGTTTATGGTTATCCGGTCGAAGTTTGCATTGAACCTGATTGCTGCTGCAACATCCATCGGTGCGAAAAATCGCTCAAGAAGCTTACAGCGCCAAATATTGAGAAGATTGAGCCGGCTCCGTTAACAGCTGGCTACACAAAAGTGAAGGTGTTTTTCCCGCCAACACTGTTGTCGGTGAAGTTAACAAGTATCCGTACTGTTGTTGATGGCACTGGACAGGGATTTCTGACAAAGCTGGCAAAATTATTCGCTTCGATGGATTATAAATCCGCTTTCATTATCGGCATTATCGACCCAGTTCAGCAGTGTTTGTGCACCGGCGATACCGCTTGCTGTTAGCTGTAGGAGCAGCTGGCGCTGTGGCCGGTGCCGCTCCGGTAGCAATGGTGTTACTGAAAGCTGATTTGCGGTTATAACCGTGAATCCGGCTGGCTTGGGTGTCACCAACCTGATTGATCGCAAACACGATAGCAGGCTGCTGGAGCTTTGTTACCTATTTTGTCGAGGTATGTAGTGCTGTCTTTGGCTAAGGCTGCCAGATTGGCCTGTGCACCATCAGCGCTAACCGCACGCTGGACAATGCGAGTGCTGAGTTACTGGCGTTATGAGCCCAGGTCAATTGATATGAGCGGTTGGCGCCGTTGCCGGTAAATAGTTCCTGTAAGGCTGGCAGGAGCCTTGGGCGGAATTGCGAACGACATGGTATGCATCATATCCATTTTTCGTGCGAGAGGATATGGCAGGCACAGCCATACTCCCAGCCATAGTTCACCTTATGATTGAGAATCTGGTTAATCTTGTCGCCTGCGGGAGTGAACCAGCCAGCTCGGCGGGGGTCGATCAGGCGCGCCTTCAGGCAATGTGGGATCGATTATGGATAATTTCGTTGGGTACAGCAAACGGCACCTGATCTTTCAGTCGGAATCTTCGGTCGCATCGCTATGAAGGTAATTTCCAGCGGCTGACCTGCAGGGTTTCCTTCCAGCCGAGCTCATTCGCGTCCGGCGGCAAGGCAAAGCCCCGTCCCAGGCAACCCTTGCTGACAAGCTGCGAGTCGAAGAGATGCGTGGATTGTGGCGGCGTGTCCACGCCGTTGTGGGTTATCTTCCAGATCTGGGTGCCGTCTTTTCAGAACCAATCAGCGTCTGATCCAGATCCGCAGTGCCGGCGATGATGTCTACAGGCGGGCTGGCAAACCCGTAAGTGAGGAAGGACGCGTTGACCGAGGTGGCCTTAGAGATCAGGTCGAGAGTGGTAGCCGCCCACTGGCCATACTCATCATAAACCTCACCCATTTCGTCATGTAGGGCTTTAGGCTCGAACTGAGCGTCACTTCAGGCTGAAGAGCGCCGTCTTTATCAATGGGGGCGAATTTTCTTTCATTTTCGTAGAGTTGCAGATAAGCTTTGCTGTTTTTCCCCACCGGTAGATTTGATACGCCGTATGCAGAATTGTAGGCGGCTTGTGGAATGATAATTGTGTTTTGGGAAGTCGCGAAAACACCAATTATTAGTTTCACTGTCGCCGTCGCTGATAGCGCCCTTAGCGAAGACATCCATCGTGGGCCTGTTGGTCGTATGCTCCGGCGCCGCTGCTGTTGCTGCAACCTGAATCTGCATAATTGTACGCGTGTTGGGGCCTTTACCGCTGGGAGTTACAGGAGCGCCGCCGATTTCTGTCTGATCCGGCCATTGGTGTAGTAGTCGTACTGTGCGTCATTGGCTTAGCAGGGCGCCGGAGTGTCGTTGTACAGTATCAGCGTCTGGCCGGCGTGCTTGGAGAAATTCAACCAGCACATCTGCCCTTTCCAGCTGTTCTGTAGTAGCAGAAATGTGCATCAACATTGCCGGCATTAAAGGTTGTCAGGTCGAGGTTCCAGGGTTGGCTGGAGCGGGAATAATTGCCGGATGCGGTGGAAGCCGCCTTCGTTGCCGATCTGGATCCAATCGTAGCCTACCAGGGTCGGATCAGGTGACATTCGCTCACGATGCGCAGGCAGTGGCACATCTGGTGTAGACGGAACCATTTTCACTTCTGTCGCATAGCCATTGGTTTTGTTTCCGGCTTCGCCGTGGCCTGCTGATAAAGTGACAGATTGAAAAACGGTCATTGGCAGCATTAAGAATCCTGAAGCGATAGTGGCCTGGGATCAACCTCAAGATACGGATAGGCGGTATTGTTGACCGTCGGTGTATCCATGAAAGATTCGCCAGGCGCAGGCGATTCGGCGGTTAAAAATAGTCGGCGGCCTTCAGATCCGGATTCATTGGGTCATGATAGGGGTTGGGAACCGGACTGTAGGCGATGTCTTCGTCGGCGGCCAGAACTGCACCATACATCCAGCGGCCAAAGGGGTTAGTTTCGCCTTCGGCGTAAGCGGGTTTTGGGCCGACTGTAGACATGAGGATACCACAGGTCACCGGTTACAGGCGAACCTGGAATATACGGCGTTGTGTTGCCGCTTGGCTTAGTCACTGCCCTTTTTGTGCCCAGGTCGGGGTCATATTCGCCGATTGTGCATCAACAAAAGTCTTATCCTGAATGATCAGCGGTATTCCTGTATCTGGCAGGTAGCTTTTAAGGTGGGTTAACGCCAGATTCATTTATGTTCCAAAATAAGATCTTTTCAACCTGATCCTGAATCAGATACGGGCCGCGGCTCCTGCATAAACATTAAGCCGGTGATGCCATAGGGAATGGATCATGATAGAACATCAGTCGTGCACTTTTGGGCATTTGTATAGAACAACGTTATTGTGCCGTCGCGTCTATCGCTTACTGATGATGGAACCATGTCAGGCACATCGACAACACTTACGCCCTGGGGATACATGATCGGCTTGCCGTCGGCATCAGTGTCATTTGCGGGCGTAATCCACTGATGCGGCGTACCGTCACTGATCCAGACTGTGTTGTTGCCGTGCATATGTATATTGGCACGGTTCTGAGTATATTCCGGAATCCATTTCCATTCCGTTCATTACCATAGTGCCGTCACTGGCGCCCATTACTGTGGTATCAACCGGAATAAACAGATCACCTTCTTCGCCTGTAGGCAGAAGGTTATAAACTTTGATACGCACGGGGCGGTCTTTGGTGGAGAGGATCGCTTCACCGAGCGAATGCGGATTATCAACAGCTTTTGCTAACTCGCCGTTACCCTGACTATATTGCTGCCGTCATGCAGGCATTTCACTGGATTCCTGCACTTAGCACACGGACGGTTGAAAGCTGAACATAACTGCCGGGTTGTTTCGGGCAGCTCTGAATGCAGCTTTTCCTTATACCTGACAATGCTCAATTTCTGTAATAGTCACAACCTTCATAAGCATCTGTATCTGGTTGGGCAATCGGTATGTACCGCTCCCAGCGCATTACACCGCCGGAACTTGAGTCCCAGCAGTTCGTCCAGGAACTTGGTCAGCTGTGGACTGTAAGCATAGTTCGGCGACCTGAAATAATCAGGTACGAGATAGCCGTCAGCGCCTACTACAGGGGTAACAGCCGTAGTAACACCTGAGCTTCGTCACCGGATAAGTGCCTCGAAAACCTGAGCGGGCTTCTTTACGATCTTTTTCTGTGATTTCGTTATCAAAAGTCCATTCTTTGCCTTTATTTGCTTTGCTTTTCTCGCTTGGCGCTGCCTGCACCGGCATTGCCATTAGTAAAGTCAGCAAAAAAGCTAAAACCATTGCAAACCGACTTTAGTCTTTTACGGCCGTATAGACGTCTTAACAGGTTTCATGTATACACCTCCACGTTTCGTTATTTTGTTGATTTCAGACGTTAACCAGCCAGAGGCGCCAGGCCTTCAGAAAACTGGATCAGCGGAATCATTTGTCCCTGGCGGTGTTCAATACAGAAAACGCATCAAAGTGCACACCTGACTGTGCTGCCAAATTAAAATCGCAACAGTCATTTTCAATTTCCGACTGCGTTTGCATTGCCGACATTCTGCCTTCACATTTGCCCGGTACTCTATAAAAGTAAGAACAGGAATTTATTTTAATACCCGGGCGAAAACAGGGATGAAGCTGTACGCCAAGAGTGAAATGCTTTTGAAAACCCGATGAAGGATGTGGTAATTATGATGAATAATATATATGAAGCGATTACGGGTGTCTTGCAAAAATTAGCTCGCAATTGGAGATTTATGGAACCTGTTCCTGTGAAGGTTGTGGCGCAACAGGATTATCAAAAGCGACAAATTCTTTCTGCCCTCCAAAATCGTTTAGCTAACGGAGAAATCAGCGATGCTGAATATATCCGCCAAGTTGAGCGCTTATGCATTTAAAGTGAACTGAAAAAACAGCTCATGGCTGTGTAATTGCTTTTGTGCGTCTGTCGACGCTCTACATAAAAGGCCGAAATGCAATACGAACCGACTGGATCAACCGATCTGGCCGGTTTCGTAGTTTGCCGGCCTGTTTATGTTGTTATTTACTGGTAATTTTTGTATCATTAAAAATTGGACGGTTTCGGAAAAAAGAAGAACCGAGCCATGTTAAGGTTTTTCGAACGAGTTTAGCATGCTTACCGCAACGGTATGAGATGGAGAAGTAAAAATGGAGAAACCGGATCTGCTGGGCAGATGGACAAAAGAAAAATCCGAGGATCTTTACGGTACACGGAATTGGGGAGCCGGCTATTTTTCGATATCTAAAAAAGGTGAAGTCGTAGTAAACCCCAGCAAGAACAGCCCGGAAAATGCTGTCAGCCTTATGGACATCGTAACCGGTATTCGCGAGCGCGGCATGCAAATGCCTGTGCTGCTTCGCTTTGAAAATCTACTTGATTCACAAATATCGCTGATAAATAACTCCTTTGCTGAGGCAATGGCAAATTTGGGCTATAAAAATTGTTTCCGCGGTGTTTATCCTATAAAGGTTAATCAACAACAGCAGGTGATTGAAGAAGTGATTCGCTTTGGCGAGCGCTATCACCATGGACTTGAGGTCGGAAGCAAAGCAGAGCTGATTGGTGCTTTGCCCATGATGAAAGACAGCGAAGCCTGCTTAATCTGTAATGGCTATAAAGATGAGGAATTCATTGATCTTAGCCTTTACGCTACTAAAATGGGTTTTCGGATTTTTATGGTTCTTGAAACCCCGGCTGAGCTTGATGCGATCCTGGAACGTTCAGAAGCTCTGGGCGTAAAGCCGAATATCGGTGTCCGGATTAAAATCGCAGCTAAAGCCGGTGGCCACTGGACGGATTCTGGTGGAGACCGCAGTATTTTCGGTCTCAATGTAACAGAGGTAATAGCTGTTGTAGATAAACTACGCGAGCTCAATATGCTTGATTCTCTTAAATTGCTGCATTATCACCTTGGTTCTCAGGTTCCCAATATCCGCGATATCCGCAGCGCGGTTCACGAAGCCACCCGGATATATGCTGAGTTAGTTCGTGAAGGCGCTCCCATGGGTTACCTAGACCTGGGCGGCGGCCTTGCTGTCGACTATGACGGTTCCAGCACCAACTACACGAACAGCCGTAACTATACGGTTGAAGAATACTGCAGTGACGTCGTTGAAGCAGTTATGTCAATCCTTGATCCCAGCGAGGTGGCACATCCGGTATTGATTACAGAATCCGGCCGGACAACCGTTGCTTATTATTCTGTGCTCATTTGTAATGTGATAGATGTTGCCAAAAAAGAAGAATTCGAACTGCCTGAAAGCCTCGATCCTGACGCTTCAGAGCAAATGAAGAACCTGTTTGATGTGTATCATAGTGTTACCCTGAAGAAAATTCAGGAATGCTACAATGATGCGCTCTATTACCGTGATGAAATCCGCGATATGTTTAAACATGGTCAGGTTACATTACGGGAACGTTCGCTTTCGGAAAAAATCTTCTGGAACACGATCAACCTTATCGCTCATGAACAAACCAAATTAAAACACCGGCCGCCTGAATTTGAAGATCTGGACAGCGCGATTGCAGATACCTATTACTGTAACCTTTCAGTTTTCCAGTCGATTCCGGACAGCTGGGCGATTGATCAGCTTTTCCCGATTATGCCGATTCATCGCTTACTGGAGATGCCGAAGCGCCAGGCGATCATAGCCGACCTCACTTGCGACTGTGACGGCATGATAGATCATTTTATCGATTTACATGATGTCAAGAGAACTTTGCCGTTACACGAGCTTAAAGATGATGAGGACTACTATCTGGGCTTTTTCCTGGTTGGTGCTTATCAGGAAACATTGGGAGATTTGCATAACCTGTTCGGCGACACCAATGTTGTCAGCATTCGAATCAACGATGACGGAACTTTTGAATTTGTTAAAGAGCTTCATGGCGACAGCGTTTCTGATGTTTTGTCTTATGTTGAGTTTGATCCCAAGCGTTTGCTGACAAGGTTCCGCCATATTGCTGAAGCCGCGGTTCAAAAGGGTTTGATCAACGCTGCGGACCGCAAAGAAATTATGCGTGCCTACGACAATGGCATGCGCGGATATACTTACTTCGAGAACTGATAAGCTTAACAAAGATTCGGGAAATACTGGTTTAACGTATATAATCAAGGTAACTGCTTTGTATCCTGCCTTAATTGAATGGAGAGGAAGAAAAATGGACACAATTAAAAAGTATCTTGACAACATTTTTGCCGGTCTGCCCAATACTGATCCTGTACTCAAAACAAAGCAAGAATTGCTTACAGCAATGGAAGAAAAATACAATGCTTTGAAAAACGAAGGGCAAACTGACAATGAAGCCGTTGGCGCTGTGATTACGCAATTTGGCAACGTTGATGAAATTGTCAAACAGCTTGGGATGCAACAAATGGGCACAGATCCAAATCCGCCTCATGTTGCAGGTCCAAATCTGCCTCTTTTAAAAGAAGAAGAAGCTCGCGCGTATATTTCAGCAAATCGCAATGCAGGTCTGTTGATTGGCCTGGGGGTATTCTTAATTATTTCCGGGGTAGCACTGATGGTATTCCTCGCCGGTATGGGTGATTCGGGGATATTCTCAGACGGCAAGATAAACGATGCCGGCGGCGTGATCGGCGTGATCGTGATGTTCCTTTTCATTGCGATTGGAGTAGGTTTATTCATTTTTAGCGGTATTCAAATGGAGCGTTTCAAATATCTGGAAAAAGGTTTCACCCTGCCGGATAACCTGCGTGAAGAAATCAGCCGGAAATATGATAAGCAGACCCCATCATTTACGGCTGCAATAATTATCGGTGTAGGTCTCTGTATCCTTTCACCGGTTCCGGTTTTACTCACCGCTGTAATCTCAGGCTTTGAGGGCTACGCTGCGGTGGCAATACTGCTATTGCTTATCGCTATTGCTGTTTTTATTTTTATTAAAGCCGGTACTGCGCGTGAGTCTTATCAGCGCCTGCTCCAAATCGAGGATTACTCGCCGGAAAAAGTTGCTGCAGACAAAGTGACTGGTGCAGTTGCGGGTGTGGTTTTCCCCCTTGCTGCTTTGTTCTATCTCTACCTTGGTTTTTTCCGCGGGCTGTGGCACCCGGGTTGGTTGATTTTCCCTGTTGTCGGCATCTTGTTCGGGATATTTTCGACCATTTATGAAACCATTAAAAAAAGCGGCAAATAACAACAAATCTTGATTTATGACTGAAATATAAAGCCAGAGCGACAGCTGACCAGAATACGACTAAACAGAAAAGGTGTACTGATGATGAGTTCAAGCATGCAGATCCTGATTGTAATGATTCTTTATATTACTGTTGTAATTGGAATCGGTATTTATTACGCCAAACGAGCCAATGAAAGTTCGGAGAATTTCTTGCTTGGCGGACGTCAATTGGGACCTTGGATAACCGCCATGGGCGCGGAAGCATCCGACATGAGCGGTTGGCTGCTTATGGGACTGCCGGGAGTTGCGTATTACGTTGGTTTAAGTGACGCGATCTGGACAGCCATCGGGCTTTTGATCGGAACCTACCTGAATTGGCTGCTGGTTGCCAAACGCATTCGCAGCTATTCAGTTGTGGCAGGCGATGCGATTACCATTCCTGATTTCCTTAGCAATCGCTATAAGGAAAACAAAAAAATAATTCTCATGATTGCAGCAGTATTTATTTTAATCTTCTTTACCGTATACGCGGCCAGTTGTTTCGTCACCGTGGGCAAGCTCTTTAGTACACTGTTCAATACTCAATATCATACAATGATGATTGCAGGAGCAATTTTCGTGGTTGCCTATACCTTCATCGGCGGATTTCTGGCAGAAAGCGCCTCAGATTTCATGCAGGGCGTGATTATGTTTTTTGCTCTGATGGCGGCGCTGATTGTTGGCGTTTTGAAGGCCGGAGGAGTTGGCGCCATCATCGAAAACGCCCGCCAGATCCCGGGGTTTCTCGAATTTTTCGGTATGGCCCAACCGGTCCTTGTTGATGGTGTCCAGGTGGTTGAAGCCGGTAAACCTGTTTTCGGAACTGCCGTACCTTACGGATTTCTCACTATTATCTCTACTTTATCCTGGGGGCTCGGCTATTTTGGTATGCCTCAAATACTGCTTAAATTTATGGCTATCCGCAAAATTGAGCAGCTTACCTTATCCCGCCGCATCGCCGTAATCTGGTGCGCTATTTCACTGGCGATAGCTGTTTCCATTGGCATAATCGGACGAGTCTTATTCCCTACCGCTTTACTTACTCAAAGTGATGCTGAAAGCATCTTTATCCTGATCTCCTCCAGCTACTTTGTTCCTGTTTTTGCCGGCTTGGTAATGGCAGGCATACTGGCAGCAACAATCAGCTCATCCGACTCTTATCTGTTGATTGCGGCCTCATCTCTTTCAAAAAATATTTATCAGGGAATAATAAAAAAGAACGCCTCCGACCGGGCTGTGCTTGTCGCCACTCGCGTTACGCTGATTATTATCGCCTTGATTGCAATGGTGATCGCACTTGACGAAAACAACCGGATTATCTTCAGTGTAGTCTCATTTGCCTGGGCTGGCTTCGGCGCTACCTTCGGGCCGATAATTCTGTTTTCGCTTTTTTGGAAGCGTACAACCAGAGCCGGAGCTATTGCCGGAATGGTCAGCGGCGGTGCCATGGTATTTTTCTGGAAATTACTGCTAAAACCACAGGGCGGTGTTTTTGGGATTTATGAATTACTGCCGGCTTTTGTCGTTTCCTGCCTGGCAATCCTGCTTGTTTCCTTGTTAACGCCTGAACCTGATATCAGCATAAAAGAAGAGTTTGAAGCAGCCAGACAGATGAGTGGAGCAAATTAATTAGAATATGTTTAATTAAACCCGAGAATCTGCTCAATCTAACTAAAGCGGATAAACAAGTTAAGCCTGCGGCAACGCAGGCTTTTCTTCGTGTCAGTTTTTCAATTATGGCTGAGCAGGCGGTCGAAACCAGATCGGAATTTGCCGTTGGCGGCTTTCGGCTGGCGCTTCATAACTGGGATTAGGCTCTTCAACTCGCATAAATACTGCCTGGCTTTTGCGATTGATCGGCACATCAGTGCCGCTGGCTTCTCCGTTCAGGTAACCTGTGGCTGTAATCAGGTTATACCCTTCGAACAAAGAAACATTCTTGATAATGACTACGCCGCCTTCTCCCGAAATTTTGGCGAATTCTGAGTGATTAACAATTAGCTCCACCCGGTCGCAGTTGGTGTAAACCTTCAAATCAATTGTATTTGTTGGACGCTCAATAAAGCGGCGGCCGGCAATGTAAACGAATTTTTCCGCAGACCATTGAGCTTTATAGAAGTAAAAAGAATCTTTACGCAGGTAGCGGCCATAAGTAACCAAGCCTTTATTATTGCGGCCGCGGATTCCACCCTCATTGCGAATGCTGGAAGCAAAGTCGAACATGTTCCAGACGAAAGAACCCCACACCCAGTGCCTGTCCTTTATGATTTGCCAAATAGTCTCATGGTAAAGCGCTTGAAACTCTTCGGTGTAGTCTTGTTTTACCGGGTTTTCACTGTGATATTGTAAAATCCCATCTACACCATATTCGGAAATGCCAAGACAAATATCTGGTTGGCGGGCATGGAAATCATCGAGCCAGGTACCAAGGTCGTTCATTTCGCCTGCATACCAGCCATCATTATTTCGAGGATACAGTCCATATCTTCTTGTTGATGATCACGAGAGATTGCCCAACCGACATCCCTGCGGTCCTGATGCCGGCAAACTCCTCTCAGCCTGTAAGGCTTGCCGTTTAGCAGGAAGCCCTTCTGCGAATCTATTTCGCACCAGCGTAAACCAGTATTAAAAATCACTTCATCCAGTTTGTCGTTATATCCTTCCAGGCTTACCTGAACTTCATATAAGTAAGGGTTGTCAATTCCTTCCCAGAGAATGGGATCGTCCAGCTGAATCGGAAGCAGAACTTCAGTCTCACTCGCAGGTAGAAGTGCCAGGTTTCTGGCGCCGTAAGCAACTACCTGCCCGTCACTGGCCAGCAATTCAACCCATAAACGTACATTGCTCTCCTCCGCGCTGTCATTACTGACCAAAGCTCTGATTGTCAACAAAGCATGGTCAGCGCGGATTTGGTCCTGGATCACAGAAACACCGGCTGAACCGGCATCAAGCATGCTGAAGTGGATTTCATCTGTAATAATCAGGTTTACATCACGGTAAATACCGCCAAAGAAAGTGAAGTCGCCGATTTGCGGATAAACGTCAGGGTGGGTGTTATTATCGACCCGCAGGAAGATTTCATTTTCCCCGTCCACCAGCCAGAAGCGAGTGACATCGAACCGGAAGGTTGAAAAGCCACCGCGGTGTTTGCCTACACGGTGCTCGTTGACAATAACTTCAGCGATACTGTTGACGCCAAGAAATTCCAGGAAAATCCGTTTGCCCGTATCGGTAACCGAGCCGGAAACAGAACGCTTATACCAGCAGGCTCCACGATAGTAAGGGTCACCGGTACCGCCATCGCTGGCATTCCAGGTATGGGGCAGGTCAATCTTTTCCCATTTAACCCAGGCGTTCCTGTCCAGTGCTTCATCGCCGACGTCTTTGCGGACGAATAACCAGCCTTGATTCAGATTAATGCTCTCTCTCATTGTCCGGCTCCTGCACTTGCTTACTTCTGAAAAAATTATAGCATGAATGTTTTTCCCAAAGAGGCGTCATGTTACCAAGAAATAACAAGAAGTCCAATAACAAGAAGCCCAACAAAAGCATAACCCCGGGCCACCACACCCGGGGTTATCCACTGGAGGAGAATAAATGGAGGTTTAAGCGAAGAACCCAGTCGCCGGAAATTCCGGCTTTGTCTTCATGTAACCGATCAAGTATCTGATCGATTGGTTTCTGCCCTTAGAATGATAATAGAAGCTAATTATGAAAAGAATGTGGCATTCATGTGATGTTTTGTGAAAGCAATATAGTCCAACAGGCTGGCAATTTAATCCGATGTTTGCCGGAGCCTGGCCGAATCGATCAGGACATTGCACAAAAAAACATTACTTTATGCAAAGATTGTCCAAATAATAAACAACTATTTGTATTCTGTTTCGGAAACAAGCTTGTTAAGCTTAGGTTGGTTCCAGATACCATTTTGAAGGGAGATCGTCTATGAAAAAAATTATTACGGTTCTACTGGTTCTGACGCTTGTTCTCTCACTGACAGCATGCGGAGGATCCACCACAACGACAACTGCCGGCACAACGACCGGTACAACCGCTGGCACCACTGCTGGAACAGGTGGTACAACCGCCGGCACAACAGCCGGCACGACCAAAGCCTCCAACAAATATGACGATGCAGCCGAAATCAACATTGGAATTGTTACCTCAATCACCGGTGAGCGTGCCCAAAACGGTGCCTACACCAAAGAAGCAATCGATATGTGGCAAAAAGAAGTTAACGACGCTGGCGGCATCATCGGTAAAAAAGTCAATATCATTTATGAAGATGACCAAAGCACTGACCAGGGCGGCGCCAATGCCTATCAGAAACTGATGAGCCGCGGCAACATCAACGCAACCTCAGTTTCCTTGTACAGCTCGATTGTTCTGGCACTTGAACCGTACATTAAACAGTATGAAATCCCGACTTTTACTGGCGGCAGCTCTGCTAAAATGGCAACACTCGGCAATAAATTCCTCTGGCAGATCCGCTATAATGACACACTCGCAGGTTCAACCATGGCTAAAGCTGCTGTTGAAGTCCTTAAGATGAAGAAACCGGTTATTATTCATGAATCCGACTCATTTGGCCAGGGCCTTGCTGACGCAACCCGCAAAGAGCTGATTAAACTCGGTCTCAAAGACGAAGAAATCGCCGACTATACCTACAACAAAGGTGAGAAAAACTTCGCGCCTGCCATTGCTATCCTCAAGGATAAAGGCAGTGACGGCATTATCGCCGTTTCACAGCAGATCGAAGCTTCTCTGATTATGATGCAGGTTAAAGCCTCCAATCTGACCGTTCCCTGCATTGGGTCAACATCCTATTGCTCTGAAATCGCGATTCAGAACGCTGGTGACGCCGCTGAAAACTGGTATTCAGTTTCCGACTGGTCACCAACCGTCCAAACCCCGGCCGGTAAGGCCTTTGTTGAAAAATACAACCAGATCTACAAAAAGGATCCTGACCTGCCTTCAACAACCAACTACGACAGCGTCCAGCTGATCAAAGTTGCGATAGAAGCCGCGAACAGCTGCGAGCCTAAGGCTATCAATGCAGAAATTGGTAAAATCAAAGGCTTTGTCGGCGTAGCCGCAACCTATTCTCCTAATGCAGATCGTATCTGCGCCACATCTCAGTTCCTGACCAAAAATGTTAGCGGCAAAGCCGTTATCCAGGAAGTTGTCTCCCGCTGATTGGAGTCAATTGCATACTCCAGACACATAAGCACATGAAAATTTAACATATCCAGACCGGTAAGGGCCCCGAAGATTCCCTGAGGATTCCGGGGTCTTTTACCGATAAAAAGCTGAATATTATTTTATTGTTCTGGTGAAATTGAACACAAGTGATTGTGTCGAAACTGTGTACAGAATATTGACTAAACTGAAAGTGAATGCTATCTTAGAATAAGCTGTACAAAGCATAGACAAGTTATCCAAAAATCCTAAGCGTTATTGTGATCATTGCACAATCAAGACTTGTCCTGTTGACTACTCAAATTATTAGCGATTCCGTTAACAAGGAGGGTATTAATCGCAACAACCTCGTATCAGAACATATTCCAGTTCCAGCCAACTCAAAAAAGCAAAGGAGAAAACAATGAGTAAGAAAATTCTTATTTTATCCCTCGTAGCAGCGTTAATACTGGCTATGACAGGCTGCGGCACCGCAGCAACAACCACAGCAGCTACAACCGCAGGCACGACCGCAGGTACAACTGCAGGTACGACCGCAGGCACAACCGGTGGCACAACACAGGCAAGCGGCGGCAAGTTCCTGATAGGAACCTATCTACAGTTGACCGGCAGTAACGCCATCCCCGGTACCGATGCTAAACGTGGTATTGAGCTGGCAGTTAAAGAAATCAACGCAGCCGGCGGCTTCAACGGCGCGAAAATTGAAACAATCCATTATGATACAACCGGTAAAACAGAAGAAGCTGTTAAAGTTGTACAGAAGATGCTGAGCAACGATAACGTTGATGCTATCATCGGTTCAGTCAACTCCAACGAAGTTTCCGCCTGTATCTCTTACATCAACGACGCCAAAGTCTTTAACTTCGGCCTCGGCACATCTGCAACCTGGATGGCGGATCAGAGCAAAATTTACACCTTCCGCGCCAGCTCTAACAACAACCGCATTGTTCCACAGGATGTTGATCTGCTTAAAGACAAGCTGAAATATACTTCTGTCGCGGTTATGAACGGTACCGATGACACCGGTAAATCCACAGCCGATGCCTTCATCAAGGCATGTGAAGAAAAGGGTGTCACAGTGACCACACGTCAGCAATGTGACTCCAACGATACCGACTTCGCCGGCCAGATCACTCAGATCATCAACTCCAAGCCGGACACCGTCTTCATGTCCCTGATCGGCTCAACTTTTGGTCCTTTCGTGAAACAGCTCCGCAACATGGGCTACACCGGCACCATCTGCTGTAAAGAAAACTATTCTACGCAGTATCAGCAAATCGCCGGCGCTCAGAACTCCAACTACATCTACTTCGCATATCCATATGTAACCTATAACGCTATCGAAGACTGCAATATCCCCATCGTTAAGACTTTCCTCGAAAAATTCAAAGCTGAATACGGCGAACTCAACGTGCACGAATCTGCTTACCGTGGATACGACACAATGATGGCCATGTGGGAAGCAGCCAAAATCGCCGGCAAGAATGACGACGAATCTTTGCGTGAAGCCATGATCAAGGTTAAGATCCCGGGTCTCGGCGGCGAGCTGGATTACACCAAGGGCGACCGTGAAGGCTACAGCAAATTCATGGAATTCATCCTGGTTGACGGCAAAGACATCCCGCTGGATGACTGGCTGGCAAGCGGCGGCTATGAAAAATACAAAGCAGCCACCGGTAATGCGAAATAAATCTTTAAAGCCACAAGGTTTGTTTATCAAACCGCGTATTCTACTACAGCAAACGCTAAAATAGTGTGGAAAAAAGCGGGTGGCACCTGTAAGGGGTTACCCGCTTTTCCACCGCTTAACACTATATTAAAGTATGTCAGGATGGGGGGACGACCAAGTGTTTGCAATCCTTCTGATCAATGGCTTGATCATCGGGGCCATATACGGTCTGATTGCGCTCGGCTACAGCCTAATTTACCGGGCTTCAGGCTTGATGAGCTTCGTTCAAGGTGACATGATCACCGTGGGAGCCTATTTAGGTATCACCTTTTATACCGTATTAGGTATAAATATTTATCTTTCGCTGATATTAACCTTTATTACAGCCTTCTTACTTGGAATGCTGTTGGAAAAAGGCGTTATCCGCATTTTATTGAATAAGAATGTTATTCCGATCTATGTCGTACTTGCAACGATCGCGATATCTTATATCATTCAGAACACAGCGCAAGCCTTCTACGGCTCTCAGACCCTGCAGTTTCCGCAGGTATTTTCCAAAAGTACATTAAAAATATTTGGCGTAACCGCGCAAACTGAAGCCTGGATTGCCCTGGGATTATCCATTGTTTTGATGATCGCGCTGCATTTCTTTATGACAAAAACAAAGTTCGGGACAGCAATGCGTGGCGCTGCCATGGACTCTCTTGCGGCTGAATCAGTTGGCATCAATACCTCTTTGAGCACTGGTGTTACTTGGGGCTTATCCGCTGCTATCGCGTCAATTGCTGGTATGCTGCTTGGCCCCATGTACGGAGTTTATACAACGCTCGGCGCTACTATCGGGCGTAAAGGTTTTGCAGGCGCCGTTATGGGCGGTTATGGCAACATGTACGGTGCTATGGTTGGTGGTCTGCTCCTTGGTCTGGTTGAGACATTTGTTGCCGGCTACTGGAGCGGTACCTATAAAAACCTGATAGCCTATACCCTTTTGATTCTCTTCCTGTTTATCAAACCCACCGGTATCTTCAATGAGAAGGCCATCCAAGATGTATAAGCGAGAGAAAAGGGGGTATCGATTTGAATATACAGCAAGGTAAGAAAAAATTACCGTTAGCACTGGCGTTCGCGGCGCTGGTCCTGACCTTACCGTTCATAATACAAGCTATCGTAGGTAATGATTACTGGGTTCTGATCAGCTGCACTATGTTGGTATACATAATTGCGGTTTCAGGACTCGACATCCTGTTTGGTTACAGTGGTCAGATATCGCTCGGTCACGCCGCGTTTTTTGTGATCGGCGCTTACACCACAGGCATGCTGAACAATTATTTCAACATTCCGCTTTATATCACCATTCCGCTTGGTGCTGTTTTAGCAGCAGCGATCGGCGCTTTGCTTGCCTACCCGGCTTCAAAGCTGAAATTTCACTTCCTGTCGCTGGCAACAATTGCTTTCGGCGAAATCACCTTCAACCTGCTATACGTTTCGCCGGGCGGCGTAACTGGTGACTATCTGGGCATTAAAGTTATTAACATTCCGTTCCTGCAAAGCTATCAAAGCTGGTACTACTTCCTGCTGATCTTTGTTGTTGTGGGTATGCTGTTAAAACAGTCATTGGTCAATTCACGTGTGGGTCGTGCTTTCATGGCAATCCGGGAAAACACCAACGCTGCTGACGGAATGGGCGTTAATGTCCACAAATACAAAATTGTAGCTTTCACGGTCAGTGCCTTTTACACTGGCCTGGCTGGCGCGATATTTATCCATTTGTACCGTTACATGAGCCCGGAAACCGCCATGCAGAATCAGTCGGTCTCTTTCCTGACAATGCTGCTGTTCGGCGGAACTGCCTCGTTAGCCGGTCCGATTATTGGTGTCGTGATCATTAGTATCATGATGGAACTGATTCGGCCGCTGCAGGAATATCAGATGCTCTTCTTTGGCATTCTGCTGCTGATCGTAATCGTAGCACTTCCGGGAGGAATCTATGGTGGTATTCAGGATCTGATGGTTTCAATTAAGAAGAGAAAGCTGCATAAAGCCGCAGCCGGCTCGAGCAGGAAGGACGGTGAGTAAGCGTGCTGGAAACCAATAAAGTTACAATTCGTTTTGGCGGCTTAACCGCTGTAAATGAGGTAAGCATTAAAGTTCAGCCCAATAAGATCACTGCTCTGATTGGCCCGAACGGCGCTGGCAAGACAACGCTTTTCAATTGTATCAGCGGTGTTTACACGCCTGCAAGCGGCGAAGTTATTCTGGATGGCAAGCACCTTGAAGGTTTGCGCGGCTTCCAGATCAACAAAGCCGGCATTGCCCGGACATATCAGGTAATCAACCTTTTCTGGAAGATGAGTGTGCTGGACAATGTGCTGGTAGGCATGCAATCGAAGCTTAAACAGAATTTCTGGGACAGTCTGTTGCACACTCCTAGAAAGCGTGCTGAAGAGGCGCGTATTAAGGAGAAAGCACACGAACTGCTGCAGTTTGTTGGACTTGATGAATTCGCGTTTCAGCCGGCGGGCAGTTTGTCATACGGCAAACAGCGCCTGTTAGAAATCGTCCGCGGTCTCGCCGGTGATCCTAAGGTTATTCTGCTGGACGAACCTGCAGCCGGTATGAACACAGCCGAAAAACTTGAGCTTGATAATCTGCTGCATAAAATCACTGAATCCGGCGTGACAATCCTGATCGTTGAGCATGACATGAAGCTGATCATGGACATTAGCGATTACATTTATGTACTTAACAACGGCAAGCTGATTGCCGAAGGCGAAGCGCTCATTGTCCAGAACAACCCCGATGTCATTACGGCGTATCTGGGAGGTGATGAATAATGGCTGCTGTGCTGGAACTAATTGATTTTCATTATTACTATGGCAATATCCATTCCGTGAAGGGCATCGATCTTTATGTCAATGAAGGCGAAATGGTAACCTTGATCGGAGCTAACGGCGCCGGAAAGACCACTACTCTGCAGTCAATTTCCGGCCTGACCAAACGTCGTGGAGTTGAAGGGAAAATACTTTATGAGGGCAAGGAAATTCAAACCTTCCCAGGTTATAAAGTAGCTTCGCTGGGTATCTCGCAAGTCCTGGAAGGCCGCCACGTTTTCCCCGGTCTGACAGTTGAGGAAAACCTGTATATGGGTGCCTATCTGCGCAAGGATCAGAAGGGAATCAAAGACGACCTGCAAATGGTCTATAAAAAATTCCCGCGTTTACTGGAGCGCCGCACCCAGATGGGCGGCACGCTCTCCGGTGGTGAGCAGCAGATGCTTGCTATAGGGCGTTCTTTGATTAATCGACCGAAGCTGATGATGCTTGACGAACCATCTTTGGGCCTGGCGCCGCTGATCATCAAGGAAATCTTTGTCGCAATCCGCGAGATCAACGCCGAAGGCACGACAATACTTTTCGTTGAACAGAACTCAAAAATCGCACTGTCAACAGCGCATCGCGGCTATGTCATGCAGACAGGCAACATTGTCATGACAGACACCTGCGAAAACCTGATGCAAAACGAGGAAGTTAAGAAGGCATACCTCGGCGGTTAATCTGTGCAAAGCAAAAACAGAACTTAATCTAATCAAGAACAGGGCGCTCAACCGAGCGCCTTGTTTTTTTTGCTCTGAACCGATAGAGTTTATACAAAGAACCAAATTTCTAATTCATTTAGCAACATCAACTTGATGCATTTGTTAAAGCAATGTGAGGCTTGCTGCAGATTGTGAACAGATGCCAGGCGAATGAAAGGATGTGCCGAAATGGTCGTCAAGTTTGTGACGATGGTCATTAAACCCGAAAAGCGTGATTTCTTTATTGAAGCTACCCGGGAAAACCAGATAAATTCTCAATTAGAAGAAGGTGTGGCGATTTTCGATTTTTATCAGGCAAAGGACGACCCCAACACTTTTATTCTTTATGAATCTTACTATAGTGAAAAAGGCATGGAGATTCATATGACAACCCAGCACTATAAGAAATGGAAAGAAGCAGTTGAAGACTGCTTCGCTGCCCCTCGGGAGCGCGTGTATTATGGTGATGTAGTCAAGGATATCAGTGATATCCCAGCCCAAAACTGCCCAACATAATTTTTTAAGGAGCTTCAAATATGAATCGAACAATGAAAGCTATTGCTGTTATTGCCCCGGGTGTTGTCAAGTTGGTTGATGACGTTCCTGTGCCGGTGCCGGGTGATTATGAGGTGTTGGTAAGAGTGCGTGCCTGCGGGTTTTGCAATGGTACTGATTTTCAGATTATCAGTAATACAATGGGCGAGCATGAAGGCTGCGGCGCTTATCCGACAATTCTTGGCCATGAAGGTGCCGGCGAAGCTGTTGAACTGGGAGCCAAGGTACGGTATATCGAGCTGGGTGACCGCTTTGTGCACACAAATCTGCGTCCTGATGTGGGCAATGGCTATTCACGTACTTTTGGCGGGATGGCCCAATATGGGCTTGTGGCCGACCATAAGGCAATGCTGGAGGATGGCTTCAAACCGGAAGAGCTGCCTTTCCGGAATAAGTTCGGCCAAGTACCACGCGATTTTGATTTCGTAGATGGCGGCATGCTGCTTTCGCTATGTGAAACACTCAGCGCAGCACGCAATTTTGGCTGTGACGCGGAAAAAGATGTACTCGTCTACGGGGCGGGCCCAATGGGCTTGGCGATTATGACTTACATGAAACTATTCGGAGTTAAGTCGCTGACAGCAATCGACAGCATTGATGATCGCTTAGAAAAAGCTGTACAAATTGCCCATGTCGACAAAACGATAAATTATAAGCGCGAGAATGTTGCTGAAATCCTTGCAGATCAGCTGTTTGATATTGTCGTGGATGCTGTTGGCTCCAGCCAGGTAATTCTGGAAGGCTCACAAAGGCTTAAACCATTTGGCCGTGTAGGCGCGATGGGCGTGCTTAAGAATACAGACAGCATGGTTAACGCTTCTTTGCTCAAGAACAATACCCTGTTACATATGCTGAATTTCCCTTATGGCGAATATTCAGTGATGGCAGAAAATGTCGACTTAATCCAGCAAGGAAAAATTGATCCTAAAAACTATTATTCTCATGTTTTACCAATGGAGGAAATTGACCAGGCGCTTGAATTGGTTCGAAGCAAACAAGCACTGAAAGTTATTCTGACAATCGACTGAATTACTGAAGATTTGAACGACTTGAACCTCACGACGCCAAGGTGATATTTTCAGCCGAAAGTTGAATTCACAAGCGCTAAATATGTCAAAAAGAATCTTTTTCTCAAAAGCTCCGAAAGCTGCCGACGCCGTTTTCGGGGCTTTTTATAATTATAAAAAAACCTGATTTCAACAATATTCAATTTTCTGTCAAGCAAACTTTTCGCGCTTATCCGTTGCTAATTCACTAAAAATGTGCTGTTGTAAGCTGGTTTACCGCTTACAAAACGTACAAATTATGCGTAAATTTGGAAAAGTTCGCCGAAAATTCACGAATTCTGAAAAAAATACACATATAATTAACCGAATCCAGCAGAAATCGTTGCAGGGGCAACGATAAACTGGTTCAACTAGCTGTGAAGAATAATTCGCAGTCAAGGAGGTACATGATGGTACGCAAGTCCAAAATCATGGCTGTCCTGGCACTGAGTCTGGTCATCTCAAGCCTCTTCACCATGACACTGACAGCGGCAACAAATATGCCCGTCGCTGCAGTCCACGTTATGACAGAATCGGCGGATCATACAGAAGCAACAACGAGTAAGGCAGCGCCGCTCACACCGCTAATGGCAGCAGAACTTGAGGAGTTCGCATTTAATTTCAACCGCGATGGTTCTACGCTTGCCAGTGAGCCGATCCCACTGGCAGAACTAAATCTTATTGCCAGGCGTGATGCTGGTACGGCTACAGGCGTGGAAATTCCTGCCGGGCCGACTGATGCTGAAACGGAGGAGCAAATATTAGTAGCTGTTGGTTTGTTGGCAATTGCCCCCAAACCGACACCAACGCTGGCTCCCACGCCCAAACCGACCGCCAAACCAACACCGAAACCGACCCGAAAACCGACACCTAAACCGACGCCAAAGCCAACGGTTACAAAGGATGCTGAAGGCCGCACCTTGCTTGGCAGCTTCAGTCTGACAGCTTACTGCTCCTGTTATAAGTGCTGCGGCAAGCAGCCGGGCAGCCCGGGCTACGGTATAACCGCCTCTGGGCAAAAAGTGCAGGAAGGCGTCACGATTGCCGCCGATACCCGCGTTATTCCAATGGGCAGCCGCGTCTACATTGAAGGTGTTGGCGAACGAATCGTTCAAGATCGCGGTGGCGCCATTAAGGGCAATCGGATAGATATTTATTTCGCTTCGCATAGCAACGCGCTTAAATTCGGCCGAAAAACCCGTAAGGTATACCTGATCAAGCAAGTCGGAGCATAAGTTTTGCGCTTGACCAACGCATTCAGCGCGAGTGTCCAGATTTGGACGCTCGCGTTTTTATGCAATTGACAGCAGAAAGAATACTATTGGCATGGTAAAAATCGAAAGAATTGCGGTAAGGGCAGTACAGCGGGCAGCAAAATTAACGTCGCCGCCATAAGTTACGGCCATGTTTGTGGCATTACCGGGCCCGGGCAAAGCACAGGTGATGATCATAATAGACCGCAACAGCGTATCGCTGGCGGCAGGGAATAATTTAAACACCAGCAGTACAGCAATTGGAGCTGCCAGTAGTCTGACGAATGCCAGTTTGTATTGTATTGCGCTGCTGAACACTTCTGCCAAGGGGAACAGGCTCAGTTTCAAGCCAACAATCAGCATAGCGATCGGCCCGGTCATACTACCGATCATCGACATTGTTTTTACCGCGAATGTCGGTGGTTTGATTTGAGTGAAGTAAAGCACCAGACCTATCGCGATAGTGATCATTATCGGACTGGCAAATACCTTACGTAGAGTAACTTTATTTGTATCCTGTCCCATTGTCATCATCAAGGCGCCGAGGATGAAGAAGCAAGGGCCGTAGGGAATCTGGGCAAACGAGGCTAAAAACAAACCTTCTTTGCCATACATAGCCTCAATTATCGGAAAACCTGCAAACCCCAAATTACTAAATGTTGAAATTAATAGCCAGACGCCCTGCCGATTCCTTTCAACCCGAAAAATTTTCAAAAAAAGCAAACCAACCAGGAAACTTATAAACAAACAGCCGATTGTAACCAGAGCTATTATCAGTCCCTGTTCAGTCAATTCCTGGCTGAACGGCTGAATAAAGCTGTTAATCAGCATCATCGGCAACGTGACGTTCATCATCAGAGTATTCAAATCATCAGCAAATCTGTCGGAAACAAGCTTAAATTTGCCCAATGAGTAGCCAAGCAAAATAATGAGGAGAAAAATAAAGAGAACTTCCACCAAGACCAGCAGTTGAACCATGCAAGCACCTCCACATTCGATCTTATCACATTGTATATAGCTCCGGCACTGGCTTAAGCAGCTTAAAAGAAATTTAGCGAAGTTGAATCACTTAGCTTGGTTGAATAAATAATCTGCTGGTGTGATAAAATTGAATTAGCAATTCACATGAGGGAGGCACACATGAAGAAAATCTTATGTTCCGGTTGGCTGCCTGCAGAAATAGCCACTGCATATGACAGCATAGTTCAACTTGATTCTTACCCAGTGGAAAACGGCATCGCGCCGCGGAACGAAGTTCTGGCGCAGCTGCCCGGTTATGACGGCTTGTTTTGCATTGGGCTGAAAGCGGACCGAGAGCTGATAGATATCGGGCATGCCAACAACTTGCAGGTAATTACTAACTTTGGTGTGGGTTACGACAATATCGACTGGCAGTACGCTACTGAAAAAGGTATTCCGGTTTTGAACACACCAATTGCCGTACGCGAACCGACAGCGGAGCTTTCAATCCTGTTGTTGATGGCGGTTATGCGTGATCTTGGCCGCCTTGAACGCACCGTACGCGCGACTAAAGAATTCTGCGGCTGTATGTTTTATCCTGGCGCCACAACGGTTTACGGTAAAAAGCTGGGTATTCTTGGCTTTGGCCGCATTGGCAAAGCCGTAGCCCGCAAAGCAAAGGGCCTGGGCATGTCAGTTGTTTATTATGATCCATTCCCTGCTGATCGTAAAACGGAACAGGAGATCGGGGTAGAGAACTTGCCGCTCGAAGAAGTACTAAAGCAATCCGACGCGGTGAGCCTGCATATGCCCTATTCGCCTGAAACCCATCACTTCATGGACGCCGCCAAATTTGAACTGCTTAAGGAAGGTGCATATTTTGTTAATGCCAGCCGCGGCGCTGTTGTTGATGAGGCTGCCCTTATCGCAGCGCTAAACAGCGGCAAGCTGGCTGGCGCAGGCCTGGATGTATATGAATTTGAACCGCGGATTTCACCGGAATTATTCGAAATGGAAAATGTGGTTTTGGCACCTCATATTGGCTCCATGACTTGGGATGCCCGCGTCGCGATGGCAAAAGAAGCTCTGGACGGTGCTATCAGGGTTCTTAATGGTGAAATACCCGCCAATTGCGTGAATCCGAAGGTTTTCAATAAATAAAAGCCGCATCGGAGGGTTACTGAAATATTCCAGCAAGGAACAACATAATAGTTGAGACAGGAGTATGAAATGGGAAACAAAGTACGTGAATTACTAAAACAAGGCAAGGCAGCGCTTGGCGGCTGGGAAGGCCTGAACTCACCAGCTGTGGCCGAGATAATGGCGAAAGCTGGTTTTGATTGGGTAGCCGCTGATATTGAACACGCAGCGCACTCTGTCCAGGACTATGCGTATTGGGCAAAGGGAGTTAAGTATCAAGGCAGCGTACCACTGGCTCGTGTTTTTGATAAAAGCCCGCAGTCAATTCGCCGCATTCTGGATGCCGGTGCACAAGGCGTTATTGTGCCAATGATTCGCACCGCTGAGGATGCCCGTGAAGTAGTGGAAGCGGCAAAATATCCGCCCGAAGGCAAGCGCGGCGTCGGTGCTGGCCCATACTGTTGCTATGGTTTGGAATTGAGCGGCGACATGAGCCTGACAAACGACGACATTTTAGTAATTGTTATGGTTGAGACTAAGGAAGCAGTAGAGAATATTGATGCCATAATGGCCACGCCCGGAGTCGACGGCATGTTCCTCGGCCCGGCAGACCTCAGCTATTCCTATGGCTATCGCGGTCAAATCACTCACCCTGTAATCTACGAAGCCATGGATAAAGCCAGGGAAGCTTGCATCCGTAACGGCAAAGCAGCCGGTATGCATTTACTGGGCGGAGCAAAATCAGTAGAAGATGCTTTGGCGCGTGGTTTTACTTTCTGTGCTTTATCTACAGCAACAAACTTTATTTTTGATGGTTCCAAAAAGGCGATTGAGCAGGCTCGTGAAATTGAAGCGGCAAAAGCCTGATCAACAGATATCAGACTGATGCCACCCGCATTTGAGGCAGTTGATTATGATACTGGGAAAAATGTTGATTGATGGCCAATGGTCTGCCGGCAGCACCGGCCAGACATTCAGTGTGATCAATCCTGCGACTGAAGAAATCATCGCTCAGGTTCCCAAAGCTGCCGCTGCCGACGTTGAACAAGCTGTTGCGGCTGCTGCCAGGGCTTTTCCAGCCTGGTCGCGGCTGTCACCAGCCCAACGTGGAACCTGGCTGCGACGCGCCAGCGACCTGATCGCAGAACGTGCAGCTGAAATAGCCCGCCTGATGACTCAGGAACAGGGAAAGCCGCTTAAGGAAGCAGAAGGCGAAGTTCTGAAGGGCGCAGAAATATTGCGCTATTATGCTGAGGAAGGCGAGCGTGTTTACGGGCGCATTATTGCTAATGCTGAGCCAAACGTGGAAAGCAGAGTGATTTACCAGCCGATGGGCGTAGCCGCGGCAATTTCCCCTTGGAACTATCCAATCGAATTGGTAGCCTGGAAAATTGGCGGCGCACTGGCCTCAGGCTGTACTATTGTGTGCAAATTACCATCAGAAACACCGCTCTCACCTTTGGAGTTTATCCGTTGTCTGCAGGAAACCGGAATTCCGGATGGAGTAGTAAATGCCGTAACAGGCAGTGGTTCTGAAATCGGACCGCTACTGATAAACAATCCTCTGGTTAAGAAAGTTGCCTTCACAGGTTCAACCGCTGTCGGCAGGGAAATTCTGGCAGCTTGTGCTACTTCTCTGAAGAAAGTATCACTTGAACTTGGCGGCAGCCTGCCGATGGTTATTTGCCGCGACTGTGATTTGGCCGCCGCGGTTGCAGGTGCCGCGCGCAGATCCTTCCGCAACATGGGTCAAATTTGCATTGCTGTGAACCGGATTTACGTTGATAGGCAAATATATGCGGAATTCCTGGAAAAATTCCAGCGCTCGGCAGAAAATCTGCAAGTTGGTGACGGACTTGAAGGCTCACCTGACTTGGGGCCGATGTGCACGCGGCAAGGTATGGAAACCACGCAGCGCCATATTGATGACGCTCTCGCCAGAGGCGCACGCCTGTTATGCGGTGGCGGCAGGCCTGAAGGATTGCCAGGAAATAAAGGTTATTATTATGCCCCGAGTATTCTGGCTGATGTTAATCATGAAATGCTGGTAATGCAGGAAGAAACCTTTGGACCTCTGGTTGGGGTTATGCCTTTTGATACTGTTGATGACGCCATTGAACTGGCAAATGACTCTCCCTATGGGCTGGCGGCAATAGTTTATACAAACAGTCTTGCTTTGACGAACCGCTTAACCCTCGAAATCAACGCTGGCAATGTCGCCGTGAATAATCCGGATGCCGGTGTCATTAATGCACCTTATGGCGGCTGGAAAGACAGCGGGTTTGGCCATGAGCATGGCCCTGAGGGTCTATACGAATATTTACATACGAAACATATCCGAGTGCGTTATCTCTAAATTTGAAATAAATATTGCAAAGCTTGAGGTACGGGCAATGAATAAAGTCAAGCCAGACGCTACTATCCCAGGGCAGGCATACCCGGAGGTCCGTTTCGCGGTTATGAGCGACCTGCATTTTTTTGCGGCTGAACTGGCTAAACCCGGGACGGCATTGGATAGCGCGACCGAATATGCCGATACCATGTTCGTAGAGAGCGAAGCGCTGCTGGAACTGGCGATCAGTGAAATTCTAAAAGCGGATGTGCAGTTTGTCTTGATTCCGGGTGATCTGACCAAAGATGGTGAAGCTGAAAGTCATCAGCAACTGCCGACACGACTGGCGCGTTTAGCTGAGAATGGCGTACAGGTTTATGTAATCCCAGGCAACCACGACATGAACAATCCCCGCTCTTACCGCTACGAAGGCGATCAGCGAATTCTGAGCGAGAATATCAGTCCGGAAAAATTTGCTGAATTATACGCGCCGTATGGGTACGATCAGGCAATACTCCGTGACGAGGGCTCTTTGAGTTACGCCGCCGAGCTTACAGAAGGCCTGTGGCTTATCGCTGTCGATTGCACACGCTCCCGCTTCAATAAGCCCGGCTGTGAAGAAATTGTCGCTGGCCGCCTGACGCCCGCGACTCGTGATTGGTTGCGCAATGCCCTGCAGCAAGCCCGAAATCAACAAAAAAAAGTATTATATATGCAGCATCACGGTGTTGTTGAACATTGGCAGGGTCAAGCAAAGCTTCATCCGGATTTTATTGTGGAAGATTTCGGCGCCATTGGCAGGATCCTGGCTGCCGGAGGTGTGCGTCTGGCTTTTACCGGCCATTACCATGCCCTCGATATCACTCGCGCGGATTTTGGTGATGACGGTTTTCTTTATGATATTGAAACAGGTTCACTGGCAGCACCGCCCTGCGCCGTCCGCATCTGCTCGCTGAGCGGCAATCAGCTCAAACTGACTTCATTACGTCTGGCAGAGCTTTACCAGCCGGAGACAGGTTTTGCTGAGCGCGCCGGTAACGTGATCCGTGAAAGTGTGCGTCAGCATACGATCAAAGCCGCGCGTACCTACAAAGTACCCGTAAGTGATACCGATTACATTGCAGACCAGATCGCGGCGGCTTACCAGGCTCATTACTATGGTGACGAAAATCCCGCACTCAGGCCTGCTTTTTCCACAAAACGGCTAAGTCTGTGGGGGAAGCTTGTTTATCAGAGCCAAAAATATATTATCGAAAATCTCTGGCGTGACCTGCCGCCTGCTGACGACAACATAACCTTGGAGTTGTAAACAGATTTGTTTAACTGGTGAGGCCTTTTATTGCCGTACTTCTCATGCCTTACTCAGTAAAACACGAAGGCAATTTTGTCCAAACCCAAGCCAATTTAATCCAACAGACAGTAACATGTGCCAGTAATACCCATGAAATATCGATTGCTTTTGTTCATTTTGCAAAGATCATCCTAATATCGGTCAAAAACCTGCATTTCAGCTTCTGCCCTGTCGATTTATGATAATGGCAGAATGCACTGATTCTGTAGGTAATTGTCTGGAACCAACGCTTACAGAAACGTACGCAGAAAATGGAAGGATGAGGAAAATGCTGCTGCAATTGCTTATCTCCGGTGTCTCTATGGGGATGATCTATGGTCTGATGGCCATGGGTCTAATCCTGATTGTCAAGGCAGTAGGCGTTCTGAATTTTGCGCATGGTGACTTGTTCATGTTTGGCGCATATCTGGCCTATATGCTGACATATCAGTTGAATTTTCCACTCTGGCTGATGCTGCCCAGTGCTCTTATTCTCTTCGGTATAGTGGGAATCATTTTCATGTTCAGTGTCTATTGGCCGCTGCGTAACGCTGCCTGGCCAGTAACCATTACCATCAGTACCCTGGGCGCGTCAATGGCGCTAAAAGAGCTGGTTCGTTTTATCTGGGGGCCATTTCCGCTCAAGAGCAAGCCGATAATCGAAGGTTCACTCCGGTTTGGCGAAGACATTTCCATAGAGTATCAGTATCTGTTCATAATCGGAATCGGCGCCCTGCTGATGCTGATTGTGTTCATGCTATTTGAAAAACTTTATATTGGCCGTTTGATGCAGGCGACAGCTCAGGATCGCTACGCCGCTGAGTTGATGGGCATTCCGACGATAATCGCGATTATGGCAACCTACATGATCAGCATCACCATTGCCAGCATCGGCGGCTGGCTGGCCGCACCATTGTTCCTTGTCTCGCAATCACTAGGCTCCATGTCACTTAAAGCCTTTGCCGGCATCGTGGTTGGTGGCTTTGGCAATGTCAAGGGCGCCGTTGTCGGCAGTCTCCTGATCGGCATAATTGAAGCCTACAGCACCTTGCTTACTTCTGTATACAAGGATGCGATAGTGTTCCTTTTCCTCATCCTCGTTCTCCTGATCCGTCCGCAAGGAATCTTCGGCGAGCGCATCGCTGATAAGGCGTGAGGAGGCGAAGACATGAAGAAAAGCATAATTAAACCAGCAAACATACTGTTCGTCGTGTTTGGCATCGCCTTTGTCATTCTTGTGCCAATTCTGATTCCCAATCAGTACATGATGACTATCATGGACAACGCCTTAATTTATTTCATTGCCATACTTGGACTGACGGTAATGTTGGGAATGGGCGGGCAGGTTACCTTCTCGCTCGCCGGCACAATGGGCATCGGAGCATTTACCGTTGCCATAGCAACTGTCCGGGCCCACATTCATCCGCTGATAGCGATAGTTCTGGCTGTTGTTGTTGCTTCAGTATTTTCCTACCTGATAGGTATAGCGCTGTTCCGGCTCAAAGGCACATACTTTGCCTTTGCTTCAATTGCCCTGGTGCAGATTCTATACAGCCTGATGCTTAACTGGAAACAGGTAACCGGCGGCGCAGACGGTATTGCCGGCGTACCGCCGCTTGATATCGGATTCTTCGTTTGTGCCAACAAAGTTCACTATTTTTATGTTTTTTGTGTATTTGCCCTGATCTGCGGGCTAATCGTTCATCGCATCCGCAGTTCTTCTCTGGGCCGCTCGTTGGCGTCAATCCGTGACAATGAAATTGCCGCACGCTGCCTGGGCGTCAATGTTTATCAGACCAAAATTATTTCCTTTGTTCTGGCCGGCGCCTTTTCGGGCCTTGCCGGTGCCTTGCTGGCATTTCTCAATACCAACATTACGTCGGAGCTCTTCACTTTTGAGCAGTCGTCAATTTTCCTGGTAATGGCAATGCTTGGCGGTATCGGCAGTACAATGGGAGCTTTTGTAGGTACTGTACTCTTAACTTTGCTGCCAGAACTAATGCGCTTTATGGCGTCATACTACAAGTTCGTCTACGGTGTCGGCGTTATTCTCCTGATGATCTTTATGCCGATGGGTCTGGCTGGAGTGGTTAAGAGTATCTTCAAGAAAAAGAAAAAACAAAAGCAAACCCGGATAAGCGAGGTGGAATAATTATGGCACAGCCAATTCTGCGCCTTGAAGGTTTGACAAAGTACTTTGGCGGCGTAACAGCAGCAGAAGATGTCAACTTTGCTATTTACCCCGGCCAGATCCGCGGTCTGATCGGTCCCAACGGCGCGGGCAAAACAACTATCATGAACCTGATCTGCGGGATATACGAAGCTGATAAAGGTGAAATCTATTTCGATGAGGAGCCCATTTCCAAGCTTCCCGATTACAAACGTGCCCGCCTTGGAATAGGCCGTACCTTTCAGCAGCCGCGCTTTCTGCAACGATCCAATATAAGGGAGAACCTGCTGATCGGCAGCGACCTTGATGATCAGATGGGCTACATGAAATCGTTTTTCAGCCCCAAGACAGGCGGTTTTGAAGCAGAGCTGGCTGAACTGATGAAGGTTGCCGGCTTTGAGGTGGATATTGATGACGAAATATCCGGGTTGCCTTATGGGCAGCTCAAACTACTGGAAATAGTTCGTTCCATGCTTTCACACCCCAAGGTTATGCTGGTTGATGAGCCTGCAGCAGGCTTGAATGGCGCAGAACAGAACCGGGCCATGGACTTGCTGAACCTTGCTGCTTCCCAAAACATCGGCGTTGTTCTGATTGAGCACTCCATGGATATGGTTATGAACCTGTGCCACGAAATAACAGTTCTCAACTTTGGCTGCGTAATAGCTGAAGGTTCACCGGCAGAAATCTCAAAAAACAAAACCGTCATCGAGGCTTATCTGGGGAGGAGAAGACATGCTGCAAATTGAGAATCTACATGCTTTTTACGGCCCCATTGAGGCGCTCAAAGGCATAAACCTGACGGTTGGCAACAACGAAATCTGTTGTCTGATCGGCAGTAACGGCGCCGGCAAAACAACCCTGCTTAAGGCTATTTCCGGTGTGCTTAAGCGCACCGGCAGTGTTAAATGGAATGACGAGGAGATCGGACATCTTTCGCCAAAAGGAATCGCCTCCCGCGGAATTCTGCATGTTCCCGAGGGCCGTCATGTTTTCCCAGGGCTGACAGTAGTTGAAAATCTGGAAGTGGGCACCGCACCTTATCGTGGTGCTTTTGGCAGGGCCGACTTCAAGGAAGACCTTGAAAGAGTTTTTGGTCTCTTCCCTCGCCTTAAGGAAAGAGCCAATCAGCTGAGCTGGAGCCTGTCCGGCGGTGAACAGCAGATGCTGGCCATTGGCAGAGCCTTAATGGGACGTCCCAAAATTCTGTTGCTCGACGAGCCTTCAATGGGTCTCGCGCCGGTTATTGTCGACGATTTGTTTCAGACGATTGTTGAGATTAATAAGACAGGCACACCGATCCTGTTGATCGAGCAAAATGCGCAGCTGGCGCTGGAGGTTTCTCAGACCGCCTATGTTATTGACCAGGGGCGGATCATACTGAGTGGCCGAGCTGACGAACTTAGCCATGATGCCCGTATTGTTGAGGCCTACCTTGGGAAATTCGCGCTTGGCTAATAGGCGCGTCGATGACGTTCGGCAAATTCCTTTGGGGTAGTATTTGTCTGCTTTTTAAAGATGCGATCAAAATATGACACATCATTGAAACCTACCGCAGCCGCTATTTCGTAAATGCGTTTGGGTTCGGTGGTTTTGAGCAGCAGCTCTTTGGCTTTGTTGATTCGAAGGTCGATGATGTAATTGGTTATAGTCGTGCCGGTTTCTTTTTTGAATTTTTTGCAGATGTAATATTTGTTGAAATTAGTTTTTTCTTCCAAGTCATCAAGGGTTATATCACGCGTATAATTGCTGTCGATATAACTGATTACTTCGCGAACCAGTTGATTTGGGCACGAGTTGTGTTCGTTGATCAGTTCTGTTCGTAACTCGCGAAAAACAGCGACAGCTTTTTCCAGGGCAAGCTCGAGTGTCCGCGGCTGGAGAAATTCATTTGCCTCAAGATAATGAAAGTCGCTATGCTGCTCCGGATCTACATACTCACTGGCAAAGCGCTGGTAGATTTTGGCCAGATCATCACAGATGCCTTCAAAATACGCCAAATACCTGTTTTCTCCTGCATTGTGGAAAAGCTGGTTAAGCAAAGCTTCAAATTCTTCCTGGTTGTAAAAGGCCGTTTCCAGAGCAGGATAATGCGAGATAACAGGTTGCTTTTTTTCGTGTTTGGAAAAGTCGGCCATTTGGATAACTGTACCGCCTTCAGGCAGGAAGATAACGCGCCGCAAACCCTGGCGCAATCTCTCATCGGTTTGCGGTAACTGGCAAAGGCTGACTGGCTGGTCTATAAGGACAATACTGTCCAGTCCCAGCTGGTTGCGGATTTTCAAGCGGATAAGTTCAGCAATACTGAGGGCTCGATCCTCACTCGAAAAAAGCGTGCCACGCGGCGGGAGATCGATCAGCGTATAGTAAAGATTATGGCGCACACAGAAAGCTTCAGCACTGCCGTATCTGGCCGTAATTTTCGTAATCAGATCCAGACAGTTTTCGTCCAGGACATCAATTTCACAGGTTTGCTCCTGCCAGCCGTGGTCATCTTCGATCCGTGTCAGCATGAGGAAATAATTCTGGCTGCCAACATCAAAATTCATCCGGCTGAAGCCGCCATGAATCAAATTCTCATCCTTTAACTGGCCGCCTAACACTTCCTGCAAAAAATGCTTGCGGTAGCCAGGTCGTTTGAGTTGCAGTTCGTCCAAAAGCTCCTGCACCTTTACGTTGGCTTGCAGGTTTCTGTCAAGGACCACTTTGGCATTGGTTAAAGCCTCGATCAACTCGTCCTTATGCATGATATTGCTCTTCAGCAGATAATTCATGGCTCCAAGTTTAAGAGCGTTACGGGCATAATCGAAATTATCATGGCAGCTCAGGACAATAAACAGAATCTCGGGGTGCTTTTCCTTCGCCTGCTGCATCAAGCGGATACCGTCGCAATACCGCATATAAATGTCGGTCAGCACCAAATGCGGCTGCAGTTCATCGATCAGCTTCAAGGCTTCCAAACCATCGGAGGCTTCACCGACTATATCAAAGCCGAGTTGATTCCAGTCTATTATTGAATTTAAGCCGTTCAGAACGATTCTGTCATCGTCGACCAAGAGGACCTTGTAATTCATATTTTCTCCTTTTGTTGGCGTGCCGGTGTTGCTGAACGATAGTCTTCAACCATAGGAATCCGCATACGTACATCAGTCCAGGAACCTTCCAGGCTGCTGATCGAAAGTCTTGAATTATCACCAAAGGTCAGCTTCAACCGGGTATCGATGTTCTTCAGAGCTATGCCCATAAAGCGATCCTGATCATCCGCATCCTTAAAAATCGCATCGAGCTTGGTTTGAGAAATTCCGCGGCCATTATCCAGGATACTGATAATGATTTGATCCTGTTCACTGAAAATCCGGATCAGAATCATGCTTTCGGTTTTGTGGCTGTCAAGCAAGCCGTGATAAATCGCGTTCTCCACGATTGGCTGCATAATAAACATCGGGATTCTCATTTGCAGCAAACGCGGGTTAATTTCAAACTTATAGGTGAAACGATTGCCATGCCTGATTTTTTGAATATTCAAATAACTGTCAACGTAGTCAAGTTCATCTTCGATTGTTACCAGCTCATCCTTTTGGGTGGCACAGGCTCGTAACAGTTTTTCCAGCGAAGTGGCAGTACTGATAACGTCCTCATTTCGCCCGTCTGCAGCCAGCCATTGAATATTATTTAGTGAGTTGTAGAGAAAATGCGAATCAATTTGGCGCTGTAATGCTTCAAGCTGAAATACGCGTTTCTTCTCGTTGACTTCGCGGGCTTCGGCAACTAAGTCTGCGTTTCGCTGCAGCATTCGCGCATAGGCACGGGTGAGGGCGCCGATTTCGTCTTGACGCTCGAGGTAGCGAACAGGGAAAGCGGATTCATTATTTTCCCGCATTGACTCTGAAAGAACTTCAATCGGCCGCGACAGATTGCGTGCGACCCGTTGCGTAACCAGAAGGAATACAAAGATAGTAGCGAGTAGTATGGGCACCAGAAAGGTCCATAAAGAATCGGTTACGCCGACAAATTGATCCTGAGGCAGTACAGTTACTACTTTCCATAACAACTGGTCGATGGTGATGTAATTATAAATCGAATCAATGCCTGAAAGCCCACTGCCTTCCTCCCTGCTCATAACATCAGACAAAATCGAAGTCGCCATCGGCGTAGCTGCTGCGGTATCTTCGAGCGACTTTTGGGAATTAAAATTCCTGGCGTAAAGAGTTTTCCCGTGGGAATCAAAAATATACACGTCTCCGCGATATGTTTTCATAAAGCTCGCTATCAAGTCCTCGACTCGGGAAAAATCAAGCGAAACAGTTGCCAGTCCCAACGGCTTGCGGTCTGGAGTGGTATCACTATATATGACACTGTTTGCAGTAATAAATCTGCGGGGAAAAAAGAAGCCGCTGTCATCGTAAAGACTGCGCCAATAAATACCGTCACCGAAATTGATTGCCGTTTGATACCAGTCCGCTTGCAGATGCGGCTTGCTGCTGACAATCTGCAGATTGCCAGAGTTAAAGGTTATATGATCACGTTGGCTGTAAAACCTGTAATAGTATTGCGGGCTGTTGCCAACAATTACATTTAAAGCACTTAAGGTTTCGGAAAGCTGTAAGGTAGGAGAATTGTCATTGAAACGCGGATACTGGTCATCAATCAGCAGATCTGCCAGCTCCGGAGCCCGGCTGATTGCCGCGGCGCGGTCGTACATGCCTGTAAGGAGAGTGTTGAAGCTGCTGTTGACATTGGCCAGAGTCACGTCCAGTGTATCTTCAACCTTTACTAAAACGGCGTGACGCGATTGCATAAAAGTCCAGGCGTTGATAAATGTTACAGGTAAGAGAACGACAACCAAATATGAAATCAGGATTCTTTGCCGAATTCTCTGATTGTTCCACAAGGTCTTTAAGTTAAGGAAAAGCTTGAATTTTTTCAAACCGCATTCCTCATTATAAAATTAGTCTAAATACTTTATTGCACAATTCCCAGGTGTCAGGCGGCGCAGAACTTTGCTAAAATGCAAGCCAAACAGAATGTAACAGATGCAGATATTATACAATTACCGGAATTCATAATCAAGAAATCACAATTTCCCGTACATATTCAGACTTAGTTGCTGCAAATTGCACAACATGTTACGCTGAACGCAAGGCGCTAAACTAAAATCGGCTCAGCCGCAAAAGGAGTATGTATTGTGAACTGGCCAACTATATTGCTGATTCTGGCCGTACCGGCTCTTCTCGTATTGTTCGCTTATTTGATTCGCTTCCGTGGCATGTATAATTTGATTTCGGGCTATAACACCATGTCGCCTGAAAAGAAACGAAATGTTGACATCGTTCCATTAAGCAGACTGGTAAGCAACGCTCTGTTTATTATAGCCGGTATTCTGCTTGTTGGTATGCTCCTGATCCAAACCGGAGCAACAACAGTTGGTTTTATTGTCATGGCCTTTTTACTACCGGTGCTGATAGCCTTGATTGTTCTGGCTCAGAAATATGATGGCAACAGACTGGACAGCAGCGGCGCCACCCGCCCCGGAGCCAAGATCGCTATTGCACTGATTATTATTTCAATGTTGGTTGTCACCGGCTTTGTCGGAATCCTCCTTGTTAAGGGCATGCAACCTGCCGAGGTTGATTTTGTTGACAATAACCTGAAAATTTCAGGCATGTACGGCCGAGAAATCCCTATCGCCGAAATTAAAAAACTGGAACTTGTAGATACGTTGCCTAAAATTCTGCGGCGCACTAACGGTGCGGCTATAGGCGACCAGCTCACCGGCCACTTTACAATGGAAGGTCCCGGTGCTGTAATGCTGTATCTTAACAAAGCAAGGCCACCATTTATTTTGCTGGAAACCACAACTCAAAAAATCTATCTTAACATTGCTACGCCGGAAGCAACTCGCGCTCTATTTGAGCAGATGCGCACAGCCGCAAAACAGCTTGATTAGCATAATAACTTGATACGCAAACTACCTGGTTAAAAAATTAGTTTGCAGATCAACTTGAATATTTAAAAGTCTGGCTTTCTTGCCCGCAGATAGACGACATCCTGAGTCAGCTTAAGAATCTTTTGACTGTTGAAATGCTGAAGGATACGGTTGCTTACTGATTTGGCTGTCTTTTCGCTCAAGGCTGCAGCCCACAGACGGGCACTAGCGGCAGCGGCGAAATCGTAGGCTTCGGCAGGCGAGCAGAAAGCGTCTTGCCAATACGCATGTTTTATGTTGATTTCAGTCAATTCCGCAGCAGTGAGGAGTTGATGAGCTTCCCGGCTTGTGATTGGGTTAACAGCGTAAGGGCGTCCAAGCAGGTGAATCAGGGGAGTGTAGCGTATGGCCGCATTTTGCAGCTCATATAAGTAACGCGCACCCATAGTTGCCAGCGACACAGTCCCGCCCGGCTTTAGCAAACGCACCATTTCGTTGACAGCGGAGGCAGGATCGGTCAGCAAGCCTAATGTCATTGACGAAACCACTAAATCAACACTTGCGTCCGGCAATTGGAGCGAATCGGCTTCGGCGGAAACAAACGTACAGGCACTGGCGTGGCCTGCCTCTATTACTTTATTCTGGCAATTAATAAGCATATTCTGACTGCAATCGACACATATAACGTTGCCGGCGCCGGCAGCAAGTAAGGCTTCGGTTAAGTAACCCGCGCCACAGCCAATATCAAGCACGGTTTTGCCGGTAAGCTCCAAGTCGTCCAAAACATCAGCTGCAATTCGGGAAAAATGGTTGCTGACGAGCCGATTATAGCTTTCAGTTTCCCGACATAACCGACTGTCGAAGGCAGCGCTGACAGCAACCCTGACTTGCTGCTCCCTGAAGCTGACAGGCAACAAACTGCAGACCATGCCATTAAGTTTCAGGACAGCCTTTTTCAGTAGAGGAGGCCGGTTACGAGAAAAACGCTCAGGCATTAGCTAAACTCTCCTTATGCCTCAATAATATCACTCTAAACATGAAATTTGCCGGAGATCCTTTGAGTTATTATAATGACTGCAACAGCGTGTTTTTATCCAGGCGCAATTCAGCCGGAACTGTAGTTAATCAAACGGCTATCACCGAAGAAAGGGGCGTATAATGCTTCGGCATTATACAAGCGAACAGATGAATGAAACAATTAACTTGCTCCTGAACCACCGATCAATCCGCGACTACACCACACAGCAAGTCGAACCGGAGGTGCTCGCGCAGATTGTTACTTGCGCCCAGATGGCACCGTCCTCGAGCCACGTTCAAGCATACACAATTATCCAGATTACCGATAAAACCCTCAGGGAAGAAATTAAAACTGTATCCGGCGGTCAACGCTGGGTGACAACGGCACCTGTACTCTTCATGTTCTGCGCAGACCTGAATCGCCCCAGAAAATATTTTGACGGCGTAGATGACGAACTTATGGGTAATACGGAATTTTTGCTTATGGCGGTGGCCGATGCTGCACTGGCGGCGCAGAAGGCACTTATAGCCGCTCAAAGCCTTGATTTGGGGGGCGTAATTGTTGGCGGTATCAGAAATGATACAGCAAAAATCAGAGAGCTGCTGAAATTACCCAAGCTTGTCTTCCCCTTGTTTGCCATGTGTCTGGGTTATCCAGCCGATACGCCTGATCTTAAACCGCGATTACCGCAGCCGGTAATCCTGCGGCAGAACAGCTATGATGATATAAAAGAGGCTGAAATGATAAGCGCTTATGATGAAGAAATGCGTCAATACTATGCAGAGCGCGAGAGTAACGTGCGCGATGACTGTTGGTCAAAACGCTGCGGTGATCTATTGACTTCAAAGCGTCGTGATGATGTTGATGCAGTTCTCAAAGCGGCCGGTTTCCTGCAACAAAAGTAAAATAGCTTCAGCGGAAGGAATTATCCGCTCAAGAGAAGCGTCATAAGTAATGAGCCGCGCTCATCGGCTTATTTCGTTTCAAACATTAATAAGCTAGAATATAATGAATTGAGTCTGTCACAAGGGAGAAAGCCGCACAGGAGGAGAACAAATGAAAAAAATTATTCTCATACCCGATTCTTTCAAAGGCACAATGAGTTCAGCAGAAATCTGCAAAATTATGTCTGAACAGATCCAAAAGTATTATCCGGAAGCCGAGGTCAACAGCATTCCGGTTGCAGACGGCGGGGAAGGCAGTGTAGATTCCTTCCTTACAGCTATGGGCGGCGAACGGATAACCGTTAACGTTAAAGGCCCATACATGGAAGATATCGAAGCATTTTACGGCATTGTGCCTGGTAACACAGCAGTTATCGAAATGGCTGCCGCGGCAGGGCTCCCGTTGGTTGGCGAGAACCGCCAGGCTGATAAAACCACGACCTACGGCGTTGGCCAGCTGATGGCCCATGCAGCCAAACGCGGTGTCGAAAAAATGATTGTCGGCCTTGGCGGCAGCTCCACCAATGACGGCGGTACCGGCGCGGCAGCGGCGTTAGGCGTTAAGTTTTATAACGAACAAGGTGAATCCTTCGTACCAGTCGGCGCTACTTTGAAAGATATTGCCAGGATCGACACCTCGGGACTTATGCCCGAAATCTGTAATCTCGAACTTGTCACGATGTGCGATATCGATAATCCCCTTTGCGGTCCACATGGTGCGGCAGCCGTTTTCGGTCCGCAAAAAGGTGCTGACCCGGAAATGGTAAAGTTGCTGGATGCCGGTTTATATCACATGGCTGAAGTGGTTAAGCGTGATATCGGTGCTGAAATCCTTGAACTTCCGGGTTCAGGTGCGGCCGGTGGTATGGGCGGCGGCATGGTTGCTTATTTTAATTCAAAGCTGGAAATGGGTATCGAAACGGTTCTTAATACTGTTGGGTTCAATGAACTGGTCCAAGATGCCGATTTGGTATTCTCAGGTGAAGGCAAAATTGACTTCCAGTCATTGCGGGGCAAGGTTGTTATTGGTGTTGCCCGCCGAACCCGTAAGTTCAATGTCCCGCTGATCGCTGTTGTTGGTGACATAGGCGACAATATTGAAGGCGCTTATGATGAAGGCGTCACTGGCATTTTCAGCATTAACCGCGTGGCAGTTCCCTTTAAGGAAGCAAAACCGCGCGCTAAAGATGATTTGGCCCTGACAATGGATAACCTGATGCGTTTTATCAAACGAATCAGTGAATAAGCAGGCACTGAATGATTCGCAACTGGTTGGTAAAAAGGTTTGTTAAGCAGCCGGAGGCGGTTGAAAGTTCGGAAACCAGGGAACAATACGGCCGACTCAGCAGCATGGTTGGCATTGTGCTCAACCTGTTGCTGTTTGCGGCCAAATTTGTTGTTGGTACGCTTTCTGGCAGCATTGCTATTACAGGCGATGCTTTTAACAACCTTTCGGATTCAGCCTCTTCCATTATTACGTTACTTAGTTTCCGACTGGCCGGTAAACCAGCTGACCGTGGGCACCCCTTTGGCCATGCTAGAATTGAATATATAGCATCCGCTGCTGTTTCAGTTCTTATCCTTGTGATTGGCATCGAGCTTTTGCGCGGCTCCATCAATAAAATAATCGATCCGGAGCCTATCGAGTTCAGTCTGATAACAGTAATTGTGCTCGTGCTTTCAATCGCGGCCAAACTTTGGCTTTATACCTTCTACCATGGCCTTGAAAAGATAACCGGATCAACGGTTATGCGGGCAACGGCACTGGATAGCCTATCCGATGTAATGGCCACTTCTGCGGTTCTGGTTTCCACGTTTTTAAGCCCTGTGTTAGGGGTTCAACTGGATGGCTATACCGGCGTTATTGTTGCTGTTTTGATACTCATTACCGGTTACCAGCTGTTTAAATCAATGCTCGACCGGTTGCTCGGCCAAGGGCCCAATCCTGAACTGGCCGGGCAGATTGATGAATTTATTCATGGTTATGAGGGTGTTTTGGACACCCACGATCTGGTGGTACATGATTACGGCCCTTACCGCACATTCGCCAGCGTACATGTTGAGGTTGACGCAGCTGCCGAAACTCTTGTCAGCCATGATTTGGCTGATAATATTGAACGCGATATAAAACGTGAACAAGGAATTAATCTGGTTGTCCATCTGGACCCGATCATCCGCGACGATCCTTTTGTTAACCATTTGCGCAAGCTTGCGGAAACGGTGTTAAGTGAAATAGATGACGAGTTATCGCTGCATGATTTCAGAGTCAGGCAAGGGAAAGCTCACAGCAATCTGATTTTTGAAGTTGCTGTTCCTTATGAGTGCGAATTGTCTTTAGATGAACTCAGAGCAAGAATCCAGCAAGGAATAGCCGCGGAAGACGAAACACTGCGGGTCGTTGTTGAATTTGACCGGGCTTAAGTCGACGGCGGGGCAGCGGCTTCATTTTGGCGATTCAGCCTGTTCCGTACCGAATTTTGCATCAAAATATAGAGTACAGAAAAGAAGGGAATCGATAGGAAAATCCCCAGGATTCCATATAAGCTGCCACCGACAGTGACCGCTACCAGAACCCAGATGCCTGGCAAACCAACGGAGGTACCAACAACTCGTGGGTAAATCACGTTCTGTTCCAGCTGCTGCAGAGCCAAAAACATGATCAGGAACCAGAAGGCCTTTATTGGACTGACGACCATGATCAGGAATACCCCGACAATGGCCCCGATGAAAGGGCCAATCATGGGGATTAAGTCGGTGACTGCTGCCAGCACTGAGATCAGCAAAGGGTAAGGCATGCCAAATATCAGCATAAATATCAAAAACAGGACACCCATAATACTGGCATCAAGTACTTGCCCGGAAAGAAATTGAGAGAATGTATCACTGAAAAGTTTAGTTACGTAAAAAATCTTCTCATTCCAGGGTGCCGGTAAATAAGCCCGCAGGACATTACGCGCCTGCCGTCCAAGTGTCTCTTTTTTTGCCAGAATAAATATCGCGATAACGACACTGATAAAAGTGTTGTAAATACTTCTAACCAGCACAGAAAGCCAGTTGTAGGTTGAGCTGAGCAAACCGCCTGCACTGGAGCGCAGCCAATTGACCAGACTATTGCTGATCGCTGGCCAGTCTATAGTCTGAGAGCTGAATTCCCTGGCGAGCTCCGGAAACCGTTGCAACCTGTCCTGCAGCCAAATTTGAAGTGAATTAAAAAAACCGGGCAGGTTTTCAGCAAGCGAAGTAACGCTCCTGATTAATTCTGGTACGACCAGAATCAGAATAAGCGCGATTACTCCTAAGAATAACAGGATTGTACTGACAAGGCTGAGCGGGCGACGGATTTTTCGAATTAGCCGATGCCTTTGGCCGCCTTTGTCCGGTAGCAAATGACGCTCGATGCCGCGCATGGGCACATTAAGCACGAAAGCCAGAATACCACCAAAAAGAAACGGTCTGATAATTGCAATTGCTTTTGCCAAAAAACGGCCAAGATAAGCATAGTTTTGTAAAGCCCAATATAAAATAAGTGTAAAAGCGATTAGCCGCATTATCTTGCTGACATTTGCCCGGTTCAATTCCATAATTGACCTCCAGCGACCGAAACGCTCGTAATTGCCCTAATAATAGCACAATCAGGTAGCAACTAATTAAAAGAAATAGCAGAGCTTACGTAGTTTATGCACTGAAAACACGTATAATTAAACTGAAGCACAAGTTTGCGCCTGCCGTCCACAGGAGGAGGAAGATATTTATGGAAACTCTGACCTGCCAATCCCCGGGCGACTCCGCTAATGATCTGGCTATATTCCGGATTGACCCCTGGGTTGAACCTTTTCGCTCGGATATCGAGCTGCGCATGCAACGTTACAGCGAGGTACGTGCAGCCCTGCTGAAAAACTGCGATAGCCTGGCTGATTTTGCCAACGGGCACCATTATTTCGGATTTCATCAAACTGAAGACGGTTGGTATTATCGTGAATGGGCGCCGGCGGCTGAAGCCCTGTATCTGATCGGGGATTTTAATTTCTGGAATCGCGGCGCAAACCCGCTGCGCCGGCTGGAGGACGGTGTCTGGGAAATCTTCCTGCCCGGACGCGAGGCGCTTAAGCATCGCCAGCATGTTAAAGTTCATGTGGTCAGCCAGGGAACGGGACGCGACCGGATCCCATTGTATATCCATAAAGTTGCTCAGGATCCAAATACCCACGATTTCACCGGTGTGATCTGGCAGCCTGAGAAACAGTTTGAGTGGACAGACGCAGATTTCCTGGTTGATCGCACCAAGGCGCCGCTGATTTACGAAACGCATATCGGCATGGCTCAGGAAACCGAGGGTATCGGCAGTTATTTGGAGTTTGCTGAAACGATGCTGCCGCGAATTAAGCTAGCCGGCTACAATACTATTCAAATCATGGCGATCATGGAACATCCCTATTACGCATCGTTTGGGTATCATGTCTCCAACTATTTCGCTGCCTCTGCCTGGTTCGGCAATCCTGAAGACCTTAAATTCCTGATCAACAAGGCTCACAGCATGGGGCTGACTGTGCTGATGGATATCGTCCAGTCACATGCTGTCAAGAATCTGAGCGAAGGAATCAGCGCCTTTGACGGAACCGACGAACAGTTTTTTCATAGCGGCGAGCGTGGTTACCATAGCGCCTGGGATTCCCGTGTGTTCAATTACGGCAAACACGAAGTTATTCATTTCCTGCTTTCGAGTGTCAAATACTGGTTAGAAGAGTTCCATTTTGATGGGTTCCGTTTTGACGGCGTTACTTCAATGATTTACCTGGATCATGGGTTGGGAACTGCTTTTGACAACTATGCGAAATACTTTAGCCTTAATACAGATGTGGAAGCACTGACTTATTTACAGCTGGTCAATGAGCTTATCCAGGAAATGCGTCCGGATGCGCTTTCTATCGCCGAGGATATGAGCGGAATGCCCGGCATGTGCCTGCCAATAGCGGCCGGGGGAATCGGTTTTGATTTCCGCCTGGCTATGGGAATGCCTGATTTCTGGATCAAAACTGTCCAAAAGAACGACCATGACTGGAATATGAGCGAGCTTTGGCACGAACTGACAACTTCGCGGCCTTGTGAAAAACGCATTGGCTATGTGGAATCACACGACCAGGCACTGGTAGGGGATAAAACCTTTATTTTCTGGCTGGCTGACAAAGAAATGTATTGGCATATGGATCGCAAAAGTGACAGCATGGTTATAGCAAGAGCGATTGCGCTGCACAAAATGGCCCGGCTGGCAACAATTTCCCTTGGCTGCGAAGGATATCTTAATTTTATGGGCAATGAATTCGGGCATCCCGAATGGATCGATTTCCCCCGGGCCGGCAATAACTGGAGTTTTTGGCACTGCAGGCGGCAATGGAGTTTAGTCGAAGATCCATTGCTGCGGTATTCAGATCTTAATACCTTTGACCGGGAAATGCTTTCCTTCATAGCCGGAGAAATGCTGCTGGGCGACACTGCACAGCAACTCTGGCTGGATCAGGAAAGAAAGCTGGTTGCCTACCGTAAAAAAGATTTCGTCTTCCTGCTAAATTTCCATCCTACCGCATCATATGCTGATTTTTCGTTGCCACTGCATGTTCAGGGAAAATACAAGGTTGTGTTTGATACTGACAAATCGGCGTTTGGCGGCCAGGACAGAATCGATAACACCTATGTTTATGAAACCATCAAGCTGCCTCAGATTAATAATGCAGACGGCATCCGGATATACAGCCCCAGCCGCACTGCTTTAGTTTTACAGCGTATCGGCGAGTCCGCTAAGTAATCGTCAAACCGCGTTCGAGGCGGTCCATTTCAGCACGTAAGCGCTGCGCCGCTTCACTTTTGGCTTCCCTGAAATTAATGTCTTCGCGGAAAATAATTTCGCTGCCAATTAAAATGCGTCTCTCTTTGACGTCAATATGCAGTGGAATAAAGCTGATGTGTTCTTTAGCAGTGCGATAGTAGTGCTTTTCCAGGCTTAAAAAACCGTCGTAAACCTCACCGATTTCATCGCTGGTACTGGCGTAGTCGACATCAGGGCTGATAAGCAGGTTCTCCCCGGCTGCCAGAGCCTCGAGGCTTTGGCGGAAAGTCTTAATAGTTTCGCGTGGTTGGCGATAAACGGGAATCACATTTGTTGAGCGCATCAAAGCCGGCACGAAGAAAGAAATGGGAAACGAAATAATCGCGGCCAGCGGTCGTTTGAATCCGAAGCGCTCCGTAAAAGTATAGTTATAGAACTGATCAAAACAGCTTTGGCGTTCACAAAAAACACTGAGTACCCACGGGCGCAACGGTTGATTAAACCAAGCCATGCTGGTAATCGGACCGCGCAGATTTTGATGGTGCACAATATAGACTTTCGGGCCTGCGGTACTGTGGTGCGATGTACTCGCGGCAGGCTCTTCAAAATTGCTGTTCTGAACGACAGTATAGGGTTTCAGGTTTTTCCTGACCAGAAACCGGCAGAAGCGAAATAATCGATTGTTCAAAAGCCGCTCCTTCAAATTGTTATCGGAATATTTACAACTGGAGATCTTTGTTATTATGCCAGATTTTAGAGTGTCCGGCGACATATGTTATAATATAAAAATCACACTTCGTCAGAAAAGACTACAAAATCACTAAATAACTGTTGTAAATAGCAGCCGAAATATTCGTAGGCGTTTCAATTAATCACAAACTAAGCTCGCCTGGCCTTATGCCATACCAGACAGGAGCGTTTCATGACAGCATTTGAACCTGCTACCCAAATTAGAGATTACCCGCGTTTTGCAGTATTGGGGGCCGGTCATGGCGGTACTGCCATGGCAGGTCACCTTTCGCTGATGGGATTCGATGTAAGCCTGTATAATCGCGGCGCGGATCGGATCAAAGCCATCAAGGAGGGCAGCGGGCTGGAAATTCTGGCAGATAACGACACTTATCCGCATGGCTTCGCGTCTTTAGAAATTGTGACAACTGATATCGAAACAGCCATTAAAGACCGGAATATTCTGATGGTTGTCCTGCCTGCTATCGGTCATCATTATATCGCTGAAATGCTGGCCCCGCATTTGGTTGACGGCCAGATTATTGTTCTTAACCCCGGCCGCACCGGTGGCGCGCTCGAAGTGCTTAATGTAATACGTCAAAACGGCTGCACTGCTGATGTAACAGTCAGCGAAGCGCAAACCCTGCTTTATGCCTGCCGCTCCCTCAACCCGGCGCAAACAAAAATCTTCAGAATTAAAAACAGCGTGCCGGTTGCTGCCATTCCTGCTCACCGTACACCTGCAGTCGTTAAAGCTCTGCGGATTGCTCTGCCTCAATTCGTTCCGGGCGACAATGTGATGAAGACAAGCCTGGACAATATCGGTGCGATTTTTCATCCGGCAGTTACAGTACTCAATGCCGGCCGGATTGAAAGCACAAACGGCGATTTTGAATATTACACAGAGGGCATAACGCCTTCAGTAGCACTTATCCTCGAACAAATTGACCACGAACGCGTAACCGTTGCGGAAGCGCTTGGCTTCAGGGCCATGACCGCTCGGGAGTGGCTTTATATTGCTTATGACGCAGCTGGACGCACACTATTTGAAGCAATGCGCAACAACCGTGGTTACGATGGCATTAAAGCTCCTAAAACAGTATTCACTCGTTATATCAGCGAAGACATCCCCATGAGCCTTGTCCCGATAGCTTCATTGGGAAAGCTGGTTAATGTGCCGACACCAACAACTGATTCAATTATTCTGCTCGGTTCGATTCTGCATCAAACTGATTTCTGGGCCTGCGGCCGTACCGTTGAAAAAATGGGACTTAGTGACATGAGCTTGAAGGAACTGCGCAAGTTTATTACGGAAGGGGATCAGACTGCGGAAGCTGCAGACCAAACAGGAGGTACAAAATGAAAGGTAAAATTCTGGCTGGCGCTTTAGGCAACTGTGTCCACGTCGCCGGTGTTGTTTCTATTCTTCGCCAGGCTGAAGAACTCGGCTACGAAACAGTATTCCTGGGAGCTGCTGTTCCAGTAGACGAATTTATCGAAGCTGTTCAAGAACATGACCCTGATATTGTCGGGGTAAGTTATCGTTTGTCGCCGGAGGTGGCTGAACGCCTGCTGGCTGATTTCACTGATAAACTCAAACCTGCCGACCGGCAGCGCCGCTTCGCTTTTGGCGGCACGCCGCCCGTCTGCCGTATTGCTGAGCAAACAGGCCTGTTTGAACGCTGCTTTGACGGGCTGGAACATATGGGTGAAACCATCGCCTGGCTGGGCGGCAAGAGCGAATGCCTGGAGCAACGTTACTGCGATTCGCTAAGTGAGCGGATCGCGGCAGCCGGCTCGATACCACTGCTGCGTCATCATTTTGGCTTGCCTGATTTTGAGCAGACCAGAGCAGGAATTGAGGAAATCGCGACAGCCCGCGTGCTGGATGTTATATCGCTGGCTCCGGATCAGAATGCACAGGAGTCCTTCTTTCGGCCATCGTCAATGGACCCGATGCTGGAAGGTGCCGGCGGGGTGCCGGTGCGCAGCCGTGAACATCTGGAAGCTCTGAAACAAGCAAGCAGGCGGGGCAATTTTCCCTTAATGAGAATTTATAGCGGTACGCGTGATCTGGTGCAGTGGGCCGAGTTGTCAGCCTTAACAATCAATAATGCCTGGGGCGCCATCCCGCTTTGCTGGTACAGTACCCTTGACGGCCGCTCCGATCGGTTGCCTGAAACAGCAATTCGAGAAAACCAGGAGGCTATGCGCTGGTATGGCAGCCGCAGTATTCCTCTGGAAGTCAATGAATCCCATCACTGGAGTTTGCGCGACGCGCACGACACAATAGCCGTGGTGATGGCGTATCTGGCTGCATATAATGCCAAGGCCGCAGGTGTAAGTGAGTATGTGGCGCAATATATGTTCAACACACCGCCGATGACCAGCGCGACAATGGATCTCGCAAAAATGCTGGCGAAAATTGAGCTGATAGAATCGCTGCATGATGAATCATTCCATTCCTGGCGTCAGGCCAGGGCGGGGCTGCTGCACTTATCGCCGCGCGAAAATGTCGCCAAGGGCCAGTTGGCAGCATCTACTGCTATTGCCTTGCAGATCAAGCCGCACATTATTCATGTTGTCGGTTTTTGCGAAGGTGACCATGCTGCCACGGCGCCCGATGTTATTGAAAGCTGCGATATTGTCCACGGAGTGATGCGCAATTTACTGAACGGCCAGCCGGACATGCTGAATAACACCGAGGTTCAGGCGCGCAAAACCGTGCTTGTAAGTGAAGCAAACCAGTTGCTGGAAGCTATTCGCTGCCTGGGTGAGGAAGAAGAACGCGATCCTCTGGCCAGCCCGCGTGTTTTGGCTGAGGCGATCCGGATTGGCTTACTGGACGCTCCTCATCTGCGCGGTCATAGTGATGCAGCAGGTATACTCGATACACGAGCTGTCAACGGCGCGATTGTCGCCTGGGATAAAGCAGCAAAACGTCCTCTGACCGAAAAAGAACGTATCGCAAAAATCATGGCTAACAGAAAAACAGCTGTATGGGCTATCTGACGGGAGAGCAAACAGATGAGTGGACTGGCAGGTATTTATGGCAAGAACCCCAATCGTGACGAACTGAACCTGATGATCGAGCGGATCGCTTACAGAGGCGGAGCAATTGTTAACCAGGCCTCAGCGGGTGATCGTTCATTTATTTTGGCTTCATTATCCAATGAATGTAAGACTCCGCTATGCGATCTTGGTCTTTCAACTTCGATTGACTTGGGAAATGCTGCCCGGATCGCGTTCGACGGCAGGATATTCAACCGCCGTGAACTGCAGGATGAATTGGCAGAGATTGATTCGCCAAAAGAGGAGCTTGATTCAGAGCTGGTTCTGCGGTTATACACCGAACGGGGACCTGACTGCTTTGTTATGCTGGACGGGATTTTTGCTCTGGCTATTACTGATCCGAAGCGCGGCCTGGTTCTGGCCCGTGACCGTATGGGCGGCCGTCCGCTCTATACAGGCCGTCAGTCCGACTGTACATATTTTGCCTCGGAGCTTAAAGCATTCAGCGGCTTACTCGATGAATACATAAACTTTCCGCCAGGTTATTGGCAGCAAGTCGGCGGCGAAATGATTCAATTCGCAACTACTGTGCCTGAAATTGGTGAGCCGATCAATGACCTGGCTGAAGCAACAGCAGGAGTGCTGGAGCTCTTACGGGCAGCAACCGCGAAGCGGCTGCGCGTACCGGGACCCACAGGTATTTTTTTAAGCGGTGGACTCGACAGCAGCCTGTTGGCAGCCCTGGTTGTTGAGCAACTGCCCGGTATCGATTCATTTGCAGTAGGAGTTGAAGGCAGTGATGACCTCGAGTATGCCCGCTTTTGTGCGAAATACCTGGGAACCAAACACCATGAGTTCGTTTACAATGCCCAGGATATGGCTCATGTGGTGGACGAAGTAATCAGAGTTTTGGAAACATACGACGCGCCATTGGTGCGCAGTTCAATTCCAAATTACTTTTTGGCACGCTTAGCTTCCGGTCATGTTAACACTGTGTTGTCAGGCGAAGGCGCGGACGAACTGTTCGCGGGCTACAGTTATTTATTGGGTTTAAGCTCCCAGGAGCTGCGGCGTGAAATGCTGAGCGCGGTAACTAATATGAACCGGCTGGGCCTTCAGCGCAGTAATCGGATGTCTTCGCTTTTTGGCCTGGAAGTACTGATTCCCTTTTTGGACAAGGACTTAATCGAATTCGCGCTTCGGATAAATCCGGAACTGAATTTTGGACCCGAGGGCGAGGAAAAGTGGGTTCTGCGTACCGCCAGTTCGGCATTGTTGCCTGAGGAGGTAATTTACCGTCCCAAACAGAAATTCAGCCGCGGTGCGGGCTCTGCTAAAATGATGGCAGGAGTTTCGTCGGCTTTAATCGATGATATCGAACTGGAATCTGAACGGCGCTCTGAAGCCGGCAACAGATTGCGCGGCAAAGAAGAATTAATGTATTACCGGATTTTTAAACGTTATTACCCTGAACTGGCAGCCGAAAAAACATTAAGCTTCAGCCAGGGCTATTAAAGCAGAACGTCTAAATCAGACCGTAGTGGCGGAGACCGCGAGCGATCCCGTCTTCTTCGGCTGAGCTTGTAACATAGTCGCTGATTGAAAGAACTGTGCTGCGGCTGTCAGCCATTGCGATACCATGCGCTGCATAACTGAGCATGTCAAGGTCGTTAAGGCTGTCACCAAATGCATAGGTATTGCTGCGCGGCAAATCAAGATGGCGAAGCAGGCGTTCAATTCCGGTTGCTTTGTTATGTCCTTTTGGAACCAGCTCGCCATGCAGAGGCGAATGCGGAATCAAATCGAAATTCGGCTCGATCAGATGACGGCAACAATCAAGACCAGTTGGAGACTCCAAAGCAAAGCTCATTTTGTTGATCACAACCGGAGTGTCATGCCAGTCGCGAAAAATATGCTCATGGCCGTAAAAATAACCGCTGAACATGTGCTGGCTTTGAAATAAGGAGAGATCGCGCACATAGAGGAATTCGGGACCTTCCAGCAGCATCTCGATTGGAGCCTGGTCAATCAGCGGCAGAAGCTGAGCCAGCAAATCCTGCTCAATGATCAGGTTGAATAAAACATCGTCGCGGTATTCAATGTAAGTACCGCAGGAAGCTACGATCCCGTCAAATCCGATTTCCAAAATGTGAGGCAGGATGCTGGCCGGGCAGCGGCCGGTGTTGATCAGGGCTAAATGGCCGTTTTCGCGTAACTGGCTGATTGCTTTAGCAGCAGAAGGCGGAACCTCGCGCTTTGTGTCCAGCAACGTGCCATCGATATCAAAAAAAACCAGAGCAGGGGCTTCAGGAACAGATTTCAAATTAGAACTCCTTGTCAGCTTGTACCGGCAAATAAACCGCCGGAGAAAAAGTTGGCATATGACCACTAATTATAGCAGTTTCCTGATAAAGCCGCAAAGTGATTGGAGTAACAAAAAAATGCATCTGCGTAATGTAGCAACAGCTTTTTTACTTAATGACAATGATGTTCTGATGATGAAACGGGCAGCCCACAAAAAAATCGCGCCCGGCTATTGGTATGGTGTGGGCGGGCATCTTGAGCCAAATGAACTTAATGACCCAACCGCAGCCTGTATACGTGAGGTGTGGGAGGAAACAAAAATTGAGGCGGCCCAAATCAGCGGTTTCAAACTGCGATATATCGTAATGCGCCGAAGCCGGACAGAGATTGTAATTAATTATTTCTTTTTTGGCTGGGCTGAAACCCGGGAGATTACAGCAAATGAAGAAGGCACGCTGCATTGGGTTCCGCGCCCGGAGGCACTTAAACGCAAGCTGTTCCCGGCAATCGGTTTAACTCTGCAGCATTATTTTGAAACTGAAAATATTCTCCTTGAGAATGGACTGGAACCAGACAATGTTGAATTCGGCATGGTTACGCTGGCAGAAGGTCAACCTGCGATTCAGTGGCTGGATGTTCTCGACTGGAAAGACCAGGACTAGAGCCCAGATTCTATTTACTGCTTTTCTGAATCTTCTTCCTGCTTTTCATTCTCCTCTGCTTGAGGCATACTCTAGCTATGGTTTACGCACTTAAGCACCCGGAATATTTACGCGAAGTGAGCAGTGATGGCAGTGAAACGTTTGGCTGCGATCAGCGCTGGTACCGCACAAAATGGCAGCAAATGTCAGGTTGTGGCCCTACCACCGCTTCAACAATTCTGATTTACCTTCAAAGGTCAGGCCGCATTACCCTGCCTGTTGAAGTGCGCGAACGGCACGAATGCATCGCCCTGATGGAGCAGGTATGGCAATACGTCCGCCCCACAGCGCGCGGAATTTATCTGGCCGAACAATTTTGCGGCGGCATCCAGAAATTTGCCAAGGCGCATGAATTCGAAATTGCCTGTGAAGCACTCAGTATTTGCGGCAATGGCAAATATGGTGAAGAGCGAAATATACTGCGGAATTTACTGTTGAAGCCGTTACAACAACCGCGTACAGTTGCGCAAACAGATGATTTACATACTGCACTCGAATTTATTGCTGCGGGTTTGGAACAGGACACACCGATTGCTTTCCTGAACTTAGCCAGCGGTGAAGCTCGTGATGTTGACGAATGGCATTGGATGACTATTGTCGCGCTCATGTACGATCAGGAGACCAACCGGGCTGAGATCAGGATAATTGACGGGTCCAAAACTATATCCATGGATTTTGTGACCTGGTTTAACACGACATCGCTTGGCGGTTCGTTAGTATACTTGCTGCCTCAAGCCGAACCCGAAACTACTCAATCGCGTCCAGTGCTTCAGAATTAAGTATTTTAATCCGGCGCTGGCCACTTTGGCGGATCAGGTTCTGTTCTTCGAAAGCAGACAAACGGCGGCTTAGAGTTTCCTGAGTCATGCCGAGCTGTGAGGCAAAATCGCCTTTGGTCATTGGCAAGTCTATACTGCCCTGCGAATCGGCAAGCCGTAGAAGCCCCTGTGCCAAACGACGGTCAGCCGAATGCAGGTTTATGTCTTCAATCAGGTTTTCAGCTTTTTCCAGGCGTAAGCTTAGTTCCTCCATTACTTTTAGAGCTATTACAGGATACTTGGCCATCAGCTGTTTCAAGCGGTTGCCTTCGATCATGCACATAACACTGTTTTCCAGGGCTTCCGCATTTTCCGTCAGTGGCAGAGGACTGAATAAGGAAAGCTCTCCCATAAAATCACCCGGCCCAACTACCCTGATTACCTGTTCTTTTCCGGTTGGGCTGAGGCGGGATATTTTTACTCTGCCATCATGCAAAACATAGAGAGCTTTCGCCTGGTCACCCGCCATATATACAAACTCACCGCGCTGAAAAGTTCGCTCAGTGGTAATCGTGGCAATTTCATTCTGTTCTTCAGCTGTTAAAGTACTGAAGATAGGCACAATTGAAATACAGGAGGGGCCTGTACCGCACAATTCCGCGGAGCAAGCTCCGTTATGCTGATGACTGTGTTCACATTTCATTTCTGCCGCCTCGTTATCTTGGTATCTACCTGCAAATCAGATTAACTTCCAAAGTGCCTGCCAACCTTATTATCATCATTATTATCATCATTCTGGAATTTCAATTTGAATTACAGTTTAGCATAATTATTGAGTATCATTGGTTTGAGTACTGCATATAGCTTGCCGATTTTGCCCGGCTGGCTGTTATGGAGCAAAATCAACAAATGAAGAACACATGCCGGAGGTAATCATGCTTTACAACTTCGATGAACTGGTAAACCGGAAAAAGACCTGCTCAATTAAATATGATTTCGCAACCGAACGCGGCAAACCTGTATCTGCCATTCCGTTGTGGATTGCTGATATGGACTTTTGCACCATGCCGGCTGTTATTGACGCTCTGGTCGAAAGATGTAAGCATGGTATTTTCGGCTACACAGATTCTAAAGCTGATTACAGCGAAGCGGTAATCAATTGGTTCAGGCGTCGTTTTAACTGGCAGCCTGAAGCTGAGTGGCTGGTTAAATCGCCGGGTGTGGTACACGCCGCAGCCACGGCTATCCGGGCTTTTACCCTGCCCGGTGAGGCTGTTTTGGTGCAACGGCCAGTATACGCACCCTTGTTCAATCTGGTTAGGCAAAATAAACGCAAACTGGTCAACAATCCGCTGGTTTATCGGGATGGCCGTTATGAAATTGATTTCGCTGATTTCGAAGCCAAAATCAAGGCCAATAATGTCCGCCTTTTTATGCTTTGCAGTCCGCATAATCCTGTCGGACGGGTCTGGACACAGACAGAACTGGCAAGAATTGTTGAAATTTGCCGCAGATATGAGGTCATTGTTGTCTCTGACGAAATACATGCGGATTTTGTCTACAGTGGCAAGCACCATATCATGAGTGCCTGCGTGGATAAAGATTGCCTGGATAACATTGTAACCTGTACAGCACCGAGTAAAACATTTAACCTTGCCGGTCTGCAGATTTCGAATATTTTCATCGCTAAGCCGGAATTACGCTCAGCTTTCGTTAACGAAATGCATCATGGCGGCGTTAATGCCGTGAATACAATGGGGCTTGTTGCTTGTCAAACTGCATATGAACAGGGTGCAGATTGGCTCGATGAGCTGCTTTTGTATCTGGAAGGGAATCTCGCCTTTGTGCGCGGATTTATCCAGCAAAAACTGCCGCAGATCCGGCTCGTTGAACCGGAAGGCACTTATTTGCTCTGGCTTGATTTTGGCGATCTGTTCTCTAATGCGGCAGAACGCGAAAAATTTCTTTTGCATAAAGCCGGCCTCTGGCTTAACAGCGGCATTGGTTTTGGCCAGGAGGGAGACTCTTTTGAACGCCTGAATATTGCCTGCCCACGAGAACTGTTGGTGCATGCCTTTACTCAGTTACAAGCCGCGATGGCACAGCTTTAAATTCGTCAAAATCAAAAATTAAAGCTGGTATCTGAAATCTTAAGAAAACAGTATTATCAGCTTGTTGCTCTTTTTATGCAATGAATTCGACATTGGCTAAATTCCTACAAGAAATGTCGGATTTATGATCATATTACTTATATTATGTACAAAAATATTTGAATTTTTACTTGACGGTTGGTTATATGTCTGTATAATAATAAATTATTATCATAATAAATAATTTTCACTTAGATGATAATTTATTACCAGACTATTAACATCGTATATTTAATCTACCACATATTTAATAAATGTTATTTTGGAGAAAATCATGAACTCGGTTATTAAACAGTATTTACCGCTTGTGAATTTCCTGGCAGAGATTGTTGGCGAAAATGTCGAAATCGTTTTGCATGATTTTTCCAATATTGAACATTCTGTGGTCGCTATCAGAAATGGACATGTCAGTGAAAGAAGCCTGGGCGCACCTGCAACAAATCTGGCCTTGAAGATTATGAATGACGCCTCTTTTGCGCAAAAGGATTATCTGGTTAACTATCACAGCTTGTCGCTTAATGGTAAGACCCTGAAAGCATCTTCTTTTATTATCCGCAACGAACAGCAGCAGGTTGTTGGCATGCTTTGCGTTAATAGTGACATGACAAAATGTGAAAGCTGCAACACACTTGCCGACTGCATGAGAAATGAATCCGGGGAAAATTCTCTGGAGTTATTGGGCCGGACAGTTGATGAAGTAACTGAAGAATGCATTCAATCAGCGATTGAGCGGTATAACCTGCTACCCGAGAGATTCTCGCAATCGGAAAAATTGGAAATAATCAATGAGCTTTACCAAAATGGGGTTTTTCTGATGAAAGGGTCTGTCAGTAAAGTTGCTTCTAAGCTGAAAGCTTCTGAAGCCTCAATTTACCGGTATCTGAATAAAATCAGAAAGGAGGATTAGTCAGTGGCTGCCTTCTCTGCTCAAGATCAACTCAACAGAGTTTCTCCCCCATATGCGAAAGCGAGGCGGGCAGGCGAATTCTTGTATGTGTCAGGACAACTGCCCATTGACAGTGTGACAGGCCAGATGGAGACAGATATTTCATTGCAGGCTCATCAGTCAATCAAAAACATAATGCAGATAATCGAAGCTGAAGGCCTGACCAGCGATAACATTATCAAAGTGACCATTTATCTTTCGGACATTAACCATCTGACCCAGGTGAATGAAGTATACAAGTCTTATTTCCCGGGGCAATTACCGGCCAGAGTTGCTTTACAGGTTGCTGCCCTGCCTGGAGGCTCGTTAATAGAAATTGACGCTGTTGCTTACACGAAGCTGTAATCAAAAACAAACACCCATTGCTGACTGAAGCTGGAAACAGCCGAAGTCTCCGCCAACCAGATAACAACTGGTTAACTGTCAATCATCATGGTGAGACTAAAAAATTGGAGGAAAAAACGTGAGAAATTTGAAAAAATGGTTCAGTTTAGTCAGTATTTCCCTGATTCTCGCTCTTGTGCTCGTTGGCTGCGGCTCAGCCGCTACAACAACCGCAGGCACAACAGCAGGTACAACAGCATCAACCACAGGTGCGCCCGGTTCAACAACTGCCGGCACAACCGCGAAGGCGAGTGAACCAATGAAACTGGCTCTGATCGCACCGATGACAGGTGACTCTGCCCAGTATGGCAACCAGTTCAAACGCGGTATCGAACTCTACCTCGAAGAGTACAACAAAAAAGGCGCTTTTAATGGCGCAAAAATCGAACTGACAGTTTTTGATGATAAGAACGACCCTAAGGAAGCTGTTAATATCGCCAACAGGATTGTCGCAGACGGCGATTATCTTGCTGTTATCGGCCCCTTCTCCTCAACCTGCGGCATGGCCATGGCTGAGGTTCTCGACGAAGAGAAAATCCTGACGATCTCACCAAGCGTTTCACACGCCGATTACGTTAAAAATTTCGATTACACCTTCCGCTTGTCACATGTCAACAGCACAGAAGGCCAGTTTGTGGCCAAGTATTGCGCTCAGAAATGGGACTCCAAAAAAATCGCCGCTATCTATACCAATAATGACTGGGGTCTTTCACTGGACGACGCTTTCAAGAAAGAAGTTGCCGCTCAGGGCATGGAACTGGTAGCAAACGAACCGTTTATTATCGGTCAGACTAAAGACTTCTCCCCGATTCTTACCAAAATTAAGCAGGCTGACGCCGATACTATTTATCTGATTTGCCAGTACAACGAAGCCGGCCAGATCATGCGCCAAATTAAAGATCTGGACATTGACATCAAAGTATTCGTCTCTTCATCTTCATTCAAAACTGAAACTCTGGAACTGGCCGGACAGGAAGCTTCTAAAGACGCCAGATGGGTCACTTCCTTCATCCTTGACAATCCGGATCCCAAGCTGCAGGCATTCAGAAAACTGGTACAGGAAAGATACAAAGTTGATATCGACAACATGATCGTCCGTGCCTACGACGCCGTTTACATGTTAACCCTGGCCATGGACAGCGCCAAAAAGACAGATTCAGACAGCCTCAAAGCAGAACTGTTGAGTCATAAGAACTTTGATGATGCTATCAGCGGCAAATTCACTCTGGAAGCTGACCGTAATGTAACACGCGAATTCTACATCGCAGTTCCGAGTGCTGATAACTCAACCTTCGACTTCTTTGATCAACCCGAACTGAAATAATACCGAAAGTATATGTAAGTTGAACGGGCGGTATCAGTCAGTATCAAAGGCTGATACCGCCGGTCGGCACAGATAAGCAGGTGTTCCATGTTTTTACAGCAATTAATTAATGGACTCACAATTGGCAGCTCATATGCACTGGTCGCGATCGGCTATACCTTGGTGTTTGGCGTTCTGGAACTAGTCAATTTTTCTCACAGCTCTGTCTTTATGTTCGGAGCTTACCTTGCTGCCGTAGTCTTAAGCAAATTCGTAAACGTCCCAGCCGCTTTTGTAACTGCAATCGGCCTATGCGGCTTGTTTGGTATATCGATTGACCGGTTTGCGCTCCTGCCCATGAGACGCAGAGGTGCTTCCCGTGTTTCTTACCTGATATGTACAATTGGTCTTTCAACCGTTCTGCAAAATATCATTTTCCTGATTTTTGGTTCGGAACCGATGGTTTACCCACAAGTTATTTTGACCGGCAGAATCAGAGTTGCTAACGCTGTTATCTCCTATCTGCAAATATTCACGCTGGTTCTTTTACTGGTTCTAATGGTTCTGACCTCTCTACTGGTCTATAAAAGCAAAATCGGCTCATCCATGCGGGCAATATCGCAAAATGAAGAAGCTGCAAGGCTTATGGGGATAAATGTAGATACTATAATCACGTTTACCTTTTTCCTGGGCAGCGCGTTGGCAGCAGTCGCCGGCATAATGGTTGGCATGTACTATGGCAACGTCGACTTAACGATGGGTTTTACAGTGGGCATGAAAACGTTTGCGTCCGCTGTCCTTGGTGGAATTGGCATACTTCCGGGCGCTGTTATTGGCGGTCTGTCCATCGGCGTGATCGAGTCCTTATTCGCAGGGTATATCAGTTCCGGTTACAAAGACGCAGTTGCATTTATCATTCTGATAATTGTTTTACTGATAAAACCGACTGGCTTGCTTGGCAAAAAGAATGTTATGAAGGTGTGATGGAATGAAGATATTGAACAAGGCATCAACCCGGGGCAAAATAGGTTTTCTGGCGGTACTGGCAATTATAACGTTGGTATTCCCGCTGGTTGTAAAAAACCAATACATTGTCCGCATGGGAACACTAAGTCTGATGTATGTAGGCCTTAGTTTCAGTCTGAACTTTGTCACAGGCTTTCTGGGACAGGTCTCGCTAGGACACGCAGCGTTTCTTGGAATAGGCGCCTATACTTCCGCTATCCTTTCAGAACGCCTGGAATTACCCTTCCTGGTCACAGCCTTACTGGCTATGCTGGTTTCCGCTTTTTTCGGCATGCTTCTGGGTATACCGGCATTGCATCTCAGCGGTTCCTACCTTTCCATTGTCACGCTTGGCTTCTGTGAAATAGTGCGAATTGTCGAACTGAACTGGGTTTCACTGACCCGCGGTCCTATGGGGATAACAGGTATCAACCGGCCGAATATTTTTGGAATTCAGATTAAATCAGTTGCCTCCTATTACTACCTGTGTCTGATCCTGGTCGCAATTATAGGCGTGATCATAGCCAATATCCTTAATTCTCATGTTGGCAGAGCAATCATGTCGGTGCGGGAAGATTCTATTGCCGCAGCTGCCATGGGAGTAAACGTTTTTCGCTATAAAGTCATGACTTTCACCATTAGCGCTGCTTTTGCCGGCTTAATGGGGGCGTTCTACGCCCACTACATGTTGTTTATTGACCCCAGCTCCTTTAACTTTGACCAGTCGCTGACCATACTCAGCATGGTAATCTTGGGTGGTCTTGGCAGCCTGCCGGGAAGTGTAATCGGCGCGCTGTTGCTGTCGATCATTCCGGAACTGCTGAGAGGCCTTGCAGAAGCCCGCATGCTATTCTACGGTCTGGCATTAACCTTTATGATGATCCTGCGTCCACAGGGTCTGCTGGGCAGAGTAACTCTATACCAGCTATTGGGGATAAAGAAAAAGTTTGCGCCGCCATCTGCTGTTAATACATCCAGTCCAACGGATGAAATGGTATGAATAATCAGCCCCGGAACGAGGTAATATCATGAGCACCATGCTTAAGCTTTCCGACATAACACAAAGATTTGGTGGACTTCTGGCTGTTTCAGGAGTCAACATACAAGTTTCAGATAACGAAATAGTTGGCTTAATCGGCCCAAACGGAGCCGGGAAAACAACGATTTTCAACGTCATAACCGGCATCTATAATCCAACTGAAGGCGATGTCTTCTTTATGGATAAAAAAATTACCGGCAAAAAAATTCATCAGATAACCAAGGTTGGAATTGCCAGAACATTTCAAAATATTCGGCTTTTCAATAACCTGTCGGTGCTGGAGAACGTCCAGATCGGGTATCATCCCTGTACGAATTCTGATTTATTCAGTGCTGCTTTCAGATTGCCAAGACGCAACGCTGCCGAAAAAGAGTCGGTTGATAGAAGCCTTGAACTTCTGGAACTGGCCGGCCTGGCAGAATACGCGGATGATAAAGCTGGCAGTTTGCCTTATGGTTCACAGCGTCGGCTGGAAATTGTCCGGGCGATGGCAACCGGGGCTAGACTGCTACTGCTTGATGAGCCTGCAGCAGGTATGAATGAACAAGAAACCAACGAGCTGATGGACTTCATTAGGAGCTTGAAAAAACTTGGCTACACAATCTTCCTGATTGAGCACGACATGAAGCTGGTAATGAATATCTGTGAGAAAATCTACGTGCAAAACCACGGCTTACTGATTGCTGAAGGCAAACCAGAGGAGATCCGCATGAACAACGACGTCATCGATGCCTATCTAGGCAAGGAGGTATAACATGTCCTTCTTGACCATCGAAGGCCTGGAAGTTAGTTATGGCCATGTCAAAGCGCTTAAAGGTATTGACCTTAATGTTGAAAAAGGCAGTATCGTGACCTTGATTGGTGCGAACGGCGCCGGCAAGACTACAACGATGAAAACAATTTCCGGGCTGCTTAAAGCCAAAAAGGGTAAAATTACCTTTGAAGGCAATGATATAACCAATAAACCATCAGATTATATTGTCAAAAGCGGAATAATCCTTTCTCCAGAAGGCCGACAGGTTTTTCCGCGCATGTCTGTATTAGAAAACCTGAAACTTGGTGCTCTTACTGTTAAGTCCAAGGATCAGGTAAAAGATACAATGGCAACTGTGTTTGAGCTTTTTCCAATCTTGAAAGAGCGTGAAAAGCAGAGCGCGGGCACACTATCCGGCGGCGAGCAGCAGATGCTTGCCGTGGGCCGGGCTTTAATGGGCAACCCCAGACTGTTGATGCTCGACGAGCCCAGCCTTGGTTTGGCGCCAATGATCATTAAAGAAATATTCCAGTTGATTAAACGGATTAATGAAATGGGAACAACAATCCTTTTGGTGGAGCAAAACGCCCGAGTCGCCCTGCAGATTTCAGATTATGGCTATTGTCTGGAAACAGGACGTATCAGCTTATCAGGTCCAGGTCTGGAGCTGTGCAATAATCAAAAAGTGAAGGAGGCTTATCTAGGCGGAGTATAAGCAAGCAATTACAATTAGTATTAAAGACAGGCTATTGGAGGTAATATAATGGCTATTCAAAATGAACCGAAAATTAAAGATGACAAGATGACAAATTGCCTGCGTTCAGCGATCGAACAGCGCGCAGAATGGTTTTATTTGATGAACGATGAAGCCGCAAAGCGCGGTCATGACTGGGAAGAATACTGCCGCCCGGCTATCTTCCGTTGCGGCTGCTTCCGCGGTGACGAAATGCTGGAGAATTTCAAGGATAAATCAGACTTGAAAGAACTGGCGGAATATTTCATGAACCATCCCAATGCCAAGGTTTTTGAAAAAGAAATTGTTGAAAGCACCGATGATGTGCTGATTCAGCACTTCTACCATTGTCCCCTGGTTGCCGGCTGGCAGAAAATGACCGATGACGAGGAACTCATTGCCAAAATGTGCGATGTGGCAATGGATGGCGATCGCGGCATGTTCAGTCGTATCCCCGGTGTTGACTTCATCCTTGAAGGTACAGTAGCCGAAGGCAAACCTTATTGCCGACTGATTCTGAAAAAGAACAAAGAAGAAAAAGCAGAAGAATAATTAACTGAGTATCATCTAAAAACGTGCATCCTCAAATGTTGCAGAGGGACATTAATTGTCCCTCTCTCATTTGAGACGCGCCAAAGAATAAACACAGATTGCAGACTCAAACCAGCATGAAGGAGCGTCTATGATTGACCGGAGCATTTACGATAATTACTTAAAAATTCTAAAATATGAGCTTGTGCCTGCATTAGGCTGCACAGAGCCGATCGCGGTTGCTTACGCCGCAGCAAAAGCACGCCAGGTGCTGGGTCAGATGCCGGAACGCATTGAAATGCAGTGCAGCGGCAATATTATCAAGAATGTGAAGGGCGTCACTGTTCCTAACAGCGGCGGGCTGAAAGGTATAGAAGCATCGGCTGTACTTGGCGCTGTAGGCGGCAATGCTGACGTTGGGTTGGAAGTTCTTGAAGAAATTACGGACGAGCACCGGGTTGAGACAAACCGCTTGCTTGAAAAAGGAATCTGTAAAGTCAGCTTGATTAAGGATAAGGAAAGCCTGCATATTATTGCCCGGCTGGAGGCAAACGGCGATTATTCAAGCGTAGAGATTAAATCTGAACATACCCACATTACCAAAATTGAAAAAAACGGGACAGTTCTCTTCGAACTGGACGATAAGAACGATGTTCAGGAATCAGAAATTCAGTACGATCAGCTGACGATTCAAGGAATTCTGGATTTTGCTAACGAAGTTGCGATCGAAGATGTCAAAGAACTGCTCGAAAATCAGATCCGATTGAATATCGCGATTTCAGACGAAGGTTTGAAACATGATTGGGGTGCTAATGTTGGCAGGACTCTGATCGAGGTTTTTGGGACAGACATCCGCAATCGGGCCAAAGCACGCGCGGCTGCCGGCTCTGATGCCAGAATGAGCGGCTGTTCCCTGCCGGTTGTAATTAACAGCGGCAGCGGCAATCAGGGAATTACTGTCTCGCTGCCTGTTATTGAATACGCGCTTGAACTTGATACTGGCCTTGAAAAAATGTACCGCGCCCTGGTAATCAGCAACCTGGTGTCGATCCACCAGAAAAACCAGATCGGTCGTCTTTCCGCATATTGCGGTGCTGTCAGCGCGGCTGCGGGCAGTGGTGCCGGCATTGCCTATCTCCACGGATATGGCATAGAAGAAATATCCGAAACAATTACGAATACTATAGCCAATGTCGGCGGAATAGTATGTGACGGCGCCAAACCTTCCTGCGCCGCTAAAATCGCCTCGTCGGTTGATGCTGCAATTATGGCATTTGAGATGAGCCGTAAGGACAGGACTTTTGCACCGGGTGAAGGTCTGGTTAAGAATAATATTGAGCAGACCATCGAGAGTGTAGGCCGGATGGGCCGTGAAGGCATGAAAGAAACTGATATTGAAATCCTGAATATAATGATTGAGGATGAACAGCATTAGATATAATACCTGCGGGAGGATTTATGAACAAGCGTGAAAGAGTCATGGCAGTTTTAAATGGGCAAAAACCCGACAGAATTCCCTCTGGGTTTTGGCTGCATTTCGAAAAGGAAGCCTTCTTTGGCGAAGCAGCGATAAAAAGGCATCTCGAATTTTTCCGGGAGAGCAAAACCGATATCTGCAAAATCATGAATGAAAACCTGATCCCTCAGGATCTCAGCTTAAAAACAGCAGCTGACTGGTCTAACGTAAAGCCGATCGATACTGATTCCGCCTATTTTAAACGCCAGGTGGAACTGATTAAAGCGATTTCTGACGCTATGGCGGGTGAAGCCGTTCTGGTTGCCACAATTCACGGCGTGGTTGCCTGTGCCTCGCACATGATAAACGGCATGGATCAATACAATGCGAACAGACAAATCCTGGTAAAACATTATCGCGAGAATCCCGAAGGTATGAAACAGGCGTTCCGCTACATTGCCGATTACCTGTTGGAACTTACCAAAGCGAGCATTGAAGCAGGCGCTGACGGCATCTACTATGCTGCTCTTGGTGGTGAACGTTTCATGTATACTGACAGCGAATTCGCTGAACTGGTACGTCCTTTAGAACTGGAGATACTGAAAGCAGCAACGAGGCTTGAAGGCTTCAATGTTCTGCACATTTGCAAAGAGCAAGTCAATTTGGAACGTTTTCAGGGCTACCCCGGCACCGTAGTTAACTGGGGCATTTTTGCCGACAATCCTTCGCTGACGGAAGGCAAAAAGCTTTTCCCGGGCAAAAGCCTGCTGGGTGGTCTGGATGATCGTTCCGGCGTGCTCGTCGACGGTTCAGAAGCGGAAATCACCGCTGCAGTTCACGCGATTCTGGACGAAATGAGCAATGATTCTTTCTACCTCGGCGCTGACTGCACTTTGCCTCCCGATATTGACATGGACAGAATCAGGATCGCTGTTGCTGCGACAGAAAGTTACAAAAAATAGCCTAAAATAATTTGTTACATTAATTTGATATGCACTCCATGCTGATTAACCGGCATCTGGAGTGCATATTTTTTTCTCTATTGTCTGTGAGGCTGAGAGGATCAGTAATTCAGCAGCAGGCGCTCATGGTTACAGGCTGCAAAGACAGAATGCAGGTAACCGGAGAAACTGTAAAATAAAACAAAACATATTATATTTATATTCAAATTGAGTTTGATATTTTTACTTACGAAACAGATTTCTTCAACATTCGAAATAGCGGCTGGTTGATTTGCCAGATTAAGATAAGGAGAAAAAGCATATGGATGATGATAAGCATATTAATCATGACCACATGGATCATCATGCCCACATGGTGGAAGATTTCAAACGCCGATTTTTTGTCTCGCTGATTCTGATGGTGCCAATTTTAGCCCTTTCTCCGATGATCCAAATGTTCCTCAACGTTGACTGGAGCTTCAGCGGTGACCGCTGGCTGCTGCTGGGATTGTCAACTGTACTTTTTATCTATGGCGGCAAGCCATTTCTAACTGGAGCGGTAGACGAACTCAAGCAACGTTCGCCTGCCATGATGACGCTGATTGCCCTGGCGATTATTGTTTCTTACGTCTACAGTACATTCGTTATCATTGTTGGTCGAGGTAACGATTTTTTCTGGGAACTTGCGACTTTGATCGTAGTTATGCTTCTGGGACACTGGATTGAAATGCGCTCAGTTATTGGAGCCTCCCGCGCTTTAGACGAACTTGTGAAGCTAATGCCGGAAACAGCTCATCTTATCCAGCCTGATGGTAGTACAAAAGAGATTCCGCTTGCTGAATTAAAAACCGGTGACAAAGTGCTGGTTAAGCCTGGAGAAAAGGTGCCTATTGATGGCGAAATTTTCGCTGGTCACTCCGCCGTTGATGAAGCGATGATCACAGGCGAATCGGTTCCAGTCGAAAAGCAAGCCGGAGATGAATTAATTGGCGGCTCGATTAACGGTGACGGAATTCTCAGCTTTACTGTCAGCAGGACAGGCGAAGATACTTTTTTATCGCAGGTTATTCACATGGTACGTGAGGCCCAGGCCTCCAAATCACATACCCAGCGGTTGGCGGATATTGCCGCCCGTTGGCTCTTTTATATCGCTGTAACGGCCGGGCTGATCACCTTTGCTGCCTGGATGCTGCTCGATCGCGGGATTGAGTTTGCTGTTGAACGCGCGGTTACAGTAATTGTGATCTCCTGCCCTCATGCGCTGGGGCTGGCGATCCCTTTGGTAACGGCAATTTCTACCAGCATCGGTGCCAACAAAGGCCTCCTGATTCGCGATCGCGCTGCTTTCGAAAATGCCCGCAATCTGAATGCTGTTGTATTTGATAAAACCGGAACTCTGACACAGGGGCAATTCGGATTGACAGATATTATTCCAATGGCGATTGCAGAAAATGAATTGCTGACTCTGGCTTATTCAATTGAAGCAAATTCCGAGCATCCAATCGCTCACGGTATTGTCAGAGAAGCTGAGCAGCGGGGCCTGCAGCTCTTGCCGGTCAGCAATTATCGCAATCTTACCGGCCAGGGGCTGATGGCTACTGTAGATGAGCGAAACTTGAGCATTTTAAGCCCTGGCGCTGTACGCGACAAGGGAATAGTTTTTGATGAAGCTGCTTTCGACAGCCTGGCAGCGGCGGGTAAAACAGTGGTTTTTGTGGTGGATGGCAGAAGCCTGCTGGGAGCCTTGGCTTTAGCTGACCTGGTTCGCGAATCTGCAAAACAGGCTGTCACAGAGCTGAAAGAGATGCAGGTAGAGCCAATTATGCTCACTGGTGATAATCCACGTGCCGCCGCTTACATTGCCGAACAAGTAAAAATTGATAAAGTAATTGCGGAAGTTCTGCCCCAGGATAAAGCAGAGATAATCACTGATCTGCAACGGGAAGGCAGGCGAGTGGCGATGGCAGGCGATGGTGTCAATGACGCCCCCGCTCTGGCGCAAGCAGATTTGGGCATCGCGATCGGCGCTGGAACAGATGTGGCAATTGAGACTGCTGACGTTATACTGGTCCGAAGTGACCCGCTTGATGTTGTCAGTATTCTGAAGCTGTCGCGGGCAACCTATCGTAAAATGATCCAGAACCTGATTTGGGCAACTGCTTATAATATAATCGCGTTACCACTGGCAGCAGGCATTCTCTATGATCAGGGAATCGTCATCTCACCGGCGCTGGGTGCGGTATTTATGTCTTTGAGCACGATCATTGTCGCGATCAACGCCCGCTTGTTAAGGATTAGTGATTAAGCTAAGATAACTTCTGATGAAACCTGAATATTTATTTCGCAACCAACCTGAACTGGGAAATTCCAAAGCAGCTATGCGGCTTTGGAGTTTTCTGCTTGTTGTTTTTCTGTCGTTAAGCTTAAGCGGCTGTTTGTTACCGGGTACTGAACTGGAAACAGAGCTGAGTAATTCAACTTCAGCTCCAGTCAACGCGACTGAACTGGCTGCTGTAACTTCAAGTGATCTCGACAAAGAGATTACGGTGAAAGGAACAATCAGACAGGTTCGCCGATATGACAGCGGTCATGCGCTGGTAACGCTAACTGACAGTACTGGTGAGTTACCGGTTTACATCCGCCGTGAAACCGAGGTTGATTTGCTGGCCTTATCTGTTGGCGAAGAGTATGAAGTCAGCGGCAAGGTTCAGGAACACGAAGGGAAGCTGGAACTGGCGGCGATCAACTCAAACGCATTTCGCCTGACGGACGGTTATGACTTTGAACAGGTTGTGGTGGAATCAGTAATTGACGGCGATACTGTGAGGGTGCTTATAGAAAATAAGCCGGTAACCCTGCGGTTCATTGGCGTTGACACCCCCGAAAAACCGCTGAACGGACAGCCCGCTGAATATTACGCGGATCAGGCAACAGTATTTACTACACGCCTGCTTAAAGGGAAAACTGTGTATCTGGAAAAAGATAATTCTGATACAGATCGCTATGACCGATTACTGCGTTATGTCTGGCTGCATATACCAAATGAAATTTCTCCGGCAACACTCGCCAGTACCAATCTCAGCGCTCTGTTGATTAAAAATGGCTACGGTGAATTCATTGAAGTTGGAGATGACAACAAATACGCTGCCCAGTTTGAATTATGGGAACAGCAGGCTAAGAATTCAAAAACAGGCATGTGGTCAGGGAATTAATTCGACAAATAAATGAGAAGGCAGCTTTACTCGCTAAAGCTGCTTTGCTGCGCCTGGCCGAGCTGTTTACTGTGCCAGGGCAGCTTTCAACAGGCTGGCAGCTATTGGAGCCGCTACACTTCCGCCGGATCCGCCTTCTTCCACCACTACTGCTATCGCCAGAGGTTTTTTGCCATCGGCAACATAACCCACAAAAAGCGCGTTGTTATTCTTTTGGCCGGAAACTTCAACTGTGCCGGTTTTACCGGCGATCCTGGCTCCGGTTACTCTGGCGGATCTACCTGTGCCGCTGTTAACAACTGAAAGCATCATTTCTTCCAGGGCTGACGCCTCATCAGCCGTCATGACCGTTTTAAGCGCGGAAGGCTTCAGGTTTTGGTATTTCATGTCGAGTGGATCTTTCAGGTAATCGATAATGTGAGGAGTCTGCATAACCCCGCCGTTGCCGATTGCACCAGCCAACAATGCCAGCTGCAACGGTGTTGAGCTTAGCTGAGTTTCAGCCGAAGGTTGGCCAATTGCCAACCACGACATCGCGGTATTATCGTTGGCGGTTCTGATTCGGCCTCGTGTGGTATTAAGTTTATCGACTGAGATCAGATCAAGCCAGCCGAGGCGGCTGGCCGCAAGTTCAAGCTGCGAACCACCCAGCTGCGCGCCAATTTCGCCAAAGTATACGTTGCAGGATTGGCGGAAGGCACTGCTCAGGTTCACTTCACCGTGCCCTTTTCCGCTTTCGTTGGCACCGTCTGGCGAAACAGTTGATTCCCCATTACATAAGACTACACGTTCAGGATCATAATTCTCAGCATTCATCCAGGCGGACGCAGTTACTATCTTAAATAAAGAACCTGGGGCATAGACCCCGCGCAAAGCGCGATTAAACAGTGAGCCTTCAGGAATATCCTTGAAATCAATTACGGATTGCGGTGAAGTGCTGGGGGAGCTGACTGAAGCCAGGATAGCGCCTGTTTCGTAATTAAGCAGTACAATTGCGCCGCGACGTCCTTTCATCAGCTGATAAGCCTGCTTAGTCAGGCGACTGTCGATTGTTAAGTGAACATCGTCGCCAGTTAAGCCGCGGCCGGTGAAATCCAGATAAAACTGGTGCAGCAAATTTCGGTCCGAGCCAGTCAGGACGCCCTGATACCTTGCTTCGATCGTGTTGTCGATGTTGTGCGTGTAGTCGCCGACAATGTGCAGCGCCGCCATAGCGAGGGTACGGTCGCTGGCATAACGGCGGCTGCCGCTTTCGCTCGTAGCCAGCGCCACTCCGTCTGACGAGACAATATCCCCGGCCTGGGCGTAACGGCTGCGCAAAGCCGCTTTGTTTTCGCCGGCTGCCACATAGAAGGCATTACGGCTGCGATACTGCTGGAACACCAAACCTCCCAGCATGGCAACTGAGACAATCAGGAATAACACCAGCAACAGTTTCAGGTTGCGCATTAACTGCTTCATACGTTCACCCGCCTTTGGCGCGGTTGAGTAGACAGTCCAAGCAAAATTCCCAACATCAGCAGCTTAGCCAGCGCCGAGCTGCCGCCCTTGGCGATCATCGGCAAAGTAGCGCCAGTGAGTGGAATCAGGCCTGTGGTACCGCCGATAACAATAATGGCCTCAACGAACAGCATAGTCCCGATTGCCAGGGCCAGGCTGGAGCGAAAGCCGTCCGGTGCCAGCACTGTTATTGTTGTGCCCCGCAGCCAGATGATTATAAAAATTACAACTATTGATAAGCCCGTCAGCAAACCCAGCTCTTCACACACAACAGAGAAAATCATGTCAGAAGATGCCAGCGGAATGCCACCGGGGCTGCCATTGCCAAGCCCGCGCCCGAGCAGGCCGCCGCGCACCATTGCCTGCAAACCGTAGACAATTTGCCGGTTGCTGTCATTCACTTCAGTCCACAGCGTGGTCCAACCGATCAAGCGCCTTTGTACGTGAGGGAAAACAGCAATGGCCAAAGCTCCCAGGCCGGTGCCGCCCAAAAGTAGCAGCAGAGTAGTAATATATTCCGAAGTCATCACAACATAAACCAGCAAAGTGGTCGGCAGCAGAATCATGGCTGAACCCAGATCAGGCAGCAGCATGATCAAGAAGAAGACAAACCCGGCCCAGGCCGCGAAGAACAACTGCATACGCCGGCTGGGGCGGTTCTTGAAGAATCCGGCCACAACAATCAGGTAAGTTATTTTGGCGAATTCTGTCAGCTGCAGTGAAAAACCGCCGATGTTGATCCATAAAGTGGCGCCATGTGAATCGGCACCGTTGCCAAGTACCAGTGTTGCCAGCAGCATCAGCGGTGTCAGGATTGCGCACAGTGGGATGAACAACTCGACTCCGTGGGTGCGGGCAATAAACAGGATTGTCGGGACAAGCAGGAGCATACCGACTGCTATTGAGATGTATTGCGCATTGAGACTGGAAAAAATCGTTTGCACGTGTTCAGCAAATGCCGGATCAATGCTTGTCTGCGCTGCCGGCCTGGTGCCTCCGAAAACCGACCCGATTGCCCGGGCAATACTTTTCAGTTCAGAAGCAAAACGTCCGAGAAAATCCGGGCCGAAAATATTTTCCGCCGCCATAATACTCTCCGGAACAGCCAGCCGTGTCTGGATGATCAAGCCGATCATTGTGAGTATAAGAAAACATAAAAGCAAGACCGGGTCCAAGCCTTTAAAGGCACGCGGTAAAACCAGCAGATAAAAATTGCTGATTAGAAAAAAAGCAAAATACCAGATCGCGATTGAATAAGTGACAATGGTGATCGAATCAGGAATCAGCAACAGGCTGACGCCGCAACTGGCGATCAGCAAGATGTTGAAAAGCAACCAGGATGTTGTTGGCAGCCGCTTACGAGGGGCAGGATACTCGACGTTTTCTGCAGGCGCAGGCGTATCATAATCAACAGCTGGGGTTTCCGGCTGGGTTTGGGCATTGGCCTGGCTTGCAACAGTCTGATGCGGAGTGAGTGCAGTGCCGCTGTAAGCATTGGCACTGCCTCGTTTCTCGGAGTAGGCGTAGGCGGCATTAGCCCAGGCGTCTTGTTCTGCCATCAGGGGAGTGTATTCAGGGGAGTACATAAATGTCAGCTTGTGGTCGTTGAGAGTGATTTCATCCTGATCCTCAAGCGGCGTCGGGGAATTTATCCTCACACCGTTAATGAAGACTGGGTTGTTTCGGGTCAACGGCCTGAGAAACCATTCGCCGTCAAACAGGTAGATCATGGCGTGCCGTTGAGCGATATTTTCGTTTCGCAGGCGGATGTCACTGGATTGTGCCCGGCCGATAGTTGTCATTGAATAAACAGGCAAATTCAAAAGCCCGGTGCCGGTTCTTGTTTCGCCCAGCAAGAAAACATCCCGGGCTGGCTGGATAGTACGGCGCATAGCTCTGCGTAAAGTTATCAATGCGTCGCGCAACAGGACCCAGACAAGAATAACCAGCAGTGGGATCATGAGGTAACGTATTAAGTAAGAAAGCGTCTGTGCTGTCATGGCAGTATTATAACATGCCGCAAGTCAGCGGAAGGAGACAGGAAGCTGATTTAGTGGAAATGACAAACCAACAGTATTATTATTACAATAACAGCAGAAATTAACTGAACCGGGAGGGGACTTAAATGAAATACGGGATCGCAATTGGCAAAGAAATTTCACCTGCTGCACCATTGGTGCTTGGCGGGGATTTTGTGGAAAGCATGACCTACGCAGCCGGGCTGGGCTTCAATACAGTTGAAATTCATGTGCCGGATCCGGACATGCTGGATGCAGAACGTTTGGTTTCTGCCTGTCGCGATCTGGGTATGGAGATTTCTACAATTGGCACCGGTGGTATGTATGGCGGTGAAGGTTTGTCCCTGATAGCCGATTCGGAAGAAATTATCACTAAGATAATGGCCCGGCTGCATCGTTTTGTAGACAAAGCCGCCTTGCTCAGCAGTCCAATCACCATCGGCAGTATTAAGGGAAATATTCCTAAAAACAAAGAACGCAAACCTTACTTTGACCGCCTGGCGGCAAATCTTCAGATAATCGCTGATTATGCGGCGTCCAAAGACGTTACCGTATTACTGGAGGCAACTAATCGGTTGGAGAATAATCTGCTTAACAGTTCCCGTGATGTTCTCGAGTTTATCGAGGAATATCAACTGCCTGAAAACGTGCTGATTCTGGTTGATTCCTTTCATATCAACATTGAAGAGGCCTCAATTGAAAATTGCCTTAAAGATACAGGCGACCGGTTGGGGTACATCCATTTCGCTGATAATACCCGCCGATATCCCGGCGCTGGCTGTTTCCGCTTTAACCTGCTGGCAGAAGCGATCCGTGATTACGGTTATGACGGCGTACTCAGCATTGAATGCCTGCCCTTGCCGGACAGCAAAACCGCAGCGGAAGCTTCGATCAAATTTTTCAAAGAAACATTTGGCTGATCAAGCTTTTAATGCAGCGGAATTTTGGGATCGGGATCGCGGATCGGCTCTGGCTCTGACGGCACTTTAACTACTGTTGTGCGGCCTTCAAGCTCGCGCGCGAATGCAGCGGCCCGCTTATGGTATGCGAGCACCTTGTCGCTGACCTTGCGGAAAATGCTGCCTTCGGAGTAATTTCCTTCAGAGTCTTTTTCGCCGGCCTCAATCCCTGTCAACAGTTCGATTCCTTCTTCGATCCGGCTTACGGCATAGAGATGGAATTTGCCGGCACTAACAGCCTCCAGGATCTCATCCTTCAGCATCAGGTTCTCAATGTTCTGAATGGGGATAATTACTCCTTGATCACCGGTTAATCCGGCTGCAGCGCAGACATCGAAGAATCCTTCGACCTTTTCAGTGGCGCCGCCGATCGGCTGGACATAACCCAGTTGATTAACTGAGCCCGTTACTGCCAGGTTTTGTTTAATCGGCACCTCGGCCAGGCTGGAAAGAATGGCATACAGCTCGGCGCAGGAAGCGCTGTCGCCATCAACACCGCTGTAGTTTTGCTCAAACGTTATTTGCGCGGTCAGACCCAATGGTACTTCCTGGGCAAACTTGCCGCCGAGGTACCCGGCCATAGTCATAACGCCTTTGGAATGGATATTCCCGCTCATGTCCGTTTCGCGTTCAACGTTGATGATCCCGCCGCGGCCCATGTAGGTTACTGCGGTTATGCGTGACGGCTGGCCAAACATGTAGTCGCCTATGCCGATAACGGAGAGCCCGTTAACCTGACCAATTACTGCTCCGGAAGTATCGATCAGCACCTTGCCATTGCGGATCATTTCCTGAATTTTATCCTCAATGCGGTTGGAACGGAATTTCTTTTCCCGTATAGCTTTGTCGACGTGCCTGGCCTCAACATACTCTGAATTGTCATTCCTTGCCAGTTGTTCGGCTTCATAAACCAGCTCGCCAACATCATTGAAACGGGTTGAAAGCTTGTTTTGGTCGCCTGCAAGCCTCGAGCCATATTCAACGATCCGGGCCATTGCCTGACGGTCAAAATCTTTGAGGTTTTCGTTCCTGCACATTGAGCTGACAAATGAAGCATATTTACACAGATTATCATCGGTGCGCTTCATCTCGATATCAAAATCGACCTTTACTTTGAACAGCTTTTGAAAATCCTCGTCCATGCTCATGTACATATATAGTATAGGGCTGCCAATCAGAATCACTTTGACATCAAGCGGAATCGGCTCCATCCGCATTGTCGCGGTAGGCACATAACGGTATTGCTCGCCGATATTTTCAACCACAGCCTGGCGGTATTTCAAAGCGCGCTTCAGCGTATCCCAAACAAACGGCTCTGTGAGAACATCTTTGGCTTGCAGAATAAGGTAGCCGCCATTAGCCCTGTGAATGGCACCGGCTTTTGCCATGGTAAAATTTGTGGTCAGCGCCATCATTTGATTACGGTACTCAACCTTGCCGAAAAGATTGTAATAGTAAAGGAATGGCTCAATAACCACCGGCGCGCCTTTGGTTCGTTCATTATTAACGAACAGATTCACCTTGTAGCGGGTGAAAGCCTCTTCATTATCCTGTTGCGGCATCATGAAAGGCAGCTGTGCCTGTGGCTGGGCATCCAGTTCTTTGAAAATCTCGTGGTTCTCTTCCACATCGTTGAGCACATTATCAAGATACTCAACAATTTTGGGGTACTGGGCATATTTATCCTTCAGCCGGTTAACCTGAGGCAAAGCGGCATACATGGTGATTTTCTTTTCCAGATTAATTACTTTTTCTTTGGCTTCTTTTTCCAGATTCCGCCCGGCGTGCAGTGCTTCTTCCAACTTTTTCTCCAGCTTTTGACCACGTTCCTCAAAACTGCGGCGCTCTTCGATAGAGAGCTTTTCAAATTCTTCCGGAGTTAAGGCTTTGTCTGCCTTAGCCGGTACGAGCAGGAAACGGCCCGGAACCTGCTTGAGCACAAACCCGCTTTCGCGCGCTTCTATTTCTAAAGCCTGAAAAGGCTCCTGCAGCCTGCTTTGGGCATTGGTAATAATCTGGTCTTTTTGCTGTTCATAGTCGCTGCTCTCGAATGCCTTGGGAATTACAGAGCGCAGGTCACTAACCAGCTCGTCCATATCCTGCTGGAAAACCCGGCCTTGCCCGGGAGGTAAAGCAACTGCCAAAGGATTATCCTTGTCAACAAAATTATGAAAGTAGCACCAGTCATCCGGAATTTTGCCTTGAGCTCCAGTATGAGTGACTATAGACTGAACATAAGTATTCTTGCCTGTGCCTACTGGGCCGACGACAAAAATATTGTAACCCGGGGCGTCCATTTCGAGCCCGAATTTCATCGAACGCACTGCCCGATCCTGACCTATAACTCCGTCAAGCTCCGGCACGTCTCTGGAGGTTAAGCAGAAACTTAGCTCTTGTTCGCAATCACAAACCCTTTTTAATTTTTCCGGGGGGATCCTGAATTTGTTTGCTGGCGACATATAGACCTCCTCTTTAACCAGTTGGTATAGCAACGGCTTATTATTGTTATCAGGTGCTAAATTAAGTATAGCGATTTTCAGCAGAGGCAGTGCGGGCGTATTGTGACCTTAAAGTGAAAGATTAGTCAGTAAACAATGAACGAACACAATTTTTGTGATATTTTGGGTATGGATTGCTCAACTTACAAATGTGATTCATAATGTAATTATATTCTCTGCCAAACAAATATCTCTTCATAAGGGGGATCTTGACCATGAAACTTAATCTTCAGGAACTGCAGGATCAGCAGCAATGGACAGATAAGGGCTACAAACTGCCGCAGTACAATATTGAAACTGTACGCAGTCGCACCCTGGCTGAACCCGGCTGGATCCATTTTGGCGCAGGTAACATTTTTCGTGTCTTTCCGGCTGTTCTGCAACAGCAGCTGCTGAACGCTGGGTTGGCACAAACCGGGATAATCGTAGCTGAGGCTTTTGATGAGGAGATAATTGATAAAGCATATACTCCATTCGATAACCTGAGCCTGATGGTTTCACTCAATGCCAATGGCAGCATTGATAAAGAAGTTGTCGCCAGTGTTGTCCATTCACTCAAGCCCCGCACCCAGTATGAAGAACTGGCAAAATATTTCGTACAGCCTTCACTGCAAATGATTAGCTTTACAATCACTGAAAAAGGCTATGCGGTAAAAGGATCAGACGGCAATTATTTTAATTGGATCGCAGCCGACCTCGATTGCATTCCCGAAAAACCAGGCAGCATAATCAGCCTGTTGACTAAACTGCTGAACGAACGCTACATGGCTGGCGAACAACCTTTGGCGCTGGTGAGTATGGACAACTGTGCTCATAACGGCACCCGCCTCTACGAAGCTGTTATGACTTTTGCCAATGCCTGGGCACATAAGAATCTGGTTGAAAGCGGCTTCATTGCTTATTTGAACAACCGTGAAAAAATTTCTTTCACCTGGAGCATGATCGACAAAATCACACCCCGTCCATCTGATGTCGTTCAGAAAAGCCTCATAGCAGATGGTTATGAGAGCACTGACATTATCATCACCGCAAAAAACACATACACAGCTTCTTTTGTTAATGCTGAACCCACACAATATCTGGTTATCGAAGACTGGTTCCCCAACGGGCGGCCGCCGCTTGAGCACGCAGGCGTTATTTTCACAGACCGTGAAACAGTGGATAAAGTTGAGACCATGAAGGTTACAACCTGCCTCAATCCACTGCACACAGTGCTGGCTATTTATGGCTGTCTGCTGCGGAAACCAACCATAGCTGACTGCATGAAAGACCCGCAGCTCAAGGCTTTTGTAGAAAAAGTCGGTTATGTTGAAGGCATGCCGGTTGTTGTTGATCCAGGAATTATCAAACCAGAAGAATTCATCAACACCGTGCTCGAAGAGCGTTTCCCCAATCCCTTCCTGCCTGATACACCTGAGCGGATCGCTACCGACACCTCCCAGAAAATTCCGATCCGGTTTGGCGAAACCATGAAAGCCTACCTGGCTGAAGGCGGTCCGGCTGCCCTGCAGGAACTGGTTTATATCCCGCTGTTTATTGCTGGCTGGCTGCGTTATCTGTTGGGCTGCGACGACTGGTGCGAGCAGATGAACATGAGCCCGGATCCAATGCTGGAGGAACTGCAACATAAGCTGGCCTGGATCAACCTCGGCAATGCAGGCCCATTCGGACCTACACTCAATCCTATTCTCGCCAATAAAGCAATTTTCGGCATAGACCTGGTTGCCAACGGTCTGGCTCCGAAAATCATCGGCTATTTCACGGAGCTGGTAGCCGGTGAGGGCGCTGTCCGCAGCACACTGATCAAGTATCTGCCGGAGGAATAACCTGCCGGCAGCAACGCCCATCTTACTGAAAATTTCAAACATGAACAGAGGCCGGGTTCCTGGGGAATCCGGCCTCTGTTTTATCAGTTATGCTTGGTGTTTATCAGTGTCTGGTCAGATTCAAATCAAACCAAGTGATTTCAGGTGACGCTGGAAATGCGTGCGGATAATCTGGTGGTAGGCTTCCTCTTCGTTGTCAAGGATATTGTACAAGCGCTTCTTAAGTACCAGCTCGTCGTTCTCCTCGAAGTTCAGGATACCGCCGTAGTTGATATGCAGCAGCTGGCGGGCATTATCGTCCTCCAGCAGCTTCCAGTAATCACCAGGCTTAAGAATATCGATGCTCGGGCAGGTATCAACAGTGACATTAACGTGATAATTCTTTTTGGCGTTTTCCAGGTTTTCGAGGCTGAAATTATACAGTTCATGAAACAGCTCGGTGTGATCATGTGAAAGCTGACGTACGAACTCCAGCCAGCTGGTACCGGCTGTCTTGAGGTGGTAACGCTGACCGGTGATCCGGGCGGCGCTGGGGAAAACCGCAAACTTATCGCTGCCGGAGTGGAAGCTGATCTTATAACCCCACTGCTGCGCGATTGCCTGGTGTCCTAAAAGCTGTTCGTCAAATTCTTCAAGATCACCAATGTAATCGATGCCTTTTTGAAATTCGCCAACAAAGCGCGGTGCCATGCTGATAACTTTTACTTTATAGCGTTCAATCAGTTCAGTCGCAACAAACGCATGCGCGAATAATGTGGTGGCGCAATCCGTTTCGTCGATCGAAACCTCAAAGCTGATATCAGGACGGTCCGCCAGATATTCTTCATAGATGTCGCGCGCAAAACGGATAGCATCTGCATAAACAAGTACGCTTTCCAGCAATGTTTCTTCATCGACAGCGCCGAAAGACTGTGCTTGCTCAAGGTAACGCTTGCGGTAATAACTCTTGTCTGCTTCCGGCAGCTTGTTGTAGCGCTCAAAACGGTCTGCGGCGCTTAAACTATAAATTTCATTGCGAATCTGCTCGGAGCAGTCAAGTGTGATCATCTTATAACCAGCTGCGATAGCGTCTTCGAGCGCGTCACGGGTTTTCAAATGATCACCGTCTGCGCCAAAAGCTCCTGTATAGCCGTACTGGAAAACACCCCATACCGCATCGGCCAACACACTGGGAAAGTTGCGATTGGTCAGGTTCAATTCACGTACAGATTGCTGAGCCAGTACAGGCATTGCGCCGGTGCCATCGATGGCAGCGAGGTGGCCGACTGTAGCCCGGCCCAAACGATCACCCATGCCGATCGAGATAACATCAGTGCTGATTGGAGAAGGGTTCAAGTGCGGCAGTTTCTGGCGCAGAGCCAAACTGTTTTCGATGGTCAGCGGACAAATCTTAAAGGCGCCGGCATCTTCTCCCTGCAAACCGTCACGGCCATCGCCGCGGGCTGCCAGGAAACGCTCGCTGCCTTTGCGAACCATCATCCATTCGCTGTTGTCTTGGGCAATTCTGGACCGGGTATAAACCTCAAAACCCTCAAGTCCGTCGTTTGTGGTCATTAAATTGATCTTTTCATTCATGATTGGCTGCTCCTTCATATTTCATTTTTGACTCACATATTAAGAATAAGGAATTAATCAGAAGATGTGAACAGCAGCTTCCGCGTCAGCCGCCAGCAGTCGTTCAAGTTCTGCGTCCAGCTTAAGTAAAGTTAGTGAGAAACCGGCCATCTCCAGCGAAGTGCAGTAGTTGCCGACATAGTCACGGACAATTTCCAAGCCTCTCTCTTCACATTTTTGCGCGGCGAGGCCATAAAGCAGATAAAGCTCACTGATGGGTGTGCCGCCAAGACCGTTGATCATGACGGCAACGCGGTCACCTGATTCAAACGGCAGGTCACTGGCTACAGCTTCAAACACTTCGTCCATAATTTCACTGGCCGTGCGGATTTTATCACGTCTGCGGCCCGGTTCCCCATGAATGCCAATGCCAAATTCCATTTCATCGTCAGCGATTTCAAAAATCGGCTTGCCTTTGGCAGGCGGCGTACAGGAAGACAAAGCGACACCCATGCTGCGCACCTGGCTGTTAACTTTTTCACCCAAAGCGACGAGTTCTTCCAGGCTCGCGCCTTCTTCTGCTGCCGCGCCAACGGCTTTAATTACAAAAAAGTTACCGGCAACACCGCGGCGGCCGACAGTATAAAGGCTGTTCTGAACAGAAACGTCGTCATCAATAACAACCACGCCAACTTTGATGCCCTCCATTTCCGCCATTTCCCGAGCCATGTCCCAGGCCATGCGGTCTCCCTGGTAGTTGTTGACCAGGTGCAGCACACCTTTAGGGGAGTTCATCAGACGGGTGCATTCAAGCACATAATCCATCGGCGGTGCAGCGAATACGTTACCCGGGCAAGCGGCATCAAGCATGCCTTTGCCTACAATCATAACATGCGCCGGCTCATGGCCGCTGCCGGAACCCTGAATTATTGAAACCTTGTTTTCATTCGGCATATCAGCGCGATAGATGATATTGTATTCGGGAATTAATTTGAGTTTGCCATGACTGGCAAGGCAGACACCTTCCAACATTTCTTTGACGAAATCTTCCGGCTTGTTTAAGAATTTTTTCATTTTTTCTCTCCTCGTCTTCAGAATCGTAATTTACGATGGCTTTAATGTTGCTAAAGCTGTGCTGTTGTTATGCGTCGCTTGCTGCTCAGGCTTGTTCGTTCAATGCCTTGGCTATTGCTTTGGCCATATCACCCATTGCGATTATTCCCGGATCGTATGTACCCCTGCTGCGTTCGCCAGTGAAGGACTGGCGTCCGCGTTTTGCGATCCACCCTTTAGTGGTCTCACGGGATTGGTATGCTGCCTCAGCTGCCGCGTCAAACGCTGTCAACAATGAATCAACATTTTCAGCCTGTGATTGCCGCAGGCTTTTCACGATGGCGTCGAGCGCGTCCAGCAATGTTTTGTCGCCGGGAACTGCACCGCCGCGGGCGGTTATCCCCTGCATGGCCGATTCCAGCATGGCAATGAGATCCGGCAGAGATAGTTCAGCCTTGCCTTTGGCCACTGCACCGCAACGCATGAACAGTGTACCCCAAACAGGGCCGGAGCTGCCGCCTGTCTTGCTGACAATGATAGTGGCAACACTAAGCAAAAAACTGCTGATGCTGCTGCGATCCAGCTTTTCCCAGCTGGCCATGAGGGCTCTGTACCCGTCAGCCAGGGACGTGCCGAAGTCAGCATCGCCCATAACGGCATCAAGATCAGAGAAATACTTTTCATTGGCGAGGGCTACATCTGCCATGGTGCGGACTACAAGTTCCACATCCTGCTGTGTCAATTTTTCCATCTAATCAACCTCCTCAGGAATAGCATGGTGAGTGTACGACAAAGAATCAAAGTCTCAATATTATGATACAACACTGCAAGTCCAAATACACCGTGATCGTTGAGCGGAAAATATTGTATGATTAAGTAAATAAACGATCTTGACCGAAAATGCAGGGTAAACGATAGTCTTTAACTGAAGAAGGTAATGTAACAATGAGCAACCAGCAACCCGAAACTACAGCGGCGAAGCATAATTCCCGTCTGCCCGACATAGAGCATGATCATAAGAATGGTCATGTGCATAAACATGGGCACAGCGATATTTCAGGCCGTAAAATATTCTTTGTAACAATGTTAAACGTCGTGATAACAATTGCTGAGTTTATCGGCGGTCTTGTTTCCGGTTCTCTGGCACTGCTTTCGGACAGCCTTCATAATCTGAGTGACACAGTGGCAGTAGCCATGAGCTACTTTGCCCATCGGATTGCTCAAAGGCCAAAAAATGCCAGACTTTCCTATGGGTATAAACGAATCGAAATTCTGGCCGCACTGGTAAATTCCATTGCCTTACTTGGAATTGCTGTTTTCCTGATCTTCGAAGCGGTTTCCCGTTGGCGCTCACCAGAAACAATTAACAGTACCTTGATGCTGGTCGTCGCCTTTATTGGCCTTGTGGCAAATTTGCTTGGTGTTTTTCTGCTCGAGCGCGATTCGCATCGCAGCCTTAACATAAAATCGAGCTATCTGCATTTACTAAGCGATACCATTTCCTCGGTTGGTGTGCTGCTTGGCGGTCTGGCGATCCGTTTCTGGAATGTCGTTTGGGTCGATCCGCTGATCACAATGCTAATCGCGGTTTATATAATTATCCAAACCGGGCGGATGTTACGCGATATTGTCAGCATCCTGATGCAGACAGCCGCCAACCTTGATTACGATAAGCTGCGCCGAGACATTCTGGCTATCGATCACGTCCGAGGCCTGCATCATATCCATACCTGGATGATCAATGAGGAAACGATATTTTTTGAAGCCCACGTTCAAATGGAGGACATGCCGCTGGCAGAAGTTCAAACTATTACTGAGAAAATTGAAGAATTATTAAAGGCAGAATACGGAGTCAGTCACGTCACACTGCAGGCGGAAGTATTGACCTGTGCGTGTGAAGAAGTCTGCGACGCCTAAATCGCAGATTAAATGAAAGGAAATTTGCCTGTGAATAACAATACCGAAAACAAATCCAAACGCCTTGTGGTTATCGGTGCAGTTGCCGCCGGCACCTCAGCCGCAGCTAAAGCCCGCCGAAACGACGAATCATTAGAAATTACCGTCTATGAACGCGACAGCCACATCTCCTATTCCGGCTGTGGGCTGCCTTATTATATCGGTGGCATCGTCGAAGATATTGCGACTCTGACGCCACGTGATCCGGCATTTTTTGCGTCAAGATCCGCTATTGATATCCGGATTAAACATGAAGTTCTGTCGATTGGCGCTGAGCAGAAAACAGTTAGAGTCCGCAATCTGACAGATAATAGTGAATTTACTGACCATTACGACACCTTAGTGCTGGCCACCGGAGCGACTGCCGTGCGGCCGCCGATACCTGGTATTGATCTGCCGCATGTTTTTACCCTGCGCACTCCAAATGATGCCCTGGCTATCCGTAAACTGATTGAAGAGCGCCGACCCCAAAACGCGGTAATTATCGGCAGCGGCTTTATTGGTTTGGAAATGGTGGAAAACCTGGCGCATCTGGGAATTGATGTCACTCTAGTTGAATTGCTTCCGCAGATTTGCCCGGTGCTGGACCCGGATATGGCACCACGATTGGAATCATATTTAGTGGAGCAGGGAATCAGAGTTTTACCTGGGCATAAAACCGTGGAAATCACGGCCAAGGCAGTTAAATTTGAAAATGGCGCCAGTGCCGCTGCCGATTTGGTGATCGTGGCAACTGGTATCCGACCGAATACTGAACTGGCGCGTTCAATCGGTGTCGCACTGGGACCAACTGGGGCGATCGCCGTTAATGACCGGATGCAGACAAACCTGCCGGATATCTATGCTTGCGGAGACTGCGCGGAGAGCTTCTCCATAATTGACGGCGAACCAATTTACCGGCCACTAGGCTCTACTGCCAACAAACAAGGCCGCATTGTAGGTGATGTAATCACAGGCGGTGATCTGACTCATCACGGCATAGCCGGCACCGGAATTTTCAGGGTGTTTGAACTGAATATCGGAACAACAGGACTTAAGCTGCATGAAGCTGAGGCTAAAGGCTACGATGTTGCCTTTGCTCATATCACAAAGCCGGCGATTCCCGAGTACCTTAACGGTAGGGAAATGGTAATCAAGGCCATTACCGACCGCAAAACCCGGAAATTGCTGGGCGTTCAGATTATTGGCTATGAAGGAGTCGACAAGAGGCTCGATGTCTTCGTGACAGCAATGACCGCTGGGCTGACAGTGCCTGAACTGGCGCATATTGACCTGGCTTACGCACCGCCGTTTGCCACCACTAAGGATCCGGTTATTTATACTGGTATGGTAATGAGCAATGTTCTGGAACGTCATCACGGCCTGATGCCGGCAGAGAAGCTTATCCAGCTGCTGGACACAAACCCGGAATCGGTGACAGTGATAGATACCCGCAGTGCCGAGCAATATGAGAAGGGCCATGTGGAAGGCGCGATCAATATTTCTCAGGCGGCAATCCGTGCTCAGATCAGTCAACTGGATCCTGCAAAAACGTATGTCACTTATTGTAACCGCGGCGTTACCGGCAATGCAGTGCAGAATATCCTGCTCAACAGTGGCTTCAGCAAGGTTTACAACCTATCAGGCGGTTACTTCCAATACCTGGTTACAAGAAAGATGATCAAATAGCGTGAGCAAACAGAATGTCCAACAACGTGTTCAAACGGTTTCAAATTACCTGTTGCCAATGACAAAGCATTGAATTTCCGGAGGGTGTTTATGCAACAATTGAACAAGTCGATTATTGAGCCTTTCGCAGGCAAAGAGCGGTTTCTCCAGTTTGGGGAAGGAAATTTCCTGCGCGGCTTTGCCGATTATTTCATTGACATTCTGAATGAGAAATATGATTACCAGTCGAAAATTGTTGTGGTGCAGCCAATCAATACCGGTCTTGCCTCCGTGATCAATGAACAAGACGGTCTATATACGCTTTATTTGCGGGGTCTTGAGAACGGGCAAAAAGTGGAGCATAGGCGCATTATTCGCAGCATCAGCCGCTGTCTCAATCCTTATGCTGAGTATGAAACCTTTTTGGAAAACGCTCACAATCCCGATTTGCGTTTTATTGTTTCCAACACCACAGAAGCGGGCATAACCTACGTTGCTTCCGACCGTTACGACGATAAACCGCCGAGCTCCTTCCCCGGCAAATTAACCCGCTTCCTGCATGAGCGCTTTCTTCGCTTTGGCAAAGAGGCTGGGAAAGGCTTTGTTATTCTTTCCTGCGAGTTGATCGAAAATAACGGTCAGGAACTTAAGAAGTGCGTGGAGCGATACATTCAAGACTGGGAGTTAGGCGACGGATTTGCCAAGTGGGTCAGCGAAGAGAATATTTTCTGCTCAACCCTGGTAGACCGTATTGTCACTGGCTACCCGCATGCAGAAGCCGACAAACTGAATAAACAAAACGGCTATGTGGACCGCCTGCTTGATACGGCCGAAGTTTTTGGGTTATGGGTTATTGAAGGCCCGGATTCACTGGCTGCGGAATTGCCTTTTGCCGAGGCAGGCTTGCCGGTTATTTTTACCAACGACCATTCGCCTTACAAAAAATGCAAAGTGAGAATTCTCAACGGCGCTCATACCGGCATGATAATGGCTGCTTATCTGGCGGGCTTTGACCTTGTACGTGATTGCCTGGAAGACGACATCATCCGTGATTATTTAACAAACTGCATGTTTGACGAAATTATTCCAACGTTGGATTTACCAAAGGCTGAATTGCATGCATTCGCCAAGGCGGTAATCGATCGTTTCCGAAATCCATTCATAGATCACCAGCTGCTTTCAATTGCGTTGAATTCAACTTCAAAATGGCAAACCCGGATTCTGCCTTCCTTGCTGGAATACCATGGTTGTTACGGGAAACTGCCGCAACGGCTGGTGTTTTCCCTTGCTGCCTATATCAAATTCTATAGCGGTCAACGTAAACCAAACGGCAGTTTTGTGGGCACAAGAAGCATAACGAGAGGTGAGAAAACTATTTCAGAATCCTACGAGATTAAAGATGACGCTTTTGTGCTGGAATTCTTCGAGCCTGCCAAAAAATACGACAACAAGACATTAGCGGCAAAAGTCCTGGCTAATAAAAACTTTTGGGATGAAGACCTAACCTGTGTTGAAGGCTTGCTGACACAGGTTGTTGCCGATTTGAACCTGATCGATAAAAACGGGATGTATGGCGCCTTGAAGATTAAGCGCTGATAAAGGTTTCCAGCTCAGAGCGCGAGCCGATGAGAGTGCCCTGAGCAAGGCGCTCATTACCGCCGCCGCTGCCATTGAAGGCTGCATTCAGATTTTTGCTAAAGACCCGCATGTCGGCGACACTGCTGCCGACGCAGTAACGCCAGCGTGTTTCAGTTATCTGCGCTTCGGTTGCGCCAGCAGGTGCTTCAGAGCTTTGCGTTACTTCCGCGAATACTGCAACCACATCTGACCGATCCTTAATTAAACGCAGACAGAGCTGACGCAGGTCATCCGGTGTTGCATCTTCTTCAAATAAGCAAAGCGGACCAGTGAGCTCAGCAGCGGCCTGGGCTTTGTATTCAATCAGAGCCCGATGCAGCCTTGTGGCTCTTGCTTTATATGTGGCCGCTTCAGCCCGCAGACGCTCGACGCCTAAATCCAGTTCTGTACTTTTCACCGAGAGCTGGCTGGAGACCAGGTTGGCCTGATCGTTTTTAAGCCGGTAATCCTCCAGCGCCCGGCTGCCACAGGCAATGCTGATTCTGACACCGCCTTTGTAATTCTGGCTCGAGACAATCTTGATCAGACCGATCTCACCAGTTGCCCGTACATGTAACCCGCAGCAGGCACAATTATCAGCATCTTCGATTGAAACAACGCGAACTTCTTCACCCAATTCGATTTTGCTTCTGTATGCCAACGGGGTTTGCCCATTAGCAACTTGCTCAGTTGCAGTTTGGCTGTTACTGTCGGGGTAACAAACTGTCACAGGCCGGTTTGCAAAAACCACTTGATTAGCCAAGGTTTCCACCTGCAGCAAATCAGCTGCTGTCAGTTTGCAGTTAAAATCCATTGTTGTTTCGTTGCTGCCGATATGAAAGCCAACGTTGTCACATTTGTGAGCAGCGCAGATAAACCCTGAAAGAATGTGCTCACCGGAATGCTGTTGCATGAAAACAAAACGGCGCTGCCAGTCGATCTGCCCCTCCACCTCTGAACCGACCAGAAGCGGCCGATCCGTAAAGTGAACCACCCGGTCGCCCTGTTCCTGGACATCAATAACCCGCGCTTCAGCCAGCCAGCCGGTGTCGGCCGGCTGACCGCCCCCTTCGGGGTAAAATGCGGTTTGGCTCAATTCGACCATATACCTTGTTCTTGCGTCGTTTCTGCCTGTTTCGTTATTACCAGTTTCGGCTTCGGCTTTGGCTTCAATATCAGCTTCAGATTGCCGGCAGGCGGTAACTGTCGCTGTAAACTTTTTCAAATAGGCATCTTTATAATAAAGTCTGTCAAAACGGCTCATGTTGCTGCACAAATCCTTACTTCAGCGAAATCTTCAATCCGGCTGTTTCACTTCCCCGGTTCAGCAGGGCATTCAGCATCGGGCTCAATTGCGGTAAATCTTGCCTGAACATGACGGGCATCGCAAAATGGCTTGTTGTCAGATGCACCGCAACGGCAGAGCGTTACCCGATTACGTAATTCATAAGCTTCTCCGTCAGCTGATTCAATCGGAATGCGCCCCTGTACATAAATTGGCCCGCAAACATCCTCAGACGGATCCTGAAGAATCGAAATAGCCTGGTCCAGCTCTGGCTCCAGTTCGTTACCTTCTTTGTCATAAGCTGTCAGGCGGCCTGCCGGACATTCCTGCACGCATTTGAGTGCAGCCGCGTCATCCTCGGGTCCCTGCGGATTGCGGATCAACCGGCCTACCTGACCACGGTCACTATGGCAGAAGCGGGCGAAGGCGCAACGGTCATCATCACGCACATTAATGTTTTCGCCGTTAATACAATGCGAACGTTCCAGATATGGCTTACGGCTGGCGGTCTCGGTGCCGTCAAAATTTGTTGTAGTATGAGTTCCGTCACAAAAGGGCGAATTGCGGGATTTGCCGCAGCGGCAAAGTGAGTAGGTGCTGGCCTGAGGCAGTTCCCGCCCCTCGGTAAAAACAACCTCTGACTTGCCCCGGGGAGTAATGATCTTTTCGTTGAGCGGAACAGAGCCAGAGACTATGTAAGGTCCATTCTTGAGAATTTTGATTTTTCTTTCTGCCATGCAGAAGACCTCCTTGCCGGAATGAATTTTTCTCCACTTGTTAAACAATTATATCATTTATGGCCGAGGTTGCCGTGAAGCGGCTGGATAGCTTAAAATTACATGGGTGTTATTATGCGCAGCCTGTTTTGCGTGCAGGGATCGCACTCCCCCTGCCGGAACAGAAATTTTGCTGAATGCATTTGTTAAAAGGAGATTTAGATGCCTGACCGTCATTATCTGAAATTACTGGCGCGTGAATATCCAACCAGCCAGGCTGCCGCCGCGGAAATTGTCCGTCTTAATGCTTTGATGAGCCTGCCAAAAGGAACAGAATATTTTTTCAGTGACCTGCATGGTGAACACGAAGCGTTCATTCATCTGCTGCGCAGCGCCTCAGGGTTTATCCGACGTAAAGTTGACGATTTATTCGATAAAACTGTTTCCCGGGCAGAACGCATCGCCTTGTCCAACCTGATATATTACCCAGAGGAAGAACTGGCGCGGCTTGAAGTAGAAAATCCCGACATGCTGGATTGGTGCCGTGTAACAATAACGCGGCTTTTGGAAGTTACCCGCGCGGTTTCGGCCAAATATACCCGGCAACAAGTGCGCAAAAAACTGACAACAGGATTCAGTGTAATTCTGGATGAGCTTTTGCATGTTGATTCAGCAACTAAACCCACGTATTTTGATGCTGCTGTGCAGTCATTGCTGGCTACAAGAATGATGGACGAATTCATTACCAGCCTCTGCCGGCTGATCCAAAAACTGGCTATCGACAAGCTGCATATTATCGGCGACATTTTTGATCGTGGTCCGCGGGCTGACCTGATTATGAATGAACTGATCGAGTTTAAGGATGTTGATATTCAGTGGGGCAACCACGATATTCTCTGGATGGGTGCGGCGGCCGGCAACCGGGCGTGCATAGCCAATGTAATGCGACAGGGGATAAGCTACAACAACTTCGATTTGCTGGAAGACGGATATGGCATAAATTTGCGCTCTCTGGCGGTATTTGCCAACAATATTTACGCCGCTGATGCCTGTAATTTGTATCAGCCAAAAATGCTGGACGAAAACAAGTATGACCCGGTGGACCCTCAACTGGCTGCCCGTATGAACAAGGCAATTACTGTAATTCAATTCAAGGTGGAGGGACAGCTGCTGGCAGCTCATCCCGAATATAATATGGCTGACCGGCAGCTATTTGAAAAAGTCGATTTCAAAAGCGGCACTATTGAACTGGACGGCCGGGTTCACCAACTGAACGACACATATTTTCCGACAGTGGACCCTGACAATCCTCTCGCCTTAACCCCTGAGGAAGAAGATTTGATCAACACGCTCTCCGCCTCGTTTCGCCATAGCGAGAAGCTTCAGCGGCATGTAAGCTTTTTATACGCTGAAGGCGGAATGTACAAATGCTTTAATAATAATCTGCTTTATCACGGCTGTATTCCTCTGACCGTAAATGGTGATTTTGAAGAAATTGATCTCGGCGGCAAGCTGTATTCAGGAAAAGCTCTGCTCGATGAAATTGAAAAACGAGTCAGGAACGCCCATTTTTCACCGCCGCATTCGCAAGCCCTCTATAAAGCGCGTGATTTTCTTTGGTATTTATGGTGCGGACCTCATTCGCCGTTGTTCGGAAAGTCGCGCATGGCAACCTTTGAGCGCCTGTTCCTGACAGATAAAGAGCTGCATAAAGAAACTATGAATCCTTATTACGATTTGCAGTCACAGCGCGAAATCTGCGAGCAAATTTTACGGGAATTTAGTCTGGAACCGGAAAACTCCCATATCATCAATGGACATATGCCGGTACGGATCAAGGCTGGTGAAAACCCCATCAAAGGCGGTGGTTTGCTGTATGTAATTGATGGCGGTATTTCTAAAGCCTACCAAAAGACGACGGGTATTGCCGGTTACACATTGATTTATAACTCGCGCTATCTGGCGTTGGCTGAGCATCAGCCTTTCAGCATGGATGCCGAGCAGCGACCGACCGATCTTTCACCAAGAGTCCAGATAACAGAGAACATGCCCCAGCGTGTTACTGTGGCAGATACAGACGAAGGGCGTCAGCTGAAGCATCAAATTTTCGAATTGCAGGAATTGATGGCGGCGTATCGCACCGGTTTGCTTAAGGAAAAAATTTAGCTGTCGACCGAAGAAAGTCGAGCAAAGAATATCTGAAAGAACCTGTCGGCTTGGCAACTAAGTATGTGCAGCCAAGGCTTACTGGCGAACAAAGTGTTTAGATCATAGCCATTTTTCCAGGCGGATATCGTTATGCCAGACACCATCATGGTAAGTGAAATCGGGCTGGATGCCGATTTCCTGATAACCCATTTTTAAATATAGGTGCAGTGCCCGTTTGTTAAAGTCAAAAACCCCCAGCTCGATGCGCTGGCAACCCAACGCCCGGGCCTGCTGTTCTAGAAAACACATTGCTTCAGTGCCGTAGCCGCGTCCCCAGTATTTGCGCTCGCCGATTGCTATGCTCACCCAGGCAGTCCCCGGCAAATCCTTTTTCAAATATTTAAAGTCGGGATCGAGTGTAACCTCTCCAATTAAAATGTTGTCTTTAAAAATGAACCAGACAAGTTTTTTCTGTTTGCGGTAACTGTTTAAGATCTGTTCGCCTCTTGCCGGAGCAACTTCTGCCGCAAATCGGTTGGGAGTAAGAGCCGCACAGATTTCGGGATCCTCATACCAGGATGCCAAAGTGTCAAAGAGTGAAATGTCCTCCAAATCAGCTGGACGAAATTCCAGCTCCGAACCTGAATCAGGCAGTTTTTGGCCAGTGTTCATATATATCCTTTCGTTTTGCTGATTCAAAGCATTCACGCTAAACAGTTTAGTCACCTTAATCTGATTTTTCTGGTTGCAGAAAGTGCAAAAAGCCTGCGGGAAAGTTATTTTTCATTTTAACACAGCGACATGATTTTGACGGATTGGGTTTTGCATCTTTCATTTACAGTCTTCAGCGTTTATAATAGACTAGACGGAAATTGATTTGTCGATATTGATAATGACTTATAAATAATCCGTTCAAGATCCATCGCCTACACGAGAAGGGAGTTTTAAGATGACACAACATAAGAAATTGCTTGCCTGGGTTGACGAAGTTGCAGCAATGTGCCAACCTGACCAGATTTACTGGTGCGACGGCTCACAAGAAGAATACGATCGTCTGATGCAGGAAATGGTTGACAGCGGTATGGCAGTCAAACTAAATCCGGAAAAACGACCGAACAGCTTTCTGTTCCGCAGTGATGTCTCTGACGTTGCCCGCGTTGAAAACCGTACCTTTATTGCCTCCAAAAGGAAAGAGGATGCCGGTCCCACAAACAACTGGATAGATCCTGTTGAACTCAAAGCTACAATGACTGAGCTTTATACCGGTTGCATGAAGGGACGCACCCTTTATGTTATTCCCTTCTCCATGGGCCCGATCGGCTCTCCTATTTCCAAAATCGGTGTTGAAATTACGGATAGCCCTTACGTTGTTGCCAACATGCGCATCATGACCCGGATCGGCACAGAAGTCCTGAAGGTTCTTGGCGACGATGGTGAATTCGTGCCTTGCCTGCATTCTGTAGGTTATCCGCTTGAACCCGGCCAAAAAGATGTCACTTGGCCCTGCGCTCCCATTGAGAAAAAATACATCAGCCATTTTCCTGAAGAACGCCTGATCTGGTCCTATGGTTCCGGTTACGGCGGCAACGCTCTGCTGGGCAAAAAATGCTTCGCTCTGCGTATTGCTTCTGTTCAGGCTCGTGATGAAGGCTGGCTGGCCGAGCACATGCTCATTCTTCGCCTTACAAGCCCCGAAGGCATTGTTAAGTACATCTGCGGCGCTTTCCCGAGTGCCTGCGGTAAAACTAACCTCGCCATGCTGATCCCGACTATTCCCGGCTGGAAAGTTGAAACCATCGGTGACGACATTGCCTGGATGAAGTTCGGTGAAGACGGCCGTCTTTATGCGATCAATCCGGAAGCTGGATTCTTCGGCGTTGCACCCGGCACTTCTGACGAATCTAACTACAATGCCATGCGTACCATGGATACAAACTCCATCTTTACCAATGTCGCTCTTACTGACGATGGTGATGTCTGGTGGGAAGGCATTGGTACCGATGCACCTGATCATCTGATTGACTGGAAAGGCAATGACTGGACACCCGATTCCAAAGAACTGGCTGCCCATGCCAATGCACGTTTCACAGCACCTGCCGCGCAGTGCCCGGCGATTGCCCCTGAGTGGGAAGACCCGAAGGGCGTGCCGATTGCCGCTATTCTGATTGGTGGCCGCCGCAAGACAACTGTACCCCTGGTGCATCAGAGCTTTGACTGGAAACATGGTATTTTCCTGGGTTCAATCATGGGCTCCGAAATTACAGCTGCCGCTATCAGCGACAAAATCGGCCAGGTTCGCCGCGATCCGTTCGCCATGCTGCCGTTCTGCGGTTATCATATCTGTGATTATCTGCAGCACTGGCTCGATATCGGTGAAAAGACTGATGCTGACAAACTGCCGAAGATCTTCTACGTCAACTGGTTCCGCAGAGACGAAAAAGGCCGTTTCATTTGGCCTGGTTTCGGTGAAAACAGCCGTGTCCTGAAATGGGTTGTTGAGCAGTGCGCCGGTATTGGCAAATATAAAGAGACCGCGCTTGGCTTGATGCCTGCCGAGGGAGCACTCGACATCGAAGGCCTCGATATCAGCGAAGCTGACATGGAAACCCTGTTTGACGTTGACAAGGAAGCCTGGCTGCAGGAAGCCGCTTCAGTGCGTGCTCATTACGAAAGCTACGGCGACAAATTGCCGGCTGAACTGGCCAAACAGCTTGACGCGCTGGAAGCCCGCCTGAAAGCTTAATAACTCGTAATCCGGAGGATTGCTCAGCCAGTTGCTGGATTGAGTTGCTGCCGGAATTCAAATACAACAAATAATTGCCAGACACCTTGCCCTGAGATATCTGGTTAACCGAAGCCCGTTGCAGCAATGTAACGGGCTTTGCGCTTATTCTGGTAAAACAGTTACGCAATAACATTTTCGCTGAACAATAACAATTTATGCAAAAAACAATTACGCAAAAAAAATTGGCTTATAGCGGAAAACGTGTTATTATTTGCATTCGTGTCTAAACAGCTGGCATCCGGTCCCGATGACTGGTTATCCAGTTAAATTAACTGGGTTGCCAGTGGAAAGAGTTACTTTGTTATCTACATCATTTACTGACCTGCCAATTTCGCAGGAAATTTTACGTGCCATCTCGGAGATGGGTTTTGAAGAAGCCACCCCGATTCAAACAGGATCAATCCCTTATTTTATGGAAGGCCGCGATATTTTGGGGCAAGCTCAAACCGGCACTGGCAAAACAGCTGCTTTTGGCATCCCGATTATTGAGCATGCTGAGACAGAAGCAAGGAATATTCAATACTTGATCCTATCACCAACTCGCGAGCTGGCTATCCAGATTGCCGACGAACTGCATGATATTTGCAAGTATAAAGAAGGCGTGCGCATACTCGCTGTTTATGGCGGTCAGCCGATCGACCGTCAGATTCTGGCGTTAAAAAAGAAGCCTCAGATTATTGTCGGTACACCAGGAAGAGTTATGGACCACATGCGGCGCAAGACGATCCGTCTTGACTATTTGCAAGGAATAATTCTGGACGAAGCCGATGAAATGCTTAACATGGGTTTTAAAGAGGATATTGACACAATTCTGGCCTCAACTCCGGCTGAGATCCAGAAGGTCTTTTTCTCTGCTACCTTGCCACGGGCAATTGTGGAATTAACAGACAAGTACCTGCGTGACCCGATTCATGTGCGCATCGCCCAGACTCAACTGACAGTAACAAACACCGAGCAGTTTTATATTGAAGTTCGGGAAACAAATAAGATTGAAGTGCTCAGCCGCCTGATCGAAGCCGAGCGTATTAAGCTCGCACTTGTTTTTTGCAATACCAAAAAGAAGGTCGACGAACTCAGCGAAAAGCTGCAAACACGCGGCTATGCGGCAGAAGCGCTGCACGGTGATATGAAACAAATCGCCCGCACCAGGGTTATGAACCGTTTCCGTAATGGAGATATTGACCTCTTGGTTGCGACTGATGTCGCAGCCCGTGGTATTGATGTAGACAACATTGAAGTTGTAATCAATTTCGACCTGCCAATGGATGCCGAATATTATGTTCACCGGATCGGCCGGACCGGCCGGGCAGGTAAGACCGGCAAAGCTTATACCTTTGTGGTTGGCCGTGAAATCTATGACCTCAAGAATATTCAACGTATCGCCAAAAGCAATATAAGCCCGGCACAACCTCCGACATTGATGGATGTTGCTGAAAGCCGCGTCGCCTCGATTCTGGCAGATACCCGGGGTCAGCTCGAGCAAGGGGATTTGGAGACTTACCGCAGCTACATTGAAAAATTTGTTGATGGCTTGAACGTGACAGCTCCGGAAAGTGTTTACTATACAACTGCAGACATTGCTGCGGCTTTACTGCGCCTGACTATGGGCTCAGCTTTCGATGCAACTGCTGCCGTTGAGATTGAGCCTGTGCTCCCATACGAAGAGATGATGGCCCGACGTCGCGAAATCAGAGAGCAGCGCGGTGAATCTGGTACCTCTGAGGGTGGGTATAAAAAAGACGGCAAGCGCAAAACTGGCGGTGGTTTTAAGAAAGGCGGCGGCTTCAAGAAGGGCGCTGACTTCAAAAAAGGCGGCGGATATAAAACTGAAGGCTTCAAGGACGACCGCAAGCCTGCCGGCGACCGGAAATATTCACAGGACGACCGCAAAACTGCCGGCGATCGCAAATATGCCCAGGACGACCGTAAACCTGCCGGTGACCGCAAATATTTCAAGGATGGCCGTAAGCCTGCAGGCGAACGGAAAGCGAAGGGTGAACGCAAAACGTTTGCCAAGGATAACCGTTAGCCTTCAGGTGATAGTTAAGAAAAAATGTGAATGCAAAAACGTTCGCCCAGGAAAATCCGGCGAACGTTTTCATAAACATAGGAGTGTTTGGATAAGATTTCAATAATCAGAACAATTCCATATCTGAGCCGATAGTTGCGATCAAGGCAAAAATTACACCGCTGAACACAATTAACAGTACAACCGCGATCAAGGAAATTATCAGACTGGCTCGGGCAAAGTTGCGACGGTTAATGTTCTGAGCACTGAATGCCAGCACCAACATTACTATAAAGCCAATTACAGGAATACCGGACAGGAACATCATTAACAGATATTGACCTGTGCCCAGAGGCATTGTGTCAACCGCTGTTCCGCTGGCCGGTGTATCGCTGTGAGCGTAGCCGGAATCACTTTGTGCGTAGTCTGTGCCTTGCTCCTGTTTGGCATTATAGTTGGTATAGGCAGTTGATACGTATTCGCCTTGAGCCGGTGCAGGAGTGACACGGGTACCGCAGTTTTTGCAGAAAACATCGTTAGGATCGAGTTCTGCGCCGCATTGAAGGCAGTTTTGTTCGGCCATCTTTGTTCCTCCTGTCAGCGAAGCTGACTCAATTGATTATGCGATACTGACCAATTAAAGGCAGCTCGCGCGCCTTGCCGTTCAACGTGTTAATCAGACCCATGAGGAATAAAACGAACATAACAATCGAATACACTGTCTCCAGAAAAAACCCAAAAAAGGGAATCAGGTTCAACACTATGTTCCCGCCAACGGCGAGAATCAGCAGAAGCAACCCCTGATTGGCATGAAATCTACCGAACTTTGAATTGGGCGTCGCGATTAACGGTAAGAAAAAGATCAGGTAGGCAAGCGCGGAGATAACCTTATTCTTTTCAACGTCCTCAAAATCAAATACGTATTCGGCCTGCTGAAATGGATTCCCTTCCGTATGGCCCTGATTTGATTGACTTTGAGTAGACTGGTGAACCGGCTCCTGCTCAGAACGGGCGTAACCGCTTTGTTGTTGACCAGGTTGTTGCTCCGGACGTGTATAGCCGGTTTGTTGACTGGCTGTTGTTGGTTGCTGAGCTCCGCAGTTGCTGCAGAAGCGGGCATCATCAGGAATTTCGTTTTTGCAGTTTTGGCAAGTTTTAGACACGTAAATTCTCCTATCTCAGTTTTCGAACTGGCGACGATACAGTATTAAACGTCAGGTTAGAAAAATGAGCTTTTGACTGTGTCGAAGCTCTTGATTACTGTTCAATCCCATGCTATCAGCTTGAAACAGCGCCCGCAAGCCAGAGGTTGTTATTGTTTTGTTATTTTTCTGGCAAAACAAGTAATCTCCAGAAAAACCAAGTCAAAATTATGAGCAACCAGTTGTTGTGCCGCAATCAAGACAAACTTTACAGGTTCCATTACGCACCATGCGTGTGCTGGAGCAGGTTGGGCAGATCGAACCGTCATAAAGCTTTTCTCCGGTCAGGGCTGCATGGCGGGCAAGCTCATGGACATATTCGCCTGTTTGAGGGTCGGCAATAATATGGCCTTCAATGCTGGGCTCAGCATGATAACCTGTAGCATATTCGCGCTCCTGCAAGTTCGGGAAGACTGGATTGATACTGCCGTTATGGTATTCCGGTTCAGCAGCTTGGTCCGACTCAGGAAGATCCGATTCTGCCAGGGCATCTACTACTTCATTGGAAAGCTGTGGCTCGGCTGCGGGCAAAATAGTGGCTTCAGCTGTTGGCACAGGTGCTGTATCACTGCAAGAAACAGCGGCAATTTCTTTATGCGGCAAGCCATTTCTGGTGCCGATTAACCTTTCACCCGTCGGCTTGACCTGTAAACGTGAATAATCACCGATTTCAATATCTATCACCTTGCTGATTAAATCCGAGATGGAAGTGCAGTATTTGATATACGGGTGGCGAGTGACGAAGCCATAAGGCTCGTATTTCTGCCCGCGCAGCATTTTGGAAATGTTTTCCGGCGGGATGTGGTATTGGAGCATAACGGAAATGGTCTTGGAAAGTGAGTTAAGCAAACCCATAATCAACGTGCCTTCACGATCCGTTGTGATATAAATCTCCGAAATTTCGCCGGTCTCATTGCGGTTTACTGTTGTATAAATTTTTACATCTTCCACTTGAGCGGGATGAGTATGTCCTGAACGGATGCCAATTGGTTTGTCCCGGCGTGAAGGCCGCGATTGATTGCGTGCTTCTTTTAGCTCGGCAATTTTTTGTTTGGCATCATTGGCATAATTCAGTAATTCTTTATACGACAGCTCGGCCAGATCAAACTCACCTTTACCTTGAGCTTCTTCAAGCCTCAAATTCAAAGGCTGAGCATACTTAGAACCATCACGGTATAAAGTAATTCCTTTAACTCCAAGACGCCAGGACTGAATCACCACTTCTTTAAAATCAGCGACTGTGGCTTCGCCAGGAAGATTGACTGTTTTGGAAATGGCGCCGGAAAGCAGAGGTGTAAGCGCCGCTACCATGCGGACGTGACCAAGATAGTGAATATAGCGCTTACCGGTGCCACATTGGTTGGCTGTATCAAAAACAGGCAGGTCTTCAGATTTAAGATGGGGCGCGCCTTCAATTTTGCCATCAATAATTACGCCATCTGCTTCACGCAGTATATAAGCCATAATATCGTCGATCTGATCTGGCTCATAACCGAGTTTGCTCAGAGCGATGCCGATCATCGGGTTGGCAAGTTTCATGAAACCGCCGCCTGCCAGTTTCTTATAAACAACATGAGAGAAGAAAGGCTCAACGCTGGTGGCAGCACAATCCATTGCAAAAGAAATGGTGCCGGTAGGTGCAAGTACTGAAACTTGTGCATTGCGGTAGCCAAAGCGCTCGCCTTCACTGATAGCGGCCTGCCATTCTTGTACAAGGGTACTGGCGAAGTCCTCTAAACCTGTCTGCTGCAATAGCTCCCGGTCTACAACAGGCGGAACATAGTTGAGGCTTTCGAAATCGTCTGCGCGGGCGCCGGCAACCCGTGCGTGATTGCGGATAACACGTTTCATCGGCTCAATGTTTAATTGGTAAGTCTGGAACGGGCCTACAGCTTCAGCCATTAATGCCGAAACATGATAGCTGCGTCCGGTTAAAATACCCATCAGGGCAGCTGCCACAGCGCGTGCTTCGTCAGAATCATAAGGCAGTGCCATGGCCATTAATAATGAAGCTAAATTAGCCATGCCCAAACCAGTGCTGCGGAACAGCCAGGTTTTGCGGGCGATATCCTCAGTCGGGAACTGGCCCCAATGAATTGAAGCCTCCAACACTAACTGGCAGAGTGTAACCATGTGCAGAAAACCATCTATGTCGAATTTGTTTTGTTCCTCTTTGTAGAAGCGCAGCACGTTTATCGAGGCCAGATTACAGCTGGTATCATCCAGAAAAGCATACTCGCCACAGGGGTTTGTCGCGTTTATCCGGTTATGTCGGGCACCTGTCTGCCCATCTTCGCCGGCAGGGCAAGTGTGCCAGGCGTTAAAAGTGTCGTCGAACTGGGGGGCAGGATCGGCACAGCGCCAGGCAGAATGGTTGAATATTTCCCACAGATCTGCAACTTTAACTTCACGATTTACGCTACTGTCAACGCGGCCGGTAAGTTTAATCGTAGCATCCGGTTCTTCAGCCAGGTTGGCCACTTTTTCCATAAATTCGTCGCTGAAGCGCACGGAGTTATTGCTGTTCTGCCCCGAAACCGTCTGATAGGCTTCGCCGTCCATGTCAGCATCGTAACCCATCTTGGCCAGCGCCAGAACCTTGTCCTCTTCACGTGCTTTCCAAAGGATGAAGTTTTCGATTTCCGGATGATTAATATCCAGGCTGACCATTTTGGCGGCACGGCGGGTTGTTCCGCCAGACTTGATAGCTCCGGCGTTGCGGTCCAAACCTTTAAGGAAGCTCATTAAGCCGGACGACTGACCGCCGCCTGAAAGCGCTTCGCCCTCAGCACGAATGCTGGAAAAATTGGTGCCGGTGCCGGAACCACCCTTAAAAAGGCGGGTTTCAGTGACATATTCCTCGGAAATGGAATGCGGGCCAAGCAGCTTGTCTTCAATCGAAAGAATGAAGCAGGCAGAAGCCTGGGTACGAGTGTAGTCATCCTCCGACAGAACTACTTTTCCCTGAGTTTCATCGTAATAGAAAAGGCCGCTTTTGCCGCCGGCTATGCCATAGCTTTGCTTGAGGCCGGTATTAAACCACTGCGGCGAGTTGGGAGCAAACATCTGGTTTAAAAAACAATAAACCAGTTCATCATAGACAATTTCAGCCTGAGTTGAATCAAGCAGACCTTCGTCTTGCATGGACGCTACCCAGAAACTGACCATTCGGTGAGCTACCTGGCGCATGCTGGTCTCACTGCCGGTTGGGGTATCAAGTCCAGCTTTGCGAAAATACTTGGAGGCGATAATGTCGCAGGCGTTCTGCGAGTAGTGGGCGGGAAACTCGAGGTCACTCATGTCTGTTAGCACCCGGCCTGTTTTATGGTCTTTAATCAGAACCGAACGTTTTTCCCAAGCAAACAAATCATAAACAGTTTTGTCGGCCTGACCTTCAATTTCTTTCGTGTAGTAGCGATTAAGGAACTGATGAAGTTTAGTCATTTTGGCACCTCGTTCCAAATAGAAGTGCTGACATTATAACTCAATATTTAGTGTCTTACAATTTGCGCAAGCACTATATGTAGTGTTTTTTTCGATTTAACAATATTGTAATTATTAATGATCCGGGTTACGGGCAGTTCAGAGAATTTTTGCTCTGGTAACTATTACAGTGGTACATACTTTTTTAGCGCGGCTTCAGCTTGCTGGATAACTTCAACCTCCGGCGGCTCATTGCTGCTAAGTATTGCCTGGCCGGCGGCCAAAGCGTCTGCAAATGCCTGCTGATCCTCCGCAGCTAGTTGACTGTTGAACTCCACTTTAGTATCTGCCATTGCCTCCGCAGCTTTAACAGTATGCTGTAACCGCATCCAGGCAGCCATCACTTGTCTTTCCCGGGCCAGTTCAGCGAACAGGGTCAGCATGGTCCAACCGCGGTTATGTTCAGTAAGCGCCGCCATCAAGTTGATGCGTGGCAGCTTAGCCGCCCGCATCTGGCGAAACAGTTCCTGAAAATTGTCATCGTCAAAGCCTGACATTACCAATACGTCATCTTCAGGAGCAGAACCTGTAAAGTCGGCAGCATTCAAACTAAAGCCATCCAGACCAAAACAGGCACCAAGTGTCTGATTCAGCATGGTGGCTGTCAACTCCACGGTTTCGACTCCCATATTCTCAAGGATCGAACGAATAAGATCACCCTTGGCAGAACCAGGCTCGAGGCGGTATAACAAGGCTTTTTTCGCAGGCTTAGATTGCTGATCCATTAAACTACTCCTGTTCTCTTAAAAAAGCGACCCGGCCTGAGGCCGGGCCGCTGCTGGCTGGTTATGTTCCGCTGACCTAAAAAAGCTGTTTCAGCATGATTACTGTTAAGAATATTTATTAAGGATTATACAACATAGGTAGTTGAGGCTGTTTTGCCGCCGCGCCCAGTCCAGTCGGTGTGGAAGTATTCCCCGCGGGGTTTATCAACACGCTCATAAGTGTGAGCACCAAAATAATCGCGCTGTGCTTGAATCATATTGGCGGGCAGGCTATCAGAACGGTAGCCGTCATAATAACTCATAGCTGCGGAGAACGCCGGAACGGGGATCCCGTGCTCAATTGCACGCATAATGCTGCTGCGCCATCCCGGTTGAGCGCTGTCCAGGCAGCCGCGGAAATAGTCGGCTAGCATCAGGTTAGCCAGATCTGGCTGATCGTTGAAGGCTTCTGAAATTGAATCGAGGAATACAGAACGGATAATGCAGCCACCACGCCAGATAGCGGCAATCGCGCTGTAATCCAGATCCCAGCCGAATTTTTCAGAAGAGGCACGCATCAACGCGTAACCCTGAGCATAAGACACGATTTTGGAAGCGAAAAGCGCTCTTTCCAAATCAGCGACCAACTTGGCAGTTTCGGGCTGGGCAAGTGCTGAGAGATCCGGGCCTGAGAGTATTTTGGAAGCAACTGTACGTTCTTCTTTCTGGGAAGAGAGGCTACGGGCAAACACAGCTTCACCGATCAACGTTAGTGGGATTCCTTCCTCAAGCGCAGAACCCACAGTCCATTTGCCGGTGCCTTTCTGACCGGCGGCATCAAGAATTTTCTCAACCAGCGGCTCACCATCAGTATCCTTGTAACCAAGGATTTCTGTGGTAATTTCGATCAGGTAGCTGTCGAGATCACCTTTGTTCCACTCAGCAAATACAGCCTGCATCTCGTCCGCCGACAATTTGCCGACTTCTTTAAGCAGATGATACGCTTCGGAAATTAACTGCATATCGCCGTATTCAATACCGTTGTGTACCATTTTAACAAAATGGCCGGCGCCGCCAGAACCTATCCAGGTACAGCAGGGTTTGCCGTCATCAGCGCGGGCGGCAATAGCCATAAAAATCGGTTCAATATGTTTCCAGGCTGCATATGAGCCGCCGGGCATAATGCTGGGGCCATTGAGCGCGCCTTCTTCACCGCCGGAAACACCAGCTCCGACGAACAAGAGTCCTGCTTCTTCCACACGACGCGTACGGCGGATGGAATCCTCGTAAAATGAATTACCCCCGTCAATAATGATGTCGCCTTCTTCCATTAAAGGAATCAAGGCTTCGATAAAGTCATCGACGGGTTTTCCCGCTTTGACCATGAGCATGACACGACGGGGCTTTTTGAGTGAAGTTACCAGCTCAGCAAGGCTATAGGTACCACGAATACGCTTGCCGGCAGCACGATCAGCAATGAAGTTGCTTACCTTATCAGTACTGCGGTTGAAGACAGAAACCTGGAAGCCACGGCTTTCCATGTTCAGTACTAAATTTTCGCCCATAACGGCGAGGCCGACCAGACCAATATCGGACAGAGGGGCTAACTGGGTCTCCTGAGACATACTTAATTCCTCCTAAAAAATATTCAAATCTGAGAATACCTCTTTTAGCTGCAGACGCAGGTTGTGTGATCTCATTGTAGCGCAATAAGTCAAACTTGTAATCTGGAAAATGCCGTTCCGTTAGGCTCAGACCTTGCCAAGGGCGCCTGAAAGCGCCTCCGGTTACAGAAATATAACACTTAAACTAGTCCGGAGAAATCATTCAGGAAATGCTTGACATTGACGTAACAGCAGCCTTTATACTTTGATTATCGACCAGATTGCAGGCATCACTGAGGCAGGCATATCTGATTAATGTAAAACTGTACGGCCTGTGGGATAAACAGAAGCTCAGATCTCGTTTCTGACTCATTCAAAATACTAGGAGGTTATTTTGGAATATACAATTAAAAAGCTGGCCGATTTAGCTGGGATCAGCTCCCGGACTCTGCGCTATTATGATGAAATTGGCTTGCTCTGCCCAGCCAGAATAAGTTCATCCGGTTACAGGATATATGGAAGCCGCGAGGTGAACCGGCTGCAGCAGATCCTGTTCTACCGGGAATTTGACCTGCCTTTGGTACAGATAGCGGAAATAATCGACAACGAACAGTTCTCGCCTTTAGCTGCCTTACGTGGACACCGTCTGCAGCTATTGGCTCAACGAAAACGCCTCGATACCCTGATTACAAATCTGGATAAGTCGCTGGCAGCGATGGAAGGAAAGCGACCCATGAATGACAAAGATAAATTTGCAGGATTCAAAAAAGAATTAATCAGCCAGAACGAACAAAAGTATGGTGCGGAAGTACGCGAAAAATACGGTGATGCCAAAGTGGATAGCTCCAACGCTAAATTAATGGGCTTGACCGAGGTACAATACGCCGAAGCAATACGTTTGTCACAGGAACTCACAGAAACGCTGACAGCTGCTGTGCAGGCTGGCGCAGATCCGGGGGGCGAACTGGGCCAAAAGGCAGCCAGTCTGCATCGCGACTGGCTTACATGCTTCTGGCCTGAGTATTCGCCCGAAGCACACGCCGCTCTGGCTCAGATGTACGTCGACGATCCCCGCTTCACAGCCTACTACGACAAAGAACAGCCAGGGAGTGCTGTATTTCTGAGAGATGCGATTAAGATATACACTAGGTAAAATGCCCGCCCCATAAAGCCCAAGTTCTCACAAAAAGGCGCCTATAAGCGCTTTTTTGCTGCGAACTCGAAGGTCAATTGAGTTTATTTATCATTTTTTTAAACGTATACTATTGTCACCAGGAGAAAGTTTGGAGGAATTTGAAATGACACAATGGAAAATCGCTTGTTCTTCAGCAGATGATGCACCGATGACGGCTCCCATTTTATTGCGTGGAGATATTTGTGAAAATCTGAAGTCAGCAGCAGATTTAGGCTATGATGCCATTGAAATCCATACCAGAGAAACTGCAGAACTAGATTACGAGTCAATCCGGAAAACAATGGCTGAAACCGGAACTAAAATCGCAGCGGTGGTGACAGGCAGGCTTTTCACAGAAGGCCAAACCAGCCTCACAGATGATAAACCATACGTCACCGATGCCGCGATAAAGGCGTTTAAGCAATACATTGACATAGCAGCAGAACTTAAGACTGACATTATTATCGGCTGGGCAAAAGGCAACGTACCAGCTGGCGCGCCTAGACAAAGATATCTGGACAGACTTGCCAAAAACCTAAGAATTATTGCAGATTATGGGATAAATAAAAATGTAAAACTACATTTGGAAGTAATTAATCGCTACGAGGTGAATATCTTCACTACCTGCCAGGAAACGCTGGAATTCATCGAGAAATACAATTTAGAGAATTGTTTCATCCACCTCGATACCTTCCACATGAATATTGACGAGACTGACCCTTACGAAGCAATCCGGCTGGCCGGAAAAAAGCTTGGCTATGTTCACTTGGCAGATAATTCACGCCGTTACCCAGGCAGCGGACAACTAAATTTTCGAAAAACCTTAGAAGCCCTGCAAGAAGCAGATTATCAAGGCTATCTTTCAGTTGAATGCTTCCCCTATCCAAACGGAAAAGAAGCAGCAGCCAAAGCCATCCAATATTTAAATTCACTCGAGATTTAAACAATTACCTGACACAAAATAACGCGAATCCACAAAGGGCGCCCACAGGCGCCCTTTTGTTCAAATTAACTATTTCCTTCGCAGTAAACCTGTGATCTTACACTCTCCGCCCTGTCGCCCTCTCCCGAAAAGCTTGCTCCAGACAAGCGAATTCGCAACAAAAAAGCGCTTGTAGGCGCTTTTTTGTGAGACCTGAGCTTGGCGGAGCAAGCTTTTCTTAATATTTGGTATCAAACTGCCAGGGTTTGCCGCCCGCCAGGGCACCGCCATCAACATTGATCAGGGTGCCGGTGATGTAGCTGGAAGCTTCGGAAGCGAGCAGAATGGTGATGCCAATCAATTCTTCCGGATTACCAGGGCGTTCAGCTGAAATACGTTCGCGCAGATATTTAGCGCGATGCTCGGTATCCCAGGTGATCTGGGTGAGGGCTGTTAAAATGTGGCCAGGAGCAATGGCATTGGCCTGGATATTAAACTTAGCCCATTCAATTGCCATGGAGCGGGTAAGGGCCGCTACGGCGCTCTTGGTGGCTCCATACACGGAAACACCGCCCAGCATGCCGGTGGAGTTATGGGAAGCCATATTAATAATTTTACCGCCGGTTTTCATCATGCTTTCCAGCACAACCTTTTGTGTGAGGAAGTAGAGCCCCTTCAGGTTGACGTTCATAATGCGGTCATAGGTACTTTCCTCAACATCGAGGTAACCTTCACGCTTATTGATACCAGCGCAATTTATCAGAACATCAATGCGGCCGTAGCGCTCAAGAATGTCCGCTACCACTTTGTTGATCGAATCCATGTCACAGATATCAAGTTCGAAACCAGTATGGTTTTCACCTTCCAGTTCTGATACCAGCTTGTTAAGGGGTTCAAGTTTTATATCCGCCAGGGCCATCTGTGCTCCAACTCCGGCAAGGCCTTTTGCCAGCTCGCTGCCGATGCCGCCAGCTGCTCCTGTCAATAAAACAATTTTACCTTCTAAAGAAAACTGTTTTTTCAAATTTTCACCAATGTTCACCATATTGGCCTCCTTCGATTTCTTCTTGTTCAAGTGATCTATTGTGTCTGCTCTGTATGAGTATCTTAGCATTATAATTTTTGTCTCAGCAAACTGCCTGGATTCGCAACAGGGGCGCCCATGGGCGCCCCTGTTGGAGTTTCGCCTGAAGCTCAGGCTGATTAGTTTTTCGGACGGATTTCAACTCCGGCAAGCTTCTCATAGTAATGAGCTATTGCGGAATGGTCACTTTGACCTTCACCGTTTTCGCGCAGCCAGAGGAGCATATCCATTGCTTTTTGGGTCAGAATGTCAGGTGCGTCGACGCCTTTGGCGGTGTCGAGTGCGTTTTGCAGATCCTTGATGTGCAGGTCAACTTTGAAACCAGGCTTGGCGTTGCCTTCGAGCATCATCGGAACTTTTGCGTTCATTACTGTGCTGCCGGCCAGGCCGCCTTTAATAGCGTCGAAAACGAGTTTGGGGTCCACGCCAGCTTTGGTGGCCAAAGTAAAGGCTTCTGCCACTGCCGCGATATTAACAGCAACGATTATCTGGTTTGCCAGTTTGGTGGTGTTGCCGGCGCCCATCTCGCCGCAAAGAACGGCTGAAGCACCGAGGCAATCGAGGATCGGTTTGGCTTCGTCGAAGTCAGACTGGCTGCCGCCGCACATAATGGAAAGTGTGCCATCGATAGCTTTGGGTTCGCCGCCGCTTACGGGAGCGTCGATCATGCGGATGCCTTTTTCCTTCAGGCCAGCGCCGATTTTCTGTGATGCGAGGGGAGCGATCGAGGACATATCAATCAGGAAGGAGCCTGCTTTGGCGTTATCAGCGATGCCGTCTTTGCCGAGAGCGACTTCTTCAACCTGGGGAGAGTTGGGCAGCATGGTGATCATTGTATCAACAGCTTTGGCAACTTCCGCTACGGAAGCGGCTTCTTCAGCACCGGCTGCGACGACTTCTGCTACGGCATCTTTATTCAGATCGAAAACGACCAGTGAATAGCCCGCTTTAAGCAGGTTCTTTGACATGGGCTTACCCATGATACCAAGGCCAATAAATCCAATTTTTTTCATTGTCATACCTCCTTGACAAGTTTACGAACGGCAGCGGCCAGCGCGGGAGCGTCCAGTTCGTAACGGTTCAGTAAATCATTATAATTATAAGCCGAAGTTCCGAAGCTGTCCTTAACACCAACCAGTGTTGAGGGCAGAGTGCACTTGCCGGCAAGTGCTTCCAGAATGGCACCGCCCATGCCGCCCATCACACTGTGTTCTTCAGCAGTCACGAAAGCCTTGCTGCCTTCAAGAGCGGCGAGGAGATCGTCTGTGTTCAACGGTTTAATGGTGGGGACATTATAAACTTTAAGGTTGATGCCCTCAGCAACCAGCGTTTTAGCGGCTTCGAGCGCGATAGAAACCATAACACCAGTGGCAAACACAGTAATGTCACCATCTGTTTTAACGGGATAAACTCTGCCAACTTCGAATTTGCGGGTTTCTTCTGTCAAAATCGGGAGATCGTTGCGGTTGACTCTGATGTAGCAGGGGCCGTCAATTTCCAGCATGGCACGCATGCACTGTTCGGTCTCAACAGCGTCAACCGGTGAGAAAACAGTCATGTTGGGCAGCACACGCATGATAGCGATATCGTCGATGCTTTGGTGGGTTGAGCCATCGCCGAAGTCAGAAAGACCGGCGCTGGAACCGCAGATTTTAACATTGAGTTTCGGGATACAAATGCTGGTGCGGATCTGGTCATATGGACGGCCGGAGGCAAATACAGCAAATGTGCTGGCAAAAGGAATTTTGCCTGTAAGTGAAAGACCGGCGGCGACAGAGATCATATTGGCTTCGGCAATGCCCATTTCGAAATAACGCTCAGGAAATTTCTCCTGGAACTTAATGCTCATGGTAGATTTGCCGAGGTCGGCTTCAAGTGCAACCACGTTTTTATTTTCAGCGCCGAACTTGACGAGGGTCTCTCCGTAGGCTACACGTTGGCTCAGATTTTGCATGAGTAAGCCTCCTTCTTTTCATTGATCAGTGAAACAGCGAGCTTGTACTGTTCCTCCGAAAAGGCTGCGTTATGGTAAGCAGCGGAATCCTCCGCAAAGTCAACGCCCTTGCCTTTGACTGTATGAGAAATAATCGCTACTGGCATTCCTTTGATTGTTTCAGCTTTATCCAGCGTCTCACAGATTTGTTTGCTGTCGTGTCCGTCAATTTCGAATACTTTCCAGCCGAAAGCTTCCCACTTGCTGGGTACAGGATTGGTGTTGAAGCGTTCTTCAACAGAGCCGGTAGCCTGGATACGGTTGTAGTCAACGATAGCTACTATGTTATCGAGCTTAAAGTTTGACGCTGCCATTGCGGCTTCCCAGATCTGGCCTTCTGCCAGTTCGCCGTCGCCGACCATGCAGTAAACACGGTTTTTGCTGCCATCAACTCGCAGGCCGAGAGCCATGCCAACGGCAATCGATAGTCCCTGGCCCAGTGAACCGGTATTTGCTTCAATCCCCGGGGTTTTGCGCATATCGGGATGCCCTTGCAGCATTGCACCCAGCTTTTTGACTGTTTTCAGCTCTTCCAGCGGAAAATAACCAAATTCTGCTAAGGCTGCATATTGTGCCAGAGCGGCGTGGCCTTTGCTCATGACGAAACGGTCCCGGTCAAGACAACCGGGTTCATTGGGGTCATGCTGCATTTTGTAGCCGTAAAGAGCGGCGACAACTTCAGCGGCCGAGTTGGAACCACCAAGGTGACCGGCTTTGCCGACACCTATCATGTCCAGCACTCGACTGCGGATGGTCCATGCCAACGCATCGACTTTCGCGATCTGTTCTTCTGTGATCATGAGATTACCTCCAGTTTTTATGGTATACGATTCAAATTGAAAAGCGGCCTATTGAAAGGGATTGGAAAATTGCCATATAACCTGTATTATAGGTTATGTTATAATCATATGGCAAGTCCTTTTAAGGTCTGACAGAAAAGTTTTTAAAATCTTTTCAGGATCCATTCAATTAGCAGGAAATTCACGAAGAACAAAGTTAGGTTTGCTTCAGAAAGGAAACCAGATGGCTGATATCCGGCCCATTCGAAAAAGCAAAGTAAGTGATGAGGTGCTTGAGCAACTCAAGCGCAGTATTCTGGCTGGCGACTATAAGCCAGGCGACCGTCTGCCTTCGGAGAAGGCTTTATGCGAGCTGTTTCAGGTAAGCCGGATTTCTGTACGTACCGCTTTACATAAACTGGCAGCGATTGGTCTGATCGAAACGCGCAACGGTGAAGGCACTTTTGTGCGCAGCTTTGATACCAGCGCTGTTTTGCTGCCTTTAATGCAGGACATCGCCATAACTCCCGAAACGATCCTGGAGCTGCTGGAGTTCCGCGAAGGAATTGAACGGCTCGGTTGTCGTCTTGCTGCGCGGCGAGGCACAGAGTCAGAAAACGAAAAGCTGCTTTCATTATATAAACTTATGGAAGCGGACGCCCATGCCGATAACCAGGAACTGTTTACCCAGCATGATATTGAATTCCATCGCCAGATATCGAAAATGTCAGCGAACGCTTTTATTGAACGGACACTGGACATAATTGATGATATTTACCGGGCGCATTTGCGCCAGATGAACCAAAAAATCAGTCTGCTGCGCAGCCTGGAATTCCACCGCGACCTGACGGAAGCGATTGGTAATGGCGAAGAAGCAAGGGCTGAGAGTATAATATCTTCAAGCATACGCGAAAGCATGCGCCAAGTCACAACCTGGCAGGCGTAAAAAATTGTATCCGGAGGGTTTCGATTTATGGGCAAACCGATTACCGACAGAGTTACCTGGGTAGGCAAAGTTGATTGGGAGCTAAAACGCTTTCATGGTGACGAATACTCAACTGATCACGGCTCTTCATATAATTCATATCTGATCAGAGACGGCAAGACTATACTGGTGGATACTGTCTGGCAGCCTTTTGAAGCCGAATACATACAAGCTCTGAAGGATGAGCTGGATCTGGCTGAGCTTGACGCGATTATTTGTCAGCATGCCGAGATTGACCACAGCGGCGCTCTGGCTGAAATCGTGCGCGAACGGCCTGATATTCCCATCTATTGTACGGCAAACGGCGTCAAAATTATTAAAGGCATGTTCCACGGTGACTGGAATTTCCAAGTGGTGAAAACCGGCGATACGATTGAACTTGAAAGCGGCACACTGACATTTGTCGAGGCTCCGATGCTGCACTGGCCGGACACAATGTTTACCTATTACTCCGCTGACGAAATCCTTTTTTCTAATGACGGTTTCGGGCAGCACTATGCCTCTCAGTTCCGTTATAACGACGAGGTTGACCAGGCTGAACTTTACCGGGAAGCCCGTAAATATTACGCAAATATTCTCACGCCTTTTAGCGCACAGGTTACCCGCAAGATCAACGAAATTTTGGCACTGAACCTGCCGTTGAAAATGATTTGCCCCAGCCACGGTGTGATTTGGCGTGAAAATCCGGCTCAGATTATTGAACAATATCTGAAATGGGCCGACAAGTTTCAACAGAATCAAATCACAATTGTGTATGATTCAATGTGGCATTCCACCCGCCTCATGGCTGAGGCGATTGGCAGCGGTATAAGCAAGGCTGATCCTTCCATAGAAGTTAAAATTTTCAATGCTGCCAAATCAGACAAAAATGATATCTTGACTGAAATTTTCTGCTCCAAGGCAGTGCTGGCAGGCGCCTATACGATTAACAACGGCATTTCCTACGCGATCAGCGGCCTTCTGGAAATGGTTTGCGGCCTGAAGTTCAAAAACAAGAAAGCGGCTGCTTTTGGCAGCTATGGCTGGAGTGGTGAAGGTATTAAGCTCGTTACCGAATTCCTGCGCCGGGGCGGTTTTGAAATCGTTAATGACGGAATCAAGCAGCTTTGGAAGCCTGATGAAGCCGCGCTGGAGCAATGCTCCAAATTCGGCGAAGAATTTGTTAAAGCGCTTTAGGATAATCCCACACAATATAAATGAAAAAAGGGCAAAACTGTTGGCGGCAGTTTTGCCCTTTTACTATGGCTTGCGATTGGCGTGGGCTCAAGAACTTTTGAAAGTCTCAAAACGCCATTTCTTTAATTAATGTTTACTATAGGACTGGCATCAGCGGTGCCTTTAACCATTAAACGGGTAGCGCAGCTGAGCCACGCAGTCGGCCGCAACCGGCAGCTCATCAGCCGACAGGACAAATACTTTGCCCCCATGCGCCATTACTCTGGTAGCGGCAAAATCAAACAGTTCCTCTTCCTCTACGCTTGTCGGCCCGTCCGCTGCAGAATAAGGGCTCAGGCCGCGCTCGACACTGCCGTTCAGTGTTTTGCCTTCCTGCAGGAACAGGGTTTCAACTTGTCCATGCGAAGCTGCCAGCAGAATTTTGCGGATATCGTAAAGTAACAAGTCGGAATTCAGCGAATTCCGCATTTTTTCGATTGCTTTGTTTTTCCCGCGTTCAAAAATCGGCCGGACAATTTCCCAACCCTGAGCCAGAAAATCATCTTTCTTGAGCTGATCTGCTGAGCCGGAAATATGTTTATCCTGAATCCGCGGATCCTTAGCGACTTCACGGAATCTGTTCGCCAGATGGTCAACACATGCCAGAACAATCGGCATCTTGTCGTCCAACAGAGTTTTCTTCAGGCTTTCGTCAACCATTCGGAAGTACTCCAGCGTGCGGATCAAGTCATCATCTTTATGATCCTGAGAACCACCTACAATATAGCCGCCGGATTGACTGCTGCCTGCCGAAGAACGGGTACGGTTCAGTGTGCTGTGATACTCGTATGTGCTCTTTAGATCGGCAAGTGAGGTTGGATCTGGTGTCATGATAACTTCAACAACTGAAAAGCGGGTACATATATGCAATTTCGCTTCACTAAGGCTGAGCGCCAGAATTGCGTAGCGGCCGTCCTGACCAAACATTCCCAGTAATGGCCGCACAAGAAAGCGATCAGCTACAAGCATTGTTTCCGCGAAACGAATCGGTAATTTGTATTCGGTCATGCCCTCCTTACTGAGGAAAAGTGCAAGGCCAAGGTTTTGGTTCTCCCAGTAAAGAGCGTTATCGAGCAGCGCATAGGCGGGCTGCAGTAAAGTGCTGATGTCCGGTGTGCGAACTCCTTTTTCCTTCAAGGAATCCTCTGCGCTTCTTAGCATTTTACGCAGTACAGTAGCACCTTGACGCGAGTCATTCGTAACCTTTTCTACCGGTAAATAAAAAGACACACTGGGGAACTGGCGGATTTGCATCAACTCATTGAGCTGGTCGCGGGTGAAAAATGTCATATTCATCCCTCCATTTCTCTTGGATGCCGAGGCAGCTGTTCAGAAGAAAGAAGATTTTCGCTGCCTGAGTTCGAGTATAAATTATCGTAGGTTCGATCAGGATTCCAACTGGAATCCGTACATTAATTATAGATTGCCCGCCGGGTTATATCAATGAATTCAGGGCAGTCCCCGCGAAGTGTAACCGGTGTCACAGGTTGGTTTCGTAGCTCTTGAGCAAGTTAATATATGGCGGGCAATTGCATTTTGCTGCGTAATTGATCCATAATAAGGTTTCCTGAAACCGGTCTGCCAGCTGATATTTCTATTTGAGGCAACCGGTTCGATAAAACGGAGGGGAATATTATGTCACAGAACAACAGCCGCCAGGAGGTCGCCAGCCGAATCCGTGAGCTGCGGGAAAGTGCCGAAGTCAGCAGCGTTGAGACAGCCGCACAGCTTGGTGTCAGCCTGGAACTCTATCAATCTTACGAAGATGGCACACACGATGTACCAATCAGTGCTTTATACAGCATTGCCGGTTTTTTTGGGGTTGACCTGACAGATTTGTTGACTGGGAAATCTCCCAATTTGCAGCAATTCTGTGTTGTTCGCCAGGGCAAAGGCCCTGAAATTGAACGTTATCCGGGCTATCGCTTCCAAAGCCTGGCTTTTGATTTTCAAAACAGATTATTTGAACCGTTGCTGGTGACGCTTGATCCTGAGCGAAACTCTGAGATCAGCCTTGTAACTCATGGCGGCCAGGAATTCAACCTTGTATTGCAAGGAAAAATCCGGGTTTTACTGGGCAACCAGGCCGTTGAACTGGAGGCCGGCGACAGTATCTATTTTGACCCCGGTATTCCGCATGGCCAGCTAGCACTCGACAACGCTACGGCCAGTTTCCTGACCGTTATTCTGCATGACGCGCCCTGCGCACCTGAATTGGAGCAAACAAGTGACAAAAGAAAATAAAATACTCAAGCGCTATCTCCCACGGGAATCATTCGATTCCTATGAGGATTTTCTGGCAAATTTCGCTATAAATGTACCGGAAAAGTTTAATTTTGCGACCGATATCGTAGACGGTTGGGCTAAAGAAAAACCTGATCAGCCTGCCCTGGTTTGGTGCAATGATGCCGGTGATGAGCGGCGCTTCAGCTTCGCGGATATTTCCCTGCTCAGCGCCAAAGCTGCTGTAGCCTTGAAACGCCTGGGCCTAAAACGTGGTGACACCCTGCTTATGCTGCTCAAACGGCGCTGGCAATTTTGGGTTTTAGCACCGGCCTGTATGCGCCTGGGAATAGTGTTTATTCCCGCTACAACCCAGCTGACCCAAAAAGACATTATCTACCGCTGCCAGGCTGCTTCAGTGCGTGCCATCATAACCATCCCCGAGCCTGAACTGACACAAGCCATAGCGGCGGCTCTGCCTGAATGCCCTGATGTAACCAGAGTTTGTTATATTCACTCAGAACCTTTAGCTGCAGCGCTCGAGCCCGAGTTTACACCGCCTGAAGGCTGGCTGGAACTTAATGAATCAGTGGCTGCGGTCAGTGATGAAGAAGCGCAGCAACTGCGTGAACAGGCTCCGGCTGCCAGTGGGGAAGACCCGATGCTGATTTACTTCACTTCAGGCACAACCGGCTGGCCAAAAATGGTTTTGCATGACAACAATCATCCGCTTGGTCATATTATTACCGCGCACTATTGGCAGCAACTGACAATGGATGACCTTCATATCAGCGTTGCTGATACCGGCTGGGCAAAATGCGGCTGGGGCAAAATTTATGGGCAATGGATCTGCGGTGCCGCGAATTTTGTCTACGATATGGATCGGTTCCATGCCAATGAACTGTTGAACAAAATATCTGAATATAAGGTAACAACCTTTTGTGCCCCGCCGACGATTTACCGCTTCATGATCCAGGAAGATCTTTCAGCCTACGATTTATCCTCCTTGCGCCTGGCTCTAACCGCCGGAGAACCGTTAAATGCCGAAGTATTCAACCGTTTTAAAGCTGCTACAGGACTGCCGATTCTGGAAGGCTTCGGTCAGACGGAAGGTATTGTCCTCTGTGCCAGCTTCCCCTGGGTAACACCTCGCCCCGGCTCCATGGGCAAGCCCTCGCCTTTATATAACATCGACATTATTGATGATGCCGGTGAATCCTGCCCGCCCGGTACTGAAGGCAGGTTTGTGGTTACAGGCCTGGAAAACGGCTCGCCGCCCGGTTTGTTCAAGGAATATTATCGTGACGAAACCGCGACCAGGAATGTCTGGCATGACGGGATCTACGAAACAGGTGACGTAGCCTGGCGCGATGAATCCGGTTATTTTTGGTTTGTCGGGCGCTCCGACGATGTTATCAAATGTTCCGGCTACCGGATTGGTCCTTTTGAAGTGGAAAGTGCGCTTCAAGAACATCCCGCAGTGCTCGAATGCGCCGTTACCGCAGCACCCGACCCAGTACGCGGGCAGGTTGTTAAGGCAACAATTGTGCTTGCCCGGGGTTATACAGCCTCAGACGAGCTGGCTAAAGAACTGCAAAATCATGTAAAAAAGACTACCGCGCCCTACAAATATCCTCGGATTGTTGTTTTTACTGATGAGTTGCCCAAAACAGTCAGCGGCAAAATCCGCCGGATTGAGATTCGCAGCCAGGATGAGAGCAACAACCCCAAATAAACTGCAAAGCGGCAATAATCTAACATTAAATTTAAGCACCAACAGCTAGAGTTTGATACCGGCGCTGTTGGTGCTTTAATTAATTAAAAACCAAATGATTAAACAGCCTCAGCGGATCTCCCCGTCGATGCTATAACCAAAGCTTTCCCAGTACCCGCGATAATATTGTTCTGAAGATAATTCAATACGTTCAACCCAGCGAGCCCATTTATAACCAAAGCGGTCTTCGGCAACAACAATGAATGGATAACCCATTTCCGCAGGTAAAGGCAACCCGTTCGCCATGTAAGCCAGGATCAACTGGCGGTCTTTTACTACGTCCAGGGGCAGCGATGTGGTATAGCCGTCAACTCCGTGGAAAATAACTGTAACCGCCTCGGCTTTAACGCCTGCGGGCTGGAAAAGATCATTCAGTAAAACCCCTTGCCACAAAATTGTGGCATCCCAGCCTTCAACACAAAAGAGCCTGATCAACCGCTGATGTGAAGTCAAAGCTATCACTTCATCGTAGGTGTGCTTTTGCGGATTATCGACCAAACCATCAATCGACAGCTGATATTGACTGATATCCACTTGTTGGATGCCGGCTATGGAGTTATCTCGCGGACCAATAGCCGGACTGAGAAAGGTCCCCTGGAACTCGCGGATCTCACTGGCGCGGAAGCGGCTGGCTGTTGCAGAGGAAACTGTATCTGTGGGGAGATCGCTCGGATTCGGAACATTGACCTGCTCGCAGCCAAGCGGCAGGCAGGCGGTCAGCACCAAGAGAAGAGCAAACAGTACTGTCCGCATTTTTTTTAAAGCGGGAAGCGCAAACACGTTTCGCATAGCAGTACCTCTTTTCGATCCGCTTACTTATCTTCCAGAAAATCGATAATATCCCTGGCCTTCGGTGGACAACCAGGCAGGCATTTACTAAAACCAGCGGTGCAGCTGCCGATACCAATCCCTTCTTGCACTTTACCCTTATAACCCTGGCCAATATACAGCTTGCCAAGCTTGTTAATATCAACGCCTTTTTCCCGCAGGCGGGCCAGCGAGTGGACCAGGCTGCCATAACAGGCAGAGCAGGCTTCAGCCGCCACCACCTGACGCACCAGGCCGGAGACCTTGCGGCTGGAAACAGTTTTGCCGCTGTCACTGTTTTCGTTGAGTTCAGTAATTTTTGCTTTACTGAGATCAGCTGACCCAACACCATATTTCTCAGCCATACCGATGTAAGGGACTTCTTCAGGCTCAAAGCCGAGCAAATCGGCGGCGAAACGGTCGACAAGCACACTGTCACGGCCGGCGATCAGACGGTTCATTTGCACTGGGTTGCCGCCTTCTTCAAAATCGAGGTCGCCGCAAATACCGTCCACCAAAACTAAATCAGCGGCTTTGATTGTGTTAAGCAGGGCAATCGGCTTGTGTAATCCGGCGCTGTGGAACTGACGCTTGCTTTTTTCAGAAAGTACACCTTTCATATTTTTCAGCGCGCAGGTGAGGTTGGTTTGGCAGTGGCCTTTGAGTACAGGAAAGCTGATCAAATAGTCAGCTTTCATTATTTCGCGCGAGATCTCAATGGTCATGCCGCCAGCCACATGCGGATCCTTGCCATCCGCTTTGATGTCGATTAAAGGCACGCCGGTACGTCTTGACAGATCTTCGTAGCCGCAGACTTTATAAGCCCGGGTGGTGCTGTCACCTATCCAGGAGCTTTCAATTATTGCAATGTTCTCGAAGCCGGCATTGTGCAAGTAATCAATTACAGCACCGACGTATTCGGGATGGGTAGTGGCGCCGCCGGCAGCGGGGCTGGCCACAACCAGGTTAGGCTTCAAAACAATGCGTGCCTGCTTGCCTTTGGCTGCAGCAGCGTCAACAATCAGGTCTTCCAGTTTGATCGATTCCAGCAGCTTTTTCGTCATTGCCGGAATATCGTCACCATAAATAATTTGCAGTTCGTTTTTCAGTAGGCTCATAATTGTCTCCGTGTAAATCGTAGTTGGACGTAAGCAGCTTTTGGCTCTGGCTTAAAATTTCTGTTTCACGCGCTTTTTCCGCCGATAGACGTAGTCGCGCTGAATTCGGTAGTTGATCAGATATAAAGAGATGTCGGAAATTACCTTCGCAGCATATAAATTTATGCCAATAGTCTGGTTAAGCAGTCTGATCAGCAAATAACTTGCCGTCAAACTTGCAACAGCCAGGGCGTAATAGCGTAGAACAGCAGAACGGTGGCCGTTATGTTGACCGAAGACCACTTGTCCATTCATCAGATAATTCGCGACCGAACTGATCAGGCGGGCAGCAACAACGCTGAGCATCAGCCGGTCAGGAAACAGCAGTGTCATGGGGACAAACACAACATATTCAAGCAGTCCGGAAATCAGAGAAGCCAATGTGAAAGTGAAGATTAATTTATATATCCGGGCTGAATCACGGACGGCACGATAGTGGGAAGATTTATTGCCTTCAATGTAAATTGTCTCGATTGGCACCTGAAAAATGCAAAGATCATGCGGTCTGATTGCAAGCAGCATGTTCATCTCGTACTCATAGCGTTCGCCGTCTAAAGAAAGAAACAGCGGGATTTGAGTGTGCGGCAAGCCACGCAGGCCTGTTTGCGTGTCGTATACAGTCTCGCCGTTAATAAATGCAAATACATGCCGGGTAATCGTATTGCCGAGTTTATTGCGCAGCGGTACGTTGCCCTTAAATAGCCGGACTCCCAGTACCAGAGTATCCGGGTATGTGTCCATGGATTCCGCGATCTTTTGAATATCGGCAGGGGTATGTTGACCGTCGGCGTCTGCGGTGATCATGCCGTTATTATGACCTTCACGCACCAGATAATGATTAAGTCCGGTTTTAAGTGCCCGGCCTTTACCCATATTGATGCCATGGCGTAGAATTGTGCAGCCAAGTTCCGCACACCTGGCAAAGATTGCTGCAAAATCGGGGCCGCTGCCGTCGTCAACCACGACAATATCAGTAAAATCCAAATCTCGCAGTTCTTTGATCAAAGTGATAAGTTTTTCGTCAGGCTTATAAGCCGGTATAAGTACGCCTGGTTTTTGCACGTGAATACCGCTCTCTCCGGAATCAAAAGCACGAGCTTTCCGACCTGTTATCCGGTTGTAATTGTGAGTTATGCCCGCCTGAAAGGATTCTTTAAAGAAGGCTTTAAGACGGGTCAGGTTAGTTATTTAATGTTGCCTTCTTGTTGGTAAATTGTCAAATAGGAACAGAAGCCGACAGCAGGAGTAAAACAGCTGTCGAACAGCTATGGCAGCCGAAACAGCTTGACATTGCCGGCCGCAAATTTCACAATTAATCTTAAGATAAATAAAGATGTGCAGCTTTGGAGGAAGAGGATGGTTAAAGTTCTGGTAACACCCCGGTCATTTGGCAAAACTGACCCAAAGGCATATGCCATGCTTGCTGATGCTGGCTTAGAAATTGTGCGCAACGAAACAGGATCAATTCTAAATGAGGATCAGCTGGCAGAACTACTGACTGACTGCGATGGCGTCATCATCGGCGTTGATCCATTAACCGCCAGGGTGCTGAACGCTGCGCCGCACCTGAAAGCTATCGCCAAATACGGGGTTGGACTCGACAATATCGACCTGGAGGTCTGCAAAGCACGCGGCATTCAGGTTTCGAGGACAATCGGCGCCAATTCTGAAGCTGTTGCCGACTATGCGTTCGCGCTCATGCTGGCACTTGCCCGGCGGCTTTTACCCATTGACAAGCTTTGTCGCCTCGATAACTGGCAAAAAATCACGACAGTCGACGTCACCGGACGTACTTTGGGGTTGTTGGGGTTTGGTGCCATTGGCCGCAATGTAGCGCGCCGCGCCAGCGGCTTTAACATGGAAATTATGGCTTACGATGTGGTCTGGGACGAAGATTATGCTACCGCAAACAACATAATCCGCGCCTCAGCGGATGAAATTTGCGCAAAAGCCGATTTTATCAGTTTGCATCTGCCATTACTGCCGGAAACAAATCATATTATCGACGCACGCCGCCTTGAAATGATGAAACCGACTGCCATTCTCGTTAATACAGCCAGAGGAGGCTTGATTGACGAGGCGGCCCTGCTGCAAGCCCTGAAAGAAGAAAAAATCTACGGAGCGGGGATTGATGTCTTTGAAACTGAACCGCCGGCCGATAAATCCTGGTACGAACTTTCCAATGTGATCCTCGGCTCTCACTGCGCTGCCTCAACTATAGGTGCCACTGAGAATATGGGCCGGATGGCAGCGGCTAACCTGATTCGTGACTTAAGCTCTGCCGGGGTGTTATAGTTGTAATGTAGTCTGGTTATTAAACTGCAAAGTCTTTGCCAGTAAAATTTGGAGGATAGTAATATGAAGTCTGTTTATTTAGCTGCCCCGAAGCAAGTCAGTGCCAAGGACATTCCCGCGCCTGCAAAGGTTAACGCGGATGAGGTAATGGTCCGTATCCACGCCGCCAGCATTTGTGGTTCTGATATCGGCGCTTATCGCGGTACCAATGCTCTGGTCAGCTACCCCCGGATTTTGGGGCATGAACTTGCAGGTGAAATTATGGAGGCCGGAGCAGATTCCGGATTTACCGCCGGTGAGCGGGTTGCGATTGAGCCCTACATTAATTGTGGTACCTGCTACCCCTGCAGCCTCGGTCGTACCAACTGCTGTGAAAACCTGAAGGTGCTGGGTGTGCAGACTGATGGCGGCATGGTAGAGCAATTTGTTCATCCTGCCCGCTTGGTTCATAGAATGCCCGCAGATATGTCCTGGGAAGATGCCGCTTTAATCGAACCGTTAACTATTGCTCTGCATTCGGTCCATCGCGCCGGCGTCAAAGCCGGTGAGCACGTTGTTGTTTGCGGCGCCGGTCCGATTGGCCTGCTTGCCGGCAGCGTTGTTCTTGCTTATGGTGCCACGCCAATTCTGATTGATCCGATCAACGAACGGCTTGAACTGGCACACGATTTCGGAGTTGAATTCACAATTAATCCTGTCGAAACTGATGCCGTCGCCCGCATCAAAGAGATCACAAACGGCCGGATGGCGGAAGCTGTCATTGAAGCCTCCGGAGCCTCATCTTCCGTCGCTTCAACAGTTGATTACGTTGCCTACGCCGGCCGGGTCGCGCTCACAGGCTGGCCCAAGGAAAAGATCGCCATGGATACAGGCATGTTCACTAAAAAAGAACTCGATATTCGTGGTTCCCGCACCAGCGCCGGCGAATTCCCCGAAGCAATCGAACTGATTCAATCGGGCAAAATTCCGGTGCAGAAACTGATTTCTCTTAACACCCATTCGCTGGAAGGGCTTGCTCCGGCTGTTGAAGAGATGTCAGCGCATCCGGAGAAATTTATCAAGATAATCGCAACCTTCTAAATAAGCGATAAACTTCTACAGGTAAGTTATAATAATTTGGCATGCTTCCCAGATTTAGATTGAAAGGCGGTGCCCACCTTGAACGAAAGATTCATTTACAACGACAATCAACCTCTCTCCGATGACACAATCAGACAAAACATTCAGGACGCGCTGGCTGAACGCGGCCCGTTGAAAAAAATCCTGATACTCCCCCCCGATATCACCCGTCTGAATTCCTATGCCGGACAGATCACCAACATGATCTACAAAATGCTGCCCGACGTGCAAATTGATATTATGCCGGCTCTCGGTTCACATATGCCGATGGAAGCAGAAGAGCTGCAGGAAATGTTCGGGGACATTCCGCAGGACCGTTTCCTGGTGCATAACTGGCGTACCGATGTTGAATGCATTGGCACAGTTCCAAGCGAATTTATTGAAGAAATTTCCGAAGGCGCTGTCAATAATTCAGTGCCGGTTGAAGTGAATCGCCGCATTCTGGACAAGTCCTACGATCTGGTTATTTCTGTAGGTCAGGTTGTGCCCCATGAAGTGGTCGGTATGGCCAACTTCAACAAGAACATCTTTGTTGGCTGCGGCGGACTGGGCATGATCAGCAACAGCCACATGATCGGCGCCATTTATGGAATGGAACGCATGATGGGCCGCGACAACACGCCGGTTCACCGTCTGTTCGACTACGCGGAACAACACTTCCTGATGGATATACCGGTGCTTTACATTCTGACTGTGGTAACCGTCACACGTGAAGCCAATGCCGTCAACAGCCTGGCAATCGGCCGTAGCCGCGACCTGTTCAGCCGTTCGATTAAAATCAGCCAGCAAAACAACCTCAACTTCCTCGATAAATCGATGAAGAAAATTGTTGTCTGGCTCGACCCCAAAGAGTTCCGTACTACCTGGGTTGGCAACAAATCAGTTTACCGTACCAGAATGGCAATTGCTGATGGCGGGGAACTGATTGTATTGGCGCCAGGCTTAAGGCGCTGCGGTGAAGATATGGAAAATGACGCCATTATCCGTCGTTACGGTTATGTTGGCCGGGACAAAGTGCTTGAACTGTACAAGAACGACCCAGTAATGCGTAATGCCGCCTCGGTCGCCGCCCACCTGATCCACGGTTCTTCCAATGACCGCTTCAGTATCACCTATGCGCCGGGCTTCATGAGCCGTGAAGAAATCGAGTCGCTCAATTTCAAATACATGGATCTGGACGAAGCGATGAAGCTATATAACCCAGAGAATTTCAAGGATGGCCTTAACGTGGTGGATGGTGAAGAGATCTACTTCATCAGCAATCCGGCTGTAGGCCTCTGGGCAGACCGCGAACGTTTTTACAACAGCTGAGCCGCCGCAGGCAAAATTACAGGAGTATTTAAATGAAAGTAACCAGTACAGCAATTGTCGATGGAGTTATGGATCCGCAATACGGTAAATACGGTACGCAGAAAGGCCCGCATGGCCGTTGCACACGCTCTTTTCCGCTGTTGATCGAAGACGCGCCGGGGGGAACGGTCTCATTTGCCATAATTATGGAAGATAAAGACGCGATACCGCTCAATGGCTACTCTTGGATTCACTGGACGGTTGCCAACCTGACCCGTACAGAGCTGGCTGCCAATGAAAGTATTACAGCAACAGATTTCGTGCAGGGGCTGAACAGCTTGTGCGGTAAAATTGCCAATGTCGATAAGGAACTGGCAGTTGGATACCAAGGGCCTGGTGCTCCGGAAAGACCGCATATTTACGAGACCCATGTTTTTGCCCTGGATACAATGCTCGACATAGAACAAGGCTTTTATATGAATGAGCTTTACTGGAAAATGAAAGGCCACATACTCGAGCAATACACACTCGAAGGCAAATATTTCAATTAATAATCAGGAGTTAAGCAGTCGGTTCAACTGACTGCTTTTCTCTTGCCCCTTCACGTGCTGCTTCGCGCGCTGCTTCACGTGCTTCCCGGATCGCTTGTTGCAGGAGCTTGATGTCCTTTAACTGACTCAGCTTGACACTGCGGTTCCCGGTGGCTTTTACGATAATATGAGTCTGCTCGCCGGCAATCTGTGATTTAGTCATTTCCTCGCTAACCGAACGGATGTCGTTAAGCTCGAAATCAAAGGGGTTATGGCCATCATGCCCATACAGACGTGTAGTAGTCAGAATTAGGACGCGTTTACGCATTAACAGCAGTTCGCGAGCACAATAATAGAAAGCAAAAGAGGAGGTTGCCAGAATAATAATGTCAATAAAAGGCATGCTTTGGCTGATGGTGTCTCCACGGGTAATCAGGAAAAAAATCGAAGCGACAATACCAATAAGTGACAGCGGCAGACCTATGATCAAACCAAGGCGATTGTATTGACCGATAGCTAGGATACGGTCTCCGCGCTCATCGTTTATGCGTTCAGATGGAATAGTCAGAGATTTTCGTGCGGCTGAGTTCATGCCTTGCCCTCCTGATTATTGGTTTCGCTGGCTATGGCACGATAAATGGCAGCACGGCCATCGTCCGGCAAAGCAGCAATTGCTTCGTTAAGTAGATCGGGGAATTTCATAAATATGGCAGGCCAGCCACGGTGCAGAGCTTGAATCAGTAGATCAGCGTGCTGAGGCATTCCCAGTTGATATAAATAAAACATAATATTATTGGCGATATCGGTGGCAGCTTTGAGTGCTATCTGGTCGTCTTTAAGCCTCACGATATCAAACAGGCGCGAGCCATAATGCTTATCTTCACGGCAGGATCGCAGGTACAAGATGGCCGCGTCCAGGAATTCAAGCCGGAGCGCCCGCTGGGTATCGGCAGCCTCTGCCATAGCTTTTTGAAACTCAGGACTATTGAAAAAGCGATCGTAATCTTTCCGGGCGCGCTTGTACAAACGCGGACTGCCGTAGTTATGACTGAAAAACAGCAAAGTGGTGATCAACTCCAAAAATTTATCACCGTAACGCTCCTCTTTGCGGCTTAGTTTGGCATAACGGGCCGCCCAAAAGAGCAGGCGGTCGCGGATTATTGACTTTTCCTGACTGTCGCTTGCCGCCAGCCGCTCTAATAATTCGCGTCGGGTTAATGGATCTTCCGGCAGGTTGGTTATAGAATCGCTGGTATTTTCACGCGCTATTGGATTATCAGTGCCGCAATACGTACAGAAAACACGACCGAACTCATCATCTGCCTGGAAAGTCTTGCCGCAATTTCGGCATTTAACATCCTTAATGGACATTTTTTACTCCTTTTTCAAACCCTGGATTATTACACTATACCCAACCTGCGACCACTTGAAAAGCCTCTCAGCCCGTGCTAACCTCAGCTATGTGCACTAAAGGAGAAGCTGAATGATCCTGCCAGCAACCAAACCTACAACAAATAATTCGACAAAAAATCCGCCAAAAGACCCGCTGAAGAATTCAGCAAATCAGCGTCTGTCGCTGCGCACCCGCTTTGCGATTGCGCTTGGCCGCGCCGTAAGCCGGATCTTGCGGTTGTTCGGACGCGGAGCAACAACATTGCCAGGACGGATCAGCCTGATCGTTGACCCTGGTTTGCTTTCGCATCTTACAGCCGGGCGCCAGGTTTTTCTGGTAACCGGCACCAACGGCAAAACAACAACTGTCCGGATTATTTGCACCCTGCTTGAACAGAATGGTGTCCAGGTCACTACCAATACATCCGGCGCAAACCTCGACACAGGTCTGGCTACAACTCTAATTTCAGCACAAGCGGCAATTCGCACCGCAGACCGCCGCAGTACCGGCAATGCGTTTGTTTTTGAAATAGACGAAGCATATTTCGGCAAAATCGCCGACCAACTTAACCCCGCTGTGGCTGTAGTAACCAATTTCTTTCGTGATCAGCTCGACCGCTATGGTGAACTAAGAACAACACGCAATCTGATCGAAAAAGGATTAACAAAAATTGACTCCGATATCGTCTTGAACGCTGACGACTCTCTTTGTGCTTCTTTAGGGCGCTATCGCCCGGAACAAGCAAGTTATTTTGCGATGGCGCCGGAAATGCTGACTGAACAGCCGACCCGTTCTTCCGACGAAGCATCTTACTGCACTTATTGTGGTGAACGTTACCAATACAACGGCCGCAGCTACGGCCATCTGGGCCGATTTCACTGCCCGCAGTGCGGTTTCACCCATCCGGAGCCCGATCTTACCGTTCAGGTTTTGCCTGCCAATGCTGATCAAAAGGAACAAGGCCAACAGTTGTTATTCCGCACCACTGCCGGAGAGCAGGCACAAGGGTTCCTGCCAATCCCGGGAATTCATAATGCTTATAACGCGGCAGCTGCAGTATTGGCGCTGCAAACCGCGGGCTACCCTTTACCTGTTCTCGCAAGTCAGCTTGCCGCTGCCAGTCCGGCATTTGGGCGTATGGAACGGTTCTCCGCTGAAGGCAGGGAAGTGTGTCTGCTGCTGGTAAAAAATCCTGTTGGGATGGACAGGGCACTGGAATATGTCACGGCGGCTGACGATTTTGGGGGATCCTTTTTGCTGCTAAACAGCGAAGAACCTGACGGCCGCGATATTTCCTGGATCTGGGATGTTGATTTCGAAAGCAACCCCATGTCCGCACCGGTTTATATTGCCGGCAAACGCTGCCACGATTTAGCGCTACGGCTTTATTACGGTGGACAGCCTCGCGCAGCACTTATTTCTGATCCGGATTCAATCGCGCAATTTGAACGGGCATTAGCAAAATGTCCGGTTGGACGCTGTCTTTACATTCTGCCTAACTACACAGCGATGCTGCATCTAAGAGCTTATCTGGCCGATCGTTATAATTTGCGGCCTTTCTGGGAATAGCGCGGAGGAGAAGCGTATGGACAATCTTGAGCAGTTCGCTGCCGAACCGATTCGCATAGCCCATTTATATCCCGACCTGCTTAATCTGTATGGTGACCGCGGTAACCTGATTGCCTTGCACAAACGCCTGGCCTGGCGCGGAATCGACAGCATTATTGAACCAATCGGCTTAGGGACGGAATACAACCCCGAGCGTTACGACCTGACTTTTATAGGCGGCGGCCAGGATTATGAACAAAGTATTCTTTATACTGATCTGATCAGCGGAAAAAAATCAGCTATTCATGAGGCGGTTGAGCAGGAACGCGTATTTTTGTGTATCTGCGGCGGTTTCCAGCTGATGGGCCAGTATTACCAAACCAACGAAAATAAAACAATCGAGTGTCTCGGTATTATGGATCACCATACCGAAGCCTGCCCGGAAAGACTGATCGGAGACACGATTTACGAATCAGAAATGCTGACTGCAAAAGGGCTGTCGGGGCGGCTTTATGGCTTTGAGAACCATTCGGGCAGGACATTCCTGGGAACAGGCGTTCAGCCGCTTGCTACTGTGGTTAAAGGGCACGGCAATAACGGTGAGGATAAAACTGAAGGCGCTGTCTTCAAGAACGTCTACTGCACCTATTCACACGGCAGTTTCCTGCCCAAGAATCCGGCCATGACCGACTACCTGATTCTCACAATGCTGCGGCGTCGACAGCCGGATTTTACCGATTTACCGGCACTGAACGATGAACTGGAAAACAATGCCAGAAACGCTCTGGAACAACTGGGTTGAAAGGGGAACCAACATGGTCAAGGCAATCGTCGGAGCCAATTGGGGTGACGAAGGCAAGGGAAAACTGACAGACATGTTCGCCGAACAGGCAGATGTAGTAATCCGTTACCAGGGCGGCGCCAACGCCGGCCACACAATTATCAACAACTATGGCAAATTCGCGCTCCACCAGCTTCCTTCCGGAATTTTCAACAGCCAGACAACAAATATCATCGCCAATGGCGTCGCGCTAAGCATACCCTCACTGCGCGCTGAAATTGATAAAGTCATGGCCGATGGCGTACCTGCGCCGCGACTCTTAATATCGGATCGCACGCAAATGGTTATGCCTTATCACATACTGCTGGATCAATATGAAGAAGAACGTCTCAGTGGCAAGGCTTTTGGTTCGACAAAGTCGGGCATCGCGCCGTTTTATTCCGACAAATATGCTAAAACCGGGTTTCAAGTATCTGAGCTTTTCGCTGAATCTGATTTGCGCGAGCGGCTTAAAGGTGTTCTTGAAGTTAAGAACATCCTGATTAAACACCTTTATGGCAAAGAGCCAATCAACCTGGAAGAGACAATGACGCAGCTGCAGGAGTGGCGCGAGTTCATCCGTCCATATATAACCGATACATCTGCGTATTTGCATGAGGCACTGCGCACTGGCAAAAAAATTCTGCTGGAAGGACAGCTTGGGGCGCTGAAGGATCCTGATTTTGGAATTTATCCCTTTACTACTTCATCCTCGACTCTTGCCGGCTACGGCTGTGTTGGAGCGGGGATTCCACCTTACGAAATCCAGGAAATAATCGCTGTCACCAAAGCTTACTCCAGCGCTGTCGGCGCCGGTGCTTTTGTCAGCGAAATTTTTGGAGAAGAGGCTGACACCCTTCGCCGTCTGGGCGGAGATGCCGGTGAATATGGCGCCACGACAGGCCGCCCGCGCCGTATGGGCTGGTTTGACGTTGTGGCAACGCGCTACGGCTGCCGTATACAGGGAGCTACTTCTGTGGCTCTGACCGCACTTGATGTGCTTTCTTATCTTGAAGAAATTCCTGTTTGTGTAGCTTATGAAATAGACGGCAAAAGGGTGGAACACTTTCCGCCTCCAGTTGAACTGAACAGAGCCAAGCCGATTATTGAAAAACTGCCCGGCTTCCGCACCAATATCCGGGGAGTGACCGATTTCGACGAACTGCCTGCAGCCGCGCAGGATTACGTCCGTTTTATCCAAAAGGCTATCGGTGTGCCTGTCAGCCTGGTTTCAACTGGACCGCGCCGTGAGGAGATTATTCATCTGTCGCACCCGATTTAACTAGGAGGGCCTAACATGCAACACGAAACTATATTAGTACTAGACTTCGGCAGCCAGTACAACCAGCTGGTAGCCCGCCGTATTCGTGATCTTCAAGTTTACTGCGAAATATTGCCGTATACGGCGCCGATTGAAGACATCCGCTCCCGCGGCTATCGCGGAATTGTTTTAACTGGCGGTCCCGGCAGTGTAAATGCGGAAAATGCACCTGAATGTGACCCGGAAATTTACCAGCTGGGTATTCCGATCCTGGGGATTTGTTACGGCGCGCAGTTGATGGCGCGACAACTCGGCGGCTGTGTCAATACCGCAGCCACGCCGGAATCCGGCAGGGTAGATCTGCAGTTAAACCCGGATTTCGCAATTTTTAATTCAGTTGAACCCCAAACCACGTGCTGGATGAGTCACAATGATGAGATTACAAAGCTGCCGCCAAATTTCAGTGCCGCTGCGGCAACATCTACCTGCCCGATAGCCGCAATTGCGGATAAGGAGCGTGATTTTTATGGAGTTCAGTTCCACCCAGAAGTGCAACATACTCCTGACGGCATTGCGATGCTGAGCAACTTTTTGTTCGATGTTTGTGGTTGCGTAGGTGACTGGCAGATGTCTACCTTTGTTACAGACAGTATTGATAAACTGCAAAAGCTTATTGGCGACCGCAAGGTTCTATGTGCCATGTCCGGCGGGGTTGATTCCTCAGTTGCTGCACTTTTAGTGCATAACGCGATTGGTCATCAGCTGACCTGTGTTTTTGTCGATCACGGGCTGCTGCGCAAGGAAGAAGGAGACCAGGTCGAACAGGTTTTCCGCAATCGTTTTGACATGAATCTGATTCGGGTAGATGCACGCGAACGGTTTCTTGAACGGCTCAGCGGTGTTAGTGACAGTGAAGCAAAGCGTAAAATCATTGGCGAAGAATTTATCCGTGTTTTTGAAGAAGAAGCTGAAAAAATCGGCAATGTTAACTTCTTGGTGCAGGGCACTATTTATCCCGACGTCATTGAAAGCGGCAGTCCTGATTCAACAGCGATCAAAAGCCACCACAATGTGGGCGGGTTGCCGGAAAATATTGAATTTGAGGCGATTATTGAACCGCTGCGCCACTTGTTTAAAGACGAAGTGCGGCGCGCCGGTCAGGAAATGGGTATGCCAGACTACCTTGTTTTTCGTCAGCCTTTCCCCGGTCCCGGTCTTGCTGTCCGGATTCTGGGCGAGGTAACCGAAGAAAAACTGGAAATTTTGCGTTCTGTTGATGCCATTTTCCGTGAAGAAATCGCTGCCGCCGGGCTTGATCGCGATATCGATCAGTATTTCGCTGTGCTGCCGGATATTCGCACAGTTGGTGTTACGGGTGATAACCGGACCTATGATTATGCGATCGCTCTTCGCGCTGTGACAACTACCGACTTCATGACTGCTGATTGGGCCCGCATTCCATATGATCTGCTTAGCCGGATCTCCAGCCGGATAACCAATGAAGTCAAGCAGGTTAACAGAGTAGTATACGACATCACCAGCAAACCGCCTGCGACAATTGAGTGGGAATAATACGGTTATTCCAGCCAGAGGATCGCGTTAAGAAAAAAAGGGAACGGTATTTTTGAGATGAAATGGATTTTTGTTACAGGCGGTGTTGTTTCAGGGCTAGGCAAAGGCATCACCGCGGCATCATTGGGACGCCTGCTGAAAGCCCGTGGTATTAGGGTGACAATGCAAAAGCTCGATCCCTATTTAAACTTTGATCCCGGTATGATGAACCCGATTCAACATGGCGAGATTTTCGTTACCGACGACGGTGCTGAAACCGACCTTGACATTGGTCATTACGAAAGATTTATTGACGAAAACCTTTCTCAGAACAGTAATATTACCTCAGGCCGGATTTACTGGTCGGTAATTCAAAAGGAACGTCAGGGTTTCTACCAGGGTGGTACTGTTCAGGTTATTCCTCATATTACTAATGAAATCAAAGATAGAATCCGCGTCGATAAAGAAGGTTATGATGTAGCCATTATCGAAATCGGCGGCACTATTGGTGATATTGAAGGCCTGCCCTTTATTGAAGCCTGCCGCCAGTTTGCGATCGATGTCGGCCGCGAGAATTGCTTATTTATTCATGTGACACTGCTGCCATACCTTTCAGCTTCGCAGGAACAAAAAACCAAACCTACGCAACACAGCGTCAAAGAACTGTTATCGCAGGGTATTCAACCGGATATTATAGTATGTCGCTCAGAAATGCCTGTCAGTGAAGAGCTGCGCGCAAAAATTGCCTTGTTTTGCAATGTACCGCGCGAATGCGTCATTGAAAATCTCGATCTGCCATTGTTGTATGCTGTGCCGTTGGAGCTTGAACGCCAGGGATTGGGAGACATTGTTTGCCAGCGTTTCGGTTACGAATCCTGTGTGCCTGACCTGGCCGAATGGAAAGCAATGGTGGAATCGCTCACGCATACCAAACATCAAATCACAATTGCCCTCGTTGGCAAGTATGCGGCTCTGCGCGATTCTTACTTGAGTATTGTCGAATCGCTGGTTCATGGCGGCGCTCCCTTCCGCACAGCGGTTGAGATCCGTTGGGTTGACGCTGACGAACTAACTGCTGCCCATTGCCGGGATATGCTGGCAGATGTAGATGGCATTCTGGTGCCTGGTGGTTTTGGCGAACGCGGTACCGAGGGCAAAATTGCTGCTGCCAGATACGCCCGCGAAAACAAAATACCTTATTTTGGTATCTGCCTGGGCATGCAGATAGCGATTATCGAATTCGCGCGTAATGTGCTTGGTTACGCAGATGCCAACAGCACGGAATTCGATCCGTTAAGTACCCATCCAGTTATAGATCTTATGCACTCACAAAAAAACATCACGCAGCTGGGCGGCACAATGCGGCTGGGTCAGTATCCCTGTGAGCTGGACGAAAGCTCAAAAGCATACTCTGTTTATAAATCCGACTTAATCCATGAGCGCCATCGTCACCGTTATGAAGTCAACAATGATTACCGCGACGACATGACCAAGAACGGAGTTCTAATCAGTGGCCGCTCACCTGATAATCTGATTGTTGAAATGATCGAGCTGCTGGACCACCCTTGGTTTGTAGGCTGCCAGTTTCATCCTGAATTTAAGTCGCGCCCCAACAGAGCGCACCCTTTGTTTATTGGCTTTATTCAGGCTGCTTTGCAAAGAGCAACCACATAGAAAATTTTACTGATTTGTGTTAATATCCCATCAAATTGTAAAATTTTCATGAACTGCCTATAGGCAAAAACTGCAAACCGGTTTGTCTGTAATTTGAAAAAACGATAGCAAGAAATTCACACGCAGTTTTGCACAAGAAACTGTTTTAAAATGTCAGATGGTCTATTAATTCCGGTTCTACGTCATACGTGGCAATAATATATATCGGAAAGAAGGATTCATTATGCAATGGTGGCCAATCTTCGCAATCGTCGTTTCCCTCGTCGCCTTTGGCGTCGCCGCTTATTTTTATAAGTGGGTGAACAGCCTGGAGACGGCCGAAGGCAACATCGCCAGTATCGGAATACTAATCCGTGATGGCGCCAACACCTTTCTGCGCACTGAATACAAAGTGCTGACGCGCTTTGTAGCTGTAGTGGCAGTGCTCATCTTCCTGTTCTACCCGAAGCCAATCTGGCAGGACTTTTCGCTGGAAAACATTTATATGGCCCTGGCCTATATCCTGGGCTCCGTGCTTTCCGGCCTGGCCGGTAAAGTTGGCATGAGCATTGCGACTATCGCCAATGTCAAATCTGCTTCTGCTGCAAAAAAAGGTTTGGCACCCGCGTTCATGGCGGCTTTCCGCGGCGGCGCTGTTATGGGGATGGCCGTTGTCGGCACCAGCCTGGCAGGTGCCAGCATTCTCTACATTCTTACGCAGCATGAAACAATCGTTCTGGCCTTCAGCTTCGGTGCAAGCTCCCTGGCTTTGTTTGCCAAAGCCGGCGGCGGTATCTTCACTAAAACGGCTGACATCAGCGCCGACCTGACAGGTAAAGTTGAACTGGGGATTCCGGAGGATGACCCGCGCAATCCTGCCGTTATCGCTGACAACGTAGGTGACAACGTCGGTGACGTAGCCGGCATGGGCGCTGACCTCTTCGACTCCAATATCGCCGCCATCGCTGCCGCCATCGTACTTGCGGCGCCGCTTGGCCAGGTTGACATCGTCTTCGCTTTCGGCGGGCTTGGTTTGCTAGCTTCTATTATCGGTGTACTGCTGGCACGTGTTGGCGCTCATGGCAATCCCGGACGGGCACTTAACACCGGTACATACGTAACTAATATCATTTTTGCGGCTCTGACTCTTGCCGCAACCTTAATTTTCAAATTTGAATTCCGTTACTGGCTGGCTGCCTTCGTTGGCATGCTTGCAGGCGTGATCATCGGCTTCACTTCCGAAATCTTTACCTCTGATGAAGGTAAACCGGTTCAACTGGTTGCCAAAGCTTCAGCTACCGGCCCGGCGTTTACGATTATCAGCGGTTTCTCCTATGGTCTGCTGAGCGTTTTACCGCCGCTGGTAGGTATTGGCGGTGCTGCCTTAGCTGCTTACAAAATCTGTGAACCGCTTGGCGGACAAGCTCCTCTGCTCGGTATCGCGCTCTCGGCTATAGGCATGCTGTCGGTTGTAGGCATGATCATTTCCAATGACGCATATGGACCGATCGTCGATAATGCCCGCGGCTTAGCGGAAATGGGCAACCTGGGCGATGATATTGTTGAAATTACCGACACGCTTGACTCCGCCGGCAATACTGCCAAAGCTATTACCAAAGGCTTTGCTATCGGCGCTGCTGGCCTCACAGTGATTGCGCTCCTCGCTGCTTATCAGGAAATCCTGTTGGCTGCAGGCAAAGAACTGGTATTCGATATCATGAATCCACTGATCTTCTTCGGGTTACTGGTTGGAGCGGCTATTCCCGCTGTTTTCTCTGCCATGCTGATGCTGGGTGTTGACCGCAATGCTCAACGTATGGTCGCTGAAATCCATCGTCAGTTCGACGAGATTCCCGGTTTACGCGAAGGTAAGGAAGGCGTACGGCCTGATTATGAAAAATGTATCGACATCGCAACAGTCGGCGCGATCAAAGAACTGATTCCGGCTGGTCTCATGGCAATTCTGGCTACTTTGGCTGTCGGCTTTATTGGTGGCGTTGCTGCCATCGCCGGCTTCCTCACAGGTAACATTATTTCCGGTCTCATGCTGGCCCTCCTGATGTCCAACTCAGGCGGCATGTGGGATAATGGCAAGAAGTACATTGAAGCAGGCAACTTCGGCGGCAAGGGCTCAGAAGCCCACAAAGCAGGTGTCATTGGTGACACAGTCGGCGATCCTTTCAAAGATACCGCCGGCCCCTCCATCAACACCCAAATCACCGTCGTTTCCCTGGTCGCTTCCCTCTCAGCCGGCCTGTTTATGGCTTTCTCACTGATTAGCTGAAGTGATGGATCGAAATTAGTAAACACAATTTATAAGGATTTCTAAAAAAGGCTCCCGCGAGGGAGCCTTTTGCTAAGCTTGAAGCTTGAATAATTTGTGTAAAGATACTAAACCAAATATTCTACGTCGGATGCGGTGCTGGGGTAACCGTACTTAACCCGGCCGATTTCATTTAGTTTTGCATTATACTGAATTGCAGATGCAAAGTGATTGATCAGTTCATCAGCTTCGTTGCTGATTAGATGAGCGCCCAGAATTGTCTGGTTCGACTTGTCGATAATGATCTTGGCTGTGGAGCAACATTCGTTTGTCCGTTTATATGTGTACCAACCGGACATATCCACTAGCTTGACGTCAACATCTTTGTTTAGCTCGCGAGCTGCCTGCTCCGACAAACCAACCGAAGCTATCTTGGGAAGAGTGAATAAAACTGTTGTCATTACCCGGTAGTCAGGCTTCACTTGGTTCCCTTTCAGCAAGTTTTCCGCCGCAACTCTTCCTTCCATGCCAGCAGTTGGCGTAATCGGCAGCCCGATGGTCGCAGCTACGTCTCCTGCCGAATATATCCGCGGATTGCTAATGCTCTGCAGGTAGTCATTGACCAAGATACCTTTATCACTCCACTTAATATTAGCCTGACCTAGGTTGAGAACTTCCAGATTCGGTATCCGCCCGGCGCCATGCACGACGAGATCAGCGTCGATTTGGAACTGTTCACTATTGTTTTTGCCGGTGAATACAAGGTGGTCCTCATGCTTTTCAATCCCAACAGCTTCTGATGCAAGGTGACAATTAATTCCGATGTCTCTCGAATGTTCCATTAATTGATCAACTATGTCAGGATCAAAACCTGTCAAAGGACGTGGGTTCCTGTCAACGACATGTACCTTCGAGCCTACTCTGGCTGCAATATGGGCAAATTCAAAGGAAACATGCCCGCCGCCAATGAATACAATCCGTTCCGGCAAGTCATCCAGCTCGAGAAACTGGTCACTGTAAGTTAAATGTTCCAATCCCTTAATGTGAAGTGTGGTGGGTCTGGCTCCGGTCGCAACTAGAAAATGGCGGCCGGTCAAGATGTGATCACCAACCTGAATACGGTCCTCTGCGATAAATTCCGCTGTTCCATGAAATGTTTCGACCCCTGATTCAAGCAAGCCCTTTTCCACTTTTTCGGAATAGCCTTCAATAAAACTCCGTTTGAATCGCATAAGATCCGGCCAGTATATTTTGGTTTCGCCGGCCAATCCCTTGCCATGCATCCGCTGGTTCCAATCAAATAACTCCGCTGCGCCAAACAAAACCTTCTTCATGTCGCAGCCACGCAAGGCGCATGTTCCACCAAATTGCATGTAATCGACAACTGCAACACTCCAGTCCGCTTTTCGGCATTTATGCAGGGAAGGTCCACTAGCCACGCCTGTTCCAATCACAATCAGATCAAATGTTTTTTCCATTCCATACCTCACTTTTGTCTTCCCGATTGAAGCTCTTCGTTAAACCAGAAAATTCTATAAGTTGAACCGTTCGTATAGTTCTGCTATTTCAATTTCGCCGCTCAATATTTTTTCATAAGCTTCTGTGACCGCCGTTTCATCTAGAGTCGCCTGAAAGCCTTTGACACCAAAAAAGTTTTTCACATATTCCGTCCGGGGCTTAAAAATCAGATCCTGCGGCGAACCATCCTGCTCGATCTTGCCATCTTTCATTAAAATGACTCTGGTACCCAATCTTAAAGCTTCCTGAATATCATGCGTGACAAAAATTATTGTCTTGCCAAGCCTTTTATGGATATCTTTCAACTCATCCTGTAACTTTCGCCGGGAAATTTCGTCCACAGATCCAAAAGGTTCGTCCATAAGAATTATTTCCGGATCAGCAGCCAGTGCACGGGCAACACCAATCCGCTGATTCTGGCCACCGCTTAATTCCCGCGGGTATCTCATTAAATAGTCCTCAGATAGTCCAACCAGCTCAATCAGCTCTTTGGCACGCCTCTGCCTGGTTATTGAATCGGTTTTTTGAATGGTCAGAACATAATTAATGTTTTTTTCAATCGTCATATGGGGAAAGAGGCCTATTTGCTGGATAACGTAGCCAATACCGCGTCGAAGCAAGATTGTATTCCAGTCATTAATGTCCTTGCCGCCAACAAAAATCGAGCCAGAAGATGGCTCAATCAGCTTGTTGATCATTTTCAAAAGCGTGGTTTTACCGCAGCCTGAGGCTCCCACCAGCATTACAAATTCACCTTGCGCAATCTCAAGGTTAAGCTTAGTAATAACTTCATCCGTACCATTGTAGGACTTACTGATGTCGCGAATTTCAATGACGCTCATACTACAATCCCTTTTTTTGCAGGAAATCAGCGGCAACCTTCTTGGGATCCTGTTTTTCAATTTCGACCAGATAGTTCATCTCGGTCATCTCTTCGTTGTTGATTTGACCGGTAAGCTTTTCCAGCACTGTTTCCAATTCCGGGTATTTTTCTAGAGTATCATTTCGAATCAAAGTTGCGGCAAAATAGGATGGGAAGAAGTTTTTGTCGTCCTCCAATACAACCATGCCAATTTTTCGCAGCTGCGCGTCGGTTGAGAACACGTTGATAACATCGACTTTATCAGCATCGATCGCTTCGTATTTCAAACCGATGTCCAGCTCCACTTTATCTTTGAACGCGAAACCGTAAGTGTCTACAAGCCCGGGGTAACCATCTTCGCGTTCATAAAAATCATATTCGGCACCGAAACTCAAATCAGCGCTTACTTTAGCCAGATCAGTATATGTCTTCAAGTTGTATTTATCGGCCAAGGCCTTTTTGACACCGATGCCAAAGGTATCGTTAAAGCCGTAAAGCCCGGACCAATGAATGTTATAAGTTTCGGCATATTCTTTTTTTACAGAGTCATATAATTGCTGGGGGTCGTTGATCAGGTCTTTCTTTAAGACAAAAAGCCAGCCTGTTCCGGTATATTCCGGATAGAGATCTATAGCGCCCGATTCCATACCCGGCTGGATATTTGAGGTGCCACCACCAATGCCCAGCTTTTGCTCAACCTTGATATCGGTGTCCTTTTCAATAAGTTGGGTCAAAATTTCAGCCAACACATATTGTTCTGTCATAGGCTTGCTGGCGAGGACAATCTTCTTGTCCGTTGCAGCACATCCAGCAGTGTTTAAAACCAATATTACGACAATACCGAAAGCCAGTAGTTTTTTAAGCATGTTTCCTACCTCCTGTTGCTTTCCTGCCCAGGACACGTAATTTAATTAAAGCTTCAACTCTTGCAAGCAGGAGATCCGCGAAGATGGCTAATAATGCCACAAGCAGGCTGCCTGCAATTGTCATTTCCTGAAAGTTCGTAGTAATGCCACGCCAAATAGCGACACCCAGGCCGCCGGCACCGATAAAAGAAGCCACACCGCCTAGTGAAATTGTCATGATCACCATTGTGCGAAATCCGGTAATAATAATCGGGAGAGCCAGGGGCAATTGAACCTTGAATAGAAGCTGGTTGTTGGTGCTGCCCATGGCAACAGCAGATTCAACAATTTGACTTGGGACTTCCATAATCCCTGAATAAGTATTCCGAATAACCGGAAGCAAGCCATACATTACCAGAGCGATGATGGCGCTTCGACTACCAATACCTGTTATAGCGACCAGAAAACCGAATAAGGCAATGGAAGGAATCGTATATAGAAAGCTGGTAAAAGTGAGGACAACCCGCGCGAGCCTCCAGCTTTTTGTCATAAGAATACCAAGGCTAATGCCTATGGCCGTAATGATTAAAATGGAAATTACGGTCAGGACAATATGCTCCCAGAATAACTGGATAAAAAAATCACTTCGATCAGCATAAAGCCGCAAAACGTCAATGATCATAAAATCGCCTGCTTTTTTCAGCTTATAGGAAATAATTCAAACAAGCGGTAGATGTATGATCTTAAGCTTAGACCTCATGTCTGGAAATGACTGGAACGAATGTTACCCAACCAATTGTTGAAGTACAAGTAAACTCAATCACTGAATTTATATTTAACTTTTAAATCATTGAACATATCATAAGTCAAAAAATTGTCATTCTGGAGTCTGCCAAGCACTATACCAGGCGCTATATTAATTTGATCCGCAAAATCTTTGATGCTTTCTTTGCTGAATATATTATTATTAATAAATTTCTGGTACTCACCTTGAGGGATTAGTGTATCCCTTGCAAAGTTATCGGCTTCACTTTCAAATTCTGATTGCGACTCATGTGGCTCAGTAATATGACCACGAAGAACATGGCACAATTCATGAAACAAGCTAAACCAAAACCTATCAGCATCCTTACCACGTAAAGTTAATCCCATTACTATCCGATTGCTATCATAGAAAGATGCTCCATGCAAAAAAGATCCGTCAATATGCGGTAAGCAGACTAACGCGACCCCTGATTCAGCGAACAATCGGACAAGGGCATCGTAAAACTCAAGAGGATCTTGTTTTGTCATTTCTCTAATCACGCTGATGGATTGCTCTAGCCTATCGAGATTAATTGCTTTAGTTTCAATTTGTCGCGCTTCTAGTTTTGCTTTTTGAGCCCAAGCCGCTAAATGGTAATTACTAGCTTCATTCATATCGGTTCTCCGGCAGGCAATGCCGGGGATCATCAATTGATCAAGTACTCCCAGCGAAGCTACTTCAAAAAATCGCCGTAAGTTAATTACTTTTTCTTCAATGCGTCGCGTCGCGTCGACCCAACCCAATGAAGCCATTTTTGGATATGGAAAAAGTGAAGCTATCTTCATATCCTCCTCAAGTTGATTTTCGAGTTTAACCCGTGCCAATTTTTCCCGATATATGGTTTCCAGATTGTTCCAAAAGCTTGCTGGGATTCCAAGAACGGTTTCAAGACGCAGGGCAACATCCTGGGTAAGTTCAACTTGCCCATTAATCAAACGGCTAATATGCTTTTCGGATAGGTCCATACGTAAGGCAAATTCCTTTTGTCTCATCTTACGATTTTCGAGCTGCTCTCGTATGGTTTCGCCCGGTGGAATCGCGATCGTATTTTTACTCTGTCTCATAATAATTCCTCTTACCACCATTCCATCTCATTAATGGTAGTCTTTTTGGACTTATAGCATATTCGAAGCAAGTCACACCTCTTTACCTCTAAGGTAAATTTATTTTAACATTATCCTTCAGATTTGTCAAAAATAATTTACCTTATAGGTTAATTTCAAAATAAAAACGGGTGCCTTTTTCTGTGTTGTCAACACCGTAAACGGCTTCGTGCTGTTGCAATATTGTCTTAACCACAGCAAGGCCTATTCCGCTGCCGCCAGATTCAGCGGTTGTTGACTTCTCAGTTTGATAAAACAAATCCCAAATTCTTGCAATTTCAGTTTCCGGAATTCTTTCGCCCTCGTTTTCAATCGCAAGCCGAACAGTTGTATTTAGCTTCTCGACTGTGAGCTCTAAAGCACCACCGGATTTCGTATACTTGACAGCGTTGCTTAGTAAATTGAGAATTACCTGGTGTATTCGCTCTTCATCGGCTTCAACAATTGTCTCTGCATCGGCCGCGAGAGTTTCTTTATAAAGCAGTTGTTTTTCCACTATTGCCTGCGAAAAGACGGAAGCCGTTTCCCGCGCTAATTTGCTCAAACTGAAGCGGCCGACTTTCAGTTTAAACATAGGATCTTCGAGTTTTGCTGAAAGTGTTAGTTCTTTGACAAGATGACCCATGTGTATCGCTAAATTCGTGATCCTTTCTGCATGATCCTGTCGTTTCTCAGGGCTAATGTCATAGAGAAGGGTTTCCGCATACCCGCTAATCAAGGCAAGCGGTGTTTTTAGCTCATGCGAGGCACCTGCAATAAAGGCACGGCGCTTTTGATCCAGAGCGCGCTCGCGTTCCAATTCGCCGTTTATCTGAACGTTTGCTCTAGCCAAATCACGATTGACGGTTTCAAGTTGCTTAATTGAGCTGTTGAGGTCACCAGCCAGACCATTGAGACTCTTGGCTAGCTGGCCGATTTCATCAGAGCGTTCAGATATTATCTTTTCTTCGATGGTGTGCCTTCTGGCCATTAAGTCAGCCGTACGGCTGAGTGCCATTACCGGATTTGCTACATAGCGCCGGATCAGCCAGGCGAATAAGGTCATTAATAACACACCCAAGAGAAGCGATATCAGCCAGGTTCGCCAAAGCGCTTTAGCGGCCATGCGCAAGGGGTAGTAAAAGACAAACACGGTCAGGGCCGATTCCGTGCCGTCATAACGGGTGACCGTCTCTTGCCATTTGCTAACGGCAAATGATAGCGAACCAAAACCGTTACTGGGATTGAATTTTTCCGGTGCCTGCAGCCAATTCAGATTCGGATCCCGATTCCGAACAGAATCGATCAGCAGCTGGCGGTCGGCGACAGATTCGGGATAGATTTGTGCCAACCGATCTGATACATCCGACAGGTAATCAATTGTGCGCACTTCAGGCTCCAGGAAGGCCTGGCCGATCATGACCGCAACCAGATGATAACCTGAAAAGGCGCGGTTGAAAGTTCTGGAGCGGAGCCCACTGACAAGGCTATTCATTGTATCTTGCCGTTCCATATCCGTCATGTTCGCCATTGAACGGGATGGATCAGCAGGGTTATAAATGTAGCCGTACTCGACAAAAACATCTCTGATTTCTCTGAAGCCGCTATTGGCGTGGTTCTGAGCATCCTGGCTCAGACGAACGGCCATTGCGAGCATCTGAGTCAGCGCCATGACAATGAAAAAAATAGAAAATAAGCTGACAGTCAGCAGCGTTAGTTTTGTTGAAAGGCGAAGCTGTCTCATTTCTGATCCCCTCGTACAATGCGATAGCCTATGCCGTACACCGTTCCGATCAAATGACCAGCCGAACCAAGATGCTCACGCAAAGTCTGGACCTGCCTGTCAAGCACGCGCTCATCGCCGGCATAATCAAAGCCCCAAAGCAACGAAAGCAGTCGTTCACGTGTAACGGTGCGATTCTTATTTTGCATTAGGAGCATGAGGATATCATATTCTTTAGGACGTAAAGCAATGAGGGATCCATCAACTGTTACTGTACGCGTATAAGGGTCGATGGTTAATTGTTCTTGAACTAAAAGTGCTCCGTGATCTGGAGCAGAACCACGTGAGCGCGCGATCAAGACTCGGGCTTTTGCCGCTAAAACGCTCAGCGCAAAAGGCTTTGACATGAAATCGTCAGCTCCGGCCCTGTAGCCGGCCAAATTATCTTCTTCAGTGGAAAGTGCCGTGATGAATATAACCGGTACACTTGAAAGTTTGCGTAATTCTTTACATACGGAAAAACCATCGCGGCAGGGCATCATAACATCGAGGAGGACGAGGTCGACCAAATTTTCTTCCAGTATCTCAAGAGCAGAATCGCCGTCAAATGCCTGCAAAGTCTCAAAGCCAGAAGCCTTCAGGAAATTACTTACCAATTGGCTGAATTCCCGGTTGTCCTCAACTATAAGAATATGGTCGCGATAAGCCTCTTGCTTCATGTCCGTTAGCTCCTAAATGCTTTTTTAAAAATTTGCAGAATCACGACAACAGGGGTTTGACTCGATACATTTAGTTTAGCAAAGAAATGTCCAAAAAATGTCCTAAATTAATTCCGCATAATAAAACCCGGCCACAATCGTGACCGGGTTCTTAAAAAACACAGGTAAGAAAAGACTATCTTTTTTGGGGGCGCGGAAACTCTCAAGAGTCTCCGCACATTTCAAATCTAGCAAGTATTAAGGCAGCAAATTAAGAATCATGTTATGCCCGGCACTTGTCGGATGTGGATCACAAGCGGCGAAGAACTGCCAGTACCAGTTATCAAGGTCTTCGGGATTCAATTGCACACCCTTGTTCAATTCCGCAACTTTTATCGCATGGGGAATACTAAAGGTTAACGGTGTTGTAGCAGGCGATGAGTATGCAGCTGAAGCAAATGCACCACCCACATTGATTACCCGATAATTATACAGGCGCGCGTACTTGGTTATTGTGCTATTAATTGAATTCATGTTCCGTTGCAGGCGGTCGCTGAGCGACTTCATATTGAGTGTTGTGTATGAATTGGAGGCGACGGCTGGCAACAACGGATTATAAAGGTTATTGACATATACTTTGGCTTTCCTGTTAAGCAGACGCAGCCTGATCATGATGATCGGCCAGTGGATTGCAAAAAATGTGGTGCCGGCTGCCCAGTTTGCATTCAGGCTGATAGCTTCGAGCCTATACTGGTCGGTCAGCCTCGAAAAACGCTGAACAGGTGTTATACCCTCATCATTCCAGTCCGCCTGCACTTTAGCAGCCAAGTCGAGCAGCATTAGTCTACCGTCAAGATCGTTAGCGTATATTGGATTACTCATATCAATCGAATACAGTTGCAGAATCGCCTGAATTGCCGGACCCAATAGATTATTGCTGCCGATACTTATTGTAAATATATTGGTCGACCGGAGAATCCCCGAATTACCGCTGCTTCTTACATCGTCGAGCAGACTGCTGCTCGTGTCGCCAGGCCAAGCCAGGTTAAAATAATTCGTGCCTTCTGCCAAACCAAGTTTATCGGCATACTGATCGGCATAGCCTCGCACCTGGAAATTTTCGATATCAGACAAACCATACGCGATTGAATCTCCAAGTGCCACATACTGCAAACCAAACGCCGAAGCCGGCATGATCGCCAAAATCAGCAGCACAATAACCGTAATGAGAGTTATCTTCTTCAACTTAGATTTTTGCATGATCGATCCTCCTTGTCCTGGTCAGCCGAATAAAGCCAGCCGCCTGAAAAAAACAAATAATCGACAATCCCAACAATCATAATTAAAGGCAAGTTAACGGGTCCAGAAATTCTTTGGCGTGGTACGGCGAATTTTGGCCTCCTTGCTCGGTTCGAGAAATCGAATCTGACTCCGTGTTTGTCTTTAGCGACAAAAAAACCGGCCGCTGGCCGGTTACGCTCTATAACACTGCTGACTTCAAGCGACAATAATTCAAATGAGCTTCTCTGACAAAAAATATGTAAATAATTGATGTTATCACTTTCGACGATTTCGAAATTTATAGCATTAAAACGGGTATAATTAGAAAAAATGAGAGGGCGGTGAATTTTATGGCTCGGAGAAAATACAGATTGGATATCGAAGAAGAGCAGATCTTGTGGAAGGATCGCAAACGTTATTTAGGGCTGCCAATCTCTTTTACCAGATACGAACTTACACCTACGCGCTTCATTATCCGCACGGGTTTCTTTTCTACTAATACTGAAGAAGTTTTGCTGTATCGGGTTTTGGATTTGAAACTGAAACGCAACCTGTGGCAAAAGCTATTTGGTGTGGGCACTCTGGTTATTCACACCATGGATCAGACCGCAAAAGTAGTTGAGTTTAAGAATATCAAGGGTTCTGAGAAGGTGAGACAGTTCCTGGGCAAGGCTGTTGAGGCTGAACGCGACCGCAAACGTATCTCTGCCCGTGAAGTGTACGGTTCAGGATTCGGAGATGGCACTGATTATGGTACTGACGCTGATGGGGACGGAATACCCGACTATCTGGAATAGAATATACTAAATAAAAACCTGACTATCAGGACTGGAAATATTAGTGCTATGATATGCTTTGAAAATCCAACCATATTTAACCAACATTCAGTTTTACAAATTCAATAACAGGAGAGAACTTGTCATGAAAATCATCATTGTGGGCGGCGGCTGGTCAGGCTGTGCTGCAGCCATCGCTGCCCGGAAGTGTGGCGCCACCGTTGAGCTGCATGAACGAACAGATATGCTTCTCGGCACCGGCCTGGTCGGCGGGATAATGCGCAACAACGGCCGCTTCACTGCAACGGAGGAAGCTATCGCCCTTGGCGGCGGCGACTTGTTTAACATTACCGACCAGTGTGCGCGCCATCGCAATATTAATTTCCCTGGTCACAAGCACGCAAATCTTTATGACATCGCCACGACCCCGATGACGGTTACCCGCTATCTCGAGTCGCTTGGTATAAAGATTCATTACCAGTCACGTATCTGCGAAGTTGCAATGAGCGACCGGACAATAAAGAGCATTTCCGGTGCAAATGGCGATTCCATTGAAGGTGATGTCTTCATCGATACTACAGGAACTGCAGGGCCGATGAAAAACTGTATCAGGCACGGTAACGGCTGCGCCATGTGCATTCTGCGCTGCCCGAGCTTCGGCGGCCGCGTTAGTTTGACCGGTTTAACAGGCGTCGAGGAATTTCAGGGGCGGAAGGATAATGGTCAGATCGGCGCAATGAGCGGTTCCTGCAAAATATATAAGGAATCACTCTCGCCTGAAATCGTTACAGAGCTGGAAAGTAAGGGCGTCGCTGTCATCCCTGTACCGAAGTCACTAATCGAAAATCATCTCGACCTTAAAGCCTGCCAGCAGTACGCGCTGCCCGCGTTTCTGGAGAACATTGTCCTGCTCGATACGGGCCATGCCAAACTGATGTCGCCTTTCTTCGATCTCGGCAAGCTGCATCAGGTGCCCGGTTTCGAAAATGCCCGTTATGAAGATCCATATTCCGGCGGCCGGGGCAACTCGATGCGCTACTTTGCCATGGCGCCGCGTACCGATGCGTTGCAGGTAAAGGGCGTCGATAATCTGTTTTGTGCCGGTGAAAAAGCCGGACTGCTGGTCGGTCACACCGAGGCTATCGTAACTGGTACGCTGGCGGGCTTTAACGCTGTCCAATATGCCCGCGGCCACGAACTTGTCACCTTGCCGCGCGAACTGGCTATCGGCGAAGCGATTGCTTTTGTCAACGAACAGATGCAGACAGAAGAGGGCCTTGGCTTGAAATACACTTTCTCCGGATCTGTTTTGTTTGAGCGCCTGAAGCAGCTAGAGCTCTATACCACTAAAGTTTCAGCCATTCGCTCCCGCGTGGAAAAAGCCGGCCTGACTGGACTTTTCATCCGCTGAACCGGTTGTTCATTTCTTTAGATTGGATGAGTTAAAAGTATGATTACCTTAGGACCTTTGCATTTCGTCTATATAGTTATGACAATCCTGATCATCGTTGTTCTTTTGATGAAAAAAGAGATTGTCCTGCCGTGTGTGCTCGGTATTTTCATGATGGGTCTTGTCTATAGCGGCAACCTGATCAAGACAATCCAGATCATTTATAATTCACTGGTCATTTCGGCGACAGAGTTCCTCGGCATCATCGTTGTTATTGCCCTGGTTGTCTCAATGTCGAAGGCTCTGGCCTGCATTGGTGCTGACGCGATAATGATCCAGCCGCTGGCACGGGTAATCAAGACGCGTAAGGTCGCCTTCTTCGTAATTGGCAGTGTAATGCTGATCGCCTCCTGGTTTATCTGGCCGTCGCCGGCTGTCGCCCTTGTGGGCGCTATTTTGCTGCCAGTCGCGATCAAGGCTGGTCTTCCAGCCATCTGGGCTGCTGTTTCGATGAACCTCTTTGGCCACGGCATCGGCCTTTCAAGCGACTTCTTTATCCAGGGCGCGCCTTCTATCACTGCAAAGGCCGCCGGAATTCCTACGACTGAAGTCATGCAAGCCAGTATTCCTCTCTGGCTGGTAATGTCGGTGGTTACCATCAGCGTAGCCTTTATTCTGTTCCTGAAAGACATGAAGCAGACGCCTGCTCTTGAACTGGCAGGTGGCGCCGGCAATGGCAATGGCAACGGCAACGGCAACGGGTATCCGCCTGATGCCGGGCACACGGTGCCTAATACGGTTCCTTGTGACATTACCTGCCGTCGGCCGGGATTCGCCCGCTTCATCGCGGTTTTCACACCATTGGCATTTATAGTTGATGTCATCCTGATGGTCATGTTCAAAATTGTCGGCGGCGACGCGACTGCCCTGGTTGGCGGAACCGCTGTCTTGATCATGACGATTATCCTGATCGGCAAGGGCGACATGCAGGAATCGCTGGACCAGATTACTGACCAGTTCAAGGATGGGTTTATCTTCGCAATCAAGATTTTTGCTCCGGTAATCGTGATCGCCGGTTTCTTCTTTATGGGCAGCGGCCAGATGGCAGAAAAAATGCTTGGCCCGGGCGCTCCCGATATTCTCACGGACCTGGGTCTATATCTCTCCAACATTATCCCGATGACCAAAATCCCGATCGCGCTTATGCAGACTGCGATTGGCGTTATCACAGGCCTCGATGGCTCCGGTTTCTCCGGCCTGCCGCTGCTGGGTTCATTGGCGCAGACTTTCTCGCTCGCTTCCGGAGCTAACGTTAAATACATCGCAGCCCTCGGTCAGATCGTCACCGTCTGGGTAGGCGGCGGCACCGTTATCCCCTGGGGCGTCATCCCTGTCGCAGCCATCTGCGGCGTCAAAGCGTCTGACCTGGCGCGCAAGAACCTTATTCCGGTAATGGCCGGCATGGCAGCAATGATTCTCGTGTCATTCTTCCTGATCTGAGCGACCGCCTGCAAATTAATCGCTTGGCTGAGTTGGTTTCGTTATTTTTCGGGCACCAAGGCGTTGAGTGCGTTCTTAACGGTTGAAAAAGAAATACCTTTGCTTGTGCAATAGTCGCGCACTGACTGGTTCGTCAGCGGCATAGGTGCGCCAAGAACCTGCTCTATTTGGGCCTGGGTGATACCAGCATCTAGTACTTGCTGGAATGTGGCTGTGCCGTTAACGAGTGGTTCTGTTGCAGCTGTCACCTGAGCGGTTTCCGACTGAACAGTGGTCGCCTGAGTTGTATTCGACTCATTAGGGGTAGAAGCCAATGTCGAAGCCGCGGCTGGTGCAAGTTCAATCTGATAGCTCGCGAGGTAGTCTTTCTGCTCCGTGCTCAAGCTCGGATTGGCTTCCAAAATCAGCTGAACCGCCGCCGTGGGGAGGTAGGTTCCATCCAGATCGGCCGGCAGGTTTTTGTAGAGAGCGACAAACAGCCGCACTGATCCGGTGCCGATTTCCTGTTCCAGTCCGGCATAACGGGCTTCCAGATCTTTTGCCTTCGTCTGGACGGGATCCTTATCAACCTCAAAGCCGAAGGCGGCCAGCAATACGCTCGAGTCGACTTCGAAAGAATTACTGATGTCCGTAAATGTATAGGAGCCGCGGATGTCGGCCGGATTGTTCTGACCGGCGTATTCACCTTCCTTGAAGGTAGCGGGCTGCTTTTGCGAGCTCGTCGACCAGGCGCCGAGCGCGGCGGCAGTGCCAATGCCACCGAAGATGACCAGGAATAGGATCATGGCCATTGCTGTTGTTTTAATCTTCACTGGACAACCTCCTTATGTGACTGGATTGACGCCTTCGGCTGACCGACCTGCATGGTGACCGTATCGGGAACCGGGCAGGCGCGTTCGGATGTGCACTCATAACAGCTGATGCAATGCATTGATGTGACTGTGCTTTGGTGGGAGATATCGAGATCCATGGGACAGGCTCTGTCACAGCGGCTGCAGTTGATGCAAGTGGATGCCTGGCGGCGGATCTTGAAGATACGCACTTTATTGAACAAGCCGAGCAAGGCGCCATAGGGGCAGGCATAGCGGCACCAGGGCCGAGCGACAACCAGTGAGAGGGCAGCGGTTACTCCAAGGACGATCAGCGAAACTGGAGCGACTTCAGATGTCCAGAAATTGAACAGGGCATGATAGGGGTCGAGGTTTGCGAACAGCAAAGTACCAGAGCGGGCAGTCACGTACACCACCCAAACCAAAAAGGGAAGTCGGAACCAGCGTAATGCGCGGTCAAGCCGAGCCGGTATGATTCGGCCAAAACGACGTCCGAGCAGCTTACGACCGAGTTTGCCGACCCATTCCTGAAATGAGCCAAGCGGACATACCCAGCCGCAGAAAACAGGCCCGAACAGAATCGCCAGAAAAAACACGATGGCCATCAGGACGACCGAGCCGGCATGAACCTTCTGGACATACGTACCCAGGCTGAGCAGCTGATAAGTTGTTTCGACACCGCCAAATGGGCAGATAGCATGAAGCGAGGCGCTAGAGAGGAACGGGATGCCACCGCCGTTTTCTGAAAGACTGTGATTGACAGCGATCAAGCCAATCAGACCAAAGAAGAAGATCTGGACTGCCAGGCGAACTGGAAATTTTCTGCTGGATAAGCTTTTCCGGTCTTTTGGGCGAATAACCGGTTCGGACTTGCTGGGTGTTTCTGGCGCGTTCATCTGGTATCCTCCGTTTTTGTGAGAGAATGCCAACCAACCTGGTTAGCGGAAAGGTTCTCTGATAGCCAGATTCTACTCCTGATATTTGATGAAATTGTGAGAACTGTGTCAGCAAAATCCAAATCTGAAATATTTTTTCTTTACAAGCAAAACACTTCATTTCCGTACATAATAGATGAAGGGCTTAAAGTTCAAAGGAGACAGACTCGTGGAAGATAATGCGATAATCGAGCTGTACTGGGAGCGGTCAGAACAGGCAATCAGGGAAACGGAGCTGAAGTACGGCAAATTGTTTCACCAGATCGCCAACAATATTCTGCATAATTCGGCAGATGCCGAGGAATGCGTGAACGACACTTATCTGGGCGCCTGGAATGCCATACCACCGGCAAGACCGCGTGTTCTGGCAGCTTACTTGTGCCGCATTTCCCGTAATCTTGCTCTCAAGAAATATCAGCAGATCCATGCCGCCAAACGCAATCCTGCTGTCGCTGTATCCTTTGATGAGTTGGAGGCTTGCCTTGCTGACCGTGATTCTGTTGGCCAGGAATATTCTGATGACCGGTTAGCGGACTGTATAAACTGTTTTCTGGATTCACTGGACAGAGAAGCCAGACAGGTGTTTGTTTGTCGTTACTGGTACTTTGATTCAATCAAAGACATCATGCTGCGTTACCGTCTGAGCAAAAGCAAGGTGGAATCAATACTGTTCCGCACAAGAAACAAATTACGTGCCTGGATTGAGGAAGAAGGGCTCTAAAAAATGAATCGTGAAGAACTTAAAAAAATGATCAGCCTGATCGAAGATGATAAGCTGGCGGAAGCAGCTACCAATCCTGATACTGCCGACAGCCCTGATCACGCAAGCTTACAAAAGACAAAGTATCCGACGGTTCGCCCCATCTGGCATAAAACAGTTGCGGTTGCTGCTGCGGTAATACTGGTGATAACTATCACATTTATCTGGAGCAAGCTTAGCCCGGCTCTTATCCCGACTCAAACAACGATAACCAGGCCGGTGGAGACAACAACCGGAATGACCGTTGTGGCGCCGAAGTGGGAGGAACTGGAAGTGTTTGAAAAGTACACCGGCGGAGCTGTGATCAATGGAATTGAATACCAGAGCAGCATTCACGAACTGGACGAGAATCTGATTGAAACAAAATTAGGTGATTTTAAATTGAGTGGTCAAGATCCCTATACAGATAAAACATATGAGATAAACGCGGCCTTTTTCCGGCTAATAGACATTGATCCGGACGCTGTTGTGGCTGTGCGCTATGAAGGATTTAACGGTTATTATGGGTTCTTCAATTCGACTTATTCATTCGCAACACTGGGGGATCTGATCAATAGCTTGAATTTGCCGAAGCACTTGCAAATCAATAATATATTCCAACACTCCGTCTGGCACGGCGACGTCAACAAAGAATTACTCCGCTATGAATATTATAAACTGCCAGACCCTGCTGTCATCTGGAAGCAGCTACTGGCTCAAACAGATATCGTCAATGAAGGTGAAGCAACCCGCGCCAAGCTCGGCTGGGAAGTTATGAGCATCAGCATTGATTATCCGCCTGCCGGTCAAAAAAATATTGGTATCGTCCTGTTTGATAATGGTTATTTGACCACCAATATTCTCTGGTCGTTGCAGTCCTTCTACATCGGCGAAGATGCTGTCTTAGCTTTCAAGGATTATGTGCTGGCAAACGGTACGCTCGAAAAAAGTATTGGCCTGAATTCTCCTGTCGTAACAACTGTGTCAGAAAGCAAAATGACCACAGGTGAATCACCCGTGCAAACAACGCAAGGAACGACAAAGCAATAGAAGTTATAATTCTGAACTTGAACGGGCTGCCAAACTGACGTTGTTTCAGCTATATTTTCCCACTGCTGGACTAGCTGTTCTTTGACGGAATTTGCCTTATATATGGTCTGAAGTTGGGGTTTTGGCACGACTCCCAAAGTGAAAGTATAACTTTTTGAAATAGAAGGTACCGTCCAAGGGTCGCTATCTATCTGCATGACATACTCTTGCCCTTGTTTTTGAATGCTACCATGCAATATATCTGAATTGGTGTGAAAGCACTTAAAACTTTCTTTAGCATCAGGATCGTAATTGTATACCGTAAAAGAAAGGTCAACATCGGTGTTTAGTAAACTTGGCTGCATCAATGAATCAAAAAGCAACAGGGTCAGCAACTGTTATGTCACCGACTAATTCAGTACCGCCAATTTTAACATGTTCAATATATCCAACCATTATTTGGTTTTTGGCGTAAAACGTATTGAGGTCACTTTTGAGTCTATTCATTGTATTTTGCAACGTTGAGACCTGCATCTCTAGATTGCTAATTTCTTTTCTCAATTTAGTGATCTCTTCGCTGCTTTGAGAGTTCTGCAACAGCAGTAATTCGCGTCGCGATTCTTCCAACTTGCTCTGCAGAGAAGAAATCTGTTCCTGAAGAACTGCAACTTCTTGCTCTAGTTGTTGCTGCTCTTCGCTTTTTGTAGCGTTCTTAAGAGTGGTTATTTCGTTTTGTCAGCGCTAACACCATTCGCAACAGAAAATACCCAATGCTCAATGAGCGGATAAGTGATATCATGCGAAACCAGCTCTATCCGGTTCCGTTGGATAGATTTTTTGTCAAAGGTAATTCGAATCGTAGCCTGACCAAGATCGCTGGCTTTTAGCTCTATTAAAATATGCCATTGGGCCATATCTGCTGTGCCAATTTCCGGTACCAGGCGATTGATCTGAATATCCAGCTCGGTATCATTCTTGGTGATGGAGTTTACTTGATGCCGATTGGAGCCACTGCTTTCCTGAACCAGAATCAGTATGAGTACGTTTTTATTGAAATAATCGTCATTGTATTTATCGATCGCATTCAAAAATCCAAAGGTCGAATCGGACGCTGGACTTGATCGGCGCTCAAGATCATATAGATCCTTGTTGTTCTCATAATAAGCCGACAACTCGGCTGGATCGCGGATTATGGTAATAATCGGATATTGCTTGTCGCTATGGTAACCATCGGTGCGAATATATTGTGCCACGAACGAGGGGTGGTTCGGCAATGGTTGTGGCGTAGTATGTTGAGAGCCGGACTGCCCTGAGGTCGTTTGTGAGCCAGGTTGCGTTGTTTGTCCTGGCATAACACAGCCGACTGTAGTGGTCAGGATCGCAAAAAGTAAAATCATGATTGTAATATTCCTACGCATATAAACCACCTGCTTTTTTTATGACACCCGTGCTTGACAGAAACAAGCGAATTTCAATGAGAACCTTTCTTTATAACAGCCCATTCTTCTTTCAGCAAGCTATGCATACAGGCATCAACAATACCTTTGTTGCTGAAATCTGCCTGACGCATAACGCCTTCTTTCTGTAGACCGCATTTTTCCATTACGTTTCCTGAATACGGGTTATTTGGATCATGCTGGGACTCGATCCTGTTTACTTCGACTTCCTCGAACAGATAGGGAATTATTGCCTTGAATGCCTCTGATGTCAGGCCCTGATGCCACCATCTGCTTCCAATACAATAACCGATGTGGACAATATTCAGGTTTTCATTCATATCAACAACACTGATGGTTCCAATTGGTTCCTCCAGTGCTTTAAATTCAATTGCCCATTGATAGAAGTCGGGCTTTTGGTAACTGTCGACCCAGTCCTCTATGACACGCCGGGTTACGGTGATATTTTCATGAGTCGGCCACCTCAAAAATTCAGTGACTCTTGTGTCGCTCGTCCAATTTCGAAACGCCGCTTCAGCGTCTTCCAGTGTAAACCGCCGGAGTATGAGCCGTTCAGTTGTTATAAGCTTTGTGCCTTTGTGGTTCATGTTATTTTTTCACCTTCATAAAAAATTAAAAGCATAAACTCCTTGTTTTTTAATGGCTTTAATAAATATAGTCAGTTAATAATTTCTCCTTTGTTACTGGTTAATTTCTCGTTCCATTCACGTTTCTGTGAAGGAGTCAATTTTCCCCAGTCTGTTTCTTCACCAATAATCCTTAAAGGCTCTTTTGAGCGATAAGAACGTGTTAAGTTACCTGGAAATTTCTTGTCAGTAACATTAGGGTCGTTTTCAAACTCACCCGTTGGTTCGACAATATAAACGCGTTCTCTGCCATCTCCTTTTGCTAATGCAGCAGCAAGACCTGCACCATTGGCGTTAGCTGTAAAATAAATATGGTTCATTTTTAGCTCGGTTTTATAATTTGAGGTTTCTCCCGGCTTAAGCAAATCGCCAATCTGCAAATCTGCCTTTGTCCCATGATAAAAGGGTCCCCTGTCAGTTGGTGCACCTTTAAATGAATTTGATAATTCATAATTTCTTTTTGCATTTTCAAAATCATTCAACTCTTCATAACATTTGGCAATGTTTAAATATATAGTTGAGTAAGCACTTTTGACATTATCATCGTTTATATTTAATGCGCACTCCAAAGATGTTTCAAGCCATTTCAATTTAACATTTATATTTTTTTGTATCCGGGCGAAATGAAAAGCTGCAATGAATTTTTCAAAGTCGTCTGTTGCTTTTTTCCATGCTTCATGGAATATCGCAGCAGCTTCTTTAATCTTTCCACTCTCTTCCAAGTTGAGTCCGTTCATGCAGATTTTAATAATTTCATTATTCGGATCAAATTTTATGGTCATTTAATCTTACCTTTTAGCAATCAGATTCCTGTTTCAGATTCATGTTTCAGCTGGGTTGCCGCAGATGCCAATAAAAAGCGGTAGGCCAAAATGAGCCTGCACTGTATCCATTGGCTTTGCGACCGGGGCACTGAAGATAGCATACAGGAAGGGTCGGTCGAGAATCATTTCTGCCATACTGGTCGGGGGAGCCATACCGTAATAGTCGATCTTGGTAAAAGCGGAAGCTTCGACACCCTTCTCATCAATGGCGATATGCGTTTGCTGGATAATGTCAGAAATAAAAGCCGGGTGATCGGTGATATTCGTGAAGTCGGCATTATATTCAAAAGCCGAATTTATGCCGAGGCTCTCCAGCGTCTCAATCAGCTTGAAATCGGATCCGTAACTAAACTTTGGAACTTTCCAGATAACCTTGCCGTTAAGGTGTTCGCCTTCCTCAAACAGTTCGCGTAACTGGTCGGGACCGCTGACGAGATCCTCTATGCTGACTCCCTGATCAGGCAATACAAAGACCATTTGATTGTTTGACTTCAGATTCAGGGCTGCACGGGTAAAACCAGGACCCTTATTGAAAGTCTGCGAGGCTTTTGTCATATTCATGAAATCACAGGTTATGTCAGTGCCATCAGCCAGATGGAATGTATCTGGTTTGGTCTGGTCAGAACTGAACTGGTCAACCCACTCATTCTTAAAATATATCGTATTGAGGATGCTCATTAACTGCAGTGGATCCAGCTCGAAACGCGGTTTCAGAGTACCGCTGGTCTGCTCGGTGATCCATTTGGCCATTGCTTCACCTGCACTTTGTTTAGCAAAGTCTACCTTGAAAAGTGAGGCATAGAACTGTTCGGTTGCGTTCTTCAGAAACGCATCCTTGTACTGCACAGGTTTGCCCTGGTACTCATGGTCAAGCCAAAGCGAGTTAGCGATTTTCAACTTTGAGACAGAGTTATCCAGAAAAAGCAGTCTGTAAAGATCACCCATCGCTTTCGACAGTAAACCAGTATCTGATTCACCTAGCAAGGTCAACAACTCAGCGCGCGTTTGTCCATTTGCGCCTGTCCCGGCAAGAGCCAGAGCATAGTAAAGGCTAAGCGGTGAATAACAGCTGTTTACTGGTGCATTCATTAAGATCGGTTCTGCAGTTTTGTAAGAAAAGATATCGATCGCGTTCTTCATTTCAACGCTGATCTGATGTGCCCCTTCGATGTCCTTCTGCAGAGTTTTGTCAGTGCCTTCAAAAGATACTATGGGATAAGTCGGGGCCGCAACCAGTTCTGCTGCTGAAACACTGAACCTGCTGCCAAGCTGGCTGCAGGCAGTCAGGCTTGATAATAAACACACTACAACAAGAATCGCTGTAAATCGTTTAGCAAAACAAAACCTGGATCCAACTACAATATTCCAAATCTTCATCCAGAACCTCCCTTGTTGTAAACAAATGTTGTAAACAAATGCTTTAACGGCATTGTATCAAAACGGAGTACTTTATTGTCCTGTCCGTCTAGTTTGGATGTTCTGACTGTTTGACGAATATGGCGTCGAATAGTTTCCTTCTGTTTAATCTGAATAGTTCAAAGATAGACTGCCAAGAGTTACTGATAAGACATCACCCCGGCTCTTTTCACATTCTTTGCGAAGCATCCCAGGCTAATTCTGAACGTTCACATTCATCAGTTTCCTTATCATCATTGTCTATCAGTATTTCAAGATTGTCGATGATTGGCCTCATCAAAGGTGCAATTTTTTCCTGCTCAGATCCCGGTAAAAAGCCAATTTCCTCATCGAACTGTACATTTGGCCGACTCACCAGGATTCTGCGATAAACCGGCTCTTTTTCTTCCAGAATGCTTTGCAGACCTACTGCCAGAGAGTAGAAAGTTTTTGCCGTGCCGGCTGTTCCTTTGACAATGACGAGTGGGGCCTCATTTGCGGAAGCCATTAGTGATTCCTGTAAAAAACGCTGACCAGCCGATCTTGGTTTTATACCAAAAGGTTTCTTGTCAAGAGAAGTAAGCGGAACAATGAATTCGCCGTTAAAACGCCCTAATAAGCTTTTGTTTGTAGATATATCCGATTTGATGATAAAGAACTGATTATGAACCGGTTCAACGGGCAGCGTTTGGCCTTCGTTACCGATAGTATAGACATGCTCAGGCAGGATGCCTTTTTTCTTAAAATGATTTAATTTATTATCGGCTGCAAAAACCTCAATTCGCCCGCGATACTGCTGATCTGGAGCAGGTGCCTGATCCGTTAAAAAATCCTCGGCAGGAATGCTGAGGATATCGGCCTTAATGCGGGCAATTATATCGCGGCTGACCAGAATAGCCCGTATATCCCGCTCTTGCAAGCCTTTACAGACTTGTAAAATCCTGTTATCAGCACTGGCTGTTGGCCAATGTGCTGGAAGCTCGATGTTTGAAAAATTCAATTCAATCCGCAGGTTACCGCCATTTGGCAATTTAACGCCATCTGTCAGCGATCCTTCGGTTCGCAATTTATCCAGCAGGCGCACAACCTGACGCGCGTTCATGCCTCGTTCACCGTCATCATTTTTGATGCGATCCAGCTCCTCCATAACCGCAACCGGTAGGACTATTGCATTGTCTTCAAATGAAAGTAACGCATGCGGGGCCTGAATCAGCACGTTCGTATCTAGTACATATGTCTTGCTTGCCATAAAATCACCTGAACTTCCTTTTTAAATTTAAGACCAGGTTAAGCCTGTAAATAGGTAAATTACCCTCTTTATAAAGCTTACTAATAGCAAGAAAATGACGAAAGTATATGCATGTTAATCCTGTGAATTATTTAGGTAAACTTAGCGATCAGGCGAGGGCCTTTTCAAATCAGGTTCATCAAGGCGATAAACGCAATAATGGAAACGATTAAATGTAATGAAATATAGTTCAGAACATACCGCTTGTGCTCACACTCACCTATTATGGAAAGCGGAATGATCTATTAGTGGTATTATGCTGGTGAACCGACTAATGGGTTAGTAGTATGCTTCACTTAATTATAGACGAGGATTATCCAGATGAAAGGTGTATTGTAGCTATGCCGGAGGGAATACTGATTGTAGATGACGAACACGAAATCGCCGACTTAATTGTGCTGTATTTAACCAACGAAGGTCCTGGCTTTAACACCTACTGAATTTTCTATTTTACGTATACTCCTGGAGAATAAAGGCAAGGTTGTAAGTGCAGAAGATCTATTTCATAAAATATGGCAAGACGAATATTACAGCAAAAGCAATAATACGATTACCGTTCACATCCGTCATCTGAGAGAAAAAATGAATGATACAGTTGAGAATCCCCAATATATTCGCACGATATGGGGAGTAGGATATAAAATTGAAAGCAAAACTATATCTGCCATTTTTCATCTTGTTGATATTGCTGGTCTGTACAGGGATGTTTTTCATTATCCGAGCATTTCTACACTATGTTACGAAGCCATTGTCCGACGTTGAGCAGAGCCTGGGGATGCTGCTTATTGATCAACCTGAGGAAATCGGTTTACCGGAAGAACTCACGGCCATTAGCCAAAGACTGAACGCCATGAGGCAAACCCTGGAGAGCCGGAAACTGGAAGCAAAATCAGCGGCCCAACGTAAAAACGAACTTGTGATGTACCTTGCCCACGACATTCGCACGCCCCTTACATCTGTTATCGGCTATTTAAGCTGGAGCTTTTGCCTGTTTTAACAAGCCATGGCAATACCGCCGTTTTACATGTAGACGAAGATTTTATGATCTATGGTGATTCTGATAAACTGGCACGAGTTTTTACGAATGTGCTGAAGAATGCCGCAGCGTACAGCTACCCGAATACCGACATTCACATCACAGCGCAAAAGGATGATGATACCGCAACAATCACCTTTCAGAACCAGGGCGATACGATACCCCCGAATAGGTGTCGGGAAATCTTAGAAAAATTCTACCGCCTTGATGACGCCAGAAAGAGTGACACCGGAGGCGCAGGACTGGGGCTGGCAATAGCCAAAGAAATAATCGATTTGCATGGTGGTTCAATTACTGTGGAGAGTCGCGACCAAGTCACCTCTTTCTTGATTACACTCCCCGCACATAATACTGAACCTTAATATTTTCTTAGGAACTTATCAAGGGAAAATTAAATTTGTTCCGCAACCGTTGAGATAGATTGTAGATGCACTCAGCAAATACAATATACAAACGGAGAACCATACATGGATGTAATTACAGTTTTTCAAACACTGCTCCGCTGGGGTGCGTTTGCACTCATTGGAGGTCTTTTACTAGCGCTCGGCATTTTCGCCGGCTACAGAGTATATAAACTTGTGTTTCACGGCCAGAAGCGCATGAGCAAGAAACAGGGGATAGTCTTATTTTTATTATGCAGCTGGCTGCTGCTGGTACTGGGCTTGACCTCCTTCAGCCGCGGAGCAAACTTCAGCGGCTCCTTCAATATCGATTTTTTCAGCTCCTATGTTAGCGCCTGGAATATGTGGTCGATCAGTGAGCTGCAGCTGATCGTTTTCAATATATTGATGTTTGTACCGCTGGGATTCTTATTACCGTTTCTATCGAAGGCTGCTGAGAAATTCAAAGTAACATTTTTAGTAGCCTTCGCAGTGACTGTTGGTATTGAAATCGTGCAATTACTGACCGGAACGGGGATATTCGAACAATACCGGTCATCGCTGCCGCGGCGCCCGCATAATAGAGGGAGCTTTCAAATCGCCGTCCAAACCAGTGCGATAACAGCGTTAGGATTAACAGGATTTCGAACAGGGTGGCGGACAATTCAATGACGGTCCAAATAATGCTGCTCTGATTCATGTCCCTCTCCTTGATCTGTCGGTTATCAGCCGCGTGAGCGGACTCTTGTACTGGCGGCTCACCAGAAGCTTTCGCTTGTTCGTCAAGAGGATTCCATCCGGCTGAAGGCACCAGACCGCATCCAGGTTTACCATAATACCGCGATAGCATAGGGCAAAGTCGGCGTCCGCGAACAATGCGCAGAATTCTGCAAAGGGCAAACGCTCCCGGGAGCGAAAGCTTTCAGTCTCGGTATGGACAACGATTTTGCGGCCGGAAACCTCAAAATACAAGATATCATGGATCGGAATCAAGATCTGTCCATGGCTCTCGGTTAAAAACGAGATCCGTTCGGGTCGATTACATATCAGTGGGATGGATGTCGTCAGCGCCTCACCCAATTCAGTCTCCATGCAAGATTTCAGCACAAACCGATGCGCATTTACGGCATAGCCGGCACGGGCATGCTGTTCATGACTTGTGAGAAAGATGATGATCGCATCGCTATTGGCCTGACGAACAATGCGTGCGGTCTCCAACCCGTCCAGGCCAGGCATCTCGATATCCAGAATATACAGCTCGAAGGCCGATCCATTCATGCAGCTGGCAATGAGATCGTTACCGCTTGAGAAGAGCGACACTGTGTTTCGGATCCCCATCTGTTGCAGGGTGCGCTGGGCCAGATCGTGCGCGATCTTGCGAATACCGGGATCATCGTCGCAGATGGCTATGCGGATCATCTTGGTTCCTTTCATTGAACGCGATATAACCGATTGACTATTACCATCATGCCTGACTCGCTCCCAGGGTTCAATCCTGATTGGAAAATACCACTCGCGCCACGAAAACGACCACTCGTGCCAAACGACTTGGAATCGCGGTCAGGTTTTGATACGGTGAAGGCATTGTTATCTCTTTCACGTCAGCTGTGGCTATTGGCTTTTTGTTCAGCAGACCCTTGGCGATGCGTATAGGTGACGTCAAATGCGTACTGAAGGAAGTGGATTATTACTGTGTGAAAGGTGTGGCTTGGTTTGATCATAGTCTTGATGAGGTTAGCTCAATCCGTATCAACAAATCTAATTCTAATGCTAGGAGGTAGTATACGAACAGAAAGACTCTAATACTACAAACTAACACACTGATGTCTTATCCAGAAAATCGCAAGTGGTATGCTTTTGCTTAACAGAAAAATATGTTGAGCGTTAATTGCTTTCTTTGATTTTTGGAGGAAATCATCATGTTAAAACAGATCAAAATGAGCATTGTGATAATCATCTCAATACTAACGCTAAACTCAAGCGTATACGCAGTTCCCATTGCTATGAATGCCAACGCAGTATCGACTGACGCTAAAGAGGCTGCAATATACAAAGCTAAAATCGAAACCACATCGAAAGATTCTAATGTAACAATTGCATCCATCAAATTTGCAAATGATTTTGCAAATAATAAATTCACAATAATCGAATGTGTCCCAAAAGGATACTATATATACCATAACGATTCAGGGAATTTCGTCGAGTATTCGTCTTATTCAATCTCCCCATATCTCGGTTATGTGAGTAATTTGATTTATGCAGGGCCAAAAGAATACTATGTCGAAGAGAATAGTGAATATCGGCATACCTTCACAGGCGAGCGCCTTGACGCTTCTCTCAAAGATTCCTTTGCGCCCGCTTGCAATGATAATGTAAAAAGGTTGATGTCTTCAAAAAACTCGAAGGTGCTAAGCTATATCAATGACAGCACGTTGTCTGACAAAACCTTCGTAAGTGAAGCGCAAGACGCTATCGCAGCATCCTACACAGTTAAATATATTCCCAATTCCAGCTATCTGTCATCTTTGAGCTCTAATCTTGGCTATAAGGATGGCGGATACTGTGGGTATATCGCAGCAAATCTAGTTCTGTACTATTGGCAAAAGAGATATCCAAGTAGAAACATCGTTCCAAGTAACTACTTGCACTCGAGTGGTATTGGACTACAAGGAACAGGCTTAACAGATGAGCTAATCAGCCTTGGTTCTGACAGTGGGACAACAGGATTGAGCATCCGAAATGTGTTAATGCATATTGCAATGCGCACGGTATTAGTGCCTCATCGGCATGGTATTTGTTCGCTCTATGTATTGGTTCAGAAATAGATGCTGGTCGCCCTGCGATTTTGTTCGGCAATCTGGCTTATCCAGATGGTTCCACATATAGAAATCATGCGGTAACGGTGTACGGATATCGAAGCTCAACTACGATAGAGTATATTGCTCATTATGGTTGGCCAGGATATCCTAATGTGATTATAGCTGGAACATATGGATCTTGTACGAGTTTCAGATTAACGTAAGCTAGTTCAGTCTGCTAGATTACTCAAAAAATGTCCCGATTGCACCTGCGCAAGTGTAATACTTGCGTGGGTGCAATCGCGAATACATATTCTCGCGATTCTAGGAAAAATCCAGTATGGCATAATAGAGAACGATAAGTTCATGATATAAAGAGATTTCCTAACGAATGATTTAACCTCGTCAATAAGACGAAATATCATGATTGAATAATCTAGTGACTAAAAGCGACGTGACCATAGCAAAAAACGGATAGAGAGCATAGAACGAACACAGAACATTGCAGCCAAATAGGGGGTCATATGAAAAGATTGTTACTGATGCTTGTTATTTTTATCTCATTTTTGCTTGCCGCATGTGGCGGTTTGACCAGAATCGACCGTTTGACCACCAGAGACTTTTTTACAAATGAAGTGCTTGTGATTCCGATGGGATTTCGGTATGGCAGTCCGCAAGGCGAATCGGCATCCGGATTTGCCACGAACCTGTCCGCTGCGGAATTGCGCGACTTGATATCTAATCAAAGCACCAACGACATCACATACAGCGCGCAGGAATATCCCAACGAGAAATTGCTCATACAGATAAAAGACAGTCTTAAGGAAAGAATCGTAATCATGACAAGAGAGCGCTCTGTTGAAATATTGATGAAGCGAGAGCATCCGGACTTAGATTATTTTTACCGGTTCTTCAATATGGCCGCGCAATTGGACACAATCAGTGAACGCTTTATCTTCCCCTATCATCTGGTTGAAGACGCTCGAATCAGTAATGATCTGGACGTCATTGTAGCAAATGAACGATATACAACCCATCATACGATCGATGATTACGTCAATTTTTATCGGGTGCTCGTTGCTACTTATTCGGATATTTCAGTGTCTGATAGCGACATCGAAGTTGGCGAAAATAACATTCGTTTGAGCGGAGCATTCGTGCACGACCTCGATGGCAACATAAGCCATAACAAGGCCGTCATGATATCATTCGATGACGACGCACAAAAAAGGACGATATCATTTCGTGCTGTTGACCTCTGAAATCAATCATTTGCTGAATAGACTGCACCCGTGGGGAAATATCTCCGCAACTGAACTGGTGTATCAGAGGTCATTGGGTTCATACGCATCCCCGTCCGGGAGTGCGGCAAGGGCAGGAGCGATATTCACTGGTGGAACATTGACTGCAGCTGCATGAGCATCGCTTCTGGTTGCCGCAGGCGCTTCAACCGCTTGCTACGCTTGGGTTACGAAATGAGAATTCAAAACGTGTTCACAAGATCAACGCAAGCAGTAAAACGAATCATCGAGACGAAGCAGGATTACTAGTATGGATATTACGAATAGGCGGACATGAGACAAAAACGACGATCAAAACCGAAAATCTTGATTGGAAAATACCACTCGCGCCACGAAAACGACCACTCGTGCCAAACGGATTGGAATCGTTGTCAGGTTTTGATACGGTGAAGGCATCGCAGCACTGACGAGGTGAAACATGGTTGAGCGGATCAGCAAAGCGGTTACCAACGCAATGATCGAGCGGCATGCAATCGATCCGGCCGAACGCGAGATTTACGAGTACGGCTTTCAGATCACCTTTTCGAGCGTTATCTCATTTTTTCTGTATCTTCAGTGCGTTTTAATGCTGGCGCCGGGCAGCAGTTTTTTGAAAAGTGATAATGTGATGAATAACCTGATGCCGTGGAGTCCGCTGATGGCTGAAAAATGTAAAATTTAAAAAGATTCAGGTTTTTGCTGTCAATACGTATTATGTCGGACGCTTACTCTTGATTGTCTTGAGAGAATCCTTTCGCGTGAAAAACTTTGGATAGAAATACTGGGTTTATCGTGCGCACCGAGCCGGCCGATATGGGCCTGTCGCAGCAGACGCCTGCAGTAATAGCCAGCGTATACCAGATGAAACTATAACGAAGACTATTGTTAATTGCTGGGACGATCTGGTTGCCAGAAAGACAACTGTCCCATACAAAGAAAATGATCCATTCATGGCTTATAGGATCAGAGACTTACAAAATCTAATTCAGCAGTATGGACAGTTATCATCATTGCCTTACGCATTGTTGCTTCGCATTCTTGAAAGAATTGAAGTCGCCGGCGATGGGAAAATATCGGTGTTCCTTCTTGGAGCCTTTAATCGGAATCGAACCAGACCTCATCCTTACCATGGCTGCCTTTTGTGGCCGGATAGCCGTCGCCTGTCTTCGTCGCTACTCTTGATCTGCGGTGCTCGCGTACAGTTGTACGCTTCGCGCCTCGACCTTCGTGCTCCTTGACATGCTTGGCTCTGCGCCCGCAAAGCTGTCTGCTGGCGCAGCCAGCGCGCATCCATGGTAAGGACGGAAGCAACCGGGCCAATCCAACTAGAGGCCACACAACAAAAGGCTCCCACAAGGGGAGCCTTTCGTCGTGTGGAGCCTTTAATCGGAATCGAACCGATGACCTCATCCTTACCATGGATGCGCTCTACCGACTGAGCTATAAAGGCAAATTCTATATAAATCAGATAATGATTATTTTTCTGGAGCGGGTGAAGGGAATCGAACCCTCGTGGTCAGCTTGGGAAGCTGGAGTTCTGCCATTGAACTACACCCGCAGGCAATGTGCACGTCAAATTATAGCCAGTGAACTGCTGGCTGTCAACTGATGAAAAGCCGAGGTGTTATTGTTCAGCGATAATGTCATCCCTAAGAATGTTCAGCGAATCTGTCATGGACATTACTAATCACCGATTCTGTTACCCCTCTTAAGAATGTTCAGCCATTATGATATCCTGTAGCTATAGCAGAAATGCTAAACCCAGCGCTGATCTGGCGTTTCATCCTGTTGTTTGAGAAACATCCAGTTGTGAAGCCGGGAGCCGATTCAGGAAAGGGACCGTAACATGGCTGAGAAACAAGTTATTATTACTGACTATACCTATGAAGATGTTGAACTGGAACGGGCGATTCTGCAGGAAGCCGGTTTTGGGTTGACCGATTGCAAGCTGCAAACACCGCAAGAGCTTATTCCGGCGGTTCGGCAAGCCGATGCTTTAATAGTTCAGTACGCCAACATAAATTCAGAAGTAATCAATAGCCTCGAGCATTGTCAATTAATAGTCCGTTATGGGGCAGGAATAGACAACATAGATCTTCAGGCAGCAACTGCCAAGGGGATTTTTGTTTGTAATGTTCCGGACTACAGTGTTGACGAAGTATCAAATCATGCAATTATGATGATAATGGCTTTTGCCCGCCGCCTGCCGGCAACTTCCAAATATCTGAGTTCAGGTGGCTGGTGGGATCCGGCCATCGGTCAGATAACCCGTCTGGCAGGTTCCACAATCGGTCTTATCGGTTTCGGCCGCGTTGCTCAAATGGTTGCCCGTAAACTCGCTGCCTTTAATGTCAACATTCTTGCCTATCATCCGCGGCGTGACGCAGCCTTTATTGAAGCCAAAGGTGCGCAGAAGGCTTCGCTGGAAGAAATTGCCAAGCATAGTGATTATATTTCTCTGCATAGCCGTTTGGATGAAGAATCGCATCATCTGGTGGATGCTGAATTCATCAAAAATATGAAGCCCTCTTCATACCTTATTAATACAGCCCGTGGGGCGCTGATCGATGAAACTGCTCTGCTCGAAGCACTCCGTTCGGGCCGAATTGCCGGCGCCGGGCTTGATGTCTTTGAAACTGAACCGCTGCCTAAGGAACACCCGTTGCTCAAACTCGACAATGTTATTCTTACACCTCATTGTGCCTGGTACAGCCAGGAAGCCAACATTGACCTAAGGCGCAAAGCCGCTCAGGAAGTTGTACGAGTACTTTCGGGAAATATGCCGGCGAATCTTTGTAATAAGGATGCGTTAAGCAACCGCAGTTGAGGGCGAAAAATTTCAATCTGGTTAATATCCTGTAAATTCACTGAAGCAAGCAGAAAACTGCTTGCTTTACACTTAATTTTGTGTAATAAAATTAATATAACCACCACATAAATCGAAAGCAGTTGTTGCCGAGCAAAAGCTAGCTGTCAGGTTTTTGGAACACATAGCAGCTCAGCCTCGCAGAACGGCATCGCCGACCTCAACTCAGGTCAGTTCACTAAATTTCTGGAGGTGTCAACATGTCTGCTATTAGCGTTCAACCACACAAATCTTCAATCGGTGGCCTGGATGCCAATGTTATGGCCTTAATCGCTTACCTGGCATCAACTGTACTAGCCTGGATCCCCGGCATTCGTTATGTAGCCTGGCTCGCGCCGCTAGTAATTTTCTTTCTTGAAAAAGACAGTCTGTTTGTTAAATTCCATGCTATGCAGTCTTTCGCGCTCAACGCCGTTGGCACAATTTTTTATTTCATAGTCTCGGTTTTGATCGGCGGTATTGCGTTGGCGTCTATCACCAGCGTCAGCGGAGCTTACGCTGCCCTCGGAATCATGGGCTTTGTCACTGCAATCACCTTTATCATTTCAATTGTATTTACGATTTTTGCAATTATCGCTATGGTTCGGGCTTACCAATACAAAGAATACCGGATTCCGCTGGTAGCTAAAATCGCGGACAAGCTAATTGTATTGTTTGGTGGTGTCGCTGCGAAATAATACCAGTGATCATGTCAAACGCCGGTGCCTGTTAACCAGTGACACAAACTGGTAAGGGATGGCATAAAATTAAGCTGAAAGCTCGTGAAAAACAAAGCCGGCACGTGAATGCCGGTTTTGTTTTTATTCGTGACTATATAGAATCAGATTACTTGTTTTTTGTGATTTATCTGATTAGCTGTTAATCGGTTAGGTCAAACAAATAAATGATTACAGACAGGCCTGCCAGCCGCCATCAACGTAAACAGTGAAGCCGTTAACGTAATCAGAAGCAGGTGCAGCAAGGTAAATCGCGGTGCCGATCAGATCGTCCGGAACGCCCCAACGTGCCAGGGGAACTTCGCTCTTAACCCAGCTGTCAAAAGCGGGGTCGTCAACCAGTGGCTGGGTCAGGGCAGTTTTGAAATAGCCCGGGCCGATCGCGTTGGTATTAATATTGTATTTGCCCCATTCAGTTGCCATGGACTTGGTCAGCATGGTCAGACCGCCCTTGGCTGCGCAATAATTGCCGATATTCGGACGTGCCATAACTGCGTTGAGCGAGGTGATGTTGATGATTTTACCCTTTTTGCGGGTGATCATGCGCTTGGCAACGCTCTGGCCAACCAGAAAGGCGCTTACCAGGTTAACGTCAACAACTTTGCGGAAATCTTCGGCTGACATTTCTTCCAGAGGATTGCGACGATGAATTCCGGCATTGTTAACCAGAACGTCAATGGGGCCGACTTCAGCTTCAATTTTCGTTATGTTTTCTTCTACCTGGACTTGGTCCGCAACATCAAAGCAATAACCGGTTACGTCGCCGCCAAGTTTCTTCAGCTCTGGTATTGCAGAATCAAGTTCTGCCTGGGAAATGTCGTTCAGGACAACACGGGCGCCCGCCTGGACATACCCTTTAGCGAAGCTGAATCCCAGTCCCCGGCCACCGCCTGTAATCAAAATAATTTTCCCGGTCAGATCGAATAAATTGTTCATGTTTCTACTCCTTTAACATTAATCAGATTAAGTGTGCCTGCTTGTAAGTGTAATTTTGAGCAAATGATCAAAAGTTAATCAACAATTGTGCTGCAGGTCTTCTATTCATATAATCATAGCATTAGTTGGCTGAATTCGCGAAACAAATCTCTTTTTGCGGAGTAGACTCATACATCATTTGACACACAAAGTATACAGTGAAATTGCTTAAATGAATCATGCAATATTAGTTATAATGAACAAATACCACAGAAAATCCAGCCGGTATATACAGCGATCTGTTGATAAAAGTGTTGCAAATTTTTGAATGAACAATTAAGATGTTCTGTGTGTTGCGCAGTATCCTGATATCAGTCGTTGATGTTGAGCAATACTTACCCATTAGTTGCTAGAACAACACAATTACTATTTGAATAAGCTCTGAATCTGATCAGAAAACCAGCATTGTAAAGTGAATTCTGCAACTCCGCAAGTTTCAAAAAACAAGAATCAAAATGCAAGCGCTGGACAAATAATTGTCCAGACACAAAAGGAGAAGAAAATGTCAATTAAAAAAGTTGTCTCAATCATTTGCTTGCTCATTGTTGCCGCCATGCTGTTCGGCTGTGGCAGCACTGCAACCACCACAGCAGGTACTACAGCAGGCACAACCGCTGGAACCGCCGGTGGCACCACAACCGCAGCTCCGAGTGGCACCAAAACTGTTAAAATCGGTGTCTATGGTTCGGTAACAGGTGTTAACTCTGAATCCGGCCGTCAGGCAATCCTCGCCGCAGAAGCCGCCCGTGACTACATCAATGAAAACGGCGGTATCAAAGCTCTCGGCGGCGCCAAAGTAGAAAACGTAATTATTGACTCCACCAGTGACGCCACTCAGGCCGCTCTGCCCCTGGAACGCGCCCTTTCTGCCGGCGGCATCGCCGGAATCGCCGGCTCCAGCCAGTCCGCGATTATGCTCACATCCCTCCAGATTCTGCAAAAATACAAAGTATGCGCAGTTACAGGCTCAGCCGCTAACGGCACCATCACCCAGCAGGGCTGCGAGTTTGTCGCTCAGCCTGCTGCTATCGCCGCTACCTTTGCCAAACAGCAAATGGAATTCCTGAAATACCTGGCTCAAAAACTGGGCAAACCGGTTACAGAACTGAAAACCGGTATTATTTATGAGAACTCCGCCTGGGGTGAAGACAACGCCAAAGCCAACCGTACAATTCTTAAAGAAGCCGGCATGGAAATCGCTGTTGACGAAAACTACGCCGCTAACAACCTGACTGACGCCAGCCCGATCGTTACCAAGCTGAAAAATGCCGGTGTTGACGTTATTTTCCCAAGCAGCTACGCCAATGACACCAAACTGATCATGACAGCCATGAACGCCATGCAGTATAAACCCATTATCATTGCCGGCGGTTCAGCCTTCACATGGCCTTCACTGCTTAAAGACCTCGGCGACGACGTTAACGGCATCTGCTCAGCTGACGGCTGGGTATGGGATTGCAAAACAACTTTGGCAAGCGCCGAGTTTACCAAAATCCGTGAAGCCTACGAAGAAAAGAATAAAGAGTTTATTCCTGGTCAGGGCGGCCCGACAATCATCAGCTACCTGATGATCTGCGAAGCTATTGAAAACGCCGGAACTGACGATTCAGTCAAAGTCCGCGACGAAATCAAGAAGCTGAATGCTGAAAACAGCAAATGGTTCGGCCTGCTATACAATGGCAAGGGTGAATTTGACGAAAACGGCTTCAACAAAAACGGCCAACCGATCATCCTGCAGTGGCAGGACAATAAACCCCGCTGCGTATTCCCTCTGGATGCTGCTTCTTCAGAACTCTTGAACCCTTTGACAAACAAACCGTTTTAAGAGCTACTGACCTCACCTGACTTCATTGACTAATCTACTGGATGCAAAACGGCGAGGAACGGCATCTCAAACGTTCCTCGCTGTTAATTTCTCAAGGAGGGTTGACCCATGGGGCAAACCATTATCAATGGCTTGCTGATCGGCGGTGTTTATGCACTGATTGCCGTTGGCTTGTCTCTAATCCATGGCGTTATGAAAATCGTCAACTTCGCGCAAGGTGATTTTCTCGCTGTGGGTATGTATTTTTCCTATCTTTTGTATCTACTTATGCCGGAAGGTTCACTGCCCTATTGGCTGTTAATCCCTGTCGCTGTTTTTATGTATATATTCGGCGCGATTGTTTACCGCACGTCTGTCTCCAAAGTGGTAGGCAAAGGCGACAGCAACTACATTCTGCTTACTCTGGGCTTGTCTTACTTAATCCAGAATGTACTGCAGCTAATCTTCGGGCCAAACTATCTTAGTGTAGAAGTTTCCAAGGAGCTTAAGTACGGCGCAATCACATTTGGCGATAATCTTGTTCTGATGACGCCGCGGTTGATCGCCTTTGGCGGTGCCCTGATTTTTGTTTTCCTGGTCAGTTATTTTCTCAGCAGCACGGATCTTGGCCGTGCCATGCGTTCTACTTCTGAGGACAGCACAGTGGCAGCTATGCTGGGCGTCAATACCCGGGCTGTCTACACAATGGCTTTTGGACTTGGCACAGTGTTTGCAGGTATTGCCGGCCTCTTGCTGACGCCTATGTTTTTGATATCGCCCCAGGTCGGCACCACATTTTCAACTATCGGACTCAGTGCCATAGTTCTGGGCGGTCTCGGCAACTTGCGGGGCGCCATGGTCGGTGGACTTATCATTGGCCTGGTAGAATCATTCACCACCAACTATGCATCTCTTGATCTGGCTCCTGTCGCGATCAACAGTGTGCTGATGCTGGTATTGGTGCTGAAGCCCTACGGATTGTTTGGAAGGAGTGCCAGAAAAGCATGAAAATTGAATCGAATCCTCTGTCTCTCCTTAAAAAGAACTGGATAATGTTTGTTTTTATCGCGATCTGCCTGCTTATACCGATCGCAGTCAAGACGGACTATGTTATCCGCATCATGATCGAAGTTTTCTTCTTCGGTGCGCTGGGAACAGCCTGGAATATTATTGGCGGCTTCGGCAGGCAAACATCCTGGGCTTCATCCTCATTCTTCGCTGTAGGTGCCTATACCGGCATGCTCATGTTCCTTCGTCTGGGCGGTGTGTTGCCCTGGTTCAGTGTTTTTGTCGGCATGGCCATATCGGTTGTAATGGCGATAATTATCGGCTTGCCCTGTTTCCGGATGCGCGGGGTTTACTTCGCCATCGCGACAATTGCCAGTGCCGCCATCGTGCGTCAGCTTCTGCTTTACTTTAAAGAGTTCACAGGTGGTTCGTTGGGCCTGGCTTTCAGAGTCCGCACGGGCAACGATCTGCTGACACTGTCATTTGAATCTGAACGGGCTTATTACTACGTAGCCTTTATCTGGATGCTCATTACAGTGTTTGTTACTGTGTTAGTCAACCGCTTCAAGCTGGGCTACTACCTTAAGGCCATACGCGAAGAGGAAGACGCAGCTGAATCACTTGGTATCCGGGCCAGTCGTGTAAAGCTTACTGCTTTTATTATCAGCGCAATGCTGCTTTCGGCAACTGGAACCCTATACGCCTTTAAAGTTGGTTATATTGACCCAACCCTGGTGGCTTCTCATGACATGTCAATCAGAATTGGCATTACAGCGATTCTCGGTGGCATGGGCACAATCTGGGGTCCGGTAATGGGCGCCTTCCTGGCGGTGCCGATGCTCGAAATCTCCAACTACTATTTAAGCGACCTCGGTAAAGGCGGTGCCGGCTACGCTCTGTATGGCCTGCTGATAGTTCTTGTTGTCCTGTTCCGACCCAACGGCATAATTTCGTTTTTTACAGACTGGCGCGACCGCCGGGAGAGCCGTAAAAAGGAACTGACGCAAAACGCAGGAAAGGAGAAAGCATGAGTAAGCTGTTAGAAATTAAAGATCTCGATAAGTCTTTTGGCGGCATCCATGCCATTAACCACCTGAGCTTTGATGTTAATGAAGGCGAGATTCTCGGCTTGATCGGTCCGAACGGCTCTGGCAAATCAACTTGTATCAACCTGATAACCGGGGTATATATCCAGGACAGCGGTGATATTATTTACCAGGGTGAACATCACCTGAAGAAGCAATCAGTTCCTGACCGGGCGTTTCTCGGGTTGGGCCGTACATTTCAATCACCAAAACCCTTCACCAGCCTGACGGTATTTGACAGTGTCTACACGATCGCGATGTTGTATTGCCGGTCAATGAAAGAAGCCAGACAGCGCGCGGAAGAAATTCTGGAGCTGGTAGGCTTTACCGACTTGGCTGACATCCTTTGCGGCAAACTGCCGATCGAAAAGCGTAAATGGCTGGACATGGCGCGTGTGTTGGCGATTAACCCCAAACTATTAATGCTGGATGAATGCCTTGCTGGTCTGACCCCTGCGGAAATGCAGGACTCGATTGCACTGGTTAAGAAAATCAATAAGACAGGCGTCACTGTTTTGTTTATCGAGCACGTTATGTCAGCGGTCACACAGCTTTGCACCAGGGTTGTGGTGCTTAATGAAGGCAAGCTCCTTTCCGAAGGCGATCCGCAGGTGGTAATGAAGGAAGAAGCCGTGATCAAGGCTTATCTCGGGGAGGACTACAAGAATGTTAAAAATTGAAAACCTGTGTACAGGGTATGACGACCTGCGCGTCATTTTCAATGCCAACCTTGAAGTTAACGAGGGTGAAGTTGTGGCACTGGTCGGTTCGAATGGCGCCGGTAAAACAACATTGCTGCGTGTTATTTCGGGAGCTATTCCGGTAACGGAAGGAACAGTAACCTGGTTTGGCGAGGATCTGCTTAAGATTCCCGATTATGAACGCGCTAATCTTGGCATTGCCCATATCCCGCAAGGCAGAGGTGTTCTGAGTACGATGACAATCCGCGACAACCTGATCATGGGCGGATACTGCAAACGCACCAAAGCCAAACGTAATGAATTGATCGAAAAGGTATTTGAAACCTTCCCGATTCTGAAGGAACGTCAGAACCTTTTGGCCGGAGCTCTTTCCGGTGGCCAACAGCAGATGCTGGCGATTGGCCGGGCGATGATTATGGAACCAAAGCTGTTGATTCTCGATGAACCTTCACTGGGTTTGGCACCGATTATCGTTGATGAAGTGTTCCATATTCTCAAACAAATGAAAGAACAGGGCACCTCGATGCTGATTATCGAGCAAAACCTGATGAAAGCCCTCAGCGTTGCTGATCGCGGCTATGTTATGGAAACAGGACAAATGGTTCTGGAAGGTTCCAGTCAGGAGCTTTTACAGGATCCAATGGTGCTCAAAGCTTATCTTGGCGTTTCCTGACGGATTTTTGCCTCGATTTAACTGGGTGCCGATATTTGTCGAATTTCCCATAGTCACTGAGTTGACAAATTTAAATAATGTTCCGGCTGACGCAGAGCAAATATATTGCTTTGCGTCAGTCTCTTTTTTCACTGAAAGAGGCGGATTCTGATAGAATAGATCCATGGCGCCGCCGACAACTATTTCAAGGAGTTATTCATGAAGCAGCCTTATCATTCAAGAATTCTGGCATGGGTTTTAGTAGCCATATTCATATCTATCAGTACTTTCTCTCTGTCCGCTTGTTCCCAGGATGAGACAACGGGACCTAGTGACTCAACTACTGCTGGTTCAAATACAAATGGCACAAACACCGCCCCAACGTCACTTGAAGATGCCCAAGCCAAGCCTGAAACCGCTTTTCAGGCATACGCTGAAGCTTGGCAGAAGCTCGATTATCCGGCTATGTACGAGCTGCTTTCAACAGCCAGCCGCGAACGGATTACCGAGGAAGATTTTAATACCCGGTATAAGAACATTATGTCTGGCACTGAAGTAAAAAGTCTGGAAGTGAAGCCGGGCAAGCTGGTGGCTTTGCCTGAAAGCAACACTGCCGACATGGCTTTTAGCGTGGTTTTTGATTTTCTGGCAGGCAAAAAGGAAATTACCGACTTCAACCTGCATCTGGTAAAAGAGACAGATGCCGGCAAAGCTGCCTGGCGTGTCGACTGGACCGAAACTTTGATCTTCCCGAAGCTGGGGCCAAAAGACAAAGTGCGGGCCAAAGTTTTGCAGCCTCTGCGGGGTGAAATCCGTGACCGGAATGGATTGCCGCTGGCGGTAAATGGCCAGTTGCGGATTATTGGACTGGTCCCGCGTACTTTCACGCCGGAAAAGGCAACATCTATACCCAAAATGGCGGAAATGCTCGGCATAGCCGCGTCACGCATTGAAAAAGCGTTGTCGTCTGCGGGCAGTCCCGACTGGTTCATTCCTATTGTGACACTACCGGCGGATAGAGGCGATCTCTCAGCTCAGCTTACAGCATTGCCCGGTGTTCAGTATCAAAATACTGACGGCAGGGTTTATCCGGCAGGAATAGCTGCCGGTCTGCTCACTGGATATATTGGGCCAATTACTGCAGAAGAGCTGCAAAAGAATCCTGATCAAGGCTATACTGCTACTGACAAAATCGGTAAGCTTGGTTTGGAACTGGCTCTGGAGCCGCGTTTGCGCGGAAAGCGCGGTGGCGAAATCACGATTATTGACGGTGAAACTAATCAAACGACCTCCATCGTGGCGCGTCAGGAACCCGTTAACGGAGAATCTATCCGTCTATCCATTGACCTCAACGCTCAGAACCGTTTATACCAGGAGTTGGGAACCGATGCCGGCGCGGCCGCCGCGATTGTTCCCAAAACCGGTGAGATACTGGCATTAGTAAGTACACCATCTTTTGATCCCAATCATTATCAAACTTATATCCCCGACGCTGTCAGAGCAGAATGGAATAATTCCGCTAAGAGCCCGTTCCTGGCCCGCTTCCGTTCCGGCTATTCACCTGGCTCAACATTTAAACTGGTTACAACGGGGATTGGCCTGAAAACAGGAACACTGAACCCTGAAGAAGCGCTGCCGATCAATGGCTTACAATGGCAGCCGAACAACAGTTGGGGCAGCTATAAGGTTACCCGTGTTAAGGATATCGGCCGGCCGGTTAATCTGAAGGATGCGCTGGTGTATTCCGATAATATTTATTTTGCCCAGCAGGCTTTAAGGACAGGCGCTGAAGCCTACACAAAAGGCGCTGCTGATTTTGGTATCGGTGAGGCCTTGCCGTTGGAATTCTCTTTCTACCGCTCTCAGCTCGCCAACCAGGGGTTGGGCTCTGAGATTTTGCTTGCTGACACAGGCTATGGTCAGGGCGAAGTGTTGATCAGCCCGTTGCAGATGGCCATGATCTATGGAGCTTTGGGTGCAAACGGCGATATAATGAAACCTGTTCTCGAAATTAAGGGCGAGTTTGCGCCTGAGGTTTGGAAAAGTCAGGCTATAGCCGCCAAGGATGTAGGTATGCTGACTGAATACTTACGTCTGGCTGTCGAAAGTTCAGCCGGCACGGGGTACACTAGACCCAGGGCCAAAGTTGCAATGCTGGGGAAAACCGGAACAGCTGAACTCAAAAAGAGCGCAGCCGATACCTCGGCACAGGAAAACGGCTGGTTTATCGCGATGAATGTTAATGAGCCGCGTCTGGCGATCGCGATGCTGGTTGAGGACGTTAAAGGACGTGGCGGCAGTCATTATGTCGTACCAAAGGTCAAAAATGCCATGGATGATTTGATTGGCTGACTTTGCCAGTTTGTAAGTAAAGCCAGGACAATATAAGGGAGAACATAAATGGGCGGTATTTTTGGTGTAGTATCCAACGAAGACTGCGTACTCGAAGTTTTTTTTGGCACAGATTATCACTCGCACCTTGGTGCCCGGCGCGGTGGCATGGCTTTTTACGGACCTGAAGGCTTTAACCGGGCTATTCACAATATTGCAAATACGCCTTTCCGCACGAAATTTGAATCTGAAGCTGGGTATATGAAAGGCAATATCGGCATTGGTTGTATTTCTGACACTGAACCGCAGCCTCTGCTGGTGCGCTCGCATCTTGGCAGCTATGCGATTACAACAGTTGGCCGGATCAACAACATCGACGAATTGACGGAAACTGCTCTCACCGGTTCCAATGTTCATTTTCTGGAGCTCTCCGGCGGGGAAGTTAATCCTACAGAAGTTGCCGCTGCGCTGATCAATACCTGTGATACTCTGGGTGAAGGTATTCGCCATGCCCAGGATATGATTAAAGGCTCGCTTACACTCCTGGTGATGAACCGGGACGGGATCTACGCGGCGCGTGACCGCTACGGCCGTACCCCACTTGTAATTGGCAAAAAAGAAGGTAGTTACTGCGCTTCCTTCGAATCCTTTGCTTATCTTAATCTTGGCTTTGAGCATGAACGTGAGCTGGGGCCGGGCGAAATTGTTTACCTTACCCGCGACGGAATTGAAGTAGTGACGCCGCCTTTTGATAAGCTAAGTATCTGCGGTTTCCTGTGGATTTATTTCGGCTACCCGACTTCGAATTACGAAGGGATGAATGTTGAACTGGTGCGAATGCGCTGCGGTGCCAATATGGCTGACCGCGATCATGACGTTAAGGCTGACTTGGTGGCTGGTGTGCCTGATTCCGGCATAGCTCATGCTATCGGTTATGCAAATCGTTCAGGCATTCCATTTGCCCGGCCGTTTATCAAGTACACACCAACCTGGCCGCGCTCGTTTCTGCCCAATGAACAGCGTTTACGCAACCTGATCGCCCGGATGAAGATAATTCCGGTAGACGCGCTGATACGTGGTAAAAGTCTGTTGTTGATTGATGATTCAATTGTTCGTGGCACCCAATTACGCGAAACAACCGAATTTCTCTATCACAGCGGTGCCAGGGAAGTTCATGTACGGCCTGCCTGCCCGCCGTTGCTTTATGGCTGCCCCTATTTGAATTTTTCCCGCTCTACTTCTGACCTCGACTTAATTACGCGACGGATAATCCAGCAGAGGGAAGGTGAAAATCCCAGTGCTGCGACTTTGACCGATTATGCTGATCCGGATAGCAAAAATTATCGCGAAATGCTCGCGGAAATTCGTAATAAGCTGAAATTCACCTCACTGAGCTATAATCGCATGGACGATATGCTGGATGCGATCGGTATAGATCCAAAGAAAGTCTGCACTTACTGTTGGAACGGCAAAGGCTAAGCAGCATTGCATTCTATCCTGCTTAATATTTTTACTTTAAGTATCAAAAACCCAGTCATTATTTAACAAAACAATTTTCGGGAGGTGCTTGAAATGATTCCCACACCACATATCGAAGCGAGCAGACCAGGTCAGATTGCGCCCTCAATCCTGCTGCCAGGCGATCCATTGCGCGCCCGTTTTATTGCCGAAAATTTTCTTAGCGATGTCGAGCAATTCAACAGTATTCGTAATATGCTCGGCTACACCGGCAATTACGCAGGTAAAAAGATATCGGTAATGGGCACCGGCATGGGGATGCCCTCAATTGCACTTTATACTTACGAGTTGATTCACTTTTATGGGGTTAAAAACCTGATCCGAATCGGCTCCTGTGGTGCGATGCAACCTGATGTTCAGTTGAATGACATCCTGGCTGCCATGTCAACATGCACGGACTCAGCCTATGCGCGGCAGTTTAATTTGCCGGGCGACTACGCTCCCACAGCCTCCTGGAAACTTCTGCGACAGGCTGCTTTGACAGCGGATCGTAAGGGAATGAATCTCAAGGTCGGCAGTGTTGTGACCTCGGATACTTTCTACGATGCTGATCCGGAAACCTGGAAAAAATGGGCTGCGATGGGTGTTTTAGCGGTTGAAATGGAAGCGGCGGCTCTTTACATGAATGCTGCTTTCGCAAAAGTGGATGCCCTGGCACTGTTTACTGTTTCAGATTCCATGGTCAGTAAGGCTGTATTGTCGGCGGAAGAACGTCAAACGGCTTTTACCGAAATGATTGAGCTGGCTCTTGAGCTGGTGACTGACCTGCCGGAGCAAACCGACGAGCAATAGACCCGGTATTAAAAATTTTGCAAGCATAAAAAATATAGCAATTCAGGCCTGTTATAGTGAGAAATTTCTCTACAGGAGAAGGTGTAACTAATGGACGTAACTAAGGAAAAGAAGAATATCTGCGTAATTTTCGGCGGGCAATCGTCAGAACATGATGTCTCACTGGTTTCTGCGACATTTGTCATGGCACATGTTGATCCGGCAAGGTTTAACCTTTATCCGGTCGGTATCACCAGGGACGGCCGCTGGTTCCTTTACAGCGGGCCGATTGAAAAAGTTAAGGACGGCACCTGGCAGGAGGAATCTTTTTGCCAGAAGGCGTTTATTGTACCGGATACATCGTTTCACGGGCTGGTTGTGTTGACCGGCTCACCTGATCGCCCTGTGGAGCAGATCAGACTCGATGCCGCATTCCCTGTACTGCATGGGCGTAACGGTGAGGACGGCACGATTCAGGGTCTTTTTGAACTTGCTGCCATCCCTTATGTTGGCTGTGGAGTGGCCGCAAGTGCCAATGCTATGGACAAGGTATTCTCACGTACAATTTTTGACGCTGCCGGCATCCCGCAAGCCCGTTGGCTCTGGAGCCGCTCCGCGGATTATCAACTTGATCCCTCAGCCGAGATTTGCAAGATCGAGCAGCAGTTCACCTACCCTGTTTTTGTTAAGCCGGCCAACGCGGGGTCGTCCGTCGGTGTTTCCAAAGCCAAAAACCGTGAAGCCCTGGGCGCGGCATTAACAAAGGCTTTTGAACACGACAGTAAAGCAGTGATTGAAGAATTTATTGATGGCCGTGAAATAGAAATAGCGGTTTTGGGCGGTAACCCGCCAATCGTTTCAAGCTGTGGCGAAATAATCCCGGCCAATGAGTTTTACGATTACGAAGCCAAGTATCATAACGCTGCTTCCCGCAGTATTTTACCAGCGGAAATCAGCGAGGAACAATATGCTGAAATCAAAGAATATGCTCTGCGTACTTTTGCTGCGATCGATGGCGCAGGCCTTTCGCGGATAGATTTCTTTATCAGCCGAAAAGACGGCCGTGTGCTGCTCAATGAAATAAACACCCTGCCGGGGTTTACCGCAATCAGCATGTACCCAAAACTCATGGAACATGCTGGCTTGGCTCCGACAGAGCTGGTAACGCGATTGATCGAGCTTGCACTAAACTGAAAAATTTCTAAAGTTGAATTAAGAGACGCAAACTGATACAAAAATAGTTAAGAACTGAAAAGATCCGCTGTGCTTTGTCAATTTGACTCTGCCCAGCGGATCTTACTACTTATGCTGCTTTTTCAGTTGGCTATTCGGTCTGTTCCGCTTCAGCTTATCTGCCACGCAGATAGCGGCGGCGGAACAGGATCGCGACTACGCCGGAGGCCAGCAAGAGCAAGCCTGCCAGAGTGCCGTTGTTACCGCTTTCACCAGTTTGCGGCGGAGGTGTAAGGATGTTTACAGTTGCGTCGTCCTCGTCCTCAAAGGGAATTTCAGGATAGTTCGGGGTTACCGGTTTAACAACGCCTTTGACTGTGGCGATATTTTCGATTATGTCACCTTCATCAGCCGCAACCGCGGTGTAGAGGTAACGGAATGTGAGTGTTGTGTCGGCAGGTACCGTGCCAATGTCGAGCATGGCGCCTCCCACTTCCATCGTCCACCCAGGTTAGCTCAGTATTGTCGTTGACACGCAGCACCTTGGTTCCGATCAGAGCTTTGCTGTCGTACAGCTTAGCCTCGGAGATCTCCGCGGTCATAGAGAGGTTGGTTACTGTTACTTCAAACTCGAAGACATCGCCCACATAACCGGTGACCATGTCTGCCAGAACACCGTTAACCGTTTTGTTGCGGACTTTCTTCTCTACCTCAAGGCCAAGGTCGCCGGCCAGCGGGATCTCGTTGACATTGAGGAAGGCACTGTCACTTTCCGAGAGTTCGTATCTGGCCACTGTTACCGTCGCTTCGTTCTCGATCGGCGAGCGGGCAATGTCAGCGAACTCTGTTTCGTAAGTGTAGTACAAGGTGATGCTGGCCTTCGGAGCCAGGGTTCCGAGGTTCAGGCTTGAGCCGGCATCAAAGGCTGCCGTACTCTCGTCGGCGAAGATAACCACCGTGCCGGGAGCGGCTTCAGAGTCTGTCAGCAGGACATTCTCCAAGGTGACATTACCGGTGTTGGTGATCACGATCCGATAGATCGCGGTTTCGCCTTCTTCCAGTTCAACGAAGTCACCGTATTCATCGTCCTGAGTCAGGTTGGCAGCCTGCTTGTCGATGCTGATGCTTGCGATCGGGGTCAAAGGCGTAATTTCTGTATCGTCGTCCGGATCTGATTCCTCGGAATCGGCGGTTGCCAGGTTGTAGACGGAGCCGACATCAATATCGGCCTGGGTTACTGTGTAACTGCCGGTGCCTGTCATTGTTTCGCCCGGGAGCAGTGTGGTCTTGGGCAAAGAGATGGCCGGAACCTTCGGGTCGGTTACTGTGATGCCGGTCAGAGTGACATTACCGGTGTTGGTTACCTGGAAGGTGTAGTTGATCAGATCGCCCACGGCGGCGAAGCCGTCGTCGTCAGCATCAATCCAGGTGCCGGTTTTAACCAGCGAAAGCTCCGGATTCTGTGGCAGCGGTGTTTCTTCATCATCCTCATCAGGCGGTGATTCTTCGGAGTCGGCAGTGGCCAGGTTATAGACCTTGCCGGCATCGACATCAGCCTGAGTGACAACGTAGGTGGCTGTGCCGGTTACGGAACCGCCCACCGGAATGGTTGTGGCGGAAAGGGTGATCGGGCTGCTCAGCAGCGGATCGGTTACTGTGACACCGGTCAGGGTGACGTTACCGATATTGGCTACTGTAAAGGTGTAGGTGATCAGCTCGCCCACATCGGCAAAGCCGTCTGCACCGGCGTCGAAGCTGCTGGTTTTGACCAGCGCGAGTTTAGGATTCTGCGGCAGCGGTGTTTCTTCATCATCCTCATCAGGCGGTGATTCTTCAGAATCGGCAGTGGCCAGGTTATAGACCTCGCCGGCGTCAATATCAGCCTGAGTGACAACGTAGGTGGCTGTGCCGGTTACGGAGCCGCCCACCGGGATAGTTGTCGCGGAAAGGGTAATCGGGCTGCTCAGCAGCGGGTCGGTCACGCTGACACCAGTCAGAGTTACATTACCGGTGTTGGTGATGGTGAAGGTGTAGGTGATCAGCTCGCCCACATCGGCAAAGCCGTCTGCACCGGCGTCGAAGCTGCTGGTTTTGACCAGCGCGAGTTTAGGGTTCTGCGGCAGCGGTGTTTCTTCATCATCCTCATCAGGCGGTGATTCTTCAGAATCGGCAGTGGCCAGGTTATAGACCTTGCCGGCATCGATATCAGCCTGAGTGACAACGTAGGTGGCTGTGCCGGTTACGGAACCACCCACCGGAATAGTTGTCGCGGAAAGCGTAATCGGGCTGCTCAGCAGCGGGTCGGTCACTGTGACACCGGTCAGGGTGACGTTACCGATGTTGGTAACGGTGAAGGTGTAGGTAATCAGCTCGCCGACATCGGCAAAGCCGTCTTCACCGGCGCCAAAGCTACCGGTCTTGACCAGCGCGAGTTTAGGATTCTGCGGCAGCGGTGTTTCTTCATCGTCCTCATCAGGCGGTGATTCTTCAGAATCGGCAGTGGCCAGGTTATAGACCTTGCCGGCGTCGATATCAGCCTGAGTGACAACGTAGGTGGCAGTGCCGGTTACGGAGCCGCCCACCGGGATAGTTGTCGCGGAAAGGGTAATCGGGCTGCTCAGCAGCGGGTCAGTCACTGTGACACCGGTCAGGGTGACATTGCCGATATTGGCTACTGTAAAGGTGTAGGTGATCAGCTCGCCGACATCGGCAAAACCGTCTTCACCAGCGTCGAAGCTGCTGGTCTTGACCAGCGCGAGTTTAGGATTCTGCGGCAGCGGTGTTTCTTCATCGTCCTCATCAGGCGGTGATTCTTCGGAATCGGCAGTGGCCAGGTTATAGACCTTGCCGGCGTTGATGTCGGCCTGAGTGACTGCGTAGGTGGCAGTGCCGGTTACAGAACCGCCTACCGGGATGGTTGTGGCGGAAAGCGTAATCGGGCTGCTTAGCAGCGGGTCGGTCACTGTGACACCGGTCAGGGTGACGTTACCGGTGTTGGTAACGGTGAAGGTGTAGGTGATCAGCTCACCCACATCGGCAAAGCCATCAGCGCCGGCGGCAAAGCTGCCGGTTTTGGTGAGGTTGAGCGCGGCGTTCTGCGGCAGGTTGACTTTCGCGGAATCGGTATCCGGACCAGTCTGGTCGGAATCGGCTGTCGCGGTATTGTCCACCTTGCCGGCGTTGATGTCGGCCTGGGTGACAGGATAGGTGGCAGTGCCGGTTACGGAACCGCCTACCGGGATGGTTGTCGCGGAAAGCGTAATCGCTCCGCCCAGCAGCGGGTCGTTAAGCGTCACGCCGGTCAGCGTCACATTGCCGGTATTGGCAACTGTGAAGTTGTAGGTGATCAGCTCGCCGACATCCGCTACACCATTAGCGCCGGCGGCAAAGCTGCCGGTTTTGGTGAGGTTGAGCGCGGCGTTCTGCGGCAGGTTGACTTTTTCGCTATCGGTATCCGGACCAGTCTGGTCGGAATCGGCTGTCGCGGTATTGTCCACCTTGCCGGCGTTGATATCGGCCTGGGTGACAGGATAGGTCGCTGTACCGGTTACGGAACCGCCTACCGGGATGGTGGTGGCGGAAAGCGTAATCGCTCCGCCCAGCAGCGGGTCATTAAGCGTGACACCGGTCAGCGTCACATTGCCGGTATTGGCAATTGTGAAGTTGTAGGTGATCAGCTCGCCCGGTTGGGCCACACCATCAGCACCGGCGGCAAAGCTGCCGGTTTTGGTGAGATTGAGCGCGGCGTTCTGCGGCAGGTTGACTTTTTCGCTATCGGTATCCGGACCAGTCTGGTCGGAATCAGCGGTTGCGGTGTTGTCCACCTTGCCGGCGTTGATGTCGGCCTGGGTGACAGGATAGGTAGCGGTGCCGGTTACGAAGCCGCCCACCGGGATGGTTGTCGCGGAAAGCGCGATTGCTCCGCCCAGCAGCGGGTCGTTAAGCGTGACACCGGTCAGCGTGACGTTACCGGTGTTTGTAACAGTGAAGCTGTAAGTAATCAGCTCGCCCGGTTGGGCCACACCATCAGCGCCGGCGGCAAAGCTGCCGGTCTTGACCAGTGTAAGGTCAGGTTTCTGCGGTAGGTTGACTGTCTCGGAATCGGTATCCGGGTCAGTCTGGTTGGAATCGGCTGTGGCGGTATTGTCCACCTTGCCGGCATCGACATCTGCCTGAGTGAGAACGTAGTTGGCTGTGCCGGTTACAGAACCGCCTACCGGGATGGTTGTCGCGGAAAGCGTAATTGCTCCGCCCAACAGCGGGTCATTTAGGGTGACACCGGTCAGGGTGACATTGCCGGTATTAGTGATGGTGAAGCTGTAGGTGATCAGCTCGCCGGCATCAGCATAGCCGTCTTCACCGGCGTCAAGACTGCCGGTCTTGGTGAGGTTGAGCGCGGCGTTCTGCGGCAGGTTGACTGTCTCAGAATCGGTATCCGGGCCGGTCTGGTTGGAATCAGCGGTTGCGGTATTATCCACCTTGCCGGCGTTGATGTCGGCCTGGGTGACAGGATAAGTCGCTGTACCGGTTACGGAACCGCCCACCGGGATGGTTGTCGCGGAAAGCGCAATCGCTCCGCCCAGCAGCGGGTCGGTCAATGTGACACCGATCAGCGTCACATTGCCGGTATTGACAATTGTGAAGTTGTAGGTGATCAGCTCGCCCACATCGGCAAAGCCGTCAGCGCCGGCATCAAAGCTGCCGGTTTTGGTGAGGTTGAGCGCGGCGTTCTGCGGCAGGTTGACTGTCTCAGAATCAGTGTCCGGGCCAGTCTGGTCGGAATCAGCGGTTGCGGTATTATCCACCTTGCCGGCGTTGATGTCGGCCTGAGTGACTGCGTAGGTGGCAGTACCGGTTACAGAACCGCCTACCGGGATGGTTGTCGCGGAAAGGGTAATTGCTCCGCCCAGCAGCGGGTCGTTAAGCGTTACACCAGTCAGCGTCACATTACCGGTATTGGCAATGGTGAAGTTGTAGGTGATCAGCTCGCCAACATCCGCTACACCGTTAGCGCCAGCGGCAAAGCTGCCGGTTTTGGTGAGGTTGAGCGCAGCGTTCTGCGGCAGGTTTACTGTCTCAGAATCGGTATCCGGACCAGTCTGGTTGGAATCGGCTGTCGCGGTGTTATCCACCTTGCCGGCGTTGATGTCGGCCTGGGTGACTGCGTAGGTGGCAGTACCGGTTACAGAACCGCCTACCGGGATGGTTGTCGCGGAAAGCGTAATCGCTCCGCCCAATAGCGGGTCGTTAAGCGTGACACCAGTCAGCGTCACATTACCGGTATTGGCAATGGTGAAGTTGTAGGTGATCAGCTCGCCCACATCTGCCACACCATTAGCGCCGGCGGCAAAGCTGCCGGTTTTGGTGAGGTTGAGCGCGGCGTTCTGCGGCAGGTTGACTGTCTCAGAATCGGTATCCGGACCGGTCTGGTTGGAATCGGCTGTGGCGGTGTTGTCTACCTTACCGGCGTTAATGTTGGCCTGAGTGACTGCGTAGGTGGCAGTGCCGGTTACGAAGCCGCCTACCGGGATGGTTGTCGCGGAAAGCGTAATCGCTCCGCCCAGCAGCGGGTCGTTAAGTGTGACACCAGTCAAGGTCACATTGCCGGTATTGGCAATGGTGAAGTTGTAGGTGATCAGCTCGCCAACATCTGCTACACCGTTAGCGCCGGCGTTAAAGCTGCCGGTCTTGGTGAGGTTAAGCGCTGCTGTTTTTCTGATCGGGATACTGTGATTGTCAGTATCGGGAGCTGATTCTTTGGAGTCAGCGGTAACAGTGTTGGTAAGGTTGCCGCCGGCATCAATTTCAGCCTGGGTAACTGTACGGCTGCCCGTGTAAACCCAGGTTTCAGTTGTTTGCAGCTTGTCGTCCCCATTCGTATCGCCGGAAACATAAGTGGCCGGGGCATCAAGCAGCAGGTCCACGACAGTGATTTCTGTCAAAGTGGTATTGCCGGTGTTGGTAACCGTAAATGTATACGGTACTACCTGGCCGGCCGCTGTGATTTCAGTTGTCGTACTGGTTTTTTCCACGTTAAGTTTGTAACCCTTAATGTGAATAGTGACCACGGCGGTATCGGTAAGTACGGTTTCAACACCATTAATTACCACCTTGGTTTTAATCTGATAAGTATAGGTAACATCGCCGATATAGCTGGAATCAGCCACATAGGTGAAAGAGCCGTCCGGGTTCTGGGTCAGGGTGCCGTGGGCCGGACCGCTGACTACCGTGACGGAATTATTGATTGAAGTTGCCGTACCGCCATCCTGACGGTGATCAGTTGATTTATCGTTCTTGAGAACCCCGTTGGCAGCATTGATTGTTAAGGTAGCACCAACTGTGGTTTCATAAGCATCGTTCACCGCGATCGGCGGAACTGGCACAGAAGGCTGCGGGAAATCAAGCGTTGTTACACCTGAATATTTGGTGTTGGCCGACACCGGCGTAAAGGTCAGATCAGCGCCTGAATCCGGATCAGTATAGTCGTTCGTAAATGCTGCACCGTAGATCGGATCAGAGGCGTGAACCCGGAATTTTAAAGTCTTGGTGGTATTAGTGATACTGCCCAGGTTCCAGGTGATAATACCGCTGCCGTGCGATGCCGAGGCGGCGGGATCCATTGAAATAAAGTTTACAAAGCTGAAGCCATTTTCAATATAATCTTTAACAACTGCATCAGTCGCGACTGTTGAGGCAGTAATAAGGGTAGCCAGTTCAGCGAACACGGCGTTCATACCTGCGGCCGTCGTGATTTCGAAGAACTTGTCCTGATACTTGTTGCTGCCTGAAGGGTTAAGAGTCGCCAACAGGTTGGATCTTCTTGTTGCGTCTGAATCTGTGTTAATGCCAATTGTGAAAATCTTTGTGCCAGGGTGGTTAGTCTTGATCGCCTGGGCGCGCCCAATAGCGTCAGCCGTGTGCTGCGCATCGTAATCATTACCGTTGCCCACAGTTATGCCACTGTTATCGTACCGATAAGTAGGCTGACCGTCCGAAAGAAGAATTACATATTTATCGGCAGCGGCGCGGGCGCCGTCCATGGTTTCATCTGCTTCCAGGAACCCCGCTTCTACATTAGTACCGCCGCTGGGACTGAGGGAGCCATAGCTGTTCTTTACCGCAGCCGCGTTATTACTGAAGTCGATTCTTTCCCAGGAGTCGTTCCAGGCTGTATCATTTCGCCCGGATGAACCGGAATAAGAAACTACGGCTATGCGGTTATGAGGGGCTAATTCAGTTGACAGCACTTGATTGACAAAGTTGTCAGCCGCTGCCTTCAAAATGTCCCAACGCCGATTGCCGGCACCGGGATTCTGGTTGCCGGTAATACCCCACGCCATGCTGCCTGACTGGTCAAGCACTAACACAATGTCGTTCTTGACCGGAGTCTCCAGCGGTTCGCCCTTGACGGTCAGAGTAACATCGTAATCGCGTGTGTTGCCTACACGCACGGAAGTCTTATTGATTGTTACTTCGCCGGGGGCAGGGCCGGCTGCCATTAAGGGCATGGCCGGCAACAGGCCCAGAATCAGAACCAGTGTCAGCAACACACTGGTCAGACTTCTGAGCCTTTTGCTTTGTAACAGGGTTCGGCCGCCTGTAAGCGGCTCCAAAGTTTGATTAATTAGTTTTTTCATTTTCAACACCTCACAAGATATTCTCTGTTGTGTGTTTGCGAATTCAAGCCAGGTAAGGACAGATGCGCCTGCTTGAAAGAGCTGTTGATAATCAGATACGGATAAAGTGAGGTCAGTTAAATTAAAATACCGGTATTAACCGGCATCAACTAAAGAAAAATGTGTTTATTAATGAATTGAAAAAAGTATAAATGAGAAGCAAACAAAATTTACCGGTAAGCTTTGAGCAAACTCGCCTAACATTCAGATTAATCAAATACGTGTCCTGGCAGTCGGACGATCATGGGACATAAATATAATCAGATTAACAATTTATGACCTTTAGACTCCTGACTTTGCGTGCGGAACTTTAATTCCGGTTGCCCTTTTCAGGATGCGTTCCCTGAGGGGTTAAGCATCCTCGCCAATCCGTATTCGATTATCAAGTTTCAAAATCTGTGTCAGCTTGGTATACAATAATTATAAACCATGCGACTTGCGGTTGCTGCTATTCGAATGAAATTTATCAACTACCATTATAATCATATAGAATTATATAATCTAATTTGTACTTACACCTAAAGTACAATAAATTTTGTCTTGCATCGGTAACAAAGCATACCAAATATTTTCAGCTTCATTACTTAATAATTCATAAGTAAAACAATTCATAAGTAAAACAGTGCTGACATGTTTTTGCTGTGGCCTGTCAGTAATAAAAACTTGCCCCTGATTGCTCAAAATGATGCTGAATCTGGCAGCTGATAGTATAGAATACATTTAAGAGAAGAATTTATAATCAACAGATACATTCACTGATTAAGGGAATCATTAGTTGAATCATTGATGAATATGAGCGCGGTCATCGTCGTCACTCAGGAGAAAAAACAATGCCAAAACCAAAGGCGCCCAAAACCAATGCTATGCGCATTCTGTCTGCCAGAAAAATTGCTTATGCAACTCGTACTTATGAAGTTGATGAGTCTGATCTTTCGGGCATACATGTCGCAGCTCAAATCGGCCTGGAGCCGGACCAGGTTTATAAAACACTGGTTGCTAAAGGCGATCGTACTGGTTATCTGACTTGCGGTTTGCCGGTTCATTGTAATGCCGACTTGAAAAAGCTGGCAACAGTCAGCGGCAATAAAAGGGTGGAGCTTATCCCCACAAAAGACATACTGGCTGTGACCGGGTATATCCGTGGTGGTTGTTCACCAATCGGGATGAAGAAACAGTATCCATACTATCTGGATGAATCCGTAAATCAGCAAAGTGAAATAGCGATCAGCGCAGGAATCCGCGGCGCGCAAATCATACTTTCGCCTGCTGACCTGATCAGTGCGGCAGATGCTGTGCTTTGCAGCATCTTACAACCTGAATAGCGGACTTATTGGAGGTACGATATGTCACTGGTATTTCCTGACTATGAGAATAGTATTCTAAATTTAGCCAGTTCGGTGTTCCGGGCATATGACATTGAAACGCCCCATCCCACCCTGACTTTGCTTGATTCTTATCTCGTCAGGCGGCACCGTAACCGGGTGTTTTTGATTCTTGATGGCATGGGTGTTGACTTCCTCGAACATGCCTTGCCCCCGGAAAGCTTCCTGCGGCAGCACATTGTTCATACAATCACTTCGGTTTACCCTTCTACTACCGCAGCGGCGATTACCACTTATCAGACAGGGATGTCGCCGCTTGAACATGGCTGGCTGGGCTGGAGTTTGTTTTTTAAAGAATTCGGTCGTTCGGTTGACGTTTTTCTTGACCGCGATACGATGACCGGAATCGAAATTAAACCTTCGCCGGCACAAACATTTCTGCCTTTCAATGACAAAACTTGTGAGGTGCGGCAAGCCGGCGGAATCCCGGCTCAATGCCGACGCATTCTGCCGCCATTCGCCGAAGCCGGAGTCAGTTCAATGAGTCAGCTGGTCGCGAAGATCCGCGAATATTGTCTGAATGGCGAAAATCAGCTGATCGCCGCTTATTGGTACGAGCCTGATTCGCTGATGCACCGGGATGGACCGTACTGCGAAAAAGCAGTACAGGAAATTCAGGCTTATGACGCGATGCTGACTGAGCTGGCAACAGAACTCAAGGATACTCTCTTTATCATTTCAGCCGATCACGGCCAAGTTGAGATTGAACGCGACATAATAATTAACGACATCCCGGCACTCGACGAATGCTTGATAATGCCGCCATCTATTGAAGGCCGCGCTGCCTCTTTATTTGTCAAGCCGGCACGCCTGCGTGATTTCAGGCAAACCTTCAGCATTCTACTGGGCGAAGAATTTTTGTTGATGTCGCGCGCCGAGGCTTTTGACCGCGGATTATTCGGGCCGGGCAAGGCACACCCGAAGGTTGACGATTTTGTCGGCGATTTCGTGGCTTGCGGCATCGGCAAATCGATCTTGCGTTACAGAACCTGCTTTGAGCGGCCGATGACCCTGTTCAAGGGTCATCATGCCGGATTGCTCAAAGAGGAAATGCTGGTGCCGTTGATAATCGTAGAAACCTGACTCAGGACCAGGCCGATTCAACAGTCCCGTCTGTTTTTTGGAAATACGGCATCCAGACCAATACCAGCGCTTTTACGCGGATGTCGGATTTTGTAGGTCGGATTACCAGCTCAATTAGTTCAGTGTTGGCTGCGTCCAATTTCTCCGCCAGCTGTTCAGAATCAGCCTCAAAACGTTCTGTCAGCTCCTGCAGCTGAGCTTTGTAAGCTTCCACTGTTTCCTTCGAACGGTTGACATCCCCACTCTCTTTGACCGCACGGCTCGCACCGCGTACAGCCGTAGTAGCACGTCCAAGCGAAGTAGCGCTGACTTTTTTCTTGCCCAGGAAAGAGCTGAAAATTGTGGCGCCTAAGGAAATGGCGGTTTGCATTTTCTGCTGGTTTGCCTGATCTTTCTCTCGCTCCACCGCCTGTTCTGCTTTACGGATTTTTTCTTCAAGAGACTGAACTTGTTTGGCATATTTCTGGCGCAGCGTTTCGATCTCAGCATCGCGCGCCTCATGAGTTTCCTGACTTAGGCGAATGCGGAAATCGCGTTCAGATTCATCCGGCATTGAGGTGATTTTCATTTTTGGGCTTTGTTGCAGTACAAGCTGTTGTGTCTGATAAATCCAGTTGACCAGATCGCGGTTCCAGGTTGTGTAATTCTTGGCTGCGGCGGCAGCTGGCGGTAATGGCGAAAATGTCGCATTGGGCGCGCCACTGCTGTCCATGTCTGTAACTGCCATTTCAATGAGAGTGGAAGTGTTCCAGTCGACGGGATAAACACTGTCCATAATCTCGCTGACAAAGGTTCGTGAATCAACCTGTTGCACCCCGGCCTTGGCATTACGGAAACCGATCTCAACATCTGCCAATACCATTGGGCGATAAATCAGTGAATCTCCTGCTGTGCCGCGGCTTCGCAATGGCATATAGCACTGTCGTATTTCGTGCGGCAACACAGGTGGCTGCCCTCCAGCCGCAGCTGGTGAAATTGCAGCAGCCTGCTCAACCGTTGTTGTTACCGGAGCAACCGACGTTGTCGGTGTTGTCGGGTTTTCTGTTAACTGAGCAACAGGTGCGGTTGTTATCCGTGTAGATGCCTCAATTGTTGCATTTGCCGCCGGCTGGGTGTCTGCACCCGAATGACTTCCAGGCTGGAGCTTTTGAATTTGCGTCCGTGTCAGCGGTCCGCGAAGATAGGACATGCACCAGCGGGTTTCAAACAAAGCAGGTTCTGATTCATGCACGTTATGCATAAGAAAAACGCGGTTACCCAGACCGGCAAGGATCTGCTCCATGCGGCCGCGGTTGAAAGCGACTCCCTGTGTGGCTGAGGCTCCTTCAAGCCCTTCAAGCACTCGTTGTTTGTCGCGTTCTGTCTGCAAACGTCCGATGAACCAGGTGCCAGTATTGGCAAGGCCTTTATAATCGAGGTCTACAGGGTTCTGGGTTGTCAGCATGATCCCCAAACCATAGGCACGGGCTTGTTTCAGCAGCGTAAGCAGAGGTGCCTTGCTGGGCGGGTTGGCTACCGGTGGAAAGTAACCGAAAATTTCATCCATGTAAAGAATTGCGCGCAGGCTGCTGGTACCGGACTGGGTTCTGGTCCAGGCCAGAACCTGATTTAACAGCAGTGAAACGAAAAACATTCTTTCAGGGTCACTCAAGTGGGCAATGGAAAAGATCGAAATTTTCGGTTTGCCGGCAGGTGAATAGAGGATCTGGTCAATATCCAGCGGTTCACCAGCAAGCCAGGCTGCGAAACCAGGCGAAGCCAGCAGGTTGTTGAATAGCAGAGCCAGAGAGAGCCGATCCTTAGGCGGGAAGAAAGAATCGAGCGGCATTACGCCGACTGTTGTGAAGGCGGGTTGCTGGATGAGCGTGATCAAGTCAGCAAGCTGCAAGTCGCGGCCTAGTTGCCACTGTTCCAGAATAATGTTGGAAAGCAAAATATGTTCGCGGCTCTTGATGGGATCAGCGTCAACCCCGATTAAGCCAAGCAGACTGGACGCAGTGCCACTGACCTGTTCGCGTAAAAGTTCAGGATCAGCAATTACTTCTGCTGGCGGTACAGCGAAAGATTTCAGGATTGAGACTGGTACCCCTGCTGTGCTGCCCGGTGTATAGATTACAAAATCAGCGTTTTGCCGCATGGTGCGAATTCTTTCGCCATCCTGACCCCAGGCGGCAAGCCCCTTTTGCCAAAGCTCTGCCTGTTGGGCTGCGTATGCTTCTGGCTCGAGGTTCTTTTTCCGGGCGTCATCGTGATTTATCCAGGGGAGGAAATCGTCCGGGCTGAGATCAGGAAAAGAAAGCAGTAGATTTGCCATATCACCTTTTGGATCGATGATAATGGCCGGAATGTTGTCCATCGCGGCTTCTTCCAGCAAGCCAATACAGAGTCCGGTTTTGCCGCTGCCTGTCATGCCGACACAAACCCCATGGGTTGTCAGGTCTTTTGAGTCATAAAGCAGAAGGCCCTCACCTTGTTTACCGTTTTCAAGGTCGTATTTGCGCCCTAAATAAAAAACTCCAAGCTTTTCAAAATCATTCATGCTATCATCCTTTCCCTGACTAGTAAGTGAAATTAATCCCAATTTGACTATAATTGAATTTAGCACTGACAACAAGCACAGCCGCGGCTAAAGGCACTGCCTTTCCGCGACAAGGAGAAATTTAATGAATATTCTATCTGAGTTAAGTTTGATTTTTGGCATTTGCCTGGTTGGCGAAGCAATTTCACTGGTTCTGCCATTCCCGTTCCCAGGTGGCGTTATCAGCATGATGATCCTGTTGGTGCTGTTGCTTATCGGAGCTGTAAAATTGCGCCACGTTGAGAAAACTGCTAACTTCCTGCTGTCAAATCTACAGCTATTCTTCATACCTGCCAGTGTCAGCATTATTCAATATCTCGATGTTATCCGCGAGAATCTGGTTGCCCTTCTGGTAGTCATAATTGTTTCGACATTTCTTACTTTTGCTACCACGGTCTACGCGATTCGTGGGGTGTTGCGGCTCCAGCGCCGCCTTGGCTCCGCCGGAACTTCGCAGAAGGGTTCATAATATGATGACTTTAACAGCACACCCATTGTTCGGCCTGTTCATCAGCTTTGCCGCCTATATGCTGAGCATGCTGTTTGCCAAGCGTGTTAAGCATCCGCTGGCCAATCCGCTTTTAATTTCTACAATTATTATTATTGCGTTGCTGAAATGGTTGAATATCCCTTTGGAAAACTATATGGTCGGCGGTTCGATGATTAATCTGATGATGCTGCCGGCGATCGCAGTGCTGGCTGTTTCGATTTACCGTCAGGCTGCCGTATTAAAGGCGTATTTCTGGCCGCTGGTTATCGGCTGTCTTGTTGGCTCTATTACTTCTATGACAAGTGTATGGCTGATGTGCCGTACATTTCAACTTGACGACAGCCTGACAGCAGCGCTCATTCCCAAATCTGTCACCACTGCGATTGCCGTAGAGATCGCCCGCGCCCGTGGCGGCATCGTCGCAATTACAATCGTTGCTGTTCTTTTTAGCGGCTTTGTGGGCGCTATCTTCGCGCCGACACTAATCAGAATCATGAAGATTAAGGATCCGGTAATCGCCGGGGTAGCGATCGGAACTTCCAGCCATGCGCTTGGCACAAGCAAAGCTATTGAAATTGGTGAAGTGGAGGGCGCAATGAGCAGCCTCTCGATCGGCGTTGCCGGTCTCATCACAGCTTTACTGACACTTTTGTTTTAGTATTTACGTTGCACAATGAATACGTAAAATGTATAATTTGAAGTAATTGTATTCATTAATCAAGAGAAAAGGCACAGGATATGAAAAGCACAAACAGCAGCAATTTAAGTGAACCAGTTTACGAGCATCTGGTGAACATGATCCTGACGCTTCAGCTGAAGCCGGGAGAAAGAGTTCCGGAAGCAAAAATTGCTAAGCAATTCGGTATTAGCCGAACCCCAATTCGGGAAGCAATGCGTAAGCTTTCCAACGACGGACTGATCAACATCTATCCTAACCGCTACGCTGAAGTCGCGACCTTTGACGACACCTATGTTCGTCATGTAGGTGAACTGCGTATCGCTATGGATCAAATGGCGATCAAACTGGCTATTCATCACGGCAGCAATGCGGATTTCATGAAACTGAAGCAGTATGCTGACGAATGCAGTCAGGCGGCGATTGAAGACAACCAGGCTAAACGTATCCGTGCAGATATAAATTTTCACCTGGAACTGGCCAGGATTTCCGGCAACCAACTGATTGAGAAGCTGCAAAGGGAACTGAACCTGCAGATTGAGTTCATACTTGCCTGCAGATTTATTAATGTTGATGACACTTATATGAAGTCACATGCCCATCATGAAATTGTCGATGCTTTGATCGCCCGCGACGAGGAACGCGCCGTAAGGTTTGCCAGCCGCCATCTTGTTGAGTTCTACTCAATGGACGATGTTTATCCAATAGGTTTTTTTGAAAACAGGCAAGGAAAATAAATGGCAAGAGCAGCACGCTTTTATAATTCAAAGAAGTGAATTGTCGAGCTGCTTGTTTTCCGAATATTGCTTAAAGCCCTGCGGTTAATAGCTTATAAAAGCTTAAACCACAGGGCTTTTTTGCCTCGATTTAAGTGCCAATGTTGTTGACACGAGAGGCTTCTAGTATATAATAATTTCCAATGGTATACAATAAAGAAAATGTCACATTATGAAGCCATCAACGTCAGCGAAAGCATAAACCCGGAGGTCAAGAACAGGATGTTCAGTTTTGAAATTGTTCCTCAAGTGAGTCTTTATGATTCAGTTGCCGCCTTTTCTCAAGCGCTTGAGCTTGGTGAAAAAGATTTGATCATCACGAACCAGTTTATCTTCGATCCATTTATCAAACCGCTTGATTTGCCTTGTTCTGTGATCTTTCAGGAACAATACGGCAGCGGTGAACCAACAGATGTAATGATCGATCAGGTCAAAGCTGTTGCGGATCAAAAAGCTTATGACAGGGTTATCGCTATCGGCGGCGGTACGGTAATCGATATTGGCAAAGTCCTGGTTTTGGACGGGCAATGGACAACGGCTGATTTATTCGAACGCAAAGCCCCTATTCAAAAAACTCGCAAGTTGATTGTTGTCCCGACAACCTGCGGCACCGGCAGCGAAGTCACCAGTATTACAATTGTCGGCATGACACAGAAAAAGACAAAGCTGGGTCTCAATGCACGCGAGTTATACCCCGATATGGCAGTGCTGATTCCGGACATGCTGCATACTTTACCTTATAAATTCTTCGCGACAAGTTCAATCGACGCCCTGATTCACGCGGTTGAATCCTATGTTTCCCCTAAAGCAAATCCTTATAACGAGCTGTTTGGCGTCAAAGCCATGGAGCTGATTATCGCCGGCTACAAAAAAATCCGCAGCCAGGGACAAAGCGCCTGGATACAGGATGCTAAAGAGTATCTTCTGGCCAGCAACTTTGCCGGCATTGCTTTTAATAATGCCGGCGTCGGCGCGGTCCATGCCATGTCTTACCCCTTGGGCGGTGAGTATCACATAGCACACGGCGAAGCCAATCATCTGATGTTTACTGAAGTTTTCAAGACATATCACAGCAAAAAGCCTGATGGCAGAATTCGTAAGCTGGAGGAGATTCTGGCTTACTACCTGGAATGCGATATAAATAATGTCTGGCAGGAAATGGAAACTCTTCTGGATGCTGTTTTGCATAAAAAAGCCCTGCGCGAATATGGAATTGAAGCAGAAATACTGCCCGCGATAGCTGTCGGAGTTATCGAAACTCAGCAGCGGCTGCTGGCTAATAACTATGTTGAGCTGACAGCAGAGGAAATGACTGAGATCTACCAGCGCCTGCATTAAGCGGCAAGCAAAATTGAAGGAGACCAAAAACCATGATGACGCGTGAACAGTACATCGAGAGCCTGCGCAAGCTGAACCTGAATGTGTTTATGTTTGGAGAAAAGGTCGAGAATCCTGTGGATGACCCCATGATCAGTCCCTCGATGAATTCAGTTGCTGAAACTTATGCGGCCGCTGAAATGCCAGAGTACGAAGAATTAATGACTGTGACTTCAAGCCTCACCGGTGAGAAAATCAACCGTTTTACTCATTTGCATCAGAGCACTGAAGATCTGATAAACAAAGTAAAAATGCAGCGCCTGCTCGGACAGCGCACAGCCTCCTGTTTTCAGCGCTGCGTCGGCCTTGATGCCGCCAACGCTATTTACAGTACTGCTTACGAAATTGACCAGGCTAAAGGAACGAATTATCTGGAGAATTTCACCAATTACTGGAAGCGGATTCAAACAGAAGACCTGACCGTGGATGGCGCTATGACTGATCCCAAAGGTGATCGCTCGCTTAGCCCGAGTGCCCAGCCCGATCCGGATGTTTACCTGCGGGTGGTTGAGCGCCGTGACGATGGCGTTGTTGTGCGCGGCGCCAAAATGCACCAGACCGGTATGATCAACTCGCATGAGGTTGTGGTAATGCCGACTATTTCCCTTAGACCGGAAGACAAGGATTATGCTATCTGCTTCGGCATCCCGACCGATTCGGAAGGCATCATTATTGTTTACGGGCGCCAGTCATGTGATACACGCAAGCTCGAGGACGATGCCGATATCGATCTGGGTAATAAGCACTACGGTGGTCATGAGACACTGGTTATTTTCGACGACGTATTTGTACCTAATCACTTGATTTTCATGGATGGTGAAGCAGAATTCGCCGGCATGATGGTTGAGCGTTTTGCCGGGTACCACCGTCAAAGCTATGGCGGTTGTAAGGTTGGTGTCGGCGACGTACTGATCGGCGCCGCCGCATTGGCTTCCGAATACAATGGTGTGCCCAAAGCCTCGCACGTAAAAGACAAAATCATTGAAATGACTCACCTCAATGAGACACTTTATGCCTGCGGTATAGCCTGTTCGTCACAAGGCACAAAACTGCCGGCCGGCAACTATATGATCGACTTGCTGCTCGCGAATGTCTGCAAACAGAACGTGACCCGCTTCCCTTATGAAATAGCCCGCCTGGCTGAAGATATTGCTGGCGGCGTTATGGTTACCATGCCTGCAGCCAGCGATCTGCGTCACAAAAAAATCGGACCGTATATTGAAAAGTACATGAAAGCAGCTGCTCCCAGTGCTGAAGCCCGCATGCGGATAATGCGCCTGATCGAAAACATTACTCTTGGCACTGCCGCGGTAGGCTACCGTACTGAATCGATGCATGGCGCCGGTTCACCGCAAGCCCAGCGGATCATGATTTCCCGTCAATCCGACCTGCCGGCTAAAGTGAAGTGTGCGAAACGCATTGCCGGCATTAAGGAATGATTGACCCCAAGTCCGACAAAGCTGCTGCCGCCCAAGCGACTGCCAATTTAGAAGAGTACCTGAACCGGAAGGTTAGGCCGGCATTGGCAGCGCATGGCGGCGGCGTGACATTGTTGTCCTTCGCAGACGGGGTTGCAGTGGTAAGGCTTACCGGCGCCTGTACCAGCTGCCCCAGCGCTGGTGAAACGTTCACACTTCTCATCCGCGAGTCGTTGTTGGAGCATCCGGCTGTCCTTGAAGTGCGCCTTGAGCCTGCTGACGACACTGAAATGCTTAACCTGGCCCGAAGATTACTTAAAAACAAACGAGGAGAAATCAGTAATGAGTTGGAAAGAATATTACAAGAATCATCAACTGACGGCGACTGAAGCAGCCTCCAAAGTCCAATGCGGTGACCGTGTGCTATTCGGACATGCGATCGGAGAACCCAGCGCAATTATCGACGCACTGGTTGAAAACAAAGAACAATTCACTGACGTGGAAATTGTTCATATGGTTGGTATGGGCAAGGGGCAATATTGCCAGCCTGGCATGGAAAAGCATTTCCGGCACAACTCCCTGTTTGTAGGTTCCCCGGGTCGCAAAGCCATCGCGGAAGGACGCGGCGATTTTACACCATGCTATTTCTCCTTGATTCCCGCCTTGTTCGCAGACGGTACCTTGCCGATTGATGTATTTATGATGCAGGTTTCACCGCCCGACAAGCACGGCTATGTCAGCCTCGGTGTATCTGTTGATTATGGCGTCAGCGCCGTGCAGAACTCGAAAATCGTAGTTGCCCAGGTGAATCGCTTTATGCCGCGCACCCATGGTGACACCTTTGTGCATGTAAACGATATTGACTGGTTTGTTGAACACGATGCGCCTCTGATCGAGTTGGCTAAACCGCAGTTGACAGAGGTAGAGCGGCAGATCGGGTGGCATTGCGCCAGCCTGATTGAAGACGGAGCTACCATTCAACTGGGGATAGGCAGTTTGCCGGACGCTGTCTTGCTTTCCCTGGACGACAAGAAGGATTTGGGCGTTCATTCAGAAATGATTTCCGACGGTGTTCTGGCCTTGATTCAAAAGGGTGTTATCAATAACCGCAAAAAAACCCTTCACCCGGGCAAGCTGGTTGTCTCATTCCTGATGGGCTCAGCGGAGTTTTATGAGTTTGCCGACGATAACCCGATGTTCCACATGATGCCGGTTGATTACGTTAATGACGTTGACGTAATCGCTATGAACGACAATATGGTTTCGATCAACTCTTGCGTGCAAGTTGACCTGATGGGCCAGGTTGCATCAGAAAGTGTTGGTCTGACGCAAATCAGTGCGGTTGGCGGCCAGGTTGACTTTGTCCGCGGTGCCAATAAGTCTAAAGGCGGCAAGTCGATAATTGCCATGCCCTCAACAGCTGCCGGCGGCAAAATTTCCAAAATAGTCCCTTTCCTCGATCAAGGCGCGGCTGTAACAACAACCCGTAATGATGTGCGTTATGTAGTTACAGAATACGGGGTCGCCGAATTATTTGGCAAGACACTGCGTGAACGTGCCAGACGCCTGATCCAAATCGCTCATCCCGACTTCCGTGAAGGCCTGATTGCTGAGTGGGAAAGAAGGTTTTGCGCCAGCTTTAACTGAGATCAGAGCGAAAGGTTGTGTACTTTATAATGAATGAACCTGTTTATATCCTGAGTGCTTGCAGAACTCCGATTGGCAGCTTTGGCGGTGTCTTAAAGCCGTTGACCGCAGTTGATTTGGGTAAGGTTGCAATAACTGAGGCTCTTCAACGTGCGGCTGTAAAGCCGGAACAAGTCGATGAAGTTATTTTCGGTAATGTGCTTCAAGGCGGGCAGGGCCAGAACCCGGCCCGTCAGGTTGCTGTGGCTGCGGGGATTCCGCTTGAGAAGCCGGCTGTAACCATTAACAAGGTTTGTGGTTCCGGTTTGTATTCAGTTGCCCTTGCCATGCGTACGATCAAGGCCGGTGAAGGTGAGTGCCTGGTAGCCGGTGGTACTGAATCCATGAGCAATGTGCCTTACCTGGCCGAAGATGCCCGTTGGGGCAGCCGGATGGGTGATGTCAAGCTAAAGGACTACATGGTTTCAGATGGGCTTTGGGATGTCTTTAACGACTACCATATGGGCATCACGGCAGAAAACGTAGCAGAGAAATATGGCATAACACGCGAGCAGCAGGATACTTTTGCTGTAAGTTCACAGCAAAAAGCCGCCGCGGCGCAAAGAGAAGGGCGCTTTGCTGCTGAAATTACTGCTGTAGCTGTGCCGCAAAGAAAAGGCGACCCGTTGATTGTTGACGCGGATGAATACATTCGTCCGGATACTTCTCTAGACAAAATTTCCAGGCTGAAGCCGGCATTTATCAAGGACGGAACAGTCACGGCGGCCAATGCCTCAGGGATCAACGACGGAGCGGCTGCGCTGGTGGTTGGTTCTGCTGATTTTGCCGAACAAAATAACCTTAAGCCTCTGGCCCGCATTGTTGCCAGTGCTTCTTGCGGCATTGATCCCGCGATCATGGGAATGGGACCGGTTCCGGCTATTCAAGCCTGCTTGCAGAAGGCTGGCCTTGAAGTGGGGGATATCGACCTGTTTGAACTGAATGAAGCCTTCGCCTCTCAGTCGCTGGCTGTGTGCCAGGAATTGGGACTCGATCAGCAAAAGGTCAACGTCAACGGCGGGGCTATAGCTTTAGGACATCCGATCGGAGCTTCCGGAGCCAGAATATTGACATCTCTGCTTTATGAAATGGCTCGCCGAGAATCGCGCTACGGCCTTGCTTCCCTTTGTATCGGCGGCGGTATGGGAGAAGCAATGATAGTCGAACTAGTGTAGGGAGGATCTGAATGGAAACGACTTTGGTTCAACTGGAACATCATGGCCAGACTGCAGTAGTAACTCTTAATCGCCCAAACCAGCTCAACGCTTTATCTGTTGCCCTGTTGCAGGATCTGCGCCAAGTATTTGCCGGACTGAACCTGCAGGAGGTTCGCTCTGTGGTAATAACCGGATCGGGTGAAAAGGCTTTTGCCGCCGGTGCGGATATCGCGGAAATGAAAGACCTTGATCCCCGTGGGGCCAGAGAATATTCGGAACTTGGCAATGCTGTTTTTCGTCAAATCGAGCAGTTTCCGGTGCCTGTAATTGCTGCTGTCAACGGTTACGCTTTGGGAGGCGGTTTTGAGCTGGCGCTGGCTTGTGACATAATCCTCGCGGCGGAAAACGCTGCTTTTTCGTTCCCGGAAGTTTCGCTTGGGATTACGCCAGGATTTGGCGGTACCCAGCGTCTGCCTCGCCTGATCGGGCCCGGTAAAGCCAAGGACCTGCTTTATACCTCCCGGCGAGTGAAAGCTGAAGAAGCGCTGCAGCTGGGTATTGTTGTCAAGATTATTGAAAAGGCTGACTTCACGGAACAGGTTTTGGCTTATGCTGAAAGCATTAATCATAACGCGCCGATTGCTGTCGCTGCTGTAAAACGGGCAGTTAACCGCGGCAGTATGTGTGATTTAGACACAGGGCTTTCATTTGAAGCCGCGGCTTTTGCCAGCTGCTTTGACAGCAACGACCAAAAGGCCGCGATGTCAGCATTCGTCACCAAGCAAAAACCTGAACCTTTTAAAAACTGCTAAGTGAACCAGCAAAGTGAACCATCTGATGCCAGTATTATTAAGGCGGGGCAGGAACTGCGAAAGGGATTCATAATGGATGTTTTTATTGTAGGTGCCGGCACTATGGGCAGCGGCATAGCACAAGTCTTTGCTGCGGCCGGACATTCGGTATTGCTCAGCGATGTCGATAGCGCGATCGCCCAAAAAGGAATCGACAAAATTGCTTTGGGCCTGGAAAGGCAAGTCCAGAAAGGCAAAATGCTGCAAGAGCAACTCGACGCAATAATGAGCCGGATAAAGGTCGGCGAATATTCAAACGCGGCAGGTTGTGAACTGGTAGTCGAAGCTGCTATTGAACAGCTTGAGCCCAAACGCAATATATTCCGGCAATTGCAGGATATATGCAGTCCGGAAACAATTTTTGCGACAAATACCTCCTCAATTTCGATTGCGGAGATCGGCGCTGGCTTACAGCGGCCGGTCGTCGGTATGCACTTTTTCAACCCTGCGCCTGTTATGTCTTTGGTAGAGGTCGTAGTCAGCCTGAACACGCCTGCCGAGCTAAGCGAAAGAGTAATGGCTATTGCCCGTGAAATTGGCAAAACTCCTGTGCTCGTTCAGGATTCCCCCGGTTTTGTAGTCAACAGAATTCTGATTCCCATGATCAACGAAGCTATCGGCGTGCTGGCTGAAGGTACAGCAAGTGCGGCTGATATCGACCTGGCAATGAAGAATGGCGCAAACCATCCAATTGGGCCTCTGGCTTTGTCTGACCTGGTCGGCAATGATGTTGTGCTGGCCATAATGGAAGTGTTGCTGAGAGATACCGGCGACCCAAAGTACCGTCCGCATCCACTGCTGCGTAAGCTTGTCCGGGCGGGACATCATGGGCGTAAAACACGTAAAGGATTTTTCGATTATTGAGGTGGAATTTATGAAAGCGGTTCGTTTCCTCAAACCTGATTCCCTTGAACTGGCAGAAGTGCCTATGCCTGAACTGGCTGAGGGTGAGGCATTGATCAAGGTGCTTTATTCTGGCATATGCGGTTCTGATGTACATGTTTTTCAAGGACATCATCCAACTGCCTGTTATCCGGTAACGCCGGGACATGAGTTTGTAGGTGAGCTGGTAAAAGTTCACGATTCTTCTCGCTCTGACCTGCAGCCGGGAACGTTGGTGGCAGCCCAGCCATATTATGCCTGCGGTATCTGTGAAGCATGTTTGACTGGCCACGAGAATGTCTGCCGCAGTTTGAAGATACACGGTATTCATCATGACGGCAGTTTTGCAGAGTATGTTAAAGTGCTTGCGCGTAAAGTTTATACTTTGCCTCAGGATCTCGATCCACAATTGGCAGCACTGATCGAACCGCTGTCTGTCGCCGTGCACGATGTCCGCAAAAGCGGGCTGAAAGTAGGCGAGAACTGCCTGATAATCGGTGGAGGCCCTATAGGCCTTTTGATCGCCATGGTTGCCCGACTGAGCGGAGCGGGCAGAATTCTAATTTCTGAAGTAAGCCCCGCCAGAGTTGCCTTTGCAGAACGCCTTGGCTTCGAAACAATTAATCCCGTGAATTCTGATTTGAAAGAGAAAACCGCTGAAGTCACAAACAAAAAAGGCTTTGACGTGGTTTTTGAAGTCTCCGGCAGCAAAGCCGGAACCGCCGCCATGACTGATGCTGCTAAAATTGCCGGCACAATTGTGATTGTTGGCATGGCAGCTGACAGCTATCCTGTAAATACTACGCAGGTGTTTATCAAAGAATTAAAACTCAGAGGAGTCCGGATCCATTCGCAGGTGAATTTCGCGGCGGCAATCGATATATTGAAGAGCGGCAGAATAAACGAAGAATTGAGAAGTCTGGTCAGCGCTGTTTATCCTTTGTCTGAGGCTGCAGCTGCTTTCGAGACAGCCATCAAATCACAGGACGTTTTCAAAATACTGGTCAGCATTTAACCTGAAACCTGTTTAGTTTTCAGCAATCTGATCGACAAACTGAAATAAATACAAAGCTGACTTCAGCAATATTTATGCGTTGAAGTCAGCTTTTATACTTTTCTGAGAAAATGATGAGAAAGATCCCAGGCCATTCTAGGCCATTAATGAATATACATCTATATATTCGCCTTGAGGAAAATCATCAGCGAAAAGCAGTTTGATTAAAACACCTGCAACCAGTTCTGTAGTCAGCAGTTTTCCATTCCTTTTCAAGTCGAGGAACTTCTGCAGCTGGACAAAATCGTCTATATTGGTGCTTCTGATCCCGGCTTGCATGGCTGTATCCATAACTCCCGGACCAAACGCCAGGATTTCAATGGGATTTTCCTCCAATTTTGACTCAAGAGCTACGCAGCGCGTAAACATGTCGATGGCGGCTTTGGCTGCGCAGTAGCTGCTCCAGCCTTCGTATGGTTTACGACCGGCACCGGACGATACATTAACCACCCGCCTCTGACATCTGGCGGTGTTTGTCAGCCTGACAAAGGCTGAAGTCAGGAGCATTGGCGCCAGTTGATTAACGTTTATATTCCGGATAACCGCTGCGCTTTCTGCTTTGCCTACTGGTTTGATCGGGTCGAGCGTCCCGGCGTTATTAATCAGATAGAAACCCTCGGCAGATTCCAGGTCGATTCCTGCGAACAAGCCTTCAAGCATGCTCTCAACCTCTGTCAGCTCATTCAAATCAAAAGCAACATTTATCAGCCTGTTTGCCTGATTTTGCGCCATTTCAAGCAACTTCTGATTCTGCTGTCTGGCAATACAGAAAATTTGATGATCTTCAGCAATCAGCTGCCTGGCTACATCTTCACCCAGTCCTCTGGATGTTCCGGTAATAATAAAGTATTTCATAATAACCTCATCTTTATTTATCTCAATTTTCTTAGAAATTCAGGGTGTTTATGTAATCATGAATTCAGGAAAATCAAAATCCGCATCGAACTGATAATCAATAGCTTCGGCATTAGGAGCGTAGAAGCAAACAGCCACAAGATCCACATCGCCTGTGTTCCACAGCATGTGCTGAATCCCCTGCGGGAATCGCACCAGCATTCCTGGCTCTATTTTACTGATTTGATCGCCCACCTTTGCTTTACCTGTGCCCGACAGAATATAAATGGTTTCCTCGCCGTATGGGTGTGAATGCGAAGGCTTAGCCCGCCGTCCCGGTTCGTAGGCAACCAGGCACACAGACGTGTACTTGGTATCAGCAGCGGCTGCTTTCAGCAGCCAGGTAACTCTGCGGCCGTCCAATTGAATCACTTCACCATCTGTTTCATTATAAAATATTTTAGGCTCCATCAGATTCTACCTCCACCAGAAGTTATGTTGTGAATATAAATATAATTGCTAATTATTAATGTCAAAATCAGCGAAGTTAACTCAGATCGCCTATAAAAGTTTATACTATTATTAGTAATTGTGTGCAATAAAAAGATAATAACTTTAAGGCGCCACAGAAACGAAATGACAAAGAATACAAAGGGCAGACAATTTATATGTTTAATATGTCTAATTTTAGTCGGCACATAAAAAATTAGTTGTGCTTATTACGGTCAATTTGCTTGACTTTAGTTTGAGGCCACAATATACTTTTGATATAAAATTGTATACCAAGAAGTACTAATCTCAAAACTCATCACACATTCTGCACAAGTTCATACGGCGTCTCATTGATGGTTCCGCTAAAGGGAACAAGCAAAGAGCAATTCCACGGCACAACGGGTTAGAGATATCAACAAAACTGATATCAGTAGAATTTTTCCATTAGGTCACACTGTTACTCAGCTGCAAATCATGCAGAAAGAAGCCAAGGAGGAAATGGAATGAATCGGAAATCTCTTAATCGTGTGGTTAGTGTTGTAATCATGGTGGCATTGTTTACCACAATGCTGCTTGGCTGCGTTTCACAAACAACCACAACAGCCGGAACCACCAAAGCGACAACAACGGCCGGTACCACCACAGCTGCAACAGGCACCGGCACAACACCAGCCGGCACGACACAGGCAGGAAAAGTTGATGAGGTCAAGATCGGTTTCCTGTGGCCGCTGACCGGCGGCAGTGCGACAATCGGACAACAGCATTTTGACGGCGCGCAAATGGCAATTGAGGAAATCAATGCTAACGGTGGTATCAAATCACTCGGCGGTGCCAAAATCGTGCCGATCGTAGCAGATACGGAAACAAAGCCTGACGTAGGCTCAACCCAAACAGAGCGTCTAATTCTCAAAGAGAATGTCTGCATGGTTGTTGGCGCCTATAACAGTGCTGTCTGCTTCCCCGCATCTGAAGTTGCCCAACGCTACAAAACCCCCTGGCTCAACATGGGCGGTGTCAAGAATGAAATTACCACCCGCGGCTATGAGTGGGTTTTCCGCCCGAACAACATGTCAGATTATGACATTCGTGAAATGATCGATGGTATTAAATTGCTGGCTAAGGAAGCCAATCAGGAAGTGAAGACATATGCAGTTGTTTATGAATCAACTGACTGGGGTTCAGACGCTGCCAAGGTCTTCAAGGCTGAAGCAGACAAACTCGGCTGGAAACTTGTTCTGGATGAGCCGGTTACAACCGGCCAGGCCGACATGAATGCTCAGGTGCTGAAAGTAAAGAAAGCCAACCCTGACGTTCTGAACACTTCCTTCTATACCCCTGAAATGATCGTTTTCAGCAAGGCTCTCGCCGCGAACAAAGTCAATCCAAAGTTCGGCCACTGGACAGTTGGCGGTGGCGCTCAGGATCCTGCTTACTTTAAAGCAGTAGATAAATCCGTTTATGAGTACATGTTTGTTCAGGAAGACTGGGATGTCGGCGGTCCGGAGCGCTATCCCTGGATCAAGGAAATCGCAGCCAAAGTCGCAGCTACAAAAGACTACAAAATCAACAGCTTCTTCGCTCAGGGCTGGACAGCTGCATATCTTGCCTACTCGGCAATCGAAGCCGCTGGCTCTATCGATAAAGAAGAGATCCGCAAGGGTCTGCTGAGCCTTGATATCAATCGTGAAGATCAAAAACGCCAGCTTATGACTGGTTATCTGCGCATGAAATTTGTCACCGAAGGCAATGTAACCAATCAGAATATCTACTCAGGCGGTACGATTATCCAATATCAGAAAGGCGTACCTGTCGCACTCGCGCCTGCCGAGAACCGCCTGCCTGGTGCTAAAGCAGTATTCCCGATCCCAGATGACTGGGACACCAGAGGAAAATAAGCGCTGAAATAATTCAAAGGTAGTCAGAACCCGTGCGAGGTGTTGCAAACCGGCACTTCGCACGGGTTTATGCGAGGGATTGTAAACATGGAAAATATTTTGGTTGCCCTGGTTCACGGCATTGTGCTCGGGGGCGCATACGGTTCCATTGCCTTAGGTCTGAGCATGGTATTTGGCGTTACCCGGATAGTTAACTATGCCCATGGTTCTATGCTGATGGTTTCAACATTTGCTTATTTTGGGTTGTGGGAATTGTTTGGAATCGACCCATACCTCGGGATAATCATTGTGGCACCGCTCATGTACACTTTTGCCTACATGATCATGAAAGTGCTGATCCGGCCTTTGATTCTAAGAGAGAGAGCCTCCGTTATTTCACCGCTGAGCGTTCTATTGCTCACTGTCGGTATATGGATTGCACTGGATAATCTCTTTATGATGCTGTTCGGCTCTACCTACAGGACAATGAATACCCCCGCCAACAACAAATACTTTGAAATCGGTGATGCGCTTTTTGTCACCCAATATTCAAAGATCATAGCTTTCTTTGGCAGCATCTTAATAGCTGCCGCCCTTTGGTTTATCTTGAACAAGACTGAAATCGGCTTGCGGATCCGCTCTGTTTCACAAAACCGTGACGCAGCAGCTATCTGTGGAGTTGATGTTTATAAAACTTATAATGTCGCATTCGGACTTGGTGCCGGGACTGTCAGTATAGCCGGCGCGCTACTTTCGCAGTTCTTCTTTGTCCAGCCGCAGATAGGCGCTACTTTCGGAACCAAATCGTTCATGATCGTTGTCCTTGGCGGCCTGGGAAGTATTCCCGGCGCTCTTATCGGCGGACTCATATTCGGCATTGTCGAAACTCTTGGTGCTCAATTCATTACCTCGACGTCTGCTTCGATGCTGTCATTCCTGCTGTTCATTGTTGTCTTGTTCTTCAGACCAAAAGGCCTGATGGGCAAGATCAAACTGTAGAAGGGAGACAGAGCGTAATGTTAGAAAAACGGAAAAATAAATTCTTCCAGGGGCCTTTGTTTGTTCTTATCGGACTTTTTCTCGCCCTGTTTCTGCCCATACTTGTAACACGCTATCAGCAGCACCTGTTGATTATGATCATGCTTTTCGCCTATGCGGCCACTTGCTGGAACATGATCTGCGGCTTTATCGGCGAACTCTCACTGGGGCATGCCGTTTACCTTGGTGTAGGCGGCTATGTTTCAACTTTGCTTCTGATGTATACTGGGCTGACACCCTGGCTCGGCATGTTTGTCGGCGCTGCGCTGGCAACTGTATTTGGGCTGGTGATCGGCTATCCGGCATTACGCCTCAAAGGGCCGTATTTTACCCTGACAACTATTGCTTTCGCGGAAATTCTGCGAATTTGGATTGAGAACAATGAATTTCTCTTCGGTCTTGATATCAAAGGTTCAATGGGACTGGTTCTCCCCCAGTATGGCTACAGTTTCGCGGCTTACGAATTTGAAAGCAAACTCGCATACTACTACATTATTCTCGGTTTCCTGATAATAGGTATTGTCCTGACTTTCTTCATAAAAAGGAACAAACTGGGCTTTTATCTTACGGCTATCAAGAGTGATCCCGATGCCGCGGAATCGCTGGGAATTCAGCTTTCCAAGTACAAGACAATCGCCATGGTTATCAGCACATTCATGATTGCTTTTGCCGGTACATTCTATGCGCAGTATTTTCGCTATGTCGGCCCAACTCGCGTTTTTGGCATTGACCTGTCAATCCAGATCGCTCTGATCGGTTTGATCGGCGGTCAGGGCACGGTGTTCGGACCGTTTTTTGGAGCCTTATTGCTTGTCCCGGTAAGTGAATTCCTGGCAGAACGCTTCGGAGGCTCAATTCCTGGTCTGAACCTCTTCATTTACGGCATTATTATGATTCTGGTTGTCTTCTTTATGCCGAAGGGAATCAATGACTACATCATCAGAGCTTTCAAATGGCTTGGTGGAAAAATGACAGGCAGCGCTAAATCACAGGCGAATCTGGATCAGGGGGTGAGGTCATGAGGGCGATCGTAGAGCTTCAGGATGTCAGCAAACAATTCGGAGGCCTGAAAGCCGTTTCAGGGTTCACCGGAATCATTGAAGAGGGAAGCATCGTCGGCCTGATTGGTCCAAATGGAGCTGGCAAAACAACACTATTCAATATGATTGCCGCAACATTCCCTCCAACTTCCGGAAGCATAATTTATGATGGTATGGATATCACTCGTAAAAAAACTCATGACATGGCTAAACTGGGTCTGGCAAGGACATTCCAGGTCACCAAGCCGTTCGGCGATATGAGCGTAACCGAAAACATTATGGTAGGTGCTTTCCGGCAAACCAATGACCGCAAAGCAGCCCTCGAAACCGCCAACAAAATTTATGACCAGATCGAAATGAACTGCGGCCGTGATCAGCTGGCGCACAACCTGACTACCGTCGACCGGAAAAAGCTGGAAATTGCCCGAGCTTTAGCAACTGGTCCAAAACTGCTTTTATTGGATGAAGTCATGGCTGGCTGTAACCCGCATGAAAAAAATGAGCTGGTTGAAGTGGTCAGAGAAATTCGTGACGGTGGAGTGACAATAATTATTATTGAGCATGATATAAAAACAATCATGACACTTTGCGAAAAGATCATTGTCCTCCATCGCGGCGAGAAGCTGGTTGAAGGAACCCCGCAGGAAGTGGCTAACGACCAACGGGCGATCAACGCGTACCTGGGGGAGGAGTATCGAAATGCTTAAAGTTGATAATGTTTTCTCAGGCTACGGTGATATTCAAATTATTAACGGAATATCACTCACTGTTGAACCGGGAAAAATCGTGGCAATTGTAGGTTCCAACGGCGTGGGAAAATCTACTCTGTTGAAAACAATCACAGGCATGATTCCGACAACCGGCGGCAAAACATATTTTTACGATAATTTACTTACCGGATTGTCCACGAATCAGATTCTTGAGATGGGTGTCTCGCTGGTGCCTGAAGGTCGGCAGTTGTTTAATTTCATGACGGTGGAAGAAAACCTTTATGTAGGTTCTTGCACTAAAGAAAACCGCAAGAACCGGGCCGAAAATATCGAGCGAATGTATAGCCTTTTCCCGGTGTTGAAAGACAGACGGACGCAAATGGCGGGAACTTTGTCCGGCGGTGAACAGCAGATGCTCGCAACTTCCCGTTCACTTATGTCAAACCCCAAGCTGCTGATAATGGACGAGCCTTCCTGGGGTCTTGCCCCCTTGTTGGTTGCTGAACTATTCGAAACAATCGAGCATGTCCGGCAAAACGGTACTTCGGTTCTGCTCGTGGAGCAAAATGTCTATAAGGCATTACAGATCTGCGACCGGGCATATGTCATTGAACATGGCAACATTGTGCTCGAAGGTGAAGGCTCGGATCTGTTGATTAACGATGATCTGAAAAAGGCCTATTTGGGGATTTAAGAAATTTTTCTCGCAACATGGAAGCATAACTGAAAACGTTGCCGGAAATTCTTTGTCGCGCCGTTATTTTGAATTGCATCATGTTGTTAATAGTGGTACTGTAGACTAGGTGCGCATTAAAATATCTTCGTGCAGGAGATACTGCTGCGCGGTAACAGAACCCATGAAACTGGAGGAGCTCATGTTAGAAAACGCAGAACTGAGAGAAATTAAACGTTTCGGCAAACAGATTCAGATCGAGACAGTACGCATGATCGGGAATCTTGGTGTCGGCCATATTGGAGGTTCACTTTCAATAGCCGATGTTCTTTCCGTGCTTTACGGAAAAGTAATGAAGTATAACCCCGCTGATCCTCGCTGGGAAGATCGCGACTGGCTGGTACTTTCAAAAGGGCATTCCGGCCCCGGCCTGTACGCTGCCCTCGCGCTCAAAGGGTTCTTCCCGATGGAAGAGCTGATGACCCTGAATAAACCCGGCACCCGTCTGCCAAGCCACTGTGATCGTAATCTGACTCCTGGCATCGACATGACAACAGGCTCCCTTGGACAAGGTTCTTCACTTGCAGCCGGTGTTGCTCTAAGCCATAAGATCGACAAGATGGATAACTGGATTTATCTGATTCTTGGCGATGGCGAGCTTCAGGAAGGCCAGGTTTGGGAAATGGCGATGTTCGCCGCTCAGCAGGAGCTGGATAACCTCATCGCCTTTGTTGATTCCAATGGCATGCAGGTTGACGGATATCTGTGCGATATTTGCGATATGGGCGATATTGCCGGCAAATTCGAAGAGTTCGGCTGGCATACGCAACAAGTAGACGGCCATGACGTTGCGGCTATGTACGAGGCTATTGAAAAAGCGAAAACACAAAAAGGAAAGCCTTCGCTGATCGTCTTGAACACAATCAAAGGTCACGGCTGGAGCCTGATGGCAGGCAAGCCCAGCAGCCATAACGCCAGTATCAGTAAAGAGCAGATGGAAGCCGCTATTTCAGAAATGGAAGCGGACCTGGCAGCAATATGATCGGAGAGGATAAGCAAATGGATACGCGAATTTTACAACCTGAAACCACTGAAATGCGGCAGGTTTTGACGAATACACTGATAAAGCTCGCAGAGACTGATCCGAGGATTGTTGTCTTAGATGCCGACCTGATGTCAGCAGCCGGAACCAAACCATTCTATGCCCAGTATCCTGACCGCGGAATCAACTGCGGCGTTCAGGAAGCCAACATGATAGGTGTAGCAGCCGGCATGTCCGCCTGCGGTAAGGTACCTTTTACTCACACCTTCGGTACGTTCTCAACCCGCCGGGCTTGTGACCAGATCTTTCTTTCTGGCGCCTATGCCCGCCTGAATATTAAAATCCTTGGCTCGGATCCTGGTGTAACAGCTGCTCTGAATGGCGGAACCCATATGCCTTTTGAAGACATGGGCATCATGAGAGGCATCCCGACAATGACAGTTGTTGAGCCGACGGACAGTACCATGCTGGTGTCACTGCTTCCCCAGATTATTGACAACTATGGCATGTACTACATTCGTCTGCACCGCAAAAATGCGATCAAGATTTTCGCTGACGGTACTGAATTTACAATCGGCAAAGCAGCGGAAATTCAGGACGGCAAGGACGTCACAATTTTCTCCATTGGCTATTGCGTTGCTGAATCGCTCAAAGCAGCTCAAATCCTTGAAGGCAAGGGCATAAGTGTTCGTGTTGTGAATATGTTCACTGTGAAGCCGATCGATCGTGAAGCTGTAATCAAAGCGGCTAAGGAAACAGGCGCTATTGTCACAGCGGAAAACCACAATGTAATCAACGGTCTTGGCTCAGCGGTTGCTGAAGTTCTGGCTCAGGAATGCCCGACACCTCTGGAAATGGTAGGCGTAAAAGACGAGTTTGGCGAAGTTGGTCCTGTGGATTACCTGGCTGAACGTTTTGGCCTGGTGGCGAAAAATATTGTAGAGGCTGCTGAAAAAGCAATCGCCCGTAAGTAAAAAAATCAGGTAGACTAACCTGACAAAACGGCCTTTAAGAAACCTGATAAATAATTCAAAATTCACCCCTTCAGCTGTAAATTGAAGGGGTGAATCTATTTTCGGCTTTTTCATATTCAACTGAATGTTTGCTCACCCACAAACGGAATTCACATTACAGCGTTAGTTCGCCTTCAATCAGAACGGCGCGTGTGGGAGATCCTTCAGCATTGCGGATTTTGAGCGGCAGGGCAATCAGAATGTATTCGCCTGCTTCTACCCCTGCCAGACGCAGCCCCTCGAGAATAATTATATTGTGCCGGAACAACGTTATGTGCGTTTCATGGTTCGGTTGGGCCCGCTCTATGCCCAGCGAATCAATGCCGACGCCGTTAATCCCCATTTGCGCCAGGTAACGGGCGCCATCTTCTTTAACATAAATATATTCAGGGTTGAAGAAATCTTCTGCTGAATTGCGTGTTTTGAGAATTATGAATTCGCCTTTTTTGATGTCAAATGGCTCAAGATCGGCTTGGGTAATGCCGTCCTGCAGATGGGTTAAGTCAAGCACCCGGCAGCGGGTGATCAGCTTTTCCAAAGGCAGAGATTCCATAATCTGCCCTCCGTCCGCTATCATATGACGAGGGGCATCAAAATGAGTGCCGGTGTGCATTGCCAGCCACAGGGCTGTTTCGTTGGCGCTGTCTTCCGGCATTTGGCGTGTAACCTCTTGCACCGGACGGTTTTTGTCGATGTTTTTGTAAACTACCATATCAGGCGCGATGGTTGCAGTAATGTCGATAATTCTCATAACAGCCTCCTGAATATTTATCTGTTGGCTTGTTTCAGGTATTACTTCTTAAAACAAACACTAAGTACCATTGTCAATATCGATTTCCCACCAATGACGGCCGTCTGTTTCAATTAACTCGTCAGCAGCATCCGGGCCGCGGCTGCCGGCTGCATAGTTGGGCAAAGCCACAGACTTCTCCTGGAGCTGCCTTTCAATGCCCTCAATAAATGTCCAGGAATGCTCCAGTTCGTCCCAACGAGTGAACAACGAGGAGTTCCCGCGAAACGCTTCCAAAATCAAGCGTTCATAGGCTTCCGGTACGTTACCCTGAAAGCGGCAGTTCTGGCAGTAATTCAGCTCAATCCGTTCCATCGCGAATTCATTGCCGGGACGTTTGGAATTGATCTGAAAATACATACCTTCTGCCGGTTGAACTTCTATGACCAGCAGATTCGGACTTTGTGTCTTGAATTCTTCATAGAAGCTGATTCCCGGCAACCGCTTGAATTCGATGACTATTTGTGTGCGCTGGCGGTCAAGTCGCTTACCGGCGCGGATATAAACCGGCACGCCTCCCCAGCGGAAATTGTCGATCGCGGCTTTAAGCGCTACATAGGTCAGCGTGTTCGATTCAGGATCAACATTTTCCTCAGCTCGGTAAGGCAAAACTGGCCTGCCGTCTATGCTGCCTGCTGCGTACTGGCCGGCAATAATGCCGCCGCTTGCCAGACCTGATTTTATAAAACGCAGTTTACGCAGAACTTTAACTTTCTCGTCCCGCACAGATTCTGCGCCAAGGTCAACCGGAGGTTCCATGGCTATAATAGCCAGCATTTGCAACAGATGATTCTGCAGCATGTCTTTCAAAATTCCGGTCTGCTCGTAATAACCGCCGCGGCTTTCTACTCCCAGTTTTTCCGTGGAAGTAATTTGAATGTGATCAATATAATAATGATTCCATAAAGGCTCAAACAGCGAGTTGCCAAAGCGGATCGCCATAATATTCTGAATCATTTCCTTACCCAGATAATGGTCGATACGGAAAATCTGTGATTCAGCCAAAACCTCAATTATGCTGTCATTTAGCTCACGGGCAGAGGCGAGGTCGGAGCCAAAAGGCTTTTCCACCATAACTCTGTGGTCAGGATTACCTTTTTCGATCAGTTTATGGGCATGCAGCCGGGCGATTACAATACCAAAGTATTCCGGCGCTACCGCCAGGAAAAAAAGTTTGGCAACAGGTTTTTCAAAATCGGTGAGTTCTGTGTTGAGGCGATCATATAATGAATCGTAGCCAGTTTCATCGCGTCGGAATTCCAGGCGATGGTAATGAACATGGTTGAGGAACGAATTGAGGCGCGAATCGTCGATGCTGCTGCGTGAATATTTACGAATTGATTCCGCGGCTTCAGCCCGGTAAATCAAATCATCTTTTTCACGCCGGCCAATGCAATACACAATATAATCGGGCGGCATAAGCTGTTCAGTCATTAGATTGTATAGAGCAGGCAACAGTTTGCGGTGAGTCAAGTCGCCAGTGCCCCCGAAAATGACAAAAGCCAATGAGCGGCCGGGGTGATCATCAGAGTGGCTGAGCATAAAATTCCCCCTTCTATCCGGACATTTTGCTTTTATCATAGCAGTTTTCAGGCTGCCAGGCATTAAGCATGGAACATGGCTTCAGAATATGATAAAGTGCGCCCTTGGGTTAAAGGATGATCAACCAGCCCTACCAGCCTTGTTCCAATAATAATGCCTGGAGTTCTGCTGCCATTTCCTGGCGGGAACAGCCGCCAAAGGGGCTGTCGCCATCCGGGACAGCATTGGCAACGGTTTTTGCCAGTTCTGCCGAATGAAAAGGTGTTCCAGGCAAAGCGGCTTCAATTGCCTCAATAAAGTCAGTGTCGAGAGCATCGGACCAGATCTGCACCGTCTCCACCCGGCCGTGGCAGATTGAAAAACCCAGCTGCAACTGCCCCCAACTAAAACGGCGTTCAACCTGGGCGTCGAATTTTATGGTCGCGCCATAGCGCCACTCCCAGGAAGCAAACTTAGCGCAGCGTTCTTGATAAGTTTTGTCGTTTTTGTAGTCAGCATCTGTTTGCTCAATTACAGTCCAGTTGCCTTCGCTGCAAAATTCAGCCAGGAAGGCTTTCCGAATTGAAGCTTCCAGCTCACGAATTGTCAGATCCGGTTTAACTGTTATCAGGTTCACCACACGGGAACGCACAGAAGCTATCCCCTTTGCTTGCAGCTTGGTTGGGTTAACAGTCAGGTAACGGGCAAGGCGGGTGAATTCTGAATCGACCAGGAAAGTGCCATGGTGCAGTCCGACGCCATTATTGAGCCGGAAGGCGTTGCCGGAAAACTTTTGCCCATCCACCAAAATATCGTTGCGGCCTGATTTTTCGGCGGGAATGCCTTCAGCAATCAGCGCTTTGGTAATGAAGTTAAAGTTGCGGTCAACATCAAAATTCGCCTGCGGCAGCAAAATCGAAAAACACAGGTTGCCGAGGTCGTGAAAAACAGCGCCGCCGCCAGTGGTGCGGCGTGCCAGAAAGCCGCCGTCTGCTTCCAGCTGAGCAGTGTTACACTCTACCCAGGCATTCTGGTTGCGGCCAATTACGACTGTCTGGTCGTTTTGCCAAAGATAAAGAATCGCGCCAAACTGCGCAGAGTTGCCGTCAGCGCGGTTCACCAATAATTCAAACAGATGGTCTTCGAGTGCGAGATTATTCCAGGGATTGTGGGTCAGGCTGTTTATAAGCAGAACTTCAGGCATAAAACCTCCGCAAAATTAACTTTAAAGCAATTGACAATGGGCCTGCTGCGCCGCGCGGACATATTCATCAGGCAGCTCTGATTCTGTGATCAGCACGTGGATCTGGTTAAGTCTGGTAAAAGTATAGGGCATACTGAAGTTTATTTTACTATTATCCATCAGCATGACAACTCTCTGTGCTTTGCGGATGATCAGTTTTTTCAGTTCGGCTTCATAATAATCACCGCAGGTGAAGCCGTTATTGAGGCTTAAAGCACCAGTGCCAATAAACGCGATATCAATATTCAGGCCACGGACATGCTCCTGTGCATTGAATCCAGTTAAAGTCATGGTTTCCCGGTTAAGATGACCGCCGGTCAGATTAATTTTAAAGCTTGGTTTTTTACTAAGTTCAATCGCTGTAATTGGTGCCGGCGTAAGGATAAAGAGAGCGCTGTCGGGAAGCGCCTGGGCAAACATGGAACAGGTAGTGCCGGAATCGATATAGATTGACTGACCGGCTTCAACCAGATTAACTGCTTTGGCGGCGATAATCTGTTTGGCGGCCGTATTCTCAACCTGCCGCTGCGGATACGCTGCTTCCTTGATTGTGGACAGATGAGCGATCGACTTGGCGCCGCCACGGATCCGCACAATGAGACCTTCTCGCTCAAGGTATTCCAGGTCCCTGCGCAGGGTCATGGTCGAAACCTTGGGGAAACAGGCTTCCAGTTCCGCCATGCGAACTTCGCCCCGCTTTTGAATTAATTCATTTACGGCGTTCCTGCGTTCTGTTGCCATTTTTACCTCCCGGGAACAGCCTTAATCCATTGCTGTTTATTATCAAGTTCGAGTATGATAATAACAAACGCAGAGTGCAATTACAATTTGAATCTGTTCGTATCGATCAAAAACAAGAAAAAAGTGTTTGCAAGTCACATTTGTATGTTCATTACTAACATTTCGTGCTATCATTAAAACAAAGTGTAATCAAATAAAAGGAGGCGGAAAATGGCAACTCCAGTCATTATGCCCAAACAGGGCCAATCGGTTGAAAGCTGCATTATTGGTGAATGGCATAAACAGGTTGGCGACCAGGTTAAGGTCGGCGACAAGCTGTTCACATATGAAACAGACAAAGCAACTTTTGATGAAACCGCGCAAGTGGAAGGAACACTGCTGGCGCGTTTTTTTGAGGAAGGCGACGATATTCCCGTACTGACCAACGTATGCGTAATTGGTCAGCCAGGCGAATCCTTTGCTGAATTTGCTCCCACGGGAGCTGCGGCAGCAACAGAAAGCGCAGCTGCCGCGACTCAAGCAACGGCGGCACCAGTTTCAGCTGCACAAGCGGCCCCAGCGGCCCCAGCGGCCCCGGCGGCTTCAACTGCGGCTGCAAATGCGGCCTCGGCTGTCACAACCGCAGTACCTGCCGGACCGGTTGCGACCCCTGTTATTATGCCGCGCCAAGGCCAGTCAGTTGAAAGCTGCATTATCGGTGAGTGGCACAAACAGGTAGGCGATGAAGTGAAAGTTGGCGACAAGCTCTTTACTTATGAAACCGACAAAGCAACCTTCGATGAAACAGCGACTATTGACGGTACTCTGTTAGCAATTTTCTTTGAAGCCGGTGACGATGTACCGGTTCTTACCAACGTTTGCGCGATCGGCCAACCTGGCGATTCCTTCGCCGAGCTTGATCCCCGTGGTGCAAGTAAGCCGGCCGCAGCACAGGCAGCACAGCAAGACGCTGCAGCAATACCGGCCGCTGGCTCAACTTCAGCCGCCGCTCAACCTGGAGCAGCGCCTGTAGCTCCCGCGGTTTCGTCAGTTTCGGGATTTGATGTTTCTGCCGGAGGCGACATGCCCAAAGCAATCAGCCCGCGCGCCCGCGCACTTGCTGCCCGCAGCGGTGCCGATTTGCGTTTTGCCGAACCCAGCGGACCCAAAAACCGCGTCATTGAACGTGACGTTAATGCTTTAATCGAAGCTGGCCGCCTGGCAACCAGTGCCGCCGGCAGCGCTTATCCTGCCGGTATTACCGGGACAGGCATTGGCGGACGTGTTACAACAGCTGACATCGCAGCAGCTGCGGCCGCGTCCGCAACGGCGCAGCCCACGGCCTCTTCCGTCGCTGCAGGCGCTGCCCCTGTTGCCTCTGCCGCCACTGCAGCCGCCCCGACAGCGGCCGAGTTGGAAGCCGATAGCTGGACTGAGAAACACACCAATATCCGCAAGGTTATTGCCCGCTCCATGCATGCTTCACTCAGCAATATGGCACAGCTGACACTCAATACCAGCTTTGACGCCACGGATATCATGGCTCTGCGCAGCCGCCTCAAAAAGGCCGGTGAACAGGGACTGACGGCTGAAGCTGGTTTTGCCCTTGCAGAAAAAGTGCCGACCCTGAACGACCTGATCGTTTATGCCGCCAGCCGGGTAATTAAACGTCACCCTGCCTGCAATGCACATTACGATGACACAAAAATGACTTTCTTCCGCAATGTCCACATGGGTATTGCTGTAGATACGCCCCGCGGACTGATGGTTCCGACTGTCTTTAAATGTGACGAGATGGGCGTAACCGAGATTTCCGAGACAATCAAGCAGCTGGCTGCTGATTGCCAGACAGGCACAATTAACCCCGATCTGCTGCAAGGCGGTACTTTCACAATCACCAATCTGGGTACGCTCGGAATTGAAAGCTTTACGCCGGTGATCAACCCGCCGCAAACCTGCATACTCGGTGTTAATACGATCGAGACCAGAGTGCGCGAAGTCAACGGCGAGCTTAAGGCTTACCCGGCGATGGGCCTCTCACTGACCTTCGATCACCGTGCGGTTGACGGCGCTCCTGCAGGCCGCTTCCTCAAGGATCTCAAGACGGCGCTCGAGAATATCTCGCTGCTGCTGATGTCATAAGGAGGTAAGCAGATGTTTGATCTTATTGTTCTGGGTGGCGGACCAGGTGGTTATCTGGCAGCCGAACGTGCCGGCGGAGCTGGCCTTTCCGTCCTGTTGATTGAAAAGCAATACATCGGCGGTGTTTGCCTGAACGAAGGCTGTGTGCCTTCAAAAGCCTTGCTCAACAGCGCAAAAATGTACGACCATGCTGCCAATGGCGAAAAATTCGGTGTTATCAGCGAAAATGCCCGCCTTGACCAGGCTGCAGTCGTGAAACGTAAAAACAGAGTTGTCAAGAGACTCGTCGGCGGCGTGAAAAACACACTAAAAAAGAATGGTGTGGAAGTTGTCGAAGGATTCGGTACCATTCTTGGCCGGGAAAACGGTGTGATCAAGCTTGCAGTCAGCGCCACTGCTGACGCAGCAGAAAAAACCGTCTACGAAGGCAAACAGCTGATTATTGCAACTGGTTCCGAAGCCATCGTGCCGCCGATTCCAGGCGTCAAGGATGGTCTGGCTGACGGTACAGTACTGACAAACCGGGAAATACTTGAATTAACAGAGATCCCTGAAACGCTCGTGGTTGTGGGCGGTGGTGTTATCGGGCTCGAAATGGCCGCTTACTACAACACCGTCGGCAGCAAAGTTACTGTGATTGAAATGCTCGACCATATTGCCGGCGCAGCTGACCGCGAACTGGTAACGATCCTGCAGAAGAATTTTGAGAAAAAAGGTATTACCTTCCATCTTAACAGCCAGGTAACCGCAGTTGGCGGCGGTCAGGTTTCCTTCAAGGATCCTGATGGTGCCGAGCAACAGGTTCCTGCTGCCAAAGTGCTGATGAGCGTTGGCCGCCGTGCTGTCACTAAGGGCTTTGGGCTTGAGAATCTGGGTGTAATGGTCGAACGCGGCCACATTGTGACCGACAACCACGGCCTGACCAACGTCCCGGGTGTTTACGCTGTTGGCGATGTCAATGGCGTCTGGATGCTTGCCCATGCCGCATACCGTGAGGCCGAAGTTGCAGTCAACACAATCCTGGGCAAGAAAGACCAAATGCGTTACCAGGCGATGCCTTCAGTAATTTATACCAACCCGGAAATGGCATTCGTTGGTGAAACCGAAGAAACCTGCGCTGCAAAAGGCATAGCCTACGACAAGGTTATGATCCCTATGGGCTTCAGCGGCCGCTATCTGGCGGAAAGCGAAGATACCGACGGAGTTATAAAACTGTTGATCGACCCGGTGCATAAGTGTTTGATCGGCTGTCATATGCTCGGGCTTTATGCCTCAGAAATAATTATTGCTGCCGGCATGCTTGTAGAAACGGAGATGCGGATCGACGATATCAAGGAATTCATCTTCCCGCATCCAACTGTAGCAGAAATTATCCGCGAAGCGATTTTTCAGTACAAAGGCTGAGTAGTGGTTTTGTTGAAGATTTGAATTATTAATAGCCAGAAGATTTTTAAAGTGAGAAGTAATTAGAGCGCCAGCTGGCGCAAATTAGACCGGAGGAGACCATATGGCCAAGCAATTACCTATTGATCCAAAAGATGTCAGAAAGTCGGGCTGGATCAAGTTCCAGGATATTCCTGTGAATCAGTATCAAAAAACAGCTTCTGATGAAAAGAAAAAGTACAGCAAGGAAGATTTCCTGCGAATCTACCGCGACATGCTTATGATCCGTGAATTTGAAACCATGCTGAACTCAATCAAAACAACCAACGCCTACAATGGCCTGGAATACAACAATCCAGGTCCCGCCCACCTGTCACTGGGTCAGGAAGCCGCTGCCGTCGGCCAGGCCTTTCTGTTGACCAAAGACGACGTAATTTTCGGTTCGCACCGCAGTCACGGTGAGATTATTGCCAAAGGCATGTCGGCTATTGAAAAGCTTTCTGACCAGGAACTGCTCGATATCATGGAAAACTTCCTTGGCGGCGTCACCTGGAAAGTAGTAGAAGCAGCCAACAAAGGCAAAGACCGCACGGTTAAAGAACTGGCGATTGATTTCCTGATCTACGGCGCTTTGGCAGAAATATTTGCCAAAGACACCGGTTTCCATCGCGGCCTCGGCGGCTCGATGCACGCCTTCTTCCAACCATTCGGCATTTATCCGAACAATGCTATTGTCGGAGGCTCAGGTGATATTTCTGTCGGCGGTGCGCTTTACAAAAAAATCAACCGCAAGCCGGGCATCGTTATCTGCAATATCGGTGACGGCGCAACAGCCCGCGGTCCCGTCTGGGAAGGCATGACACTCGCGGCTATGGACCAGTATCGTAAGCTCTGGGAAGGCGATATGAAGGGCGGTCTGCCGATCCTGTTCAATATCATGAACAATCAGTATGGTATGGGCGGTCAAACCAGGGGCGAAACCATGGGCTATGATATGCTTGCCCGTATCGGCGCCGGTGTTAATCCTGAACAGATGCATGCGGAGCGGATTGACGGCTATAATCCGCTCGCGGTTATTGACGCCATGGAGCGCAAGCTCGCAATTCTGCACGACAAGCGTGGCCCGGTACTGCTGGATACTCTTACCTATCGTTTCAGCGGCCATTCACCTTCAGACGCTGACAGTTATCGTACGCAGGAAGAAAAAGAATTGTGGATGGGTGTCGATTCGATCAAATCTTTCAAAGCTGAAGTTATTGAAGCCGGCGTAGCTTCTGAATCTGATTTCACTGCTCTCGACGAATTTGTCGTCAAGACTGTAACGCAGGCTGTCGCCCTGGCGATCGATCCAGTTGTCTCACCGCGGATGAACCTCTCCACAGAGCCCGACGCGATTGAAAAACTGATGCTTTCTAACCAGCACATGCCTAAGATGGATGACCGCGAACCTGATATGCTGCAAAAGCGTGAGGATAACCCGCGTGTGAAGCAGATTGCCAAGAAGGAACGTTTCTATATTGACGCCGAAGGCAACAAGGTCTCCAAGAACAAAGTCTATCAGTTGCGTGACGCTTTATTTGAGCCGATCCTGGACAAATTCTACGAAGACCCCACCCTTATTGCCTATGGTGAAGAAAACCGTGACTGGGGCGGCGCGTTTGCTGTCTACCGCGGTCTGACTGAAGCAGTTCCTTATCACCGTCTGTTTAACACCCCGATTGCCGAAGGCGCCATAGTCGGTTCTGCGGTTGGTTATGCCATGAGCGGCGGCCGGGCAATTGTTGAGCTGATGTATGCTGACTTCCTCGGCTGCGCCGGTGACGAGGTCCTCAACCAAATGCCGAAATGGCAGGCAATGTCGGCCGGTATCTTGAAGATGCCGATCGTACTCCGTGTTTCTGTCGGTTCCAAGTACGGCGCCCAGCATTCACAGGACTGGACCTCTCTTTGTACCCATATCCCAGGTCTCAAGGTTGTCTTCCCGGCAACGCCCTACGACGCCAAAGGCCTGATGACCGCAGCCCTTAACGGCACTGATCCTGTTGTGTTCTTTGAAAGCCAGCGCATCTATGATGCCGCTGAACAGTTCCATGAGGGCGGCGTGCCGGTTGAAAGCTACGAAATTGCTATCGGCGAACCTGACGTCAAGAAAACCGGTAAGGATCTGACGATTCTTTCCATCGGCGCGACTTTATACAGAGCTCTGGAAGCCGCTGAGATATTCGAAAAGGAATATGGCGTCAGTGTCGAAATCATAGACGCCCGTTCACTGGTGCCGTTCAACTACGCTCCAGTGGTTGAGTCTGTTAAGAAAACCGGTAAGATTATCGTCACAGGCGACGCCTGCGAACGTGGTTCCTTCCTTAATGACCTGGCCCGGAATATCAGCGACCTGTGCTTCGACAGCCTTGACGCTCCGGTGGTCGTGCTTGGCTCACGCAACTGGATAACCCCGGCCTTCGAGTTTGAAAGCGAGTTTTTCCCGCAGCCTGACTGGTTCATTGACGTGTACCATGAGCGCATCCAGCCGCTTAAAGGCCATGTCGCCGGCCGCAGCTTCACTGATGTGGAAATGATGCGCCGTGCCCGCCTGGGTGTGTAAAAGCGGTATTTAACTGCAAAAGATGCCCGTAAACAATGCCTGTCAAAGTAAACAACGCCTGTCAAAGTAAACAACGGCTGCCTCAAGCACTTGAGGCAGCCGTTTGTTGATAACGTTGATTTTTTTGCCAGTCAGCAGGGTGCGGGCTTTCCTGCCGGCAAGTTTAAACTGAATATGTCAGTTTCTCCGTCAGCTTCAGATAATTTCTGCAATTAAGTATTAAGCAAACCAAGCAGGTAGCTGTTCAGCCGTTCAATAACGTGTTCATCTCCAACCAACAGCAGGCGGTCATCTTCAGAGAAAACGTAATAAGGCCCCGGAGAAAGGATCAGCTCGCCTTTATGCATTACCGCAATGATGGTAGCGCCGGTGTTGTGCCAGAAATCACAGTCAGCGATTGATTTGCCGACAATGTGAGAATCGGAGGGAACATCCACCTCAACAGGGGTAACCAGGTCGCCGCGCCGATACTTATAAAGATCAATCAGCTGCGCTGTCAAGTTACGGATCTGCTCTTGCAGCAGACGTTCCTGCTCCACCAGGGAATCGAGCTGCCGGCGCAGTCCCGCAACCATCTTGTCCTCTTTAAAGCCAAGGACAAAGTTCTGCGCCCGTTCTTTGCTTTCCACCCTAATACCGCTGCCGGCAACAACGCTGACAACCCCTTTGTCTTCAAGCAGCGACATGGAGCGGCGGATGGTCTCCGGCGAAACCTGGTATTCCGAGCTTAACACCGAACGGCCTCTTAAGCGCGTGCCGACCTGCAGCTGGCCAGCTGCGATGCGCTCGGCAACATCAACTGCGATCGTAAGATAACGGGGCAAAGAAACCCGTTCATAGTTTTGCGACATATCCACCTGCCTGCTTAGAATGAAATATCGATATCGAGACTTGTATCAGCTGCAATCGCTGACAAAGTCGCACCGAAAACAGCGATACCCTCATCCAGTTGTTCGTTGGTATGTGTGGCCGTGTAACTTGTACGCAGCAAACATGAATCTTCAGGAACGGCCGGAGGCAGCACCGGATTAACATATACCCCGTTGTCGAGCAGTGCACGCGCTGTATAAAGAGTACGGCCAATCGAACCGGTAAGTACAGGAATTATCGGCACAATTTCGTTGCCGCTTTCGCGTACGGTAACATGCTCCAGGCTCTGTAAACCTTTCTTCATGTAGGCTGCGATTTCGTTTAAGCGGCGGACACGCTGAGGCTCATTTTCCAGTATGCGCAACGATTCCCGCGCTGCTGCGATTTGAGCAGGGGGGATACTGGCGCTGAAGATAAATGGGCGGGCATTATGCTTAATGTAGTTGATGACGGATTCACTGGCTGCAATACAGCCGCCAAGGGAAGCAAGTGTTTTGGAAAAGGTGTTCATGATAATGTCGACATCGTCATTTAGACCGAAATATTCAGCTGTGCCCCGGCCGTGTTCGCCCAGAACACCTATGGAGTGAGCATCATCAAGCATAACCCTGGCGCCGTATTTTCGTGCCAGACGGACTATCCCAGGCAGGTCGCAGATTTCGCCTTCCATGCTGAAAACACCGTCTGTAACAATCAGGATGCCGCCTTTTTCATCGGCTGAACAAAGTTGCAGCAGCCGCTCCAGATCCTCCATGTCACTATGCTTGTATTTATAAGTTTTCGCGAGGGAAAGCCTTGTGCCGTCAATGATACTGGCGTGGTTTAGCGAGTCGGACAGGATATAGTCGCCGCGGCCCGCGATAGCGGAGAGTATCGAAAGATTGGTTTGAAAACCTGTCGAAACTACGAGAGCGTCTTCTTTTTGCAGAAAATCAGCGAGCGCTTCTTCCAGTTCACAATGGATATCAAGAGTGCCGTTAAGAAAACGCGAGCCTGAACAGCCGGAACCATACTTTTCCACTGCTTTGATTGCTGCTTCCTTAACGCGCTCGTCGGAAGTGAGACCCAGATAGTTGTTCGAACCGAACATCAGGGTACGTTTTCCTTCCATCAGGACTTCCGTGTCCTGGCCAGAATTCAGCATGTGGAAGTAGGGGTATAAGCCGTATTCAATCGCGGTTTTTACGCGAGTAAAATCTTGGCACTTCTGAAACAGATCCATGTAATTGATCCTCCTCCTGATTGAGCCTCTAATTGGGGAATATTTCGTGGTGGCTTGTATAGCAAAAGTCAGTGCAGAACAGGCCGCTGGAACATACTTATGATAACACAGTGATTAAGGCAAAGAAATATGGCTGACATGCCTTGTTTGCTCCTGAAGTTGGCGCTACAATAACACCAGAATATACCTTTTGTGTCTGAAAAATAAAATTAGAGAGGTAATGAAAATGAAAGCAATTGTAGATCGCGACACCTGCATCGGCTGCGGCCTCTGCGCTGAAATTTGCCCCGCCGTTTTTGAAATGGATGACGAAGAACTTGCCTGCGTTATAGTTGATGTGATTCCTGAAGAAGAAGAAGCTAACGCTCAGGAAGCTGCTGATTCATGTCCGGTAGCCGCCATAACAATCGAAGATTAAATTTGGCGTCAGCTACACAAAAATTCAGCGTCACCTAAAATAAAATTTGTCCCGGAATCCTGCTGAAAGGCAGGATTCTTATTATGTTCGCACCCGATTAACTGGATTATTCAACACTTAACGTTGGCAACCCGGGCAGAAACAAGTAGTTCTGCCGGCCAGGCGCATGCATTCGATTTTTGTAGCGCATACAGTGCAGAGTTCGCCTTTGCGTCCATAAACGCACAAGCTTCTCTGAAACCCACCTGCCCGCATTTCACCATCAACATAATCGCGGAAAGTTGTCCCTCTTTGATTGATCGCGCGGGCGATAACGTCGGGGATTGCTTCTGCCAATGAAGCCAGTTCAATGTGATTAAGCGAACCAGCGGCACGAGCGGGGTGGATTCCTGCCTGAAACAGAATTTCATCAGCATAAATATTACCCAGGCCGGCAATTACCTGCTGGTTCAAAAGTAAGGCCTTTATTGAAGCTTTGGCATGACGCTTACATACGGCTTCCAGATATTCAATTGTAATTTCACTGGCAACAGGTTCCGGACCCAGTTGCTCAAGCCCGCCAAAAGCAGTGCCTGCCAGCTTCTCTCCAGGTGCGAATTGCTGCAAGCGGCCAAATCTGCGCACATCTGTCCAGGATAAGCAGCCTGCCGGTTCCAACAGCAATTGCACATGAGTATGTTTTTCCGGTGCCGGGCAAATTTCGTTGTAAGTTAAGCGTCCGGTCATGCGTAAATGCAGCATTAAGCGGCTGTCGTCATCAAACAGCAGGATCAGGTATTTGCCGCGACGATCAGCGCCGGTAATAATCCGGCCTTCTAAAAGTGAAGGCTCAGAAAGCAATACATCTTTACGCCAGACTTTCACATTCGCGATGCGCTTGTTGAGAATGTGCGGCAGAAGACTGGTGCGTACGGTTTCTACTTCAGGCAGTTCCGGCATCTGGCTTCTCCATTTCTGCAACAGCACAAGCTGTGGGGTCTGCAGTATCGTTGATCAGCATACCCGCGGACAAAGCCGCCTTCTCGTCCTGCCCGTCCTGCTCATCGCGGCGGAAAGCAGTCCGGCAGAGCCTGGCATAAGTGCCGCCCCTGGCCAGCAATTCCGCGTGGGTTCCTCTTTCACGGATCCCTTCCTCGTCGATAACTACAATGCTGTCGGCATGGCGGACTGTGGTCAGCCGGTGGGCTATAACCAAAGTGGTGCGGCCCGCGGACAATCGGTCAAGCGAGGCCTGGATGCGAGATTCCGTTTCTGTGTCAAGCGCTGAGGTAGCTTCGTCCAGAATCAGCACCGGCGGGTTTTTCAAAAAAATCCGGGCAATACTGACTCTCTGTTTTTGGCCGCCGGACAACTGGATGCCGCGCTCCCCGACTTCCGTCAAATAGCCATCTGCAAGACCTGTGATAAAATCATGGATTTCAGCCTGACGCGCGGCTGCGATTACTTCCTCTTCGCTGGCATCGATGCGGCCATAACGGATATTGTCGTATATACTGCCGGCAAACAAAAACACGTCTTGCTGGACTATTCCAATACTTGCGCGTAAGGATGACAGCTTAATTTTGGCAATATCGATACCGTCCAGGGTGATCCGGCCGCTGATAACGTCGTAAAAACGCGGTATCAGGTGGCATAGTGTTGTTTTACCGCCGCCCGAGGGCCCAACCAGTGCCAGGGTGCTGCCTGCCGGAATATCGAGCGAAATGTTGTTCAGAATGGTCTGGCCCTCTTTATAAGCAAAGCTGACATCTTCGAATTTGATGTCGCCTTTAACATCACCAAGCGTAACAGCATCCGGTGCGTCAACAATTTCGGGCTCAAGTGCCATTAACTCGGCAAAGCGAGTGAATCCAGCCATTCCGGCGGAGTATTGTTCGACAAAGTTTGCCAGCTTTTGAATCGGCGATAGAAAAGCTCCAACATAAAGGGTGAAAGCGACAAGGTCGGCGAAACTCATAAGTTGTCTCTGGATCAGCAACCCGCCGACACCAATAACGATCACGTTAAGGATACCTGTCATCGCGTTCATAACGCTGTGAAATACTGCCATGGCATGGTAAAAGCCGCGTTTAGCATTCCTGAATGCGTTATTATCTTCACCAAATTTTTCGATTTCGAATTCTTCATTGGTAAACGCTTTAGCCACGCGGATGCCGGAAATGCTGTTTTCCAGCTGAGCGTTCAGAACACCGGTCTTTTGTTTTACCTCTTTCGATGCCTTTGACATATTGCGTCGCTGCAGGAGCACAAAAGCCAAAATCAGTGGAATAGCTGTAAACAGGACAATAGCCAGCCGCCACTGGATTGACATCAGCGCGATGAAACTGCCAGCCAGCATCAGTATCGAAATGAATAGATCTTCAGGGCCATGGTGAGCGAGCTCGCTGATTTCGAACAAGTCATTGACAACCCGCGACATCAGTTGGCCGGTTCGGGTTCCGTCATAGAAACGGTGAGAAAGTTTTTGCAGATGCGAAAACAGGTCGCCGCGCATGTCGGCTTCCATTCTTGCTCCCAATAAGTGGCCCCAGTAGGTAATAACGAATTGCATCAAAGTGCGCAGCAGGTAAAGCAACACGAAAGAGCCGATCAGCAAATAGAACTGCCAGAAAAGACCCTGTGGCAGCATAACCTGCAAAGCGTGCCGTGTGGCCATTGGGAAGGCTAGGTCGATCAACGAAATGCCCAGAGCACACAGCAGATCAAGCAGCAGCAACTTTCGATGCGGTTTATAGTAAGAAAGGAACAGCGACAAAGGTGGTTTTTGCAGTGTAGTCATGCCAGGCTCTTGCTGTGCCGCTTCGGCGGTCGCACCCGCCGCGGGTTTGGGTTGCTTCAAATTGTTTCCTCCGGGTTATTCTAATTCAGCCAGCTCGGCTAACCAGATCTCACTTTGAGCGTCACTGGGCATACGCCAGTCACCGCGGGGTGAAAGCGAGACTGTACCTACTTTGGGACCATCCGGCTGGCAGGAGCGTTTAAATTGATTATTAAAGAAGCGCCTGACAAAAATCCGCAGCCAAAGCAGGATGGCAGCGTCATCGTATTTGCCGGCAAAAGCCTGCTGCGCCAATCGATATACTTTTTTGGGGGACATACCGAATCTGACCAGATAGTAAAGAAAGAAATCATGCAGCTCATAAGGTCCGATTATGCTTTCAGTTTTCTGGCTGATTGTGCCGTTCTCAGCCGGCAGCAATTCAGGGCTCACAGGCGTTGCAAGAATATCATCGAGTATATCGTGCAAAGCCTGATTACCGGCAGCCAGCGCGGTGTCGGCAGCATATCTTACCAGATGACGCAGCAGCGTTTTGGGAATAGAGGCGTTGACCGCGTACATTGACATGTGGTCGCCGTTGTACGTTGTCCAGCCCAGTGCCAGCTCCGAAAGATCGCTTGTGCCAATAACCAGGCCATTACGCTGATTCGCCACATCCATCAGGATTTGGGTGCGTTCGCGGGCCTGAGCGTTCTCATAAGTCACATCCAGCACTTCAGGGTCATGACCGATATCACGAAAATGCTGCAGCACAGAATCAGCAATTGGAATTTCCAGCAACTCAGCGCCAAGCAAATCGGCCAGAGCACAAGCATTGCCATAGGTGCGTTCGGTAGTACCAAAGCCTGGCATTGTAACAGCCAGAACACCTGAAAGCGGCCAGTTCAGAGCTGTGTAAGCCCGAGCGGCCACAAGCAGAGCAAGGGTTGAGTCCAGGCCACCGGAAAGTCCGATTAATGCTGTTTTAACATCAGTGTGGGCCAGGCGTTTTTTCAAGCCTTGCATCTGCAAGTTGAGTATCTGTTCGCAGCGGCGTCCCAGTTCGTTTTGATTGGCCGGAACAAAAGGCTGGGGTGATATGGGGCGCTGCAAGTGCTCATATGTTTGCAGCGGGAGATCGAATTCAATAGTCCGGTAGCCGGCACAGGATAAATCTTTGCCGGGGAAAGTAGTGAGACGGCGGCGCTCGGCGACCAGCTGGCGCAGATCCAGATCCGCGGTTTGAATACCGGTCTGGAAAGGCTGCGATTCCTTTAGCAGGTGACCGTTTTCGTAAATCAGGTTATGACCGGCAAAAACCAGATCAGTTGTTGATTCACCGTTACCGGCGTCCGCATATAGGTAGGCACAGGTCAAGCGGCCTGACTGGCTCTGCACCAATACGCGGCGGTAATCGGCTTTGCCGATAATTTCGTCGCTCGCCGACAGATTGGCGATTACCGTAGCACCGGCCGCAGCATGTTTCCCGGAGGGTGGTTCAGCGGTCCAGATATCTTCGCAAATTTCCACAGCTAACTGGAATTCCGGCAAACTGCGGCAAGAGAAAATCAAGTTGGTGCCAAAAGGAATGCTGTGCCCTTCGATTGTGACTTCTGCCGCAACAGGGCCGGGCGAAAAATGCCTGGCTTCATAAAACTCGGCATAATTGGGAATAGCACTTTTGGGGACGAAACCGAGGATGCGCCCCTGGCAGAAAACAGCCGCGGTATTATACAATCCGGAGCTTACTGCCAACGGCAGCCCGATCACAGCCACAAGATTATATTCATCGAGATCCTCGACAATCTTGTGCAGGGCTTTAATCGCAGCATCCTGAAGTGTCTGACTCAAAAACAAGTCACCGCAGGTATAGCCGGTAAGACATAATTCAGGCAAAACAACCAGCCCGGCACCAGCTGCCGCAGCTTCACGGCAGATCCTGATAATCTGCTCCTGGTTAAAATTGACATCTGCCACTCGGATTTCGGGAGTAGCAACAGCTACTCGTAAAAAACCATCTATCATGCAAAAAACCTCCCGATTCCCGGCGATTTTCTGCTGTTCCGCCCGGGACTGGAACAGCTTTATTTTAGCATAATTAAGAAGCTTGTCATCGGTTCAACCTGTTCGTCAATATTACAGAAATGCGCCGGCAAACGCTGGGAGACGAAAAGCTTCATTGCAGGTCTGGACGGTTAAGTATAGAATTATATTAACTATATATCGACAAAGGATCTTAAAACGCGTCAACTATTTGGTTTTCGCAGCTGTCAAAGCGGCAGACGAAAGTGCTGGCTAAGAACCGCACTGATACCGTTTTCACAGTATTAAAGGAGGATCCCGTTATGGCCAGTCTGACACGTGAACAGATTTATAAAGCGCTTGAACAAGACCGGTTTGAGATTTATGGTCAACCTAAATGGACCTTAGGCGAAAACACCTGCAGTACATATGAAGTTTTTGCGGATATTCTGATCGGCGAAAACTATGAACGCCATTTGCCACCGGATTTCCTGCCGGTTATTGAAACTGATCCGGAATTGACAATTGCCTTTGGCATGTGGTTTTTGCGCCGCGCATTTCAGGATGTTGTCCGTTTGAACCAGGATGTTGGCTTTAATGTTACACTTTCGATCAACATCTTCGGGTTTCAGGCCGATCGGCCGGAGTTTGTTGACAAGGTTATCGAACTGGCAAATCAAACCGGGCTTAAGTTCAGCAACCTGCAGTTTGAGCTAAGCGACAAACAGCCGATTGGGCCAATTGGCATCAAAAACCTTGTCCGCTTACATGATGAGCTGGGTGTCCGGCTAGTGCTGGACAACTTTGGCAAAGGATATTCCAACATAAACCTGCTGCGCAGCATTCCATTTAACGAGATAGATCTTAGTAAGGAATTCACAGTCAATATTACGAGCCTTGAACTTGAACTCCGAATAATTGTCGCTATCAAACAGCTGGCAGAAGTGCTGGATCTCGTTTGCTGCGCCAAAGGGATTGAAACCGCAGAGCAACTGGAACTGCTTGAGGAAGCAGGGTTCCATATGGCGCAGGGATACTTGATCGGGCGGCCGATGCGTCGTGAAGAACTACGTGAATTTATAATCAGATACGCGCCCCAAAATACCGGGAGGACTTAATTGAGTGCGACTTGAAGTAAATAATCTGACAAAAACCTTTGGTGAAAAATCCGTCCTTGATAACATGAATTTCACGGCAGATGCCGGATCGGCTTTAGGCTTGCTGGGCCGTAACGGTGCCGGTAAAACAACTGCCATCCGGATAATTATGAATGTTTTTCCGCCCGATTCAGGGGAGGTTAACCTGAATGGCCGCAAACTGGGCAGTTCCGGTATGCGGATAGGTTATCTGCCGGAGGAACGCGGACTTTACCCTAAAATCACAATCCGCCGGCAATTGTGCTACCTGGCACGCTTACGAGGCCTCAGCAATAAGGATGCTGCCAAGGCAGTTGAGTACTGGCTGGAACGGCTTGAGATGAGCGAGTATACCGACAAAAAGCTGGAAACACTTTCCAAGGGTAACCAGCAGAAAATTCAGCTTGCGCTGGCACTTCTTGCTTCTCCGGAGATAGTAATTCTTGACGAACCTTTCAGTGGACTAGACCCGGTTAATTCCCGCTTGCTCAAAGAGGTAATAACTGAGCAGGTAAATGAAGGAAAAATTGTCATTTTCTCGAGTCACCAAATGGGTTACATCGAAGAATTCTGCGACGACGTAGCTATTCTTAACGGAGGCCGGATTGTCCTTTCGGGCGATCTGCGTGAGATCAAACGCGGTTATGACCGTTCCCGAATTGAAATCCGGCTCGACGGACCTGCAGGTGCCACGCGAGAAGTGCTCGCCCGTATGAAGCAACAGGCAGGGCCGGGCAGCATACTTAGCGAAATTGTAGATACTGATGACGGCTGCATTGTAAAGCTCCGCCGCCCGGAACAACGCAACCAGCTGCTACAGAGCCTGGCTGCTACGGGTATACCGGTAGATCGCTTCAATGTGCTGGAGCCAACTCTGGAAGATATCTTTATTGAGAAAGCGAGCGCGACAGTATGAAGAACAACCGTTTCAACCAATTTAAAACTGTGCTGCGCTATGAATTCGGAAACATCACCAGCAGCAAAGGGTACAGAATCACAACACTGGTCGTTTCGCTGATTCTGGTAATTGCGATTTCAATTCCTGCCATTATCCAGACTGTCCAAGGCTTAAATTTAGGCGGACCGCAAGAACCGACGGACGATCCCGCGTCCACAGTCTACATTATTGACCGCAGCGGCAATGCACCGGCATTGGAAACAATACGGGCGGCACTGCCTGAATTGCGTTTAGCATCAGCAGAACCCGCGATGCTCGAAACACTGCGCACGCAAGTTGACAATGGCGAAGCACGCGGCGTGTTTGTGATCGAAAGTCCTGCCAAGTACACTGCCATCATTAAAAGGGCTGGAATAGACGATACCATGCCGGCAATGATGTATGGGATGATGGAGAGCTGGTACAAGACTCAGCAGATGGCTGCTCTGGGGCTTTCGGAAGCTGAAATCAATGCCATGTTGACCCCGGCTGAGCTGGTAACTGTTGAAACAGTCAGCGATACCGGCAAATCGATGGAACAGACATACCTGTCCACTTATGTGCTTTTAATGCTTTTATACATGACGGTAATGATTTACGGCCAAATGGTGGCTACGTCAGTCGCCTCGGAAAAAAGCAATCGCTCAATGGAAATGCTGATTACTTCTGCCGACCCCATGAGCCTGATGTTCGGTAAAGTTATTGGCTCTGGTATAGCCGGATTATTCCAGATAGCTGTATTTATTTTGACTGCATTTATCGCTTATCAATTCAATGCTGACTATTTTGTTGATATACCCATGGTTCAGTCAGCCTTTGCTCTGCCTCTGCAGACTTTGGCAATGACATTGTTGTTTTATTTGCTAGGCTACTTTATGTACGCGTTCATATTTGGCGCTCTGGGCTCACTGGTCAGCCGTACTGAGGACATCAACACAAGTACTACGCCAATTACCTTGTTGTTTGTCGCAGGCATGATGATCTCATTTGCAATTATGGTTACGCCCGATTCAACCCTGGCATTCGTCAGTTCCATGATCCCTTTCTTTGCGCCAATGACAATGTTTGTCCGCATGAGTATGACAAACGTGCCGCTGATTCAGGTAATAATCTCGATCCTGTTGATGCTGGTTACAATATTTGGTTTAGGCTGGCTTGCGGCCAGGATTTATCGTATAGGCGTCTTAATGTATGGTAAGCCGCCGCATTTGCGCGAACTGGTCAAAATCCTGAAATCAGAGTCATCTTTCCGTTAAGGATATGCAAAGACAGTATCCGGGCAGAATTACTGGAATACTCTTTTACAAAAAACTGCAACCACACAAAAAAACAGCGTCTGCCAAAACATTTAAGTTCGCAGACGCTGATTTTATTTGTTACATAATTTGCTTTACTGGTTTTATAATCCTGGCAGCAAATCAAAGATTTGCCACATACAATCGCTAATAATAATTTGGTTAAAAATCAATTACAATTACTGCTTTGGCTTCAAAGGCACACGGAAGGCCTGCTTGCCGGCGTAAGATGCGGCAATGCCGAGTGATTCCTCAATGCGCAGCAGCTGGTTGTATTTAGCAACGCGATCCGAACGGGAAGGAGCACCTGTTTTAATTTGGCCGGCGTTTGTTGCAACGACTACATCAGCAATGGTGACATCTTCGGTTTCGCCGGAACGGTGTGACACAATTGCTGTCCAGCCATTGCGCATTGCCATTTCGATTGCTTCAAGCGTTTCAGTAAGCGTGCCAATCTGGTTCAGTTTGATCAGCACAGAATTTGAGACATTCTGCTCTATCCCCTTGCGGATACGGCTCGTATTGGTGACAAACAGGTCATCACCAACCAACTGGACCCGATCGCCAATGCGCTCAGTCAAAAGCTTCCAGCCTTCCCAGTCCTCTTCCGCCATGCCATCTTCCAGCGAAATAATCGGGTAACGATCGGCCAGATCCGCCCAGTAATCAACCATTTCCTCACGTGTTTTGAACATGTTGGATTTCCAGAAATAGTAATCGCCTTCCCGGCCTGCCTTTTTGGCTTCTTCATAGAGTTCGGTTGAAGCGGGGTCCAGCGCGATATAAAAATCGCGTCCCGGAGTGAAGCCGGCCTGCTTGATGGCATCAACAATAAATGTCAGTGCCTGTTCATCACTTTCAAAGTTGGGGGCGAAGCCGCCTTCATCACCAACAGATGTTGCGTAGCCTTGGTTTTTAAGCAGCTTCTTGAGTGTATGGAAAACTTCAACGCTCCATTGGAGGGCTTCACGGAAAGTGCTGGCGCCAACCGGCATGATCATAAACTCCTGCAGGTTAATGCTGTTATCCGCATGCTTGCCGCCATTAATAATATTCATCATAGGAACAGGCATAATATGGGCGTTAACACCGCCGAGATATTCGTATAGCTCCATCCCGCGAGCCTGGGCGGCTGCTTTGGCGACAGCCAGCGATACTGCCAGCAGGGCATTGGCTCCCAGCTTGCTCTTATTATCTGTACCATCAAAATCAATCATCAGCTGATCTACACCGCGCTGATCGAAGGCATTAAAACCAATCAGCTCAGGCGCGATCAAGTCGTTGATATTCCCGACTGCTTTGCGTACGCCAAGACCAAGGTAACGGCCGGGGTCGCGATCGCGCAGCTCGACGGCTTCAAAAGCACCGGTTGACGCGCCTGAAGGCACCGCAGCGCGGCCCACAGAACCGTCTTCGGTTTCTACTTCAGCTTCAACAGTAGGGTTACCGCGCGAATCAATAATTTCGCGGGCCAGGATGCGTGTAATTAAAAGCTCTTGAATCATATGGAATTTCCTCCTTCAGAACAAACATAAGCGCATCAAGATTTTAGAAAAAATCGCGCAAGGTTAATGTTGCCAAGTGTCTTTGCTAATATCAAATTATACGCTGGATTGGCGCTTCTGGAGGTAACACAGGTGTCTATCTTTCGTGACTTTGCGTTTCTACAGCATGCGGATTATCAACAGCTGTTTCGAAATTCGATTTACCGGCAAACTGTTTCACAGAAGCACCGGCACGGGCTATAGGGGTCAGGGTTCCGGGCCCGCCGACACAACCGCCCGGGCAGGCCATGCCTTCCAGGATATGTCCGGGAGTTTTCCCGGCTTTTGCGAGTTTCAGCATCTTCTGACATGCTTCCAGACTGTCCGCATTCATCAGCGGCACCTTGCGACCGGGCTCCTTGCGCTCAATGCAAGCCGCTATGGCCTGGGCAACATTGCCGGCAACAGCATAATTACGGCCATCCCGTGAAGCCAGCGTGAGGAATTCTTCTTCCGGCTGATCTGTCAGCTCGATTGACTTGGCACTGAACATGCCCATAAGTTCTTCAAAGGTAATAACATAATCAATATAAGGACGCACAGCAGGTTCAAGACCTTCAATTTTTTTGGCTGTACATGGTCCGATGAAAACGATTTTTGCTTCCGGGTCTTTGTCTTTAATTCTTTGAGCCGTCGCAACCATCGGCGTGTGAGAGACGGAGACATGCTCGCTAACTTCGGGATAAAAACGCCGGGCCAGGTCGGCCCAGGACGGGCAGCAGGAAGTACCAAGGAAAGATTCATCAGTAACTCTTCTCAGGTATTCTTCGGACTCGCCCAGTGAACCAATGTCGGCACCGAGGGCAACTTCAACTACATCAATGAATCCTAAGGCTTTCAAGCCGCTAACCACTTGACCTGGTGTCGTCAGCGGACCAAACTGGCCGACAAACGATGGCGCGATTTCAGCATAAACACGGTGACCCTGCCTGATAGCAGTAATCAGCTGGAATATTTCGGCTTTATCAGTTATGGCCGCGAAGGGGCAGCTGACAATACACAAGCCGCAATTAACACAGCGGTCAGTGATTTTGGCCCGACCCATCTCATCACTTGTAATCGCGTCAACACCACAGGCTTCGGCGCAGGGACGGCCGGTGCGGACTATGGCGTTGTAGGGGCAGGCTTTTTCACAACGTCCGCATTTAATGCATTTTTCGTTATCGATTTCAGCCGCATGGCGGCCCATAGAAACAGCTTTAACTGGGCAGACAGCCGTACATGGGTGAGCCAGGCACTTACGACAATTATTGGTAACGAGAAACATATCTGTTGGACAGGCGACACAGGCAAAGGGGATAACATTAACCAGCGGCAGGTCGAATAGTTGATCAACTTGCGTGCAGCCGGCCATATCATCTGTAAATGGTCTGTGCGCGGTTGCAGGACGCTGCGAAAGGCCCAGTGCCAGCCTCAGGCGTTCTTTGATAATTGCGCGTTCTTTATGGATGCTGTCGCGGTATAAAGGGACTTCACCGGGAATAATTTCGTAAGGCATCTCGTAGAGCGGTGAAAAATCCATGCTATCCAGGTCGCGCTCATAAGCGAAACGGGCAATGGCAGTAAAAACCTGACGGCGTATTTTTGTAATCGGGGTATAAATCCCTCGCATGATTCACCTCATATGTCACTAATTAGTCATTCAGCTCTTGATTATCCTTTAGATATAAATGATAAGCCAACGGCGAACATAAGGGCAGATTATTGCAAACAAGACAGTCGCTGAAAGACGGTTAACTAAAGGCAGCCGAGTTCGCGAGCAATATTAAATACTTTTTCCATTACACTTTCTGTGTCGGTGCGAATCATGATTTCACCATTTACATAGACAACAGGGGCCTGACCTTCTTTATCGCAGGCATGATTGCAACGAACCGGACGCACATCAATTTCACATTCGGGTTTCAGGGTGCCATGTAAATCTTTAAGGCTCTCAACTGAACTGATAATATCCATCGCGCCCATAAGGGTACACTTAGTGCCGGCGCATACTTCTACAACAATTTTTGCCATTGGTTTCGTCCTCCGGTTGCTGGGATTTGTTTTTGAGCGCAATTTCGCTAAAATTGCTATTCCATTCTATCACTCAAACGTTTACGTAAGCAACAGATGTTTACTTTTTCCATGACCGGTGATATACTGAATTGCCTGAAACCCCACAGGGGTTCTTTTTGTGCTCTTTTGCCTCGCGCATATTATATAATGTGCGGGCAGTAGAGAAAACAAAAATTATGGCAGAAAAAACGAAAGGAGGTGTATTGATGCCTACGTTCAACCAACTGGTAAAGACAGGCAGGGCCTCGAAGACTTACAAATCAAAGTCGCCGGCACTGCACATCGGCATGAACACGCTGAAAAAGCGTAATACCGAATCCACATCCCCGCAAAAGCGCGGCGTGTGCACTGTGGTTAAAACCACAACCCCAAAGAAGCCGAATTCAGCCTTACGTAAAGTGGCCAGGGTTCGTCTGACCAACCTGATTGAGGTTTCCGCCTACATTCCGGGAATTGGCCACAATCTGCAGGAGCACTCCGTTGTACTTATCCGCGGCGGCCGTGTCAAGGATCTGCCGGGTGTCCGCTACCATATTGTCCGCGGAACGCTGGACAGCTCCGGCGTTGCCAATCGTTTGCAAAGTCGTTCCAAGTACGGCGCGAAGCGACCGAAGGCAGCCAAGGTCAAGAACTAAGCCGCCGGTTGAACTCATGCGTGATCAGTACACTTTGTCATATATCGCATTTTCAGCGGCATGACATCAAGTGCACCAACACGGAAATTGAATCGTGAGTACCTGTGGTATCGGGCCATTTGGTCCGCATTATCATGAGAGGAGGGAAGAACAGTGCCTAGAAAAGGTCATGTCCCCACAAGAGAGCTGCTTCCGGATCCCGTCTATCACGATGTTCGGGTGGCAAAGCTCATCAACAACATCATGCTGGACGGCAAAAAAGGCGTTGCGCAGGGAATCTGCTACGGTGCCTTTGATATCATCCGCGAAAAGACTAATCAGGATCCCCTGGAAGTTTTTAACAAAGCTTTGGAAAACGTAATGCCAATGCTGGAAGTCAAGGCAAGACGTGTCGGCGGTGCCAACTATCAGGTGCCGATCGAAGTCCGGCCTGAAAGACGCCAGACATTAGGTCTGCGCTGGCTGGTGGAAAATGCCCGTAAACGCAACGAGCGCACAATGAAAGAGCGTCTCGCAGGCGAGCTTATGGACGCGTTTAACAACACTGGCGGAACATTTAAGAAAAAAGAAGACATGCATCGAATGGCCGACGCCAATCGCGCGTTTGCCCATTATCGGTGGTAATCCCCTTTGGGAAGGAGTTCTAACTGATGCCCAGACAATATACGCTGGACAAAACCCGCAACATTGGCATAATGGCCCACATTGATGCCGGCAAGACAACCACTACTGAACGTATCCTTTTCTATACCGGACGAATTCATAAAATCGGCGAAACACATGAAGGCGCCGCTACTATGGACTGGATGGAACAGGAACAGGAGCGTGGCATTACTATTACTTCTGCCGCTACAACCGCTCAGTGGAAGGATCACCGCGTCAATATCATTGACACACCAGGGCATGTCGATTTTACGGTCGAAGTCGAGCGTTCACTGCGTGTACTTGACGGAGCTGTGACGCTTTTTTGCGCCAAGGGCGGAGTCGAGCCGCAAACAGAGACGGTTTGGCGCCAAGCCGACCACTACAGCGTACCGCGTATAGCCTACGTTAACAAAATGGATATCCTCGGCGCCGACTTTTTCCGCACCGTACAGATGATTAAAGACCGCCTGAGAGCCAATGCGGTTCCCATTCAGCTGCCTATCGGCAAGGAAGACAGTTTCACCGGTATCATTGATCTGATGCTGATGAAAGCCGAAATGTACAGTGATGATCAGGGCATGGTGATCGAAGAACGCGACATCCCAGAGGATCTGAGCGAACTGGCCCAGCAATGGCACGACAATATGGTTGAAGCAATTGCCGAAACTGACGAGGAACTTACCCTTAAGTTTCTTGAAGGCGAGGAAATTACTCGTGATGAGCTGAAAGATGCTCTGCGCCGTGCCGTGCTTGCCTGTGATATCACACCGGTCTGCTGTGGATCATCCTACAAGAACAAAGGTGTCCAGCTGCTGCTGGATGCTGTTATTGATTACATGCCCTCACCGTTGGATGTACCGCCGATTAAAGGTATTAATCCGAACACAGATGAGGAAGACACACGTCCTGCCTCCGACGAAGCTCCGTTTGCAGCCTTGGCTTTTAAGGTTATGACGGATCCATTTGTTGGCAAGCTCTGCTTCTTCAGGGTTTATTCGGGGCAACTGGAATCCGGCTCCTATGTGCTTAACGCTGTCAAAAACAAGCGTGAGCGCGTTGGTCGTATTTTGCAGATGCACGCCAATCACCGTGAAGAAGTTGACCGGATTTATTCCGGCGATATCGCCGCGGCAGTCGGCCTGAAGGATACAACGACCGGTGATACCCTCTGCGACGAAAAGCATCGGATAATTCTTGAGTCGATGGAGTTCCCAGAGCCTGTTATCAGTGTTGCGATTGAACCTAAATCAAAAGCCAGTCAGGACAAGATGATGATCGCCCTGCAGAAACTTGCAGAAGAGGATCCGACCTTCCGCACGCATACAGACGCGGATACCGGCCAAACCCTGATTTCGGGCATGGGTGAACTTCATCTCGACATTATCGTTGACCGCATGTTCCGTGAGTTTAAAGTGGAAGCCAACGTCGGTGCGCCTCAGGTCGCCTATAAGGAGACCATTCGCAAGACAGTGCAGGCTGAAGGCAAGTTCGTTCGCCAGTCGGGTGGACGCGGTCAGTATGGTCACTGTGTGATCGAGCTTGAACCGCTGGAACCAGGCGCCGGCTACGAATTTGTCAACAAAGTTGTCGGTGGTGCGATTCCCAAAGAATACATCGCCCCAATCGACGCCGGCATTCAGGAAGCCATGGGCTCAGGTATACTGGGCGGCTATCCGGTTGTCGACGTACGCGTTAATCTGCTCGACGGTTCCTATCATGAAGTCGACTCATCGGAAATGGCATTTAAGATTGCCGGTTCCATGGGCTTCAAGGAAGCTTGCCGTAAAGCAGATCCTGTATTACTCGAACCGATCATGCGTGTTGACATAATGGTACCTGAGGACTATATGGGCGACGTTATGGGCGATATCAGCTCACGGCGCGGTCGTATCGAAGGCATGGAAGCCCGCAACGGCGTTCAAGCTATCGCAGCTCGCGTACCTCTGTCCCAAATGTTCGGTTATGCCACAGTACTGCGTTCCCGTACACAAGGCCGTGGTACATTCGTAATGCAAATCAGCCACTTCGAAGAAGTGCCGAAGAGCATCATGGAACAAATACTCAAGAAATAAGCCGCTGTATTGGAGAAACAACGCTAATATAGTAAAATGGCGCTTAGATTCAAAAAACTGTATTAAACAACAATTTACAGCGATTCAGCTGCAAAAAGGAGGATTATCTCAAAATGGGCAAGGCAAAATTTGAAAGAAACAAGCCACATGTCAACATCGGCACCATCGGCCATGTCGATCACGGCAAAACATCACTAACAGCCGCTATCACCAAAGTTCTCTCAATGGAGGGCGGAGGCAAAGCCGACTTCACAGCCTACGATAAAATCGATAAGGCCCCGGAAGAAAAAGCCCGCGGTATCACAATTAACACTTCGCATGTCGAGTATCAGACCGACGCCCGCCACTACGCGCACGTCGACTGCCCCGGTCATGCTGACTACATCAAAAACATGATCACCGGTGCTGCCCAGATGGACGGCGCGATCCTGGTTGTATCAGCCGCTGACGGCCCAATGCCCCAGACCCGCGAGCACATCCTGCTTGCCCGTCAGGTTGGCGTGCCTTCAATCGTAGTCTTCCTGAACAAGGTTGACATGGCGGATCCGGAACTGGTTGAACTTACCGAAATGGAAGTTCGTGAACTGCTGAACGCCTATGATTTCCCCGGCGATGACACCCCTGTCATCAAGGGTTCTGCTTTGGATGTTCTCGAAAGCACCAGCACCGACGTTAACGATCCTGTCTATGCTCCTATCCTTGAACTCATGGAAGCTGTTGACACCTGGATCCCCACACCTGCGCGCCCGACAGAACTGCCGTTCCTGATGCCTGTTGAAGACGTCTTCACAATCACAGGCCGTGGCACCGTTGCTACAGGCCGTGTTGAGCGTGGTATCGTCAAGGTCGGCGATCCGGTTGAAATCGTTGGTCTCACAGAAGAAACCAAAAGCTCCGTCGTTACCGGCGTTGAAATGTTCCGTAAACTGCTTGACCAGGCTGAAGCCGGCGATAACATCGGCGCCCTGCTCCGCGGCATCACCCGTAAGGATGTTGAGCGCGGCCAGGTTCTCGCGAAACCCGGTTCAATCAAACCCCACACCCACTTCACCGGTCAGATTTATGTTCTGACACAGGCTGAAGGCGGCCGTCACAAGCCCTTCTTCAATGGCTATCGCCCGCAGTTCTACTTCCGTACAACGGACGTTACTGGTGTGGCCGAGCTGCCGGAAGGCGTTGAAATGTGCATGCCTGGTGACCACGTCACCATCACCGTCAAGCTGATCAGCCCGATCGCCATGGATACCGGCCTCAAGTTCGCTATCCGTGAAGGCGGTAAAACAGTTGGTTCCGGCACCATCTCCACAATCATCGAGTAAACCGGATTCCGCTAAACAAACTGGGCGCCTCTACCAAAGAGGCGCCTTTTTTACTTTATTAATGCCTGCAGCGACATGAGATTTGGCGCAATGGTATAATAGACGCACGATAAAAGTTAACGGAGCGTAAATAAATGAATGACAACAAAAAGCGTGATCCTGACGATAATCATGATTTAACACCTGAACAGGATACAGATACAAAAGCCGAACAGACCAGCACCAGACGCAAAACAACAGCAGCAAACAAAACTGGCGCGACAACAGCGCGCAAACGCACTGCAGCAGGAAAAACCGCGACAACTCGTAAACCTGCAACAGCACGAAAGCCAGGCCGTCCCGCTAAAAGGCGCTCCGGTGATGATATGCATATTTTGCTGGATATTCCGATGATCCCTTTGCGTGGCCTTACTGTATTCCCCGGAATCACTCTGGCTTTTGATGTTGCCCGCGATCGTTCCCGCCAGGCAGTAGAAGCGGCAGCCGGTGGCAGTCAACTCATATTTCTGGCTACTCAAAAGGATGTCAGCACGGAGTGGCCGACACCTTCCGAAATCTATGAAATCGGCTGTGTAGCGCGGATTCGCCAGGTAGTTGAGCAGACTGGCAGCGATGGTACTGCAAAATTGTTAGTCGAGGGTGTACGCCGGGCCAAAATTCTTCGTATACTCGATGATGACCCCTACTACCGGGTTGAGGTTGAGCAATACCTGACTGTACCGGAATCTTTGGATTTTAATGAACTCGAAGCCTGGAGGCGGCAACTGATTCAGTCACTGGAAGAGTATGCCGGTGCGAGCAGTAAATTTTCGTCGGAAGCCATAGTTGCAATCAGCGGCATGAATGATGCCAGCGAAGCTGCTGACACAATAACGGCTAACCTGGCTCTGAAGCAGACAGAAAAACAGGAGCTTCTGGAAGCCATTGACCCGATCGACCGCATTCAGCGCCTGGTGCTGATTCTTGGCCGGGAGAAATATATTGCCGAACTGGAACACGATATTGGCGAAAAAGTTCGCCAGACAGTGGAAAAAAACCAGAAAGAGTACTTCCTGCGCGAGCAGATGAAGGTAATCCAGAGTGAACTTGGTGAACACGAAAGTGTTCAGGACGAAATAGCCGCTTACCAGGAACAACTGAAAAATGCCAATATTCCAGAAGAAGCACGCCCGCGGCTGGAGAAGGAAATAAACCGCTTAAGCCGGATGCCTGCTGGTTACCCTGAAGGCGCTGTGATCAGAAATTACCTGGATCTGGTATTCGAAATGCCCTGGGGCGGGATGGATGAAGAACACCTTGACATAGCTGAAGCCCGAAAAATACTTGACCGTGATCATTATGGCCTTAAGCAAGTAAAGGAACGGATCCTGGAGTACCTGGCAGTGCGTAAATTACGGCTGCAAAACGGTGAAACCACCACAAAAGGGCCGATCCTGTGCCTTGTGGGTCCTCCCGGTACCGGTAAAACCTCAATCGCCCGTTCGGTGGCTGAGGCGCTGGGCCGTAAGTATACACGTATGTCCTTAGGCGGCATTCACGATGAAGCAGAAATCCGCGGCCACCGCAAAACATATGTTGGCGCCATGCCCGGCCGCATTATCGCAGCCATCCGTCAGATCGGCACAGATAACCCGTTGCTCTTGCTGGATGAAATAGATAAAGTAGGCAGTGATTTCCGCGGCGACCCTACCTCGGCGCTGCTGGAAGTGCTTGATCCGGAGCAAAACAACTCATTCCGCGACCATTACCTCGAGATTCCATATGACCTCTCGCACGTAATGTTTATCACAACGGCCAATACAACCGAAACTATTCCCCAGCCCTTGCTGGACCGAATGGAGGTTGTTTCAATCTCTGGTTATACCGAAGAAGAAAAAGCAGAAATCGTCCTGCGTCATATTCTAAGCCACCAGCTGGAAGCAAACGCGCTGACAAGCCAGCAATTGAAAATCAGCCGTGAAGCGGTATTGGCCTTAATCAGTGGTTACACACGTGAAGCAGGTGTGCGCCAGCTTGAGCGCGAGATCGCTCATGTTTGCCGCCGGGCAGCAATCCTGATTGCTGAGAAAAAACAAAAGACGATCAAAGTCACACCAGAGAAGCTGCCGGATCTGATTGGACGGCCGAAGTTCCGCTTTGAAAAAATGCAGGATCTGGACCAGATTGGTATCGCAACAGGACTGGCCTGGACTTTCGCCGGCGGTGATACGCTTAATATTGAGGTTAATGTCATGCCCGGCAGCGGCAAACTGGAGCTGACCGGTTCTCTTGGCGATGTTATGAAAGAATCCGCCCGCGCCGCAGTTACCTATATCCGGACAATGGTAAATGAGCTGGGAATTGACCCTGATTTTAATGCCAAAAAAGATATTCATATTCACGTGCCGGAAGGAGCAACCCCCAAAGACGGTCCTTCCGCCGGAATAACCCTGGCAACAGCTGTGGCTTCAGCCTTGAGCGGGCGTCCTGTCAGACACAACGTAGCAATGACAGGTGAAATAACTTTGCGCGGCCGTGTTTTACCAATCGGTGGATTAAAAGAAAAAATTATCGCTGCAAACCGCGCCGGAATAGATACTGTTCTGATACCAGCGGACAATGAGCGCGATCTGGAAGATATCCCTGAGTCTGTAAAAGATAAATTGCGTATTGTCCCTGTTGCTGTAATGAACGATGTTCTTAATGAAGCTTTGCTGCCGACAGGCGAGGCGGCTTCAACCAGTCCGGCAAATGCTTCGGCCGCAAAAGCGGAGTGATTGGCGGATCAGATAAACCACTGTGAAAGGAACTTCCCAACAATGAGTGAAACCAAAGGCAGCCAGGCAGAGCTCGCACTGCGAGAACAGATCCGCCAGGCAAAGAAAATTGTGGTAAAGGTTGGAACTTCAACCCTGACTTACGAGAATGGCCGCACTAACATTGGCAATGTCGACCATCTTTGCCGTTCGCTGGCCAACCAGATGAACCAGGGCAAAGAGTTGGTACTGGTTTCTTCTGGCGCTATAGGTATGGGCGTCGGCAAATTACGTCTCTCAGAGAAACCGCGTTCGATCCGGGCCAAGCAGGCTGTCGCCGCCGTGGGCCAGTGCGAGCTGATGAACATATACTCAAAAACTATGGCAGATTACAATTATGTGGTTGCCCAGATTCTTTTAACAAAAGACGATATTGATGACAAATTGACTCGTGTTAATATTTGCAATACCTTTGCGGCTTTGCTGGAACGCGAGATATTGCCTGTTGTCAATGAAAACGATACAGTTTCGACCAGAGAAATTTACCACAACGGTACATTTGGCGACAATGATAATCTCTCGGCTATAGTTGCTGACCTGATCGGAGCCGATTTACTGATTCTGCTTTCAGACATCGACGGTCTTTATACCAGTGACCCGCGTTGTGATGAGCACGCCAGTATTATCCATTATGTAGCGGAGATTGATGATACCATCGCAGCCAGTGCCGGACAGGAGGGGACACACCGCGGAACTGGCGGTATGCGCAGTAAAATCTCGGCAGCCCGTATTGCCTCAGCTGCCGGCATCCCGATCGTGATTGCCAATGGCTCAAATAACCGGATTGTGGATCAAATTATTGAAGGCGAAAGGGTGGGCACCCTGTTTGCTGCCGCTAAGATTTAGAGCATTCGACAGAAATAGAAATCGGGGATAACCCTTTCGGCAAGCAATTTAATTTTTAACTTAGCGGCCAGGGAAAATGATTTCCTGAAGTTCCGCAATAATGTCCGGGATCTCTGGTGCTGTGTGAATGTTACAGTCCTCTTTTGGATTCATCATCGCGTTTGGAACAAACATTTCACTCTTTTTGGTTGGGCAGAATGGTGTTGCCAGCATGCCGCTTTCTGTACAGACCGAGGATGTCTTGATGGTTTTTGGCTTCTCAAATTCCCGCTTTTCAAGACCTTCGTGGATTCTGGTCATTGCGTCTGTCCAGATCCCGCGCGCATTATTGCGGTCCCCTGAAGGTATTTCGGTTCTGCCGAGTCTGTTGTCGTAGCCGTACCAGACAGCAGCAGTGTAGTATGGAGTGTAGCCAACCAGCCATTTGTCGACGTTGTCGTCGGTTGTACCGGTTTTGCCGGCTGTAGGCATATTGGGCACTGCGTTGCCATTGGCAGTGCCGCCTGAAGTCATAACTCCCCGCAAAATATCGGTCATTATGTAAGCGGTTTCCGGCTTGTACACTTGCTGGAATTCAGGGCGGTTTTCCAACA